>PBED01000015.1:0-11391 GCA_002718255.1 Marinobacter sp. | reverse complement strand
ANCANAANAAATAGCANTNCGCANAGNTTTTTTGNCTTCNNGAATACCAAANNTCGGNTNTAAACGACAATAATTCGCATTACANTTNANCNTGTAAAGCGCGTTGTTTGGAGCTGATCAATGAATTCGTTACGTGATAATCGCCAGTACNTACTCCCGTCCGGCCTGGCCGTGGCCATAGCCGGGGTTCTGGCAAGCCCGATAGTGTACGCGCAGGAAGCGAATATTACCGAGCTGGATGCCATTGAAGTATCGGCAGATGCCGCCGAACCGAGCGGCACCGCACCGAGTGATGGCTACACCGCAGAGGCGACCGTTACCGGCACGAAAACAACCACCAACGTGGTTGAAACGCCCCAGTCCATTTCCACAGTCACAGCGGATCAGATCGAGGACCAGAACGCGGCCAACCTGGGCGAAGTTCTGCGTTATACAGCCGGCGCCCGAGGCGAGACCTTTGGTTTCGAGCCGCGCACCACGTTTCTGAGAATACGCGGCTTCGATGTGGCCACCAGTGGCTTGTTTCGTGACAACCTGAAACTGGCGAACCCCGGGTTTGCCGCCGGTTACAGCCTGGAGCCCTATGGCGCCGAGCGCATTGATGTGCTCAAGGGGCCTTCTTCCGTTCTGTACGGACAAGCGGGCCCGGGTGGGTTGGTGAACTATGTGTCCAAACGTCCTACTTTCGACACCCGTCGAGAAGTGCGCGTTGAGGCTGGTACCAACGATCTGGTCCAGGGTCAGTTTGATATCAGTGGGGCGGTGAACGACAGTGATACCCTCGCGGTTCGCCTGGTAGGCCTGGTTCGCGACAGCGAAACCCAGGTGGATTTCGTCAACGACGACCGAAAGTACCTGGCCCCCAGCCTGACCTGGCAGCCCACGGACGCCACCCGACTGACGGTATTGGCGCACTGGCAGTACGACGATACCCAGCCATCTCAACGTTACCCGTTGCAGGGCACGTTGGAGCCAAATCCGAATGGCCCGATTCCTGACAACCGGTTTACCGGCGAGCCAGGGTACGATGCCTATGAGCGTCGCGAGAGTGCCATNGGNTACGAGTTTGAGCACCGCATCAATGACCAGATAGTTCTGCGTCAGAATGTCCGGGACTACCGTAACGATNTTGACGACCAGACCATCTACACCACCGGCTTGCTGGCGGATCAGAGAACCATTACCCGGTCNCGCTTNGANAGTTTCGGTCGCATTGACGGACTGGNCATGGATAACCAGCTGCAGTTGACTGCCCAGACGGGCTCGGCAGAACATACCGTTTTGGTCGGCCTNGACCATCAGGATATCGATGTGTCATCCCGGCAGTTCTTTGGGGCCGCNAGTAACCTGGACATCTATGATCCTGTCTATGGGGCGCCTGTCCCTGATGCCCCGTTGTTTAAAGACGAGGACGGACAACTCAAACAGACCGGCATTTACCTTCAGGATCAGATCCGGGTAGACCGTTGGACGGTTTCCCTTGGCGGCCGGTATGACGTGGCCCGTTCCGAGACACTCAATAATCTCACCNGCGCCACAGCTAGCCGGGAAGACGAGGCCTTCACTGGTCGTGCCGGTGCCAGTTACCAGTTCGCGAATGGCTTTGCCCCNTATGTGAGCTACATGGAGTCGTTTCTCCCCACCACAGGTACCGATGCGGCNGGCAACCCGTTCGAGCCNGAAACCGCNCACCAATANGAGGTGGGCGTAAANTACCAGCCNAATACGGACACGCTGGTGACACTGGCCTGGTTCGACCTGACCCGGGAAGACTACNTGACCACCAACCCANCNANNTTNGCCAATGAGCAGAANGGCGAGGCCAACTCACGAGGGNCTNGAGNTGGAAGCNCGCACCCGTCTGTTCCATGCGCTGGATGTGATCGCCAGCTATAGCTANACCGANGCCGAGATCACNAAAGCCAGCANNCCGGTGGAAGAGGGCGAGCCGCTGGAATACACACCNGAACATGAAGCGGCNNTNTGGGGNAAATANANCTTCCGGGGCGGNATGCTGCATGGCCTGGGGNTGGGNGCCGGNGTGCGTTACATCGGCGAGAGTTTTGGCGCGGCNTTCAANGCGGNNAATTCNGCCCTGGAAGTACCGGATGTNACCCTNGTNGATGCNGCNNTTACCTACGACATTGGCCAGGTGTCGCTNGGNCTGCATGCCCAGAACCTGCTGGACGANNANTANGTNGCAACGGCTTTCGACAGCTCNGGNACNTANGGCACCCGNCGTGAAGTNACNGGTTCNGTTACTTACCGGTTCTGATTNCATTATCCTCCCGGCGCAGGGACGCGCCGGCTCCGACCCATTTTCTCAACAGACCCTATCAGTGTCCTTCCCCCAGAACATTTGTGTATTTTTTTCACAAAGCGACCTCACAGCCACGCAAATCGGTTAAAATACGCGCGCTACATNTTTGTTGATCAAGTAATACTACGAAGATATCTGTGTTGATCAGCGCCCATTCCCCATTTGCTTGTTAGTAAGACCAAAATCGGTCTTCATTTTGTACCTTTGGCCCATACCCCGGTACGCAAATATCAAGGAGGATGCGGGCCTGCTGGCACATAATACCAATAACCCGTTTTCTCAGAAGATTTCCGTAATGCCCAATACCGTTATCTCCGGCTTTACCCACAACTTCCTTGGCAAGGCGCCCGTCTGGTACAAGCAGGTNATCCTGCTGTTTCTNNTCGCCAACCCGATTGTCATGTGGACNNTGGGGCCNGGNACNGCCGGCTGGCTTCTGATNGCNGANTTTATNTTTACNCTNGCCATGGCNCTGAAATGTTACCCGCTNCTNCCNGGTGGCCTGCTGGCNGTNGAGGCNTTGCTGATTGGCCTGACCACGCCGGATGCNGTNTATCTGGAAGTGCTNACCAACTTCCCGGTGATNNTGCTNCTGATGTTCATGGTGGCGGGCATCTACTTCATGAAGGANCTGCTGCTGGTGACNTTCACCCAGATTCTGGTGGGTGTGCGTTCCAAGTCGGCGTTATCGTTGCTGTTNTGTAGCGCAGCAGCACTGCTTTCGGCCTTCCTCGATGCNCTGACGGTTACNGCGGTTATTATNAGCGTGGCGGTCGGGTTTTACGCGGTTTACCACAAGGTGGCCTCCGGCAANGGCTACCAGCACAAGGANCACAACGCNGGCAGCGATGACGAAGTAATCGAGCTGCACCGTGAAGATCTGGAAAATTTCCGGGCGTTCTTGCGNAGCCTNTTGATGCATGGTGCTATCGGTACCGCNTTGGGCGGCGTTGCCACCATGGTNGGTGAGCCCCAGAATCTGTTGATTGCCAAAGTCGTGGGTTGGGACTTTGCCGGTTTCTTCCTGCACATGGCGCCAGTGAGTTTGCCGGTATTGGCGGCTGGTTTATTTACCTGCTGGGCCCTGGAGAAGCTGCGTTGGTTTGGCTACGGCGGGCGTTTGCCCAAGCCTGTGCGTCAGGTGCTGGAAGAATTTGCGGAGAACGAGCGGACCAAGCGGACCAAGGCTGATCAGGCGGCTCTCTGGGTACAAGCCTTTGCCGCCGCGATCCTGGTGGTGGGCCTCGCTTTCCATCTCGCCGAGGTCGGCCTGATTGGCCTGCTGGTCATCATCCTGATTACCTCCTTTACCGGCGTTACCGACGAGCATCAAATTGGCAAGGCCTTCCAGGAATCCCTGCCGTTTACCTCGCTGCTGGTGGTGTTTTTCGCGGTGGTTGCGGTGATCCACGAACAGCACCTGTTCAAGCCGATTATTGATTACGTGCTGTCGCTTCCGGAAGCCCGGCAGCCTGGCATGTTCTTCATTGCCAACGGCGTGCTCTCAATGATCAGCGATAACGTCTTCGTAGCGACTGTTTATATCAGCGAAGTCAAACAGGCTCTGGATGCAGGGGCCATCAGCTACGAGCATTTCCAGAAGTTGGCAGTTGCCATCAACACAGGTACCAACCTTCCCAGCGTTGCGACTCCCAATGGCCAGGCGGCTTTCCTGTTCCTGCTGACGTCTGCCATAGCGCCGCTGGTTCGGCTGTCCTACGGCAAGATGGTGGTGATGGCGTTTCCCTACATGCTGGTAATGGGCGGTGTNGGTCTGTANATGGTTATNAACNATATTTGACATTNTGTNNGGATTTTTGCGGGCNGTGTCAGTGCAGATCTTNCACGGGTCTGTTAATCTTTGNCTNAACAGACCCNAACAATACGGATTCCATGNCCAGAAACTGCCCGGTCCATTCTTCCCGACTCNCTGAAGNCATGCATTTGANNGTTGTCCGGCTNTGGATATTGCTGGNAGGTNTATTATTTACGTCCGCCTCCCTTGNCGCGTCGGAATCCGTNAACAAGACTCTGCGCATTGCCTATGTGGAGTTTCCCCCNATTACCTATCAGGCCAGCGATGGCCNNNCNGCTGGCAGCTTTATAGAGCTTACCCGGAAGATCGCTGTGGAAGCGGGTTACGAGCCGGAATTTCTCTTCTTGCCCATCAGCCGGGTATACCTGTATCTGCGCAACGGTAGAATTGACGTTTGGCCAGGTTCGGCCAACGTTCCNGCCCTTAANGGTGAAGTTCTNGAGACCTGGGTCACTCCCCTCGCGACCCAGCTCAGTGCCTGGTATCTGGAGGGAACCGAACCANTTACACATTTTGATCAACTGCAGGGCAAGACCGTCATCACGATAGGCGGGTACACCTATGGAGGGCTCTTGTACTGGCTGGAGGCGGAAGGTTCGATTGACGTCACCCAGGCTCCAAACTATCGGGCTGCTCTGGAAATGCTCAAGCTTGGCCGAGGCCATTACCTGTTTGGNCATCGGGATCCGGTNGTGGAAACCCTGACCATGCCCAAAGACGAGAAAATCCGTGAATCGGCGATCCGTTTGAGGAATCTGACCTGGCTGTTCTCGCTGGCCAATCCCCGGGCAGCGATCCTGCGGGAAGAGTTCNATGATGCCTACATCCGTCTGGCTGAAAAGGGTGAAGTGCCGCCGATACGAAACCTTGGAGAAAGCTTTGTGATCCCCGGATTTCCCGAGCAATACCGTTAGTAGTGTTCAGGGCTCAGGAATCCGGGTTCAGAAGGATGTCCCCATACCAGGCCGTGGCCTTTTCACCGGTGTTGTCCGAATCCGACATGATGGCAATGCCCACGACCGGTGGCGGTTCCTCGCCAAACGCTTCCCGATAATCGGCCATGATATCCCGCTCCACCGTGACCCATTCGCCGACCTGTTCTGATCCGGAATTCACGGCAATCATCATGGTTTTCTCGGTGTANGGNTTGGGNACAATCTCGCCCTTCGGGCAGNGTATTGGCCCAGATGTAGTTNAGGGCATTNCCCGGNAGNGACTCACCGAATAACACCTCNACNGTCTTGCGNTTNGCGCGCTCGAAAAANCCNGCCTTNTCGGGCTGGAACTCNAANGCNACNTAGATTCTGGCNGGGTAATCGTCCCCGGANTTTTCCCGGGCATNNCCNTTNTCGAANACATTCGAGACCTTCCAGCGCCATTGCAGAATCAGCGAATCGGNNGGCTCCAGNCTNACCCGTGCGATNAGNCCCGACGCNCCGCCNTCNGTNGTNGCCCGCACGACCTGCTGNCCGTCTTCGGTTGTCAGTTCATANCGGCTGAGCTGNTCGATCTTGGGNAATTCCAGGGGNTCCCAGCCNTCNTTNAGNGACTGCATNTNGGAGAAGGGNGTCANTGNNNTCTCTTGCGAACTGNCNGGNGCAGACAGCANNANGGAAATGAGGAGCNGGCCCCAGNTTNTTNTGNATCCGACCTTCTCCATAGTNCCTCTCCTCTNGTCAGGGTGTTTCCGTTGCAGACAGATCTTTTACCGGAAAGTGCCTTGTCCTGAAAAGTGGACCTGTATATAGTGTTTCTATCCTTGGTCAAATACCAGATGTAGTGATCAGTGCGTAACCAACTCGGTCAACGTGTGATCATCTCAGCCATTCTGGTATCGGGAATCCGGTGAGACTCCGGAACTGACGCGCAGCGGTATTGGGGAACAAGCGTGGCATCAAGACACTGGCGAAAGCCGGGAAGTCGCCACACGAGGCCGAATCTATCGATTCACGCCCCTGAGTCCGAAGACCTGCCAGGGATGAAGGAGCCTTACGGCTCCCAACTGCACCTTCGCGACCCAGGGTGAGCAGACCGGTTATGCCCAGCCATTCCCATGGCGAGGTGTGCCCCTGCGTACGCGATGGTGAAAGGAACTCAACGCGTATTCAGGAGAACACTGCATGTCTGCCTCAGCCCTGGCCGAACCCCGGCCAACCTCGCACACGGACACCGAATCCCTTCAGGTCATCAAGCGCAACGGCACGCTTGTCGGCTTCGACCCCTCGAAGATCAGCATCGCCGTAACCAAAGCCTTCCTCGCAGTTGAGGGCGACACCGCCGCCGGTTCCGCGCGTATCAATGACGCGGTACACCGGGTGACCGACCAGGTTATCCAGGCGATTGGCCGTCGCCTGAAGGCTGGTGGCAAGGTACATATCGAAGACATCCAGGATCAGGTGGAACTGGCCCTGATGCGGGCCGAAGAACAGAAGGTGGCCCGCGCCTACGTCCTGTATCGGGAAGAGCATGCCCGCGAGCGCGCCCGCCATGCGCCGGTTGAGGCACACCCCCATCTGACGGTGAAAAAGACCAGTGGCGAGATTGCTCCGCTGGATCTGGGCCTGATGAAACTGCAGGTGGAGCAGGCCGCCACAGGGCTGGAGGGCATTGACGGTGATTCCCTGGTGGACGATGCCCTGACCAACCTTTATGACGGCATCGCCGAGGAAGACGTGCTGTCGGCTTTGATCATGACGGCCCGCAGCCGGATTGAGCGGGAGCCGGACTACAGCGCGGTCACCGCTCGTCTACTGCTGGAACAGCTGCGTCTGGAGAATGCCGCTGCCCTGGGCCTGCCCATCAGTCTGCCATTGGCTGAGATTTATCCACAGGCCCTGAGCGCCTTTGTCGAGGCGGGAATTCGTTATGAACTGCTGGACGAAGCCCTGGCTGCTTTCGATCTGGAGCGCCTCGGCGCTGCCCTTCAGCCGGAGCGGGATCTGCAATTCGGCTTCCTGGGTCTGCAAACCCTGTACGACCGTTACTTCCTGCACTGGAACAAGGCCCGCCTGGAATTGCCTCAGGTATTTTTCATGCGCGTTGCCATGGGCCTGGCCCTGCGCGAAGACGACCCGAATGCCCGGGCCATCGAGTTCTACAACCTGTTGTCGTCGTTCGATTACATGGCGTCCACACCCACGCTGTTCAACAGCGGTACCCGCCATTCTCAGCTGTCGTCCTGTTACCTGACGACGGTGGGCGACGATCTTGAAGACATCTACGGCGCCATCCGCGATAACGCCATGCTGTCGAAATGGGCGGGCGGTCTGGGTAACGACTGGACGCCAGTCCGTGCGCTGGGCTCCCACATCAAAGGAACCAACGGCCAGAGCCAGGGCGTGGTGCCCTTCCTGAAAGTCGTCAACGACACCGCCGTGGCGGTGAACCAGGGCGGCAAACGCAAGGGCGCGGTGTGTGCCTACCTGGAAAGCTGGCATCTGGACATCGAGGAATTCCTGGAACTGCGTAAGAATACCGGCGACGAACGCCGCCGAACCCACGACATGAATACAGCCAACTGGGTGCCCGATCTGCTGATCGAGCGCATGCGCGAAGACCGTGACTGGACTCTATTCTCCCCCAGCGATGCGCCGGATCTGCACGACCTGTACGGCAACGCCTTCCGGGAACGCTACGAGCATTACGAGGCGCTGGCCGAACAGGGCAAGATCAAGCTGTTCAAGAAAATCCCGGCCATGCAGCTGTGGCGCAAGATGCTCACCGTGCTGTTCGAAACCGGCCACCCCTGGATCACGTTCAAGGACCCGTGCAACCTGCGTTCTCCCCAGCAGCACCGGGGCGTGGTGCACAGCTCCAACCTGTGCACCGAAATCACCCTGAACACCAGTGCCGACGAGATCGCCGTGTGTAACCTCGGTTCCGTGAACCTGGCGGCTCACATCGCCAACGGCGAGCTGGATGTGCAGCGCCTGGAACAGACGGTGAACACCGCCGTGCGCATGCTCGATAACGTTATCGACATCAACTACTACGCCGTACCCCAGGCCCGGAACTCCAACCTCAGGCATCGCCCGGTCGGCCTTGGCCTCATGGGTTTCCAGGACGCGCTCTATCAACTGGGCCTGCCGTACTCCAGCCCGGAAGCGGTGGAGTTTGCCGACGTGGCCATGGAGCAGCTCAGCTACTTCGCCATCCGTGCGTCGGCCACGCTGGCAGGTGAGCGAGGCGCCTATGAAAGCTACGAAGGTTCTCTCTGGCAGCAGGGCATCCTGCCGATCGACTCCATCAACCTGCTCAAAGAGAACCGCCGGGAAGGGGACCTGTCTGTGAACACCAACGCCCGGCTGGACTGGTCTCCCGTACGCGAACTGATCGCAAAAAACGGCATGCGCAACAGCAACGTGATGGCGATCGCTCCGACTGCCACGATTTCCAACATCGTGGGTGTGTCCCAGTCCATCGAGCCGGCGTACCAGAACCTGTTCGTGAAATCGAACCTCTCCGGCGAGTTCACCGTGGTGAATCCCTCTCTGGTCCGGGACCTCAAGGCCGAAGGACTGTGGGACAACGTGATGGTGAACGACCTCAAATACTTCGACGGCAGCGTGCAGCAAATCGACCGCATCCCGAACGAACTGAAAGCGCGATACGCCACTGCCTTTGAGATCGACGCAAGGTGGCTGGTGGAGGCCGCGGCCCGGCGCCAGAAATGGCTGGACCAGGCCCAGAGCCTGAACCTGTACATGGCCGAGCCCAGCGGCAAAAAGCTGGATGCCCTGTACCAGCTGGCCTGGGAACGTGGCCTGAAAACCACCTATTACCTTCGCTCCCTGGGTGCCACCGGTGCTGAAAAAACCGCTCCGGTTGCCGCGCCCCAACCCCAGGTGTGCAGCATCGACGATCCGGACTGCGAAGCCTGTCAGTAACTGCTCACTTAACGATTTCGAGGCAAAACCATGCTTGATTGGGACGACGAACCAAAAACGGAATCCAAAGCGGCGCCTCCCGGCGCCCCGGCACCGGTGAACGTGGACGACAAACGCGTCATCAACGGCGAAACCGACATCAACCAGCTGGCACCGTTCAAGTACCCCTGGGCCTGGGAGTACTTCATGAACGCCAACAAAAACCACTGGACCCCCCTGGACGTGAACATGGCCCAGGACGTTCACGACTACCACCACCGGCTGACCGCGCCGGAAAAGCACGTGTACGAGAACGTGTTGGCTTACCTCACCACTTCCGACATCCTCGCCATGCGCAACATCGGCCTGGCGGTGATGGAAAAGATGAGCGCCCCGGAGCTACAGATCTACCAGGCCCGGCAGGTATACGAGGAAGCCATGCACACCTGGGCCTACCAGCACTGCATCGAAACCCTCAACCTGGACCAGAGCGAGATCTACAACCGCTACCGCGTGGTACCCGCTATCAACGGCAAGATCCAGATTGCCAACCGCCGGCTGGATGCGGCCATGCGCCCGGACATGAACCTGCGTAACAAGGACGACCTGCAGGAATTCATCATGTCCTACCTGTTCTTCGCGGCCGTGTTCGAAGGCACCTGGTTCTACAACGGCTTCAGCCCCATCTTCGCCCTGCAGCGCCGGGGTCTGATGCGCGGCACCGGCGAGCAACTGCAATACATCCTGAGGGACGAGGCCATGCACTTCTCCTTTGGCTTGAAGGTGGTGAACCAGATCGTGGAGGAGGAGAACATCACCTTCGATCCGAAGGCCGTGCGCGAGATGTGGGACGAATCCGAAGCCGCCGAGAAGGCCTATGCAGATTACATCCTGCGGGACCCGATTCTCGGTTATTCGGCTGAGTATCACAGCGAACAATTCCGCTTTGTGGCCAACCGCCGTGCCCGCACCGTCGGCCTGGAAGAGCCGTTTCCGGGCGCAAAAAACGTCTCGCCCTGGTTAGACGAGCAGGCCACCCTGCGCAAGGAAAAGAACTTCTTTGAAACGCGGGTGATTGAATACCAGACCGGGGCTCAGTTGGAGTGGTGAGGGCTTACTGACCGCTAGCCGAGCGGACTGCGCACCCCTGCGAAACCTTGTCCGAGGACGTGGGTATAAATTTGGGTGGTTCGCAGATCCGCATGGCCCAGTAAATCCTGAACCGTGCGGATGTCGGTTCCCCTCTTCAGGAGTTCCGTGGCAAAGGTATGTCGAAAGGTGTGGCAGCCAGCGCGCTTACCAATGCCGGCTTCTTGTGCAGCCGCGCGCACAGCCCGCTGTACAGAGGATATATGGCGATGATGGCGAGCGACATTACCAAGATTATCCGTGCTGAGCGTGGGGGAGGGGAACATCCACTGCCATTCCAGCGATTTCCCGGCATTGGGGTATTTGCGGGCGAGAGCAAACGGAAGGCTTACCGGATGCAGGAATTCCTCATCTCGCCGTCTCCAGGCCTTGCGGATGGCGTCAACATGATCGTGCAACGGCCCAAGGAGCGTTGTGGGAAGAAGGGTCGTCCGGTCTTTGGCGCCTTTACCATCCCGCACCGTTAACACCTGCTGCTGAAAATCCAGGTCCTTGATGCGCAAGCGACAGGCCTCGGTAACCCGCAATCCCGAACCATAGAGCAGGGAAGCAATCAGCCTGTCGGTTTTACCAAGCCGGTCGATAATCTGCATGGCTTCCTCGTGCGTCAAAACCACGGGTAATTTCCGGGGTTTCTTTGAGCGAATAACTTCCCCAATCTCACCGAGCGGCTTATCCAGCACCTTGTCGTAGAGAAAAACGAGAGCATTCAGGGCCTGCGCCTGAGTGGCTGCCGCGACATTACGATGGACAGCGAGCCAGGTCAGAAACTCATTGACTTCGCGGGGCCCCATATCGCGAGGGTGCTTCATTTGCTGAAAACGAATGAAGTAACGGATCCAGTACCAGTAGGTTTTTTCGGTACGGATGCTGTAATGATTCACGCGGATAACCGCATGAACCTGGTCCCGTAAGCGAGGTTGTTTTCCCTTCATGCGTCCCGGCTCCCTGCCAATACTGTTTATTTATACAGTATTATTGGTAGCGTGGATCACAGATGTCAAATGATTACATGGAAAGCCAGTTTGTAGTGGGCTAACCTGTTGTTTTATAAATTTATGGGCACTGCGTACTGTGATCCAGAAGCCGCAATAACGAAGCGGTCAAATTTCTGCAATCATGAAGCGCTCTGTCTAATTGCTGTTATAACTTGTTTGCGCCATGATATTTGAGTAGCCTCTCAAGTGTATGCGGAGGCATACAAAATTTTAACTCAGAAGGGTTTTGCCCAAAGGGATTTG
>PBED01000014.1:0-67468 GCA_002718255.1 Marinobacter sp. | reverse complement strand
CCGCTGCTGGATACCATCCGCCGGGCGCATACTTTTGGCCTGCCTTTGATTCGTCTGGACATCCGCCAGGAGGCCAGCCGCCACGCGGAGGCGGTTGCCGAAATGGTCGATTATCTTGGCCTGGGGGATTATCTGTCCTGGTCAGAACAGGAGCGCCAGGCATTCCTGGTGAAGGAACTTCAGGGCCGGCGCCCACTGGTCCCCCGAACTTGGGAGCCCTCCGAATCGGTCGGCGAGGTGCTGGCAACCTGTGAAGTGGTGGCGCAGCAAACGCCGGAAGCCCTCGGGTCCTATGTTATCTCCATGGCCAGCAAGCCCTCTGATGTATTGAGCGTGATTTTGCTGCTCAGGGAATCCGGAATGAAGTTTCCGATGCGGGTCGTGCCCCTGTTTGAGACCCTGGATGACCTGCGTGGTGCTCCAGACAGCATGTCTGCGCTGTACGAGGTTGAGTGGTATCGGGAGTATTGCCAGGGCAGGCAGGAAGTGATGATCGGCTATTCGGATTCCTCCAAGGATGCCGGCCAGCTGATGGCGGCCTGGGCCCAGTACCAGGCCCAGGAGAAACTTACCCACGTTGCCCGCCAGTATGGCGTGCATCTGACCCTGTTCCACGGCCGTGGCGGTACCGTTGGCCGTGGCGGCGGACCTGCCAACCGGGCGATACTGTCCCAGCCGCCGGGCTCGGTAAACGGCAGTTTCCGGATTACCGAGCAGGGCGAAATGATCCGCTTCAAGTTCGGTTTGCCGAGGCTGGCGGTTCAGAGCCTGACGCTCTACACCACGGCGGTTATCGAAGCTACCCTGGCCCCGCCACCACAGCCCGAAGACAGCTGGCGTGAAACCATGGACTGGCTTACCGAGCGGTCCTTGAAAGCCTACCGCGATGTGGTCCGGGAAAATCCCGACTTCGTGCCCTATTTCCGCCAGGTCACGCCGGAACAGGCCCTGGGGAAACTGGCACTCGGAAGTCGCCCGGCCCGGAGGAAGGCCACCGGCGGCGTGGAAAGCCTTCGGGCCATACCGTGGATATTTGCCTGGACCCAGATGCGGCTGATGCTGCCCAGTTGGCTGGGCAGTGACGTGGCGCTTGAAGAGGCGGCCCAGGACCACCGGCTCCCAGTATTGCGTGAGATGATGCAGGGCTGGCCGTTCTTCCGCACCTATGTGGATATGCTGGAAATGGTGCTGGCCAAGGCAGACCTGCGCATCGCCAGCTATTATGAGCAGACGCTGCTGGACGATGATCGGTTGAAAGCCCTTGGGGAGAGTCTTCGCGTGCGCCTCCAGGGTTGTATCGAGCGACTTCTGGAACTCAAGGAGCAAACGGATCTGCTGGAGGGAGAGCCCGTCTTTGCGCATTCGATGAGGGTGCGTAACCCATACACGGATCCGCTGCACTACCTTCAGGCCGAATTGCTACGGCGGGACCGGGAAAGTGAAGGCAAGGGCGAGGTGCCGGAACTGGTGGAAAGAGCACTGAAAGTCACCATGGCAGGTATCGCTGCGGGCATGCGGAATACTGGCTGACCTTGCAGCAGAATAGAAAAAAGTGCCGGGACAAGGCCGGGTAGTCTGGCCACCGACCAAGAACAAAGGGAGTAAGCTGTGGCTCTGGCTGCACGATTGGAACGTTTTCTCGCCCGCAAGGGCATCACTTATCGGGAGTTGCCGATAGATCAGGTCACCAGCCTGGATGCGGCAGTGATTGCCTCGGGGATGTCTCAGGACAGCTTTGTACAGGCCACTCTGCTGATCGACATTACCGGTGTCGTGATGGCCGTGCACAAGTTCGACAGTTCCCTGGACCCGGATGCCGTTCACCAGCTGACCGGTCGCCGTCTTCAGCCGCTGACCGCACGGCAGACCATGCGCCTGTTCAGTGACTGTGATCCCGGCTTCACCCCGCCCATCGGACAGGCTTACGAGCTGCCCGTTATCGTGGACGAGGATGTGATGCTGGCGGATCAGGTCGTGTTTTCCAGTGGCACTGATCATTCGCTGCTAGAAATGGATGGCCGATCCTTCCGTCTGGCCCTGGCCGGTGCCAGGGAGGGCCATCTGGTTATCCGGGGGCCGGGTAACGGCAACCGCGAGGCACTGACGCTCGAGGAAGTGGCCGACAAGCTACAGAAACTTTACCGTCTGCCCCCCATGCCGGCCCTGGCGCTGCGTATTTTGCGACTGACTGCCAACACCGATGCGACGGCTCGTGAGCTGGCAGAGCTGATCGAGTTTGATCCCAGTCTCACGGCCCAGATCATGCGTTACGCCCGGTCTGCGCTGTTCAACTATCCGGGCCAGATCAATTCGGTGCAGGAGGCGGTCACCCGTGTGCTGGGCTTCGATCGTGTGGCCCACATCGCCCTGGGCATTGCTTCCGTTCGTGCCTTTGAAGTACCCCGTCACGGCATTCTGGGCATGGACAATTTCTGGCGCCACTCCCTGTACTGCGCGTTCCTTTGCCAGATCATTGCGCCGCGATGTGGCGCCGAAAAGGGGCTGGGCTATCTCTGCGGCCTGTTGCACAACTTTGGCCTGTTGCTGGTCGGGCATCTGTTCCCGGCCGAATTTGATGAGCTCAATGAGCTTCGCGAAGCGAATCCTGAAGCCAGCATGCACTCGCTTGAGCAGCAGGTGTTCGGGCAGGGCAATGGCCAGGAAATCCTGTCGGTGGGCCATGGCGCTATCGGCGGTATCCTCCACCGTTTATGGCAACTGCCTGATCCTGTGGTCAAGGCGGCCGGTGTGCATCAACAATCAGGTTACCATGGCGAGCACGAGAACTATGTTTTGATGGTACAGCTGGCCAACGCCCTGTTGAAGGACCGCGGTATTGGCGATGAATTCAATCCCGACGACGTGCCCGCTTTGCTGGAAGGCCTGGGACTGACGCCCAATGTTGTGGAAGAACTGAATACTGAACTGGATCGTGTGGCTCCGGATCTGGACGCACTGGCCAACTCCCTGTCATCCTGACACCCTGTCGTTATTCGCTGGCAAATACGGACTTCCGGTGCATGATACGGAGGTCGACTTTCTCTGACGTGGCTGACTTCGTATAATGCGCCTTCGCCGATTTCGGCTGACACCTGTTCCGTGCAGGAGAGGCTGTCGCAAAGGCACGGGTTTTTGCCACAGCTTTTCAAATGATAATGACTAAAACGGGAGCACAGCGTTATGCGAATCATCATGTTAGGCGCGCCGGGCGCAGGCAAGGGAACTCAGGCCCAGTTCATTACTGAACGGTTTGATATTCCCCAGATCTCCACCGGTGACATGCTGCGTGCGGCGGTGAAAGCCGAGTCCGAGCTGGGCAAGCAGGTAAAGGAAGTCATGGCAACGGGCGGCCTGGTGTCTGACGACATCATCATTGCGCTGATCGAAGAGCGTATTCAACAGCCTGATTGCAAGAACGGTTTCCTGCTCGACGGTTTCCCGCGGACCATCCCCCAGGCTGAAGCTCTGAAAGACCAGGGAATTGCCATCGACTATGTGGTCGAAATTGCCGTGGATGACGAAGAAATTGTCAGCCGTCTGTCCGGTCGCCGGGTGCACGAGGGAAGCGGTCGTATCTACCACGTGAAATACGATCCGCCCAAGGTCGAGGGTAAGGATGACCAGACCGGAGAACCGCTGGTTCAACGTGAGGACGACAAGGAAGAGACGGTTCGCAAGCGTCTGAAAATCTACCACGACCAGACTGCACCGCTGGTTGGCTACTACCAGGACTGGGCGTCGAAAGAGCCGGCCGCGGCACCGAAATACGTCCGTGTCGAGGGCGTTGGCAGTCTGGACAGCATTCGCGACCAGATCCTGTCTGAACTCAAATAAATTGGCATCCTGACCTGAGGTTTTCACACCGGTGAAACTGTTGGCACTGGATACGTCATCGGAGGGCTGCTCGGCAGCCCTTCTTGTTGATGGCGAAATCTCCGAACGCTTTGAGCTTGCCCCCAGAGGCCATACCCGGCTATTGATGCCGATGGTGCGGGAGCTTCTGGCGGAGAAGAATCTTGCTCCGGCAGAGCTTGATGCCCTGGCCTTTGCCTGCGGGCCGGGCTCTTTTACCGGTGTCAGGATCGCGACCGGTGTTGTGCAGGGTCTTGCCTGGGGGCTGGACATTCCGGTGGTGCCGGTGTCTTCACTGCAGGCCGTGGCGCTGGGTGCCATGGATGCTCTGGATCCTCACGAGGAAACCGGTATTGCGGTAGCCTTTGATGCCCGCATGGGCGAGGTGTATTGGGGCTGCTTCGCTGCCCGGGCAGGACTGCCTGCGGCGTTGGCTTCGGAACAGGTCTGTCCACCCGAGGCAGTCACACTGCCAGCGGGCCCCGAGCGCTGGTGCGGAGCAGGGCCGGGCTGGCAATACCGCTCCGCCATGCCAGCGGAGGTGTCAGGGCGCGTTGATCCCGTCGATGAAACCCTGGTGCTGCGAGCAGCCTGGGTTGCGCGCCTGGCGGTGATCGCATTCGGGCAGGGCAAGGCGGTGCCGGCGGAGCAGGCTCAACCTGTCTACATCAGGGATGAAGTGGCCTGGAAAAAACTGCCTGGTCGATAGTGACCCCGGCCGCCCGGTTAGATCCGGGCAAACCGCTTTGGGTAAAAACTGACCAGCTGTCTTTTCTTCCGTGCGATAATCTTCCATACTTCCATTTCACGTTTTCCTGTCATCCGGCCAGCGGTATCTGAACATGATTGGCGGAATTAACCCGGGTAACAATTTAAATTTCCAGACCGGCAACAACAGTCTGGTCAGGGAGCGCAGCGATGCGGCCCGTGCGCCGGCATCAACGCCCGAAAAAACACCTGACGCGGCCCGCCGTGACCTTGCCGATGGCAATCAGGGTGTTGTCAGCGACCGCAATGCGACCGAAAGCCTCGAGCGGCGTGTAGAAGCCCGTCGTGCCGCTGAAGACGCCCGTCTGGAGCGGTTCCGCGCAGACGAAGTGTCCCTGCCAGCCGCCAGGGCGCTGTCGACCTTTGCCTCTGTTGCCGCAGCCGGTCAGGAAACTGGCGGCAATGGTAGCCTGGCCGGAATTGATATTCTGGTCTGATGCCTGACTCGTCCCCGTCCGCTCCGTACGCCCGCTCTGAACGTTTCCAGAACATCGTCGCTGTTGCCCGCAGTGCATTGGGTGACCGATTGCAGGCCGATGCTCTTGCCGATTCGCTCGGGGTCCCGAATCTTGGTGTCGTCCGCCCCAGAGACATCCGCGACTTCCCGGTTTTACTGTTCCTGGATGAGCAGGGCCTTGGCCTGCAGATGACTGGCAAAGGTGCGCCGGGACCGGTGCGTGCAGAATTCGTGACCGGCAAGATGGGGTATCGGCGGGAGCACGGCGGTGGCGCGGGCCAGTTGGTGGCCAAGGCGGTCGGCTTGCAGAAAACACGGGCCGCATTGCATATCGTTGATGCGACGGCAGGGCTTGGCCAGGATGCCTTTGTGCTTGCCAGCCTTGGCTGCACGGTTACCCTGTTCGAGCGTAACCCGGTCATTCACGCTCTCTTGGCCGATGGTCTTGCGCGCGCAGCCCTGAATGTGGATTGTGCGGCCATTGTCGAGCGCATGCGACTGCTTGAGGGCAGCAGTATTGAATGGCTTGCCCGACCAGGCACCGAGGCGGCGGATGTTGGCTACCTGGATCCGATGTTTCCGCATCGGGACAAGTCGGCCCTGGTAAAAAAGGAAATGCAGGTTTTCCGCACTATCGTAGGAGACGACGAGGATTCCGCACAATTGCTCGCGGCCGCTCTGGAGCGCGCCCGTTACCGGGTGGTGGTCAAGCGGCCCCGTAAGGCATCGGCCATTGAGGGAGCGGAGCCAACCACCCGCATTGAGGGCAAGAGCAGCCGCTACGATGTGTACGCCATCCGGGCGCTGCCACCGCAGTAAATGCCATCAGGCACCCAGCATGGTGACCTGCTGGATTGCCTGTCGCTTCTCGACACTCAGCACCAGGCGGGCATCGTCCGCCACCTCATCCAGCCCCTCCCCATAGCAGAGCAGGCCATTGTCATCGGTGGTGATAACGCCATTGTTCTGCATATTGGCAATGAAGTTGCGGAACAGGCTCTTGTCGAAAAACTCCGGCGCATTCAGGCCGAACAGGATCGACATCCGCTCGGCCAGCAGCGCGCTCTGTTCTTCCAGTTCGGCGGCGCTGATCTTGCCCGAGCCGTATTTGCGGAGAATGCCCAGAGCGATGTGGTAGCGCTCTACCGTCTGGATGATGAAGCGGGACAGAACCCTGAGCCTCAGCATGGCTTCGGTACCTTCCTCGGGTCGACCGATCCGGTCATCGTCCAGGGGCTTCAGCAAGTCATGTTCGATGAGAACATCAATCCACTGATTGATGACCTTCCTGGCTTCATCGGGCTGGTATTTCAGGAACAGTTCCGATTGCAGGTAGGGGTAGGCTACGCTGGCGAGGAACACAATCTTGTCCCGGCCCAGCGAATCCTTGTTCTCGAAAAGGCTGGCGATCAGTGAGGGCAGCGCAAATAGGTGCTGGATGTTGTTCCGGTAATAGGTCATCAGGATTGCGTTGCTGCCTTCGAGGGCAATAATGTCACCCAGCTTCTGCGGCTGGCGCGTCACCAGGCCCATGCCTTCACAGTAGGCGATCCAGTCTTTGCCGGCCCCCTCGGGCAGGGTTACCGTTTCCGCATACGGGAAAGCCTTTAGCAGGGCGGCGTATTGATCCATCAAGCGGATCAACTGTCCCTCGTCCATGGCCAGTCGCTCGGTGCCAAGAAGAACCGTGGCGGCCATGCCGATCGGGTTTACCGCAACTGACGCGTTGATGTTCGACGCTACCCGGAAGGACAGCTCTGAAACCGCGCTGTTAAGCCACTTCGGACGATACTCGGCGTCGTAGGCCTCGTCGCGCCAACTACCGTGAACATCGTCCAGAACCTCAGACAAATGAATGGCTTCGCCAAAGTTGACTGAAACCCGACCAAAGGAGTTACTGAGTTTGCGAACGGTCTTGGCAAGACCGAATACGCTTTCTTTTTCCTTTTTCTTGCCACGAAGTTCACCCAGGTAGGAGCGGCCTTCCATCACTTTCTCATAGCCGATGTACACGGGCACGAATACGATGGGTTTGCGATGGTCCCGAAGGAAACTGCGTACGGTCATTGCCAGCATGCCGGGGCGGGGCTGCAGCATGCGGCCTGTGCGGCTTCGGCCGCCTTCGATGAAATACTCGACGGAATAGCCCCGGGAGAACATCACGTGCATGTACTCATTGAACACGGTGGCGTACAGCGGGTTGTCCTTGAAACTGCGGCGCATAAAGAACGCCCCGCCACGGCGCAGGATCGGGCCGACAATGGGCATGTTGAGATTGATCCCTGCGGCGATGTGCGGAGGCATCAGGCCATTCTTGTAAAGCACGTAGGACAGCAGCAGGTAGTCGATGTGTGAACGATGGCAGGGCACGTAAACCACGGCATTGTCTTGCGCCACTTCCTTCACCACCCGGATATTGTTGATGGCAATGCCGTTGTAGATCCGGTTCCAGAGCCATGACAACAGCACCTCCATGAATCGAATCGTGACAACGGACATGCTCGCCGCAATCTCATCCGCATATTTGTAGGCCTTGGCGCGGACTTTCTCAGGTGGTATGTCGTCTCTGGCAGCGGTCTCCCGGATGGCTTCCTTGACCGCCTGGGTGCGCACCAGACCTGCCACCAGGGTACGGCGATGGGACAAGTCTGGCCCCAGTACCGCCTGGCGAACCCGGCGGAAGTGGGTTCTCAGGATCCGGGCCAGCTTGCGGTTGGCCCGCTCCTCGCTGTGCCGGTATTCGTCGATCACCTGTTTCAGTGAGAGCGGTTGGTTAAACTGAACGTAGGTGTTGCGACCATGAACCATGATGATCAGTAACTTCTGAAGCCGGCCGGCGATGGACCAGGTGTCGGACAGCAAAAGTTTTACCAGGGACTTTTCCTTGTCCGGGGAGCGCCCCCAGAACAGGGACACTGGAACAATCTGTACGTCCTGGTCCGGATGTTCGAGACCGTAGCGAACCAGGGCCTGAAACTCGTTCGTGGGTGCCGGCGCCTGACGCCCCCTGAAAAAGCCACCGATCCGGCGATAGAGGAAAAAGAAGGAGTGGGACGGGCCGTTCTTCACCGGAAGGGCTTCGGTGGCGCCAGGAAGTCCTGCACGGATAACTTCCTGCTCCAGAACCAGGCGGCTCGACAGCGAGCTGTATTGCAGCACGTAGCAAACCGGTTTGTCGGGATCCAGGGCGAGGGCTTCAACGCTGTTGCCGCTGACATCAGTCCGGACCCAGATAAACAGTATCTTTCGGAAAAGGGTCAGGATCAGGCTGCGAATGCCCTGGTAAAGACGCATAAATGGCAACTCCGTTGACGAAACAGGTGCCAAGTTTACTTGGTTGAGTACAGTGCGGAAAGGTGGACCTTTCATTCTTGGCCGGTGCGGCAATGTGGTACATTCCCGATTGAT
Source organism: Marinobacter sp. (assembly GCA_002718255.1). Lineage (GTDB taxonomy): Bacteria > Pseudomonadota > Gammaproteobacteria > Pseudomonadales > Oleiphilaceae > Marinobacter. The sequence continues at coordinate 58,983 of PBED01000014.1, read as the reverse complement.
CTTCCAATAACCCAGTTGATGCATCGAATGGTGATCGCAATGACTCAGTGGATACCGGGCTGGACGACCCGCCGGCCGGAAAACGGCGATCTGATCCTTGCGCTGTCGGGATCGGGTGTGGTCAAGCCCGATAACGGCTGGCTGCACAGCGGCGACAGCAGCCTTTTCCGGGGCGAATTGCCCGATTCCGTATCTCTGGGCAGTTACAATGGGCGCGGTGTATTCGTGACCGAACTGCCGGACACCGGCGTCGGTAATCAGGAGGTTGTACCGCTGCGGGATGCGCTTTTGATGGTTAGCGATGCGCCGGCGGATATGCTCAGTACCGGCTTTCAGGTCTGGCAATGGTGGCGCGACCACCGATTCTGTGGCCGCTGCGGCGAGGAAACCGGTTTCCATCCGCGTGAGCGGGCCAAGTGGTGCGAACCCTGTGGCATTCCCTGGTACCCGAGGCTGGCGCCCTGCGTGATTGTCGTCATACGCCGGGATGATCGGCTTCTGCTCGCGAAGTCCTCGCGGGTCAAACGGCACTTCTACAGCCTCATCGCCGGTTTTGTTGAACCGGGCGAGAGTCTGGAAGGCGCTGTGCACCGTGAAGTGAAGGAGGAGACCGGGCTGGACGTCACCAATATCCGCTACCACGCCTCGCAACCCTGGCCATTCCCCCATCAGCTCATGGTCGGCTTCTTCGCCGATTACGCAGGAGGCGAGCTGGTTCTCCAGGAGGACGAGCTTGCCGATGCCGACTGGTTCCTGCCGGGCGATACGCCACCGGTACCACCGGAAACCACCATTTCTGGCCGATTGATCCGGGCCATGGAACACGAGATTTCCCGGGGAGGCATTCCGGTTTGAGCAGGCAGTCACCTCCAAGGGTTCTGGTGTTTGACTCCGGTGTCGGTGGTCTGAGCGTTGCGGCCTGCATTCACCGGCAACTGCCGGGACTGGAGATCGTCTATCTGGCAGACAACGCAGGCTTTCCCTATGGCGACAAATCCGAGGCGGTTGTGATCGACCGTTGTTGCGGTCTGATCACCAGAGCGCTCGAGCTCTACCCGTCAGACGCCATCGTGGTGGCCTGCAACACCGCCAGTACCGTGGTTCTGCCGCATTTACGTGCGATGACGGCGGTGCCGGTTGTGGGGGTGGTGCCGGCCATCAAACCGGCGGCAGCAAAGTCCGTGAATCGGCGAATGGGGCTGCTGGCGACACCGGCAACGGTTCGCAGGCCTTATCTCGACAGGCTGGTCGAGGAATTCGCTGGCGATTGCAGGATTGAGCGTATTGGCCATCCGGGGCTGGTGCGCTGGGCAGAGGACCTGGTTTCCGGAATCGAGGTTCCGCTTGCCGAGCTGAGCGAAGCCATGAGGCCTTTTAAAGAGGCCGGTGTGGACACCGTGGTGCTTGGTTGCACTCACTATCCACTGTTACTGGAGAGTCTGAGGGCGAGTCTGCCGACGGTTCGTTTCTGGGTGGACTCGGGTGAGGCCATTGCCCGACGGGTAGCCTGGCTGCTGGAGCAGACCGGTCGGCTTGATGTTGCTCAAGGCCCAGTTGCCAGCGCAGGGAAACAACCTGTGAGCGCTGCGCTGTTTTCAGGGCCGGCACCGAAGGGCATCGCGCCCTTCATGGCGGGCCTGGGGCTGGAGGCCAAACGGGTGAGCGAACACTGGCCGGGAGAGCCCCTGGGGGCTACAGCAACCGGGTCAGCTTGAACATGGCGAAAAACTCCAGCGCCGGAATCGACCGTTTGTGACAACAGTAGGTCTTGAAGTTGTCTCCCCTAAAGCGCGACTTTGTAAACTCCAAGCCTTTGAAGTTGTATAGAAAATTGCCCTTCTCGTAGAGCCCGTGCAACAGGCGTTTCAACAGCCTGCTCTCCTGATGCTCTGTTGCAGGATCCAGTGACAGGGGTATCAGTCCGAGATCCAGATAAGGCACGCCTTCCGCCTTGAAGACCTCCATCGCATGAGCCATCAGGGTATAGAAAATGCCCTGTCGGAAATCGGCGTTGGCCCGGGAGATATTGGGCACGTAGCTGATAATCTCGTTGTTGCGATAAATCGGGTCAAAATAGATAAACCCTACGGCCTTGTCGTCCTGATAGGCGTAGAAATGCCGTTCGTTTTCGCGATAGTCCATTTCCATGGGACGGATCAGAAAGCGGATTTCATTGCTCTTGCATTTGCGGGTTCGAATCCAGGCCTCGGATATTTCACGGGTGTGATCGTCACTGAAACGCTCTTTCACCGTAATCCCGTTTTTTTCTGCCTGGTTCAAAGCGGTTCGCAGGATCTGTTTTTTCTTCCCGCTGAGTGACCAGCGGCCCAGATCGATGCGGGATTCGCTGCCAAACTGGGTGCCGTAGAGACCAAATCGCAGGTGCAGGAAATCGACGACGGGCTTGGAGACCTGGATGTAACTGGCGTTTGGAAAGCGCTGGTGGAAGCTCTCCAGCAGGTTGCCAAAGTCTTCCGGCGCACAGACGGGATCCGAGAGCACGAAGGTGCCGCCCCATTTGCGCATGTAGGCGATATACCCCATGCCCGGTACATCAAAATATTGCATGCCCGGTTGGAGCGTTGAAAACGACTGGGAATGGGTACCGTACTTCTTCAGGAAGCCGACCCGCTCGGTAAACGTGAATGAGCCGCTCTCAAGTGTGCCAACCCTGTCCAGTGCGAGTATCTGATCCGACATGCTGCTGCTCCCTGATTGTTTTTGTTGGGTGAATCTCTAGCAAAGTGCTCAGGCCTGCTTGCGTCCGAGAATGGACCAGTAGCAGTTCATGTTCAGAAGCTTGAAGTGCTTCTTGTCCGTGACCTGAAGGCCCAGCCGCTGCATGTGCTCGGGATAGTTGTAGATTTTGTGGAAGGCATTGTTGGCGAACAGCCAGAAAATGAAGACGGCCATGTACCAGTAAAGCTTCTTGAACATTCTGGAAAGCAGGTTGCCAGTGGGGTAGGAAAAGTCACCAACAACGACCCGGGCGTCGGCTTTGCCCAGCCGTATCAGATGTTCGAGGACCCGGACCATCATGTCTTCATCGAACACGTTCAGGAAGAAATTGGCCACGACCATGTCGTACTGCTCGAACTCATCCACTTTCATGATGTCGCTGTGGATGCGTCGGATCGTGAGGTGTGGCGCCTCTTTTTCCTGAGCTTCGGCAAACTTCCGCAGCATGGTTTCGGACAAATCCACCACGGTCACGTCTGCACCCAGCTCGGCCGCCCGAATGGCGTCCCGGCCATGGCCAACTCCGGCAAACAGAATCTTGTCTCCGGGCCGGACGGTTTCCACATCCAGCATGGCGGTTTTGCAGCGGTGAATATTCTTGCCGCTATAGAGATTGCTGAGAAAATCGTAGACGGGACCGATGTATTTGTACTTGTCGCGCATGATGACTGCTGCCTGTTCTTGTTCCTTGGATGCTGTCACCGTTTTTGTCGTTATTGGTCCGAGAATGTCGGACATTCCGGTAATCAGCGCCTATGGATTCGAGCTTAGAGAACAGGGTGGGAGAAATATGTGCAGTAATGCGCATTTTAGGATACACAAAGTAACGTACTGCAATACTTTGCAAACCCTATCGCGCTTTTATATCGGAGTGTCTGACAATCGATAATCGTATGTCAGAATGAGGCAGCTTTGGCTCTGGTGGATCCGAGGGTTCTGGAAATCTCGGCGGCGGGCCTGGCAGGGCCGTAGAAGAAACCCTGGACCTGGTGGCAACCCAGGCTCCGAAGATAATCCAGTTGCTCGTCGGTTTCCACGCCCTCTGCAACGATCTCCAGCTTGAGTCCATGGGCCATGGCGACAATGGCGTTTACGATGCATGCACCGTCGTCGCCACTGCGGATGGCTTTCACGAAAGACTGGTCGACTTTGAGGGTGTGAATGGGTAGGCGATGCAGGTAATTCAGTGACGAATAGCCTGTGCCGAAATCGTCGATCGCTATCCGGACACCCAGAGCTGCCAGTTCCCGGAGCTTCTGGGAGATCTGTTCCAGATCGTTCATGATCACGTTTTCAGTGATTTCGATTTCCAGGTTGCCGGCCGGGAAGTTGTGGGCCTTTACCTGCTGCATCAGGGTTTCTACAAACCGCGGATGCTCAACCTGTATGGGGGACAGGTTGACGGCCAACCGGAGGTGGGTGTGGCCCTCCTGGATCCAGCGGCCGACATCCTGGCAGGCCTGGTCGAGAACACGCTCACTGAGCTGGCCTATCAATTTGGTTTCCTCCGCCAGGGGCAGGAAGTCTCTCGGGTAAAGCAGTCCCCGCTCCGGGTGCTGCCAGCGAACCAGGGCCTCAAGACCCACGACCCGGTTGGTTGTTGAGCACACCTGGGGCTGATAGAACACTCGCAACTCGTCCCGTTCAAGGGCCTGACGCAGATCCCGCTCGAGGTTCAGCCTGTTGGCCGTATCGATACTCATGCTGTCGGAATAGAAGCGGTAACCGTCCTTGCCCTTGCCTTTGACGTGGTACATGGCAATGTCGGCGTTCTGGATCAGCTGATCCATGGTCTCGCCGGCCTCGGGGAAGATTGCGATGCCGATACTGACACCCACAAAGACTTCGTGATCCCCCAGTTGAAACGGTGCCCGCAGGGCATCAATCAGCTTCTTGGCGATCTGTCTCGCGTCTTCGTGATTGTGGATGGAGGGCAGGAGCAGGGTAAATTCGTCGCCACCGAACCGGGAAAGGGTGTCGCCCTTGCGCAGGCATTTCTCGAGCCGGTGGGTCACTGCCTGCAACAACCGATCTCCCATCGCGTGGCCGAGGGTATCGTTGATGACCTTGAAACGGTCAAGGTCCAGAAACATAACCGCCAGCTTCTGGCCACCACGGTTGGCGTGGGTGATCGCCAGCTCAAGTCGGTCCTTGAAAAGTGCACGGTTCGGCAATCGCGTTAAAAGGTCATGGTAGGCCTGGAAATTGATGAAGGCCTCGGCTTCCTTCCTCTCGGTAACGTCACGTGCGGTCCCATAATAGGTGGCGCCGTTGCCACTGCCGCCTCCTTGCGTGTTACCGGAGTGCGGCCAGGTTTGCGGATCGATGGGAAAAGCGGTTATCTCGAAATGACGGGTTGCTCGCCGGCTGCCACGGGTTTTAAGGCGGACTTCCAGGGTTCGAGGGTTATCTGCAGTGATGTTTGGTCCCTTCAGGGCCAGTGTCCCGCGGGTCACGTCCCGGTCGTCGAGAATGTGGCGGAAATGCTGGCCGCAAAGTTCCGCTGGCTTATATCCGAGCAGGCTTTCTACCTTGCTGTTCACGAAGCAAAAGTGACCGTCCTGATCAAGCATGAACACGATGTCAGGAGAGCTGTTAACGATGTAACGATGCAGCGCCTCGGATTTCTCCAGCCGCATCTGGATATGCTCGTGGGCTTCGAGGAGTGACTTTTTTCCGATCACGCTCTCAACGGTGGCCAGCAGTTCCTCAGGATCAAAGGGTTTACGGATGTAGTCCAGGGCGCCCCGCCGCAGTGCGCGGCTCACAGCACTGAACGAACTTTCGCCGCTGACCACGATCACGCCGCAATCCGGCTGTCCGATGGCAAGGTGTGCCATAACGTCGAAACCTGTGACCTCGGGCATCCGGAGATCCAGCAAGGCCAGGTCGAAGGTTTGCTGGTCGATCAGCTCGCAGGCTTTTCGGCCCCCGTGAGCTTCCGCAACGTCATAACCCCGGCTACGCAGCAGCGAAGCCAGTGTATTGAGCAGGCGGGGTTCGTCATCTGCTACCAGTATCCGTGCCGTTAACCCGTGACTGAAAGGCTGATCAGTATGTTCAGGTGCCATCGGTCTGTGTCCGTTGTTTCTGCGTCAGTCGGTCTCATTCTTTTTGTGGCTGGCCGCTGGAAGCAGAATCCTGAAGGTGGTCCCATCCTGCCCCGTGCGACAAGCAATGATGCCCTCCATGTCATCAACGAGCTGTTTCACAATGCTCAGGCCCAAACCGCTGTGGCCCTCTCCCTTTGTGGTTTTCACCGGTGAAAACAGGGCGTCCCTGACCTCACCGGGTATTCCTCTGCCTGTGTCCGAGATTTCCAACTCAACCCAGGTTCGGTGGTTCTGCCACACTGGCGAAGACGTCCGTATTTCAACCGTGCCGCCCTCATCCGCCAGGCTCTCCGCGGCATTTCGAACCAGATTGATCACAATCTGGCGAATCCTTGTGGGGCCAGCCGCAACCCGCGTTGGCTCGCTGCAAAGCGATAACCGAAGGCTGCGGCTATCTGAGCTGAACAGACTATCTTCAAGGATACGAGCCAGACTTTCCAGTTCGGCATTGAGCTCAACCCCGTCATCGCCCTGATCCACGGTGTCAGTATGGCTCATTTGCAGTAAAAGACTGCCCGCCCGATCCAGCTCATCCCGGATTACGTCCAGCTCCTGCTGGACACCCGCATCTTCAAGCCTGCCTCGCAGCTGGTAAATATACTGTCGGATTATGGTCAGTGGGTTGCTGACTTCGTGAACCTGTTTACGCAGCCGTTCGCGGGCGATCTCCTGATCCAGGCCCTCTGTACTGGCTTCGGCATCGGTTTGGGCCGGCACCCGGTCTGCCAGTACCGATGCCAACTGAGCCGTGAAGATATCGGCCAGTTCCAGGGTTGTTGGCAGATGCTCGTTGTCTGTGCCCAGGGCGAAGACACCAGGGCAGTCCCCGCCATTGTTAACCGGTACGGCAAGTATGGAGGGCGTATGGAGCAGTGACAGCAACTGTCGGTCGAGTACTGTCGGGGATCGATCACCAAGGCTGACTGGCAGGCCAGAAATAAAGGCTTCCGTAAGGACGCTGCCGCCGGGCTTGGCGGTGACCGCCAGGTCAGGAATGTCGCCAATGGTCCCGGACAGGAGCACGAGGTTTTCACCTGTGTGCCCAAAGCACAGCGCCGGCAGGCCGGTGATCAGCGTTAGACTGTTGACCGTCTCGGCGAGAATGTCCTCGGTTTCTCCGGTCAGATCGGCAAGGTTGATCGCCTGGTTTGCCATGGCCTGGCGCAGAATTGTCTGTTTCAGCTGTCGCGAGGCGCTCTCGCCGCAGTAATTCTCATCCAGAGGAATCCCCAGCGATGCAGCCATACCCGAGACTTCGTGGCCGATGCGGCGATTTATCTCCCGGGTCAGTTCCTCGTTCAGCCCGAATACCGTGCCTGCCGCTGCAATGCCGGCGGCATCGGAGAGTGCCAGTCGGGTGGCCAGGCTGATCAGCTTCACCAGATGTCCGGCATCCCGTAGCTCCGACGGTAGTGCCTGCTGGTAGCGCATGGCATCGGCGGCCATTGGCCCCAGCCCCCAGGAGGCAACGAGTTCCGCTGCGATGTCGGACTGATGATCAAGATAGTGTTGCTTCGCCTCGGTGGCTGGCGTTTTAATAGCGATCAGCTCGCCAATGTTGTGAAGCATGCCCAACATGAAGGCTTCGTCAGGCTCCGGATAACGGGTCAGCGTTGCCAGGGCCCGGGCGGTCAACGCGGTGGTCAGCGAGTGTCGCCAGAAATCTCTGAGTTGTTGCCATTCGTCACCGCCCAGCTCGAATAGCAGTTGGCGCAGTGCTGCGGTCAGGACCAGCGTGTGAAAACGTCGGGTGCCGAGTCTCAGGAGTGCCTGGTCGACGGAGCGGATCGGAGTAGAAGGGCCGTACAGGGCGGAGTTGGCCAGTGCCAGGATACGAGCTACCAGTGCGGTATCGGCAGACACAATTTCGCTGATTTTCCGGTAGCTCTCGTCCTGATGGCAAGCCTCGAGCGCCCGCAAGGTGACTTCCGGAAGACTCGGTAGCTGTAGATCAGGCGCAATGTGCATAGGCTTACCTGCCGTGGGGCGAATCAATTCATTAACTGACGGAGCGTTCATTCTTATTGTCGGAAAAGAGCTTAGACAATAATCCGTCGTTGTTAAATACTTATTGCTCTTTTTTCAAGCAATATATTATCTGATTCGTGATATGTGTAGAATTTTTACAGGTTAAAATACAGAAAACCGAAAAATCAGGGACCTAGATTGCCGGTGATGAACGCCAGAGAACCTGTCAAGCACAATCCGAACCAACCTCGCACCATCGCCATAACGGGTGGCAAGGGTGGGGTGGGCAAGACCTCGGTCGCCCTGAATCTTGCGCTCACCCTCGCAAGGCAGGATAACCGCGTTCTGTTGCTGGATGGCGACACCGATCTGGCCAACGTCAGCATTATGGTTGGCCTTTATCCGAGAAAAACCCTTGCCAATGTGATGGCCGGAGAGTGTCGTCTTGAGGACATCATCCTGGAGACCGACTACGGCCTGCATATTGTTCCGGGGGCCTCCGGCGTGCAGGAATGCATGGATATGGGGCCAACGGAGAGCCTTCGCATACTCCGGGCACTGTATAACCTGGAAAACCGCTACGATTACGTCATTACCGACACGGCTGCCGGGCTTCAGGCTGCCGGTCTGCATATGATTGCCGCGACAGAGCTGGCCTGCATGGTGGTGACCCCGGACCCCGCGTCCCTTACCGACGCCTTTTCGCTGATCAAGGTTCTCCGGCGCAGGGGCTATAACCGGATTCCGAGCATTCTGGTGAATATGGCCCAGGGCGCCAGTCAGGCACGGTCCGTGTTCCAGCGCCTGGACGCCGCTGCCCAGCGCCACCTGGGAATCTCGCTCCACTATATGGGTGGTATCTGGCGGGACGAGACCCTTCGGCAGTCGGTTCTCAACCAGAAGCCGGTCGCGCTTCTGCCTGTTTCAGACCCTTCCTGCCGCCAGTTTCATACCCTCGCGGATATGCTTGATGTGCGGCTGTCCCAGTTGCCGAGACGAAAGGCTGGTATTGCAGCCTACTGGCACAAGGTGTCCAAACGAGGATCCGAGAGCCCGCTCAAAACAGTTACCAAGCCGGAGCCCGAAACCGAAAGTGAGGCTGATACCCTGAAAGATCGGTGCCTGCAGGCCGTGGGTGAGATTGAGTCTGTTTTTAATGCGGGGCCGATCGATCCTATGCTGCGTTATGAAGCATTTACCCGTCTTTTTGCACTGCTGGGGAGCACGCTGGACAGTGATGCCGTCGAGATTGTGCAAACCGGTCTCGGGTCGTTCCAGTGGGAGAGTCTCAGCCCCGAGCGAAAGAATCATCTGGCCATTCATCTTCGCGAGCTGGCGGACCAGATTTCACCCCTCGAACATAAAGCGGAGCCTGCCGAGCCGCCCCAATCCGTCCTCCGCGAGCCGTTTTACGATCGCATCAGCTTTGGTGAGCAGGATCGTCTGGTGCGCATACTGAAGGAACAGCCTGCAGATATCTCGCTGGATCAGCTCTTGCGATCTCTCTCCGGCAATGACCAAAGCAGCTCCTGATAGGCAGAAAAACCTACCTTCTTTTCCGTCATTTTTTTTACACTTTTTGTAGCGTAAGTTTGCTGTGTGTCACCGCTCTGTCACCAAAGTTGTGCAAGGATTGAGCACAAATCTGAATCGTGGCCCGCAATATGCAGCACATCTGTCGAATCTGATTCGCAAACTTTCCTCTGGTTGGCGGGTATGCGGCGACAACGAATTGAAATGAGAAGGAGTTCTCCCATGGCAACACAGCAGCTGAATCCCGAGGCGTCATCAAAAGTACTTGAGCGGCTCCGGGGCAAGCACGTTCTGATTACCGGCACCACGGGCTTTCTCGGCAAGGTGGTTCTGGAAAAGCTCATTCGCGCCGTTCCGGACATAGGCGGCATTCATCTGCTGATCCGTGGAAACAAACGTCACCCCGATGCGCGGGATCGTTTTTTTGAGGAGATCGCCACGTCGTCAGTCTTCGATCGTCTTCGCCAGGACGACAACGAGGCTTTCGAAACTTTTATTGAAGATCGTGTGCATTGCGTAACCGGGGAAGTGACCGAGCCTTTGTTTGGTCTGTCCGCTGACCGTTTCCGAAAGCTGGCTGGCGGCATCGATGTGGTTGTCAACTCCGCAGCCAGTGTGAACTTCCGGGAAGAGCTCGATAAAGCGCTTGCCATCAATACCCGTTGCCTCGACAACGTGGCCGAGCTTGCGCGACAGAACAAGTCGCTGGCGGTGCTGCAGGTTTCCACCTGCTATGTAAACGGCATGAATTCCGGACAGATCACGGAGACCGTGATCAAGCCGGCAGGTGAGGCCATACCCCGGAGCACTGAAGGTTACTATGAGATCGAAGAACTTGTCCGGCTGCTGGAGGACAAGATAGCGGACGTGCGTTCCCGATACTCCGGCAAGGCACTGGAAAAGAAGCTGGTGGACCTTGGCATCCGTGAAGCCAACCATTATGGCTGGAGTGATACCTATACCTTTACCAAGTGGCTCGGTGAGCAACTCCTGCTCAAGGCCCTGTCCGGGCGGGCACTGACCATTGTGCGCCCATCCATTATTGAAAGTGCACTCGAGGAACCCGCGCCAGGCTGGATTGAAGGCGTGAAGGTGGCGGATGCCATTATCCTTGCGTATGCCCGCGAGAAGGTTACGCTCTTCCCTGGCAAACGCGCTGGGGTCATCGATGTTATTCCCGTGGATCTGGTGGCCAATGCCATCATCCTGGCGGTGGCTGAAGCCGTTGCTGATTCGCCACGTCACCGGATTTACCAGTGTTGCAGTGGCAGCTCCAACCCGGTTTCCCTTGGGCAGTTTATTGACCACCTTATGGCGGAATCCAAAGCCAACTTCGCCGAATACGATCAGCTGTTCTACCGACAGCCGACCAAACCCTTCATTGCAGTCAATCGCAGACTTTTCGATGCCGTCGTAGGTGGGGTGCGCATTCCACTGAGCATTACCGGGAAGGTTCTGCGCATGCTGGGCCAGAATCGCGAGTTGAAAGTGCTCCGGAATCTGGACACGACACGCTCGCTGGCGACCATTTTCGGTTTCTACACCGCGCCAGACTATATCTTCAGGAATGATGATCTGCTGGCCCTGGCATCGAGGATGGGTGAGCTGGACAAGGTGCTGTTCCCGGTAGATGCCCGCCAGATTGACTGGTCGGTCTATCTGCGCAAGATCCACCTGGCAGGCCTGAACCGATACGCCCTCAAGGAGCGCAAGGTTTACAGCCTGCGCTCTGCCAAGGCCCGAAAAAAGGCAGCGTGAACCCAGGAGCCCGGTCGCAACGACCGGGCTTTTTTATGCGTGGTCGTTTCCTTCCCGGGTTTGCCATCGGCTCCAATCCAACTATCCTTTAAAAAGCTTCTCGTTCGGCGCAATTTACCGTTGTTTTCTTGCGGGTTACCGACCTTTTTGGGCTAAAAGTTCAGGCGGATTAGGACGTTAGTCTAATTCATTGTGTAGTGGCTAGCATGGTGAACTACCACTATCCGTCTAAAGGGCCGGAGAGGCCTCAACGTCTGAATTCCAAAACCGACAATGACAACAGACTCTGACTAAAGGGGGAGCACAATGACTGGTAAACAGGTATATCCGGTAAGCCCGGAAGTGGCCAAACAGGCCCTTCTGAACCGGGAACAGTATGAAGAAATGTATCGTCAGTCAGTCGAAGACCCGGATACCTTCTGGGGTGAGCACGGCAAGCGCCTTGAGTGGATCAAGCCTTACACCAAGGTGAAAAACACGACCTACGATTACAACAATCTGTCCATCAAATGGTTCGAAGATGGCCAGTTGAATGCCTCAGCCAACTGCCTGGACCGTCATTTGGAAAAGCGCGGCGACCAGACAGCCATCATCTTTGAAGGCGATGATCCCGCCGATTCACGCAACGTGACCTATCGCGAACTGCACGAGGAAACCAGCAAGTTCGCCAACGTCCTTAAAGGTCTGGGCGTGAAGAAGGGTGATGTTGTTACCATTTACATGCCGATGATTGTTGAGACAGCCGTCGCCATGCTGGCCTGCGCACGTATCGGCGCGATTCACTCCGTGGTGTTCGGCGGTTTTTCTCCGGAAGCGCTTGGTGCCCGGATTGTGAACGGCAAATCCCGCTTCGTAGTCACCGCTGACGAAGGCGTTCGTGGCGGCCGCAAGATTCCGCTGAAGAAGAACGTGGACGCGGCCCTGAAGAATGAAGATGCCGCCAATGTCGAGAAGGTGGTGGTTGTTACCCGGACCGGCAATTCCGAAGTGCCCTGGAATGACGCCCGCGACGAGCGTTACGAAGACCTGATGAAGTCCGCCTCTGCCGACTGCCAGCCAGAGCCGATGAACGCCGAAGATCCGCTGTTCATGCTGTATACCTCGGGTTCCACTGGTGCGCCCAAGGGCGTTCTGCATACCACCGGTGGCTACATGGTCTATGCCTCCATGACCCACGAGTACGTGTTCGATTATCATGAAGGCGACGTGTACTGGTGTACTGCCGATTTCGGCTGGGTCACAGGCCACAGCTATATCCTGTACGGCCCGCTGGCTAACGGTGCCATCACCGTTCTGTTCGAGGGTGTGCCCAACTATCCGGACAGTTCTCGTATGGGGCAGGTTGTCGACAAGCACAAGGTCAACATCCTGTACACCGCTCCGACCGCAATTCGTGCCCTGATGGCGGAAGGCGAGTCCTGCATGAACGGCACTACCCGTGAAAGCCTGAAACTGCTGGGCTCCGTGGGCGAGCCGATCAACCCCGAAGCCTGGGAGTGGTACCACCGGGTTATCGGCAACAGCAAGTGCCCCATCGTGGATACCTGGTGGCAGACTGAAACCGGTGGCATCCTGATTTCCCCGCTGCCGGGCGCGATTGATCTGAAACCCGGCTCAGCCACGGTGCCGTTCTTCGGTGTTCAGCCGGCACTGGTAGACAATGACGGCAACATCCTTGAGGGCAAGACCGAGGGTAACCTCGTCATCCTGGACAGCTGGCCGGGCCAGATGCGGACGATCTATGGGGATCACGAGCGTTTCGCTCAGACCTATTTCAGCACTTACAAGGGCATGTACTTTACCGGTGACGGCGCCCGTCGCGATGAAGACGGCTACTACTGGATCACAGGTCGTGTCGACGATGTTCTGAACGTGTCAGGTCACCGTCTGGGTACCGCCGAAGTCGAAAGCGCCCTGGTTTCCCACGAGAAGGTCGCAGAAGCTGCCGTTGTTGGCTATCCGCATGACATCAAGGGTCAGGGCATCTATGTCTATGTAACCCTGGTACATGGACAGGAACCTTCTGACGAGCTGAAGAAAGAGCTTGTCCAGTGGGTGCGCAAGGAGATTGGCCCCATCGCCTCTCCAGATGTGATCCAGTGGGCACCTGGACTGCCTAAAACGCGTTCTGGCAAGATTATGCGGCGTATTTTGCGTAAGATTGCCGCTAACGAGCACGACCAGTTGGGTGATACCTCTACGCTGGCAGATCCGGGTGTAGTCGATGACCTGATCAGCGGTCGTGCGAACCAGTAACGCCTGTGTGTTACCAGGCCATGTACCTGTAAGGAATCTGTTGAATGGCACAAACAATTATCGTCGCTGATGATCACCCGCTGTTTCGCGCAGCATTGAAGCAGGCGGTCAGTCAGGCGGTGCCCGATGCCGAGACGGTGGAAGTCGACAGCATCAAGGCACTGCAGGCGGCGGTAGAGTCGCACCCGGATGCGGATCTGGTTCTGCTGGATCTCAATATGCCGGGTGCCCACGGCTTCTCGGGACTCGTCTTCATGCGAGGCCAGTACCCGGGGCTGCCGGTGGTGGTTGTGTCAGGATCCGAGGAATTGCAGGTAATGCGTCGCTCGATTGACTACGGTGCTTCCGGTTTCATACCGAAGTCGGCGCCGCTGCCAACCATTACCGAGGCGATTCAGGCGGTTCTGGAAGGCGACGTCTGGTTGCCGCAGGGAGTGGCCGACAAGATCGAGCGAATGCATTCAGATGCCACCGACTTTTCCGAGAAGCTGGCATCGCTGACGCCTCAACAGTTCCGGGTGCTGGGTATGCTGGCCGAGGGACTTCTGAACAAACAGATCGCCTATGATCTGGATGTGTCGGAAGCCACCATCAAGGCCCATATCACGGCGGTGTTCCGGAAGCTTGGGGTGCGGAACCGCACTCAGGCGGTGATTGCGATCCAGCAGATGGAGATTGATCCATCGGATCAGTCCTTGTCTGGTAGCTGATTGGTTTTGATGGTTCGAATATAAAACGGGAGCCTTTTGGCTCCCGTTTTGTTTTTGGATGAGTGCCAGGCACGGTTATTTGCTTCCAGCATAACCCAATTCCTTGTCGACCAAATTGAACAGCTCGTCACCCTTGTGCCAGCGGTCGAAGTTCTCCAGGAACTGATCCGTCAGTGCACGTTTCCAGCCGATGAAGTCGCCGGCCATATGGGCGGTCATGGTGACATTCTCCATGTCCCAGAGCGGATGATCTTCTGCCAGCGGTTCCTCTTCGAAGACATCGAGTCCTGCGCCGGCAATTTCGCCATTTTCGAGGGCCGTGATCAGGTCATCGGTTTTGACGATCGGGCCACGTCCAATGTTGATCAGACGGGCAGAGTTTTTCATGGCCTTGAAGGCTTTTTCGTCAAACAGGCCTTCGGTCTGGGGTGTTAGTGGCGCCGCAATCACTACAAAGTCCGCATGCCCGAGCTGCTCGTAAAGGTCGTCATTGCCGTGTACCGCCACAAAATCGGGGTCCTCCTTCCTGGGCTTGCGGGCGATGCCGTGTGCTTTTAAACCGGCGGCGCCGACCAGGCGGCCGATCTGCCGGCCGATCGAACCTGCGCCAACAACCAGAACCTGCTTGCCCTCTGCCCGCTCTGTGTCCCGATGTTTCCACTGGTGCTTCATCTGCAGCCGGATGGAATTCGGGAAATCCTTGGCGAACATGAGGATGGTGCACAGCACGTATTCGGCAATGGTACGGTCGAAAATGCCCCGGGCGTTGGTGACGGTTACATCGCCCCTGATCAGATCCGGGAACATCAGGGCATCGACGCCGGCACTGGTGGCGTGGATCCATTGGAGCTTGTCTGCGGTGTGCCAGGCGGCCGCGAGGGCCTCCGTGCGAAAGTCCGTCACCATCATGATATCGGTGCCCGGCAGGGTGTCGCGAAGGGTTGGCTCGTCACAGGCAAAGCGCACATCGGCGCGGGCCCTGACTGCGTCCATTCCCGGCGGTTCCTGCTCTCCCGGCGCGGTGAGAACGGTAACAACAGGTTTGCTGTGCTGAGTCATTGAGCCTCCGCCTTTTTGATGAATGACTTCGTTGAACTGGTCGTTGCCCCGAGGGGTAATAACAGTCTGGTCGGCAGGCTCTGTCGGGTCAACTTGCGAGGCACCGGAATTTCCACTCACAGCGTTGATGGCGGTACTTTCACGTACATCATCTATATGATTTTTTGTCTTGTAGAGGCCATCCATACTGACTAACCTGCAGGGGTAGATCTTATTTGCCCCGTTTGCAGGAGGTGTTTATGGCAGAAGCCGCCAACAAAGAAACTGGTCAGGAAAAACCGCGTAGAGTGAAGTACCGGAAAACCAAGGCCAGTTGGAACCCTGCCATGCAGGCGATCCCGGTGCCGGGTATCCGTCGCATGGTGAATATGGCGGCCACCATGAAGGATGTTATTCATCTTTCCATCGGTCAGCCTGATCTGCCGACCCCAAAGCACGTCATCGATGCCTACATCGATGCGCTCAACGCGGGGCAGACCGGCTATACCATGGATGCCGGCCTGCCTGAATTGCTGGTTGCCCTGCGCGACTACTACGGCAAGCGCTACAACCGGAAACTGACCCGGGACAATATCCTGATCACCAGTGGCGCTACAGAAGCCATGTACCTGGCTATTTCAGCCACCTCTGCGCCCGGGCGGCAGTTTATCGTGACGGACCCGTCGTTTTTGCTTTATGCGCCCCTGATTCGCATGAACGGTGGTGAAGTAAAGTTTGTGCAGACCCGGGCAGAGAATAACCACCAGTTGGATCCGGATGAGGTCATCAAGGCCATGGGGCCCAGGACTTATGCGCTGATCCTGAACAACCCCAACAACCCGACCGGAGCGGTTTACCCGCGTAGCACCGTGGAGACCATCCTGGAGGAATGTGCCTATCGGGGAATTCAGGTGTATGCCGATGAAGTCTACGACCACCTGATCTTTGATGACGAAGACTTCGCCAGCGTGCTGAACTGCTCGATGGATCTGGACAACATCATGTGCATCAGCAGTTTTTCAAAAACCTACAGCATGGCGGGTCTGCGGGTTGGCTGGGTGATTGCCAGTCAGGCGGCCATCAAGTCTCTGCGTCGCTTCCACATGTTCACCACCTCCGTGGCTAACACGCCGTCCCAGTTTGCCGGCGTCGCAGCACTGACCGGTGACCAGCAGTGCGTTCGCGATATGGTAGATATCTACCGTGAGCGCCGGGACAAGGTGGTCGAGCTGGTCGATCAGACCCCCTACATGACCGGTTACAAGCCTGGCGGTGCCTTCTTTGCCTTCCCAGATCTCCCGCCTCATGTCGATGGCTCTGATCTGGCCTTGCGAATGCTGAAGGAAACCGGCGTCTGCATGGTGCCCGGTGACGCCTTTGGCGAGGGATGCACCAACGCCGTTCGGATCAGTTTCTCCACGACCTGCGAGAAGCTGGAAGAGGCGTTCGATCGCGTCATCCCCTGGATGGCCAAGCAACAGTTCTGAGGTGATGCCATGTCCGCCCTGGATTCGGTACTGATTCAGTGCCCGTACTGCTGGGAGACGCTGGATGTCAGCGTCGACCCGTCGGTACCGGAACAGGAGTATGTCGAGGATTGCCAGGTCTGCTGCAGACCCATCTTGATACACGTGGTTTTTGACGACACTCTTACGCCTCATGTCGAGGCCCGGGCCGAAAATGAATAGAACGCCGATTTACGCCCTCCGTGCGCTTCTGGCCCTGCTGCTGGTGCTCGCCAGCGGTTGCGCCAGTCTGTCGCCCTATTCCATCTCCGAAGGCGAGCTGGAACGGCACCTTCAGGATGTGGTTCGCGACTTCGACCGAAACCAGCTGAGTAGTGGTTCGCCATTGAGCCTGAGTCTCGACGACGCCGACATTACCCTTGGACCAGATGGTCGCGATGTGGCGGTGATCGATGTGAGAGGTCGGGTAGCGCTGAATGCGCTGATGGCGAAGCTGCCCGTGGACATTGCCTTGAAGGTCGAAGGGGCGCCGGTTTACGACAGCACTGAGAAAGCCATCTTTATCCGGCGGTTGCAGCTTCTTGAAAGCAGTATTGACTCTCCGTTCTTCAAAGGGGATTTGAAGCCTGTAACCGATACGGTCATGCGGTTGGTTGCCCAGATGCTGGAGACCATGCCGGTGTACCGACTGGACGAAACCGACTTCGCCCAGCGTATGTTCGGTATGATGCCGGTAGATGTGCGGGTAGCGCCTGGCCGGCTCGAATTTGTCATGGCCGACCAGTAACCCTGATTTATCGGGACAGCCGCTCGCAGATCGCAGAGCCGATCTCGTGGGTGCCTCGTCGGCTGCCCGAGTTTTCGGCAAGGTCTGCAGCCACTGCATCGAACAGCTCCTTGCCTGCTGCGGCAATGGCAGGGTCCTTGCGGCCCAGCCACTCGAGCATGCGGGCGGCGGTAAAGAGCATGGCGGTGGGGTCAGCCAGGCCCTGGCCGGCAATATCCGGCGCGCTGCCATGGGTAGGTTCGAACATGGACGGCATATCCGGATCCGTCGGGTTCAGGTTGCAGGAGGGTGCCACGCCCATGCCACCTGACAGAACCGCAGCTAGGTCGGTCAGAATGTCCCCCTGGAGGTTGCTCGCGACGACCACGTCAAAGGCCCAGGGGCTTTGCACGAACTTCATGCAGGCCGCGTCCACCAGCTCATGATGCGTGGCCACGTCCGGGTAGTCCTTGCTTATCTCCTCGAACGCTTCGGTGTACATGTCGCCCCAGTAGCGCAAGGCATTGCGCTTGGTGACCAGGCACACCTGGCTTTCACAGGTTCTGCCATCCAGGGTCCTGAATGTCCGTGTGCGACCCTCCGAAACCCGGTCTGCGGCGCGGTTTCGGGCCTGTTCAAACCCATAGCGGATGATCCGGTCGGTTGCCTTGCGTGTGAACACCTCCATCTGGGTGGCCACTTCATCCGGCGTGCCCTTGCGCAGACGTCCACCCTGGCTGACGTACTCACCCTCGGAGTTTTCCCGAATCACCAGCATGTCGATGTCCTTGGCGCGCTCATCGGCCAGGTACTGGCGGGCACCGGGCAGAAGCCGGGCCGGACGTTCGCAGACCCACTGGTCGAACCCTTTGCGCATGTCCAGCAGTGGCGCCAGTGAGATGCTGTCTGGAAGCAGGTATCGGTCCGGATCGTCCATAGGGCCCGGATCGCCAAGGGCACCCAGAAGGATGGCATCGTACTTCTGTAACTGCGCCAGGGCATCCGCGGGCATGGATTCGCCATGCTCCTCGTGCCAGGCGTGGGATGGCCAGGGGAATCGAGTCCACTCAAGGTCCAGGCCGTGTTTGGCGCGCAGGGTCTCGAGGCAGCGCACAGCCTCGGCAACCACTTCAGGACCTATGCCGTCGCCCGGGGTTACAGCGATGCGGGTAGTTTGGGCCATTAGGGAAACTCCTTTTGTGGACAGACACGTATAAACGACAAACCCCAGTTTAGTCATGTAGGCAGGGGATGCCACCGTTTGACACGCTTTAACCAGAAAGTGGTTTTACCGGGGAGGGGATCGCGGCTATATTGGGTGAAAAATACGCCATATAAACATAGCAAAACCGCCAGAATTGAATTCAGGAGTTGAAGTGAACCAACCCGCCGTACTGTTTGACGAGTCTCGTTGCGAGCAATGTGCATGTGGAGAGGGGTTGGATTTTTCCTTTACCTTCGCGTTCCAGCCCATTGTTGACGTTCTCAACAAATCTGTTTACGCCTACGAGGCGCTGGTGCGAGGCACCGAGGGTCAGGGGGCGATGAGTGTCCTCTCGAAGGTAACCGAGCAGAATCGCTACGCCTTCGATCAGGTTTGTCGGGTCAAGGCGGTCAAGCTTGCCGCCAGGCTGAACATGGAGCCGATGCTCAGCATTAATTTTATGCCCAACGCGGTGTACCGGGCCGAGTACTGTATTCGCACGACCCTGGCGGCTGCCAAGACCTACAATTTTGATACCCGGAAAATCATTTTCGAGCTTACTGAGGACGAACAGCTGACCTCCACATCTGTCGACCACCTCGTGTCGATTATCGAGGCTTATCAGGAGATGGGTTTCAGCACCGCCATTGATGATTTCGGGGCCGGTTTCTCACGGTACAATGTCATGATGGCCAGCCCGCCCGATCTGTTGAAGCTGGATATGGCATTGATCCGTGATATTGATCGGCAGCCGAACAAGCAGGCCGTTGTTGCAGGCATCATTACCATGATGACTCAGCTTGGCGGCCAGATCATTGCTGAGGGCGTCGAAACCAAGGAAGAATACTTCTGGTTGCGCTCCCAGGGGATCAATCTCTACCAGGGCTATCTATTCGCCAAACCGGGGTTCGAGTGCCTTCCGGAGCCCGTGTTTCCGGCCTGACGGGCCTCTAAACTGACAGGAACGACACCTTGCTATACCGAATGATCACCCTTGTCGGCGGACTGGTTTTTGTCATCATCCTGTTCGCTCTGATCTGGTTTTTCTGCAAGAAATTTCTTGAGCACCACGGTGTCACCGACCAGGTCAAAGACCGGGCCATGGTTCTGGCCACCTGGACCTTTGCCGGTATCAGCGTCGGACTGGTATTCGCGGTGGTTGGTGCATTTGTCCTGGGCCCCTGGGCTTTCTACCGAACCCTGAGGGGCCACGATGTGGAGATATCCGATGGTGCCGCCGTCTGGTGGGGCCTCGGCATCGTAATGGCGTCCCTGGGGATCACGGCTATCGGATTCTTCGGTTTCCTGATGGTGGTTGGCGCCTACTGAGGCTCAACTGATTGCCTTCAACTGCTCCCGGAACCAGATCAGCGCCGGCTCCCGCTCGTAAGCCTTGTGCCAATACAGGTGCACGTCGATAGACGGCAGGTCCGCCGGCGGATCCATAATCCGGATGTTGGCCCGCTCGGCGATAATTCTGGCGTAAGCTTCCGGCATGGTCAGCAGCAGATCGGTCTCTTCCACCACTCTGCAGGCGGCATAGTAGTGCTGACACCGCAAGCGGATACTCCGTTGTACCCCCAGTCGCGATAGTTCAAAGTCCTCGATCCCGGGTCCTTCGGTCCGCGAGGATACCAGCACGTGTTTTGCGGACAGGTACCCTTCCATATCCAGCGACTCTGTTGCCAGCGGGTGCCCCTCCCGGGCCAGAACCACCAGACGGTCGCGCCTCAGGAGTTCGTGGGACGTCTGGTTACTCACGGGCAACAGCACATCCACGGCAAAATCCAGTTTGCCGGCCGCCAGTTGCGTCTCCATGTCGCGCCTCGCGATCCTCTGGCTGACAATTTCCAGTTCCGGATAGGCGTCCAGGCGCGCCATCAGGCGGGGCAGGAAGGTCGATTCCAGAATGTCACGTAGCCCGAGCGAATAGGTTTTACGCTGGGTGGCCGGATCAAAGGCATGAAACTGGTTTACCGCGCCCTGGATCTGGGTGAGCCCCGGTCGCATGGACTCAAGGAACCGCCGGGCCAGTGGTGTTGGCACCATCTGGTTGCCCTGACGGGTAAACAGGGGGTCGTCAAAATGGTCCCTTAGCCTCGACAGGGAATGACTGACAGCCGGCTGAGTGAGATGCAGTGACTTGGCTGCACGAGTCAGGCTTCCCTCCCGGTAGATGGTGTCGAACACGTGCAACAGGTTCAGGTCCAGGCGGTTGAGGGCCATGAGCGGGATCCGTTTCTGGAGAATTTGAATAAGTTTGGTTAATAATAAACGATAAGAATAATTCAGTCGCGTAATAGTTAAGTTATCCCTAGACTGGTCTCAACGTGATGATTCCGTGCACGCCACCGTGCAACCGTTAGCGAGGAGACGGCGATGGATTTCAATATTTCCGAGAAAGGCCAGGATTATCTCAACCGCGTGAAGCAGTTCATGAAGGATGAGATTTTTCCCATCGAAGAGCAGTACCACAAGGAGCTTGCCTCACTGGATAACCGCTGGGTTGTGCTGCCGATCATCCGGGAGCTAAAGGAAAAAGCCAAAGCCCAGGGCCTCTGGAACATGTTTTTCCCGGACGAAAAATACGGCTGTGGCTTGTTGAACTCCGACTACGCCCTGATTGCCGAGGAAACCGGCCGCAGCTTCATTGCCCCGGAGATTTTCAACTGCAACGCGCCAGACACCGGCAATATGGAAGTATTGATCCACTATGGCTCTGAAGAGCAAAAAGCCGAGTGGTTACCGCGTCTGCTGAGCGGCGAGATCCGCTCCGCCTTCTGTATGACTGAGCCGGCGGTTGCCTCTTCCGATGCCACCAATATGGAGGCAACGGCCGTTGTTGAAGGCGACGAAGTGGTTCTGAACGGTCGCAAGTGGTGGAGCACCGGTATCGGGCATCCCGACTGTAAGGTTGCCATCTTCATGGGTCTGACGGATCCGAATGCGCACAAGCATCGCCGTCATTCCATGGTGCTGGTGCCGCTGGACACGCCTGGCGTCAAGATCGAGCGTATGTTGCCGGTATTCGGTGAATATGATGAGCCCTATGGCCATGGCGAGGTGCTTTTTGACAACGTGCGTTTGCCCAAGAGCGCATTCATCGCCGGCCCGGGCCGCGGATTCGAGATTGCCCAGGGCCGTCTTGGGCCGGGCCGAGTGCACCACTGTATGCGGGCAATCGGTGCGGCAGAGCTCACGCTGGAGATTCTGATCAAGCGGGCAACGACTCGTGAGGCCTTCGGGCGTCCGATCGCCAAGCTGGGCGGCAATCCGGATATCATTGCCAATGCCCGCATGGCCATTGAGCAGGCCCGTCTGCTCACGCTGAAATGCGCCTGGGCACTGGATACCAAGGGCATCATGGGGGCGCTTCAAGAGGTCTCCATGATCAAGGCGGTGATTCCATCCATGCTGCAAACCATTGTGGATCAGGCCATTCAGATTCACGGTGGTGCCGGAGTCAGTGATGACGATTTCCCGCTGACACAGCTGTTTGCCTATGCCCGTGTTTTACGCCTGGCGGATGGCCCGGATGAGGTGCATCGGGCTATGGTGGCCCGTCTTGAGCTGCGTAAATATAAAAATTGAGAATCTGAATCGGGAGTCTGGATTCGGCGGAAGGGTGTTTCTGAAACACGCTCCTTGCGGCACGTCCCTGTGACGCTTGGGCTCCGCCATCCATGGCTCCGCACAGTTTCAGAAACACCCTTCCGCCAAATCCGTCGTACTTCGGAGTTGGTTTCAGTTTTTAGCAAGATAACAGCGGGGAAGCATTGATGACTCAGAGAGTATTCATAACCGGAGGCGCCAGCGGACTTGGCCGCGCCATAGCACTGCGTTATGCCAAAGAAGGCGCCAAAGTCTGCATCGGCGACATTAACCCGGAGCAGGGTGTTGGCGTCGAGAAAGAGATTAATGCGGCCGGAGGCGAAGGTTATTTCGTCGAGTGCGATGTTCGACGCCTGACCGATTTCGAAAAGGTCCGCGATGATCTCGTGAAGAAATGGGGTGGCGTTGACGTGGTGGTGAACAACGCTGGCGTTGCCTCTGCCGGTTCCATTGAAGATACCACAATGGCGGATTGGGAGTGGATTCTCGATATCAATGTGCTGGGTGTGGTTCGCGGCTGTAAGGCGTTCACGCCGCAGTTCAAGCAGCAGGGCTCCGGGGCATTTGTGAATGTGGCCTCCATGGCCGGGCTGATGCTGGCGCCGTTAATGGATAGCTACAATGTGACCAAGGCCGGGGTGATTGCCCTGTCTGAAACCTTGAGCCAGGAGCTTCGGGATGCCGGTATTCATGTGAGCTGTGTATGCCCGGCGTTTTTCCAGACCAATCTGACCAGCAGCATGCGTTCAGATATCCCCGGAATTCAGCAGAACGTGAACAAGCTGATGAAGCGCTCCACGGTAACCGCCGAGGACGTGGCCGAGGATATTTTCCGGTCGGTCAACAACAAGAGCTTCTGGGTACTGCCCCACGCCAAGGAGCGCCGCATGTGGATGCTCAAACGCCATGCGCCCAAGGCTTTCGACTGGCTGATGCATCAGGAAAGCAAGCGCTGGATGAGCAAGATGGGTGGCAGCAAGGCCTGAATGCGCGGTTTTTTTACTGTTTTAAACTAAAGATTCAAAAGGAGAGTCCTGAATGACCCAGATCGATGAGGCCGTGGACATCCGGGAAGGCGAGGAACTGGACACCGCAGCCGTGGACCGGTTCATGAAAGAGGCGATCCCGGACCTGCAAGGCGAGCCTGAGATTCGTCAATACCCGGGCGGTGCTTCAAATCTGACCTATCAGGTGGACTACGGTGATCGGTCTTATGTGCTGCGTCGGCCGCCGTTCGGCAAGATTGCCAAGTCTGCCCACGACATGCTGCGTGAGGCCAAGGTCATGCGGGCGCTCAAGCCGGTCTATCCCTACGTGCCCAACATTATCGCCATCTGTGATGATCACGGCGTGCTGGGTTGCGATTTCTATGTGATGGAACGGTTGAAAGGCATCATCCTGCGCCAGGACTTTCCGAAGGATTTCGAGCTCAGTGAAGCCGATACCCGCAAGCTTTGCCTGAACGTGATCGACAAACTGGTGGATCTTCACCGTGTGGATGCCAAGGCAGCAGGCCTGGACAAGCTCGGCAAGGGCGAAGGCTACGTTCAGCGCCAGATTGGCGGTTGGAGTGACCGTTTCCGCAAGGCCCGCACCGACGATGTGGGTGACTTTGAGCAGGTAATGAGCTGGCTCAATGACAAGATGCCAGAAGACATTGCCCAGGTGGTGATTCACAACGATTTCCGCTTCGACAACGTGGTGCTGAACCCGGACAACCCGTTCGAGGTCATTGGCGTACTGGACTGGGAGATGGCCACCATCGGTGATCCGCTGATGGATCTTGGCAACAGCCTGGCCTACTGGATTGAGGCGGACGACGAAGGTCCGTTCCAGATGCTGCGCCGCCAACCGACCCATCGCCCGGGCATGCTTACCCGCAAGGAAGTGGTGGCATATTACATGGAGCAGTCCGGCTTCAAGGTCGACAACTTCGACTTCTATGAGATCTACGGCCTGTTCCGGCTGGCAGTGATCATCCANCAGATCTATTACCGNTTCTANCATGGNCAGACCAANGACAAGCGNTTCGCNGCCTTTGGCCATGCNGCNAATTATCTNGAGAAGCGCTGCCAGCGACTGATTGCGGAGAGCTCCCTGTAATGGCGACGATTTATCTGGTTCGTCACGGCCAGGCCAGTTTCGGGAANGANAACTANGATCAACTNTCTCCCACNGGCTGGGAGCAGGGNAGGGTGCTTGGCCGCTGGCTGGCNGGCAAAGTNGAACCGGCNGCGNTTTTCGGNGGCGATCTGGANCGCCACCGNGAAACCGTNGAAGCCATCGCCACCGGGTACGGANCNAAACTGCCCGATATGCAGGTNGTNCCCGGCTTNAACGAGTTTGANCACACNACNGTGGTGGCCCGGTACCGCCCGGAGTGGAGTGACCGCGCGGTGATGGCGCGGGANCTCAAGGCGTTNCCCAANCCGGCCAANGCGTTCCAGGAGGCCTTTGTGCACGCNGTNCATCGCTGGGCCTCGGGCGAGTNTGACCANGAGTACGAGGAAAGCTGGCCGGACTTCAAGGCCCGNGTTNTGGCGGCCTTCGAGGANATGATTGANTACGCCGATGGCGGCGATGTGCTGGTGGCGACCTCCGGNGGNCCGATTTCCGTNATNGCCCAGCANCTGCTNGGNCTNGANGACGCCCGGGCACTNGGNCTGAACGAGGTGATCGCNAACACCAGTGTGTCGCGGGTCCTTTATTCAGGCCCCCGGCGCAGCCTGGCCGTTTTTAATAACTACAGCCACCTGGAAGCGGATGATCCCGCCCTGGTGACATTCCGATAGCGAATTGAGGTGAACGAATGAGCAGCAAGAATCTGTTTGATCTGACTGGCAAGGTTGCCCTGATTACCGGTGCCAGCCGCGGCATTGGCGAGAGTATTGCCCGGACTCTGGCCGAGTATGGCGCCCACGTGATCGTAAGCAGCCGCAAGATTGACGGTTGCGAGGCCGTTGCCAGCAGTATCCGGGATGCCGGTGGTAGCGCCGAAGCCTACGCCTGCCATATTGGTGATATGGACCAGATTGAAAGTATCTGGGGGCACATTGAGCAAACCCACGGCAAGTTGGACATTCTGGTGAACAACGCTGCCGCCAACCCTTACTTCGGGCCGGTAGAGGACACCGACCTGGGAGCGTTCAACAAGACCGTGGATGTGAATATCCGGGGCTATTTCTTCATGTGCGCCCGTGGCGCCCAGATGATGAAGAAAGCCGGTGGCGGCTCGATTGTGAACGTGGCNTCCGTGAACGGTGTAAATCCGGGCCACTACCAGGGCATCTACTCGGTCACCAAGGCCGCCGTGATTTCCATGACCAAGTCCTTTGCCATGGAGCTGGGTCAGCAGAAAATCCGCGTGAATGCGCTGCTGCCAGGGCTGACCGATACCAAGTTTGCCAGCGCCCTGACNACNAACGAAGCCATNAAGAAGCAGGCNATGGCCCATATCCCCATGAAGCGGGTGGCCGATCCGGGCGAGATGGCGGGTACGGTGCTNTATCTGGTTTCCGATGCTTCCAGCTACACCACGGGCGCCTGCATCAATGCCGACGGTGGCTACCTGACAGTCTGAGTAATCGTTGGGGTCGGATGACCGCTTTCATCCGACCCCGCCTTCACTACGTCCGAGCTTATCAGGCCGGCGAACAGGTCAGTGCCTCGAAGTCATCGTTCAGCTCCACCGTCCGATCCTGGAGCTGGGCCAGTGTTTCCCTGTCACCTGCCATAATCAGGTCGTGCATCAGGGAGGACATGGCAGCCCGACTTTCTGCCATCATGGCTTTATAGGCCTCACCACGCACCTCTTCGGAATTCAGAATCAGGTATTCCAGCTCCGCCTCGAACGTCGGCGCGTTTCTGTTTTCCAGCAGTTCCAGCAAGGCCAGTTGCCAGTTCCTTCGACCCTGCAGCCAGATCTCAGTCTGCTCGCCCCGATTGGCTGACCATTGCCGCACGATGTCGCGCTGCTCGCTGTTCAGGTCCCCCAGCCATCGCTCAACCCGCTCCGCGGTTCTCTCTGCGCGTGCTTCGGCTGTCGCCTCCGGGGAGTCGGCCAGGAATTCGTCTTCCATTTCCCGCTGACTTTGCGCCATGTTGTTCGCCAACTCCTGCACCTGTTCATCGCTCAGGCTTGAGAGAAGGTTTACCGCGACAGGCGTTGCCTTTTCCAGAAGACTCGGGAAGAAACTGAAAAGCTGTTGTTGATGGTAGTCGACGGTGGCCTTGTCGGGTGGGTTGCTGGAAACATCAGACTCGAGTTCATCCAGCCAGGCCTGGTAGCGGGGCAATTCGGCACTGCAATGCCATTGCCGCAATTGATCAATGTCGCTGTTGAGCTGCTGTTTCTGGTCGGCCGTCAGTGTCACGTAGTCTTCTACCCACCACACGATGCCCCAGTCCGCGTATCGATAAGCCATCTTGGTCGAGCTGCAGCCAACCAGTCCAAGGACCAGTACCAGAATGAGAACAAACGGTTTGAAAAAGCCGGGTGTCCAGTCTTTGGCAGTATCCATGGCGCACCTGTCNTGGTAAAAANGCTTATCGAAAAAAGATTGCAAGCTCACTATCATTTCATTTTTGAGTGATATCAGTGTACGACATATCACGCCTTTCAGATGCTGCTCCGGGGAACCCTGGAGCATTGTTCAGGAGAAGTCATGAGCNAAATGAGACTTTCACGTCTACGCCAGCNGATCTTTGGCTTTTACATGTCCGGAATTATGTCGCTGCTGATGTCCGGGGTGATCACCTTCATCAACACGGGCATCGACGGCGAATTCCATTACCGGTGGGGGCCGGCTTTTCTCGTTGCCTGGGCCGTTGCTTTTCCTCTCGTGACCTTCATCGCCCCGCTTGCCGGGAAGATGACTGAGTTCACCATGCGCAGGTTTGATTAATTGCGTACATCTGTAAGCTTAAATGTCAAAAGATGCAAATCCGTTCTTTCTGACTCCCCGTAAATGCATTGACGCATGATTCATGGACGGAAATTGTGCAGGTTCGAACCACTCAAATCCTGGTAAACAACCTCAAAAGTGGGGAGTTTGAAAAATGAAGACAAAATATGCTTTACCGATGGTTTTGGCGGGTAGCGTTGTGCTATCCGGGTGTTGGCTTGATGACGATGATGATCCAGCAACAACCAGTGTTCGGGTCCTGCATGCGTCCTCTGATGCACCTGCGGTGAATGTACGGGTGAACGGTGATGTTGTCGTTCCAGGTGCTGATTANAAGCAGGCTGCCGTCCTCACTCCGGGTGCCGGTCTTGCCGATATCGCGGTTGATGGATTGCTGCCCGGCGGTGCTACCGCGACTGTAATTTCCGCTGACGGCGTATCGCTGCGTGCGGATACCAACTATGACGTGATCGCAGTTGGCAAAGTTGGTGACGAGACCATTGAGCCGCTGATCTTGACGGATGATGGTGCCCGTGATGATGCCAACAGTGCGCGTCTGAGGGTTGTCCATCTTTCGCCCGAGGCAGAGACCGTTGCCGCTGGTCCAGTGGATGTATATGTGACTGCATTTGGGGATCCGCTCCCTGCTGAAGCTACCTTCAGCTTCTCCTTTAAAGAAAGTGTTGGCCCACTGGAGCTGCCTGCATCGGACGATTATCAGATCCGGGTTACCGCTGCAGGATCTAACGGAGTTGTATTCGACAGTGGGCAAATTGGGTTGCCAGTGGGTTCTGATCTGCTGGTAGGCGCTGTTGACAATACGGTCTTCGGAAGTTCACCTGTGAGTCTTTTGGTTCTGAACGGCGCTGAGGTATCCGAACTTCTCGATATTGGAACGGGAGCTGGTATCCGCGCAGTTCATAATTCATCCGCTCCCACTCCGAATGTCGACATTTATCTCAACGAAGAGCCCGATGGATCGCCTGCGGCCACTGATCTAGCATTTGGTGAAACAGTGCCTGGTGCGCCGTCAACAGGCGAGTACNTTCCCCTTGATGCCGGCGACAACCGTGTTGCAGTCACAGCTACAGGAGTGACTGCTTCGACTGCTATCGATGCAACTTTGAATTTTGCGAACGGCGATTTAAACACCGTTGTTGCCGCAGGTGTACTTGCGGAGGGGCTTGATGCTTTGGTTTTTGCTGACAACAATCGTCGAATTGCCACAGAAGCAAAACTGAGGGTTATACATGGAGCGATTGAAGCGCCCACAGTCGATGTGTTCCTTATTCCGACGGACGCTGGGGGTGCCGAGAACACGCTCATAGGTAATTCCATGCCTGCTCTGGACGACTTCAATTATGCTGAGTCCTCCGGTTACCTTGGCGTTGCCGAGGGGAACTATGTTGTCTTTATAACTTCGGCGGATGGCGCTACCGTGCTTTACAAGTCCCCAAGTCTCAATCTGGAAGTTGGCGGTGTCTACACTGCCATAGCCCGGTTGAATGAAGGGCCCGAAAGCGTCGCCACGGTAACGCTCATGGACGATTTTGTTCCAGTTATAGAGTAAGTTCGGAAGCAAGATCGAGCTTGAAAGCCCCGGCTTACGCCGGGGCTTTTTATTGAATGCTAGTCTCAGAAGTGCCGGAAGCCGCATGTGAAATAGCGGTCCCGGTNGGCGGCCTGAAATGCAGCGAATANAGAATNCGGTCCAGCACGGCCTGGCCATTCCAGGCAGGATCGTTATTGACCATCCCGACCACGGCCCAGGTGGTGTTATTGGAATCGCGGGTGAATCCGGCGATCGATCTCACATCCTCCAGGTAACCGGTCTTGATGCGACCCTCGCCATCCATGCCGGTGTTGCGCAGGCGGCGTGCCATGGTTCCATCCATCGCGATGATAGGCATTGAGGCCATGAGGTCTGCCGAGTAGGCGCTGTTCCAGGCGTGTTCCAATATTTGAGCGCCCTGGCGCGCGGTGATCCGCCCGTGTCGGGTGAGGCCAGCGCCGTTGTCGATCACCATGCCAGCGGTATTGATGCCCTTGTTTTCAAGCCAGTGGTAGATCACCCGTATACCGGCAACCCGGTCATCGCTTTCATCTTCCTGGCGGTTTTCCGCACCAATGGTGAGGAGCAGTTGGCGCGCCATCACGTTGCTGCTCCACTTGTTGATGTCCCTCACCATGGTAACCAGGTCCGGCGAGGTGGTTTTCATTACCAGTCGGGCATCCTCAGGCGTTACGCCATTCAGGTCTCCACCAGACACCACGACGCCAAGGTCTGCCAGCAAGGAGCGAATCAACGAGGCGCTGTACTGCTCATGGGACAGCAATGAAAGATAGGTGGTGGTTCGGCAGCCCTGGGGAAGTTCACCGGTTACCCGAACGGTCACCCGGTGGTCTTCATGAATGATGGGCTCCCATTCAAAGTTTCTTCGTGATGGGCACGGGCCTTCTGCAGTGGCAACCACACGGTTGTCGATGACAACTTCGCCCAGGGAGGGCGTGCTCCAGGCCTGGGTGCCACGCTCATCGGCACGAACCTGGAAATGCATCAGGTTCAGGTTGGTCAGATAGGCGGACGGTTCCACCAGAAACGGCGCGTGGGGGTTGTCGCCGTTGTCTTCAAACGCAGGAAAACCACCGTCTACCTGAAAGTAGGAACCATCAAGGATCAGGTCTCCCTCGATTCTGGTAATTCCCATGCTGCGAAGCTCACCCAGTGTGGTCCAGAGGCGTTCAATAGTGAGCTTGGGATCGCCTCCGAAGCGGACGTAGAGATTACCCTTGAGAGTGTCGCCGACCATGACACCGTCGGTCAGGAAATCGGTATCCCAATGGTGGTTGGGCCCGAGAACCTCCAGCGCCGCAAAGGTTGTCACCAGCTTCATGATGGAACCGGGGCTCATCAGCGCATCGGCATTGATGTACTGATTGATGCCGGGCCCATTCAGCGGAATGGCGGCCATGCTCATGGCGTCTTCATTTTGGAGGGACTTGAGCGCGTAATCCTGAAGCTGGTTCGTCCAGAGGCGATTTCCCGAGAAACCGGAATTATCGTCTTCGGCGACCACAACGGACGGGGTGGTAATCACGGCAAGGGCCGTGAGGGATGCCAAAAGAGACCGTCTGAATCCAGAACCTGTTTTTTCTCTACTTTCAGAACGCCGCATACCCGGGGCTACCATGATCGCTATCCAGTGAGTTCCTATAGTCCAACAATAGCCCATCCTGCCGGTTTGTACTATGCAGAAAAGCTCTACATGACGTTAAAAAATGGCAGTAGTGTCGTTGTTTGTATTGAACTTTTGTGACGCGATGTAAGTGCCCTTGCGAATCATGGAGTTAGGTGGATAAAAATTAACCTTCGGGTTGTCAATGACTTTTCTATCGGATTTATGGGTGCTTTTTCCGGCGTTTGAGTCATGGAATTCGCGGCCAAAAAGGCGTTTCCTGATGAATGTGTAACCAAGTGTTCCGAAAACAATAAAAGGAGGACACCATGATTGGTATTCCACTGGGTCTTTTGACCGCCAATGGCGTGGAATGGGTATTCCATAAACACGTTCTTCATGAGCTGGGCCGGAACCGGGCAAGTTTCTGGTCGTTTCACTGGCACGATCATCACCGAAATGTCCGGCGAAATGGCTTCCTGGATGACGACTATCGCAGACCGCCCCTGACCTGGAATGCCCAAACCAAGGAGGTGGCTGCCCTCGTTGCGGGGGCTGCAGCAGTCACCCCGCTGCTGCCATTCGCACCCTTTTTTGTGGGTACTCTCTACTACAGCGCCTGGAATTACTACCGGGTACATAAGCGCTCACATCTGGACCCGGAATGGGCGAGAAAGAACCTGCCCTGGCACTATGATCATCATATGGGACCCAACCCCAATGCCAACTGGTGCGTGACCAAACCCTGGTTTGATCACATCATGGGTACCCGGGAGCCAATGGAAAATCGTCAGATTGCGTGATAATGGCGTGGTCTCCAAAAAAAGGTTTGTTTATGTCGAATATGCTTTCTCATAACGTCCACGTGCTGGGCTCGGTTGCAACGTCGTCGCTCACCGCCTGGCGCGGTTGCCTGGTGGTTAAAAAGGTTCCTCAGCCGGAAAAGCCCATTGTGCTCTATGACATGGAAGGCTGTCCGTACTGCCGTCGTGTTCGTGAAGCCCTGACTGCCCTGAATCTGGATGTGGACATCCGGCCCTGCCCGACGGGTGGTTCGGTTTTCCGGGCCCAGGCAGAGGCTCTGGGAGGCAGGCAACAGTTCCCGCTGCTGGCGGACCAGAACACGGGCACGGTCATGTACGAATCCGAGGAAATCATCGAGTATCTGTTCCGGCAATATGCCGGCCGGTCGGTGCCGTCCTACTATCGTGGCCGGGTCTGGCAGCCGGTCCTGGGCTCTGTAGCCTCGGTAACCAGCGCCATGCGGGGGCTGAGGGTCAGCCAGGGCAAGCGGCCGGAGCAGCCGTTGCACCTCTGGAGTTTCGAGGGGAGCCCGTTTTCACGTTTGGTGCGTGAGCGGCTGTGCGAGCTGGAAATTCCGTATACCTTGCACAACCTCGGGAAGGAGCACTGGACAGAGATCGGGCCAGCGAAGCAGCGCATCAAGCCGGGGCCTTATACGCCGATTCCCGGTGGCAAGCGGGATGCGTTTTTCCAGGTGCACAAGCGGGTTCAGGTGCCCTATCTTGAAGACCCCAATACCGGGGAAGGCCTGTTCGAGTCTGCCCGTATTCTGAAATATCTTGATGCCCACTACGGGAACTGAGTTGTTGGTAAGACTGTCAGCCATGTAGCTGCCGCCCGGGTGGGTCATCCCTTCTCCAGACACGCCGTAAATACTTCCATGTAGGCTCGGTCGGGCCATCCGTGGCCCTCCACGGTCTGGAGAAGGGATGACCCACCCGCGCTGTTTGAGCATCATGCTATTCGCACTGAAATTTCTGTCAGTGGGGGCGCTATGGCGAATCAGATTACTCGAAGGAAGTTCCTGATCAGTTCCGGCCTCGCCGGAATTGCTCTCAAAGCCCCGATGCTGTTCGCAAACACATCGGGAAGCACTGCATTATCTCCCACCATGCGCCGGATTCCCGGCACAGACGAATCCATCCCTGCAATCGGTATGGGCACCTGGATCACCTTCAACGTTGGTGGTGACGAACAATTAATCACCCAGCGCACTGAGGTTTTGAAAACCTTTTTCGAGCTCGGCGGCACGGTGGTCGATGGCTCGCCGATGTATGGCAGCGCTGCAGATGTAATGGGCGAGGCGCTGAACGCTCTGGACGGCCACGACCGGATTTTTGCAGCTACCAAGATCTGGACCGGCGATGAATCAGCAACCCGGGCGGAGGCGGCGCGTTCGAGCAGGCGTTGGGGCGTTGACCGGTTCGATTTGTTGCAGGTGCACAATCTGTTGGGGTGGCAGGGGCATCTTGAAACGCTCAAGCAGATGAGGGCGAACGGTGAGGTTCGGTATATCGGCATCACCACATCCCATGGTCGCCGGCATCGGGAATTCGCGCAGATTATGGAGCGGGAGCCTCTGGATTTTGTGCAGCTGACCTACAACGTTCTGGACCGGGAGGTTGAGGACCGGTTGCTGCCATTGGCCCAAGAGCGCGGAATCGGGGTGATCGTCAATCGTCCATTCCAGGGTGGTTCGCTGTTTCGGCGGTTCCAGTCGGAGCCACTGCCCGATTGGGCCGGGGAGGCCTGTGTTGGCAACTGGGCGGAGTTTTTCCTCAAGTACATTATTTCCCACCCGGCGGTGACCTGTGCCATTCCGGCGACCAGTAAGGTCGAGCACATGAAGGAAAACATGGGGGCTATGTACGGTACATTGCCTGATGCCAGCCAGCGCCAGCGGATGGCGGGTTACGTGAGATCGCTGTGAGTGGGGCTGACTGGCTGAGCTACTCGCTACAGGATTTTGTGATGTTCGGGCCGCAGGTGTTTCTGCGGCTGTTTGTCCGGATCAACCAGGATCTATGGCCCTGGCAGTTGCTGGCGGTGGTGATGGCCATTTTTATACCGGTGCTGATCTCCAGACAGAGCAGGGCGGCACGGCGTTTGGCCGTCGGCCTGATGTCGCTTGCCTGGATTGTCAGCGGTTACGGGTTTCTGGTGGGCTATTTCGGCCCCATTAACTGGCCGGCGGCGTGGTTTGGGTGGGCCTTCGTGGCCCAGGGCGCGTTGCTTGCGGCTGCCGTGTTTTCAGGCGGGGTTCATGACAGCAGGCTAGCGATCGGAAGACTTGCCGTACTCTGGCTGCTTGCTGTCTGTGTCTTGCCCTGGTTGGCAATGGCTGATTCCGGCGAGTGGGAGGCCGTCGGATTGTTTGGCGTAGCACCCGGCACCACCGCAGCGGCTGGCGCGCTCGCTCTGGCACTCGTGACCAGGACCTGGCGCTGGGTCTACCTGCCGCTGCTGGTGTTGTGGAGTCTGTTCAGTGCCGCCCTCTTATGGGTGCTTCAGACCTGGTGGTTGCTTGTCACCCCGGTGGCTACGCTCTTGCTGGTTGGAGCCGGGTTCTGGCTCAGTCCCAGGACGGCGCAAAGTCCGGATTAGCGATGCGTTCGTTACGGTCCAGTTCGTCAATCGCGCGGATTTCCTCCTCGCTCAACTCAACCTCCAGCGCCTCCAGGTTAGCCTTCTGGTGGCCGGGCCGTGTTGAGGAGGGGATCGGCACAACGCCTCTCGATGCCACCCAGGCAATAGCCACCTGGGCCGGCGTCAGGTTTCGCTCAGCGGCAATGCGCTGCAGTGTTTCGTCCTCCATCACCTTACCGACTGCCAGCGGCATATAGCCGGTCACGGTAATGCCGAGCTTCTGGGCATGTGCCACCACCTTGCGGTTGGCCAGGAACGGATGCACTTCTACCTGGTTGGTGAAGATGGGCGTGTCGCCCAGTATGGCTTTCGCCTCATCCATCTGGGCACAGGTAAAGTTCGAAATGCCGATGTGCTCTGCCAGACCCTCGCGCTGGGCATCCCTCAAGGCACCCAGATACTCCTTCATGGGCACTTCGTCACCGGGCGATGGCCAGTGGATCAGCGCCAGATCCACATGGTCGGTTTTGAGCCGTGCGAGGCTGTCATGGAGGCTGTTGATCAGGTCACTCGCGTGCAGCTGGTCGTGCCAGATTTTGGTGGTCAGGAAAATTTCCCGGCGCGGAATACCACTGGAGGTAATGCCATCACCAACTTCCGCTTCGTTTCCATACATCTGGGCAGTATCGATATGGCGGTAGCCCAGGGACAGAGCGCTCTTGACGGCATCACGGGCGTCGTTGCCCTTGAGCCGGAACGTTCCCATGCCGATCTTCGGAAGTGCGCTGAATGACATAATGTCCTCCTTAGCGAGTGGTGTGTTCTTAAAGTGGTGCCGGCAGACTGGTTCTTCAAGTGGCCGCCGGGTATCATCGCGCCTGAATCAACCTCTGAGCCGAACCAGTGAGGCCCGCACCATGTACACCGGTCGTTGCCTGTGTGGCGATATCTGTTTTGAATACGATGGCCCTATCGGCCCGGTTGCCCTGTGCCACTGCAGCCAGTGCCGGCGCGCCCACGGTAGCGCGTTCTCGGCCAGCGCGCCGGTGCAGAAGGTGAGGTTCCGGTTCGTAACCGGCGAAGACAGGATTACCGAGTTCGAATCGCGTCCCGGCAAGTACCGGGGTTTCTGCAGCCGTTGCGGCAGCCAGCTCTACAGCCGTGTTGATGCCATTCCCGGGATTCTCCGCCTGAGAGTCGGTTGCATCAACGAACCCCTGGGCAAGGGGCCGGCCCAACACGTCTTCGTTGGTTCAAAGTCCGACTGGTTCGAGATTACCGACGAACTGCCACAGTTCGAAAAGACTGAAAGAACCAACGATCCTCACTGAGCCGGCACCATCCGGTAAACCTTGCCCCGGGGTGAATCCGTTAGCAGCCAGAGTGCCCCATCGGGGCCCATGCGCACATCGCGGATCCGTTCGTCGAGATCGGTCAGCAGATCTTCCTCTTCCGTCACTTCTCCGTCCTGGATGCGCAGACGAACCAGTTTGCGCATCTTGAGTGCGCCCACGAACAGGTCCCCCTGCCATTCCGGAAACAGATCTCCGGTATAGAACGCCATGCCCGAGGGCGCAATGGACGGGTCCCAGTAATGCAGTGGCTGGGCCATGCCTTCCTTCTTGGTTTTGTCAGTAATGGGCAGGCCCGAATAGTCTATGCCGTAAGTGATTGTCGGCCATCCGTAATCGGTGCCTGCCCGGATGATGTTGATTTCGTCGCCACCCCGGGGACCGTGTTCGTGGCTCCAGATCTCGCCGGTTTCCGGGTGGATGGTCATGCCCTGGATATTGCGGTTGCCGGTTGTATAAAACGTATCGTTGACGCCGCTGGTGTCCAGGAACGGGTTGCCTGGTGCGGGGCCACCGTCGGGCGTAATCCGGTGTACGCCTCCGGCATCGTCAGAATTGTCCTGGGCCCGGTCCATCTCTCCCCGGTCGCCCACCGCCACGTACAGGTTGCCATCCCGGTCAAATTCCATGCGGCCCGCGAAGTGTCGGCCGCCGCCGGAGCGGGGCAGGGCCTCAAAAATGACTTCAACGTCGGTGAGGCGATCACCACTCAACCGGGCGCGAGCTACCCGGGTAGTCATGCCGTCCCGGTTTCGGTGGGCGTAGCTCAGGAAAAGCACCTGATTCTGCTCAAAGTCCGGATGGAGAATAACGTCCAGCAATCCGCCTTGGCCGGATACCACGAGCTCGGGTACTCCGCTGATGGGGTCGTTCACCAGCGAACCGTTCCGAATCATTCGCAGCTCTCCTTCCCGCTCTGTCACCAGCATGGAGCCGTCCGGCATAAATGCGAGGCTCCAGGGGTGTTCGAGATTCTGTGCCACGGTTTCCAGGCGGAAATCTGCTTTATCGGAGGAAAAGGTCTGGTTGGCCATGCCGGGAACGGCAACCAGCAATAAGCTGCCTGTCAGGACAAGGTGTTTGAATATACCCATTGAAGCCTCCGTTCCTACCGGTGCCATTAGAACATTCAGAGTAGCAGTTGAAGCGGGCTTCGCCGAGCAGCGCTCCCGTTACCAGGAGTATAGGGCACCGGGTCAATTACGGATCAGTGATCGACTATTGCAAATAATAATGATTCGCAATAAAGTGGAGTCCAATGGGTTTACCTTAAACGGGAGGAAAGGGAATGGCACCCGAACAGGAAATGATCGAAGGTTTGAAGCTTGCGGCAGGGGCGGGTGTGCTTATCGGCCTGGTTGCCATTGGCCTGGCGCTGTCGTCCGCTGTTGGGGCGTAAGTGCGGCGAGTCGTTCCTTGCGATGCACACCACAGGTGCCGCAGTAACCGCCTTCCGGGAGCAGGTATTTCAGGCAACACCCCTTTCGTTGGGGGATTGCCGTGGTCTGCTCACCGAACACCGCTGGAATCCAGTCGATGAACTGGTTTGCATCGTTCTGGAACTGCTCCAGCCATCCTTGCGCCAACTGGCAAAGCGCTTGCGGTTCGGCCCGATTCCACACGGCTGAGAACGGTGCCCCCAATCCAAGCCCTATACTGCTCCAGTAGGCACCAGGGCTGACTCCCAGCTGTTGCCGGAAGGCCGGGTACCACCCAGCTGTCAGAGCGCCTGCGGACCGGACAAACGTTTCTTCATCAACCCGCTCCCCGCCCGGCACCTGAAACCATCGGGATACCGTTTGTGTCTGGTCGTGCGCCGGGGCCAGGAATATTCGTTTGGCGTCCGGTAAAGGCGCGTGGCCGTCGCGGAACAGCCTGAGGGTCAGCGGCGCGATCACGTTGAGCGCCAGATCCTGCTGAAGCACAGAAACAAACGCGCGCACGGCCCGGGGCCCGGCGATTGGGTAGTCGATGGCAACCTGGCCGAGCAGTAGCGACGGTTGCTCAAGGCACTGGGCCAGAGAAAAGAGGCCGCTACACGCACCCACAGAGGGTTGCAGCGCCTCGTTTATAACCGATTCCCTGTCCAGCCCTGACTGGCTCAGAAGATGGCTGTATTCCCGGGCCCACTGGCCGAGCCCGGGCTTACGGTCAGGCTCTGCCATGGCGACTCAGCCCCCAGAGGAAATACAGGCCACCGACCAGGGCGGCCAGAAGCCCCGCCGGAAGCTGGTTGGGGTAAACAACAATTCTGGACAGGTAGTCGGCAACGCCCAGCAACAAGCCTCCGGCAAGGGCAGCAACGATCAGCTGTCGCCCTACGGTCTGCTGGCCCAGAACACGGGCCAGGTGGGGTGCGATAAGGCCCACAAAACTCAGCGGACCGATCACCACCGTCGCCGCAGCGGTCAGCAGCGCCGCCAACAGAAGCAACAGCAGACGGACTTTCGTTACCGGCAAGCCCAGTGAACTGGCCGATGTTTCACCCAGGGGAAGAATGCTCAGGGGTCGGATAATCGCCAGAAGGCCAGCCGAAATCAGCACGATCAGCGCCAAAAGCCCCAGGGCCTCGGCTTCCGAGACCAGCCAGGTGGAACCGTACATCCAGTTGAGAAGCTGCGAGGCGACCGTGCCACCGGAAGCCATGACCAGGCGAAGGCCCGCGTCCATGAACACGTATAAAGCGAGCCCGCCGAGCAGGAGCTGGTTGCCGGCAAACCGGTGTTTTCGGGCCAGCATGATCAACAAACCGAGGGCAGCTGCGGCGCCCAGGGTGGCCGCTCCAAGCTGTCCTGCCCGGCCAATATCGGCACCGAACAGAACGATCAAAACCATAACCACCGCCGCGCCGCCGCTGATACCGAGCATTTCCGGGCTGGCCATGGGGTTGCCTGTCATTCGCTGGATTAGTGTTCCTGCAAGGCCCAGGGCCACGCCCGCAAGAATGGCTGCCAGTAATCTGGGGCCGCGCCAGACCCACGCCTCGTGCCACTGGGCGATCGGAGTCCAGCTCCACTCGTCCAGCCCCGGGGACCACCCCATGGAGATACCAATGGTGCTCAGAAGGAGGGCGGCTATGGCTCCGCCAATCACAAGGGTGGAACGTCTTTTGGGCAGGAAACCGGCGGGGCTGTCGTCTTGCCCGGGCATATGATGGGTGTTCTTCAAACCCTGCAGGGCCAGCAGAATAATCGGTCCGCCGATCAGGGCGGTGGTTGTGCCGGTGGGAACCAGTGATCCGTCGCCCCAGGTGGATGCCCAGTGGGCGAGGGTATCCGCCAGTAACAGCAGACCCGCGCCCAGGAGACTGCTCCAGATCAGGCGCTCGGACAGGGTACGGGCGCCCAGCAGCCTTGCCAGCACCGGTGCCGCAAGACCGATAAAGGCCACGACACCAACCCGGCTGACCACCGTGGCACTCATCAGAACCACCAGAAACAGCGCCAGCACCCGAATCAGACCGACTTTGGCGCCGAGGGACCGGGCGGAGGTCTGCCCCAGTTGCATGACTTGCAGCGGGCGCATCAACAGGATCATTAACACGCCCAGCACCAGCACCCGGGGCCAGAGTTCCATGAACGGCTGCCAGTTATTCTGGACCAGGGAGCCCGCGCCCCAGATAAACAGGTTCCCCAGCCATTCACCCTTGAGTAACAGGAACGCCATGTTCACGGCGCCCAGGAAAAAGGTGACCACAAGTCCGGCCAGTATCACGGTGACCGGTGAAAAGCCCAGGCGCCAGGTGAGCGCGATCACCAGTCCGATTGCCAGTAACCCGCCGGAAACCGCCACCAGGTCCGGACTGAAGGCGAGCAACCCGGGAAAGAATATGGTCGCGACTGTTATCCCGAACTGGCCGCCGGCCTCCACGCCCAGGGTTGTGGGTGAGGCAAGGGGGTTGCCAAGGATCTGTTGGGTAACCGCGCCGGCGAGGCCAAGGCCACAGCCAATGAGGACGGCAATGGCGACACGGGGTGCCCAGCTGTAGTGCGCCAGTACCGACGCGTAATTGTTGGCTTCGAACGTCCAGAAGGCGGCGATGAGGGCGCCGACGTCGAGCTGGCCAAACCAGGGCGCCGCGCTCGCGAGAAACGCGCCACACCAGATCAGTGCTGCAGCCACCGGCACCCTTGCGGGCAGGGATGGGCGACTGACCTGGTTGTTTGCAGATTCAGCGTACATTGTCTGAACCTCCGGCCAGCAGACCATCAGCGAGTAACGTTGCCAGTCGCTTTACCGGGAAGACCCCGCCAAACGGCCAGACCGGATCAATCTGGTACACCTGATCGCGCTGAACCGGCGGCAGATAGGTCCAGAAAGGGCTGTTGGCCAGGGTGTCAGACAACCCGGGCAGGGTCGGAGAAATGACAACGATCCGGCTGTCCTGATAGGGCGCAAGAGCTTCAAGCCCGACGACCGAGAACCCCCAGTAATTCCCGGAGTGGGGCCAGGCGTTCTCAAGGCCAAGGGCGTTCAGGGCCCTCTGGAAAAGGCCGTTGGGTGCGTATACGCGCACGTGGCGGTCGTCCAGAAAGTTCACCAGCGCCACCGGTCGGTCCGTGAGGCCGGAATTCTCCAGACGATGGCGCTGAGCCTGCAGGGTCTGGTCGATGTCGTTGAGAACAGACTTTGCACGTTCTTCCCGGTTCAGCATCGCACCGAGAGTGGTAAGCATACTGCTGGCCTTCTCGAACGGTCGGGAGCCTTGTTTGTAAACGCTGACAACGTAGGTGGGCGCAATGCGCTCCAGCAGGTTGGCTGCGGGAGCCATCTCGGAGCTGGTGACGATCAGATCCGGTTTTAGCTCGGCAATAGCTTCCAGGCTCGGTGCCACCCGGGTGCCGACGTTGGCCACACCTTCGGGAAGTTCCGGTTCCCTGACCCACGCGTTATAGCCATCGCGATCGGCAACGCCGATGGGCGTGACACCCAGTAACAGCAGCGCCTCGGTGGCGGCCCAGTTCAGAGCAATCACCCGTTCCGGCGTTTTATCGAGGGTCAGGGTCCCCTGTTCGTGCTGCCAGCTTGTGGCACTGGTAAGGACCGGCACCAGGCTCAACAGCAGCGCCGCGCTGTATCGCCAGAAGCGTTCAGACCTAGTGAACATAGGACACCCACTGTCCGGGCGCCCGTTCCATTACGCCCATGGGCACGCCATAAATGGATTCCAGGATGCCGGAGTCCATGATGTCCCTGGGGCTGCCATCGGCGACAAGCTGCCCGGATTTAAGGGCGACCAGACGGTCGCAGAACCGGGCCGCAAGATCCACATCGTGCAGCACCACGACAACCGTAAGATCCCGCTGTTCGGCGAGACGATGGACCAGGCGCAGAGTTTCAACCTGGTGTTTTACATCCAGGGCCGATATGGGTTCATCCAAAAGCAGGCACTGGGTCTGCTGGGCCAGCAGCATGGCAATCCAGGCACGCTGGCGTTCACCACCTGAGAGGGTGTCGACAGAGCGATGCTGGAACTGTCCGAGCCCTGTGTCCTCAATGGCCTGGGTAATCAGTCGGTGGTCTTCTTCGTTATAGCGGCCCAGTGGCCCGCGCCAGGGGTAGCGACCCAGGGCAACCAGCTCGCGGACCGTCAAACCGTCGGTTCCCGGTGGATGCTGGGGCAAATAGCCCACGCTGCGGGCAAACTCCCGGGCGCCTGTGCTCCGGAAGGATTTGCCCAGAAGCTGTACTTCGCCAGAAGACGGTGCGAGCTGGCGGGCAAGCACCTTGAGCAGGGTGGACTTGCCGGAGCCGTTATGCCCGAGCAGGGCGGTTACCTCACCCTCAACGAATCCGAGGTTCAGGTTTTGAAGAATGGCGGTGTCGCCAATGCGGACATTGAGACTGGAAACGTCAAAAAAAACAGGCATGCAGGCTCCCGGAATACTGAGGGCCTGCAGGATAATTTAAATGCGAATCACTATCAATATATATTGCGTTAAACGGCGGCCTGAATCTGTCCGGTCTGTACCCGCCACTGGTTGGCGTAGGCGCCATCCTGGTCCAGCAGCTCCCGGTGGGTTCCCTGTTCCAGCACTTTGCCGCCTTCAATCACCGCAATGGAGTCGGCATCAACGATCGTGGAGAGTCGATGGGCAATCATGATCACGGTCCGGTTATGGCCAATACGCTTCAGTGACCGCTGGATGGCGGCTTCTGTTTCGTTGTCCACGGCGCTGGTGGCTTCATCAAGCACCAGGATCGGCGGATTTTTCAGCAGTGCACGGGCGAGGGACAGTCGCTGGCGCTGTCCCCCGGACAGACGAACGCCCCGTTCACCGACCGGTGTGTCCAGGCCTTCAGGGAGGGCTTCGATGAAGGACCAGGCTTCCGCGGTTTTCGCAGCGTCGGTGATCTCGGCGTCGCTGGCAGCCGGATTTCCGTAGGCCAGGTTCTCCCGAATGCTGCCCTCGAACAGATAGACATCCTGACTCACCAGCCCGATCGCGCCACGCAGAGATTGCAGGCTGAGATCCCGAATAGGCTGGCCATCGATTCGGATCTCGCCATGGCTGGGGTCGTAGAACCGCAGCAGCAACTTGATCAGAGTCGATTTGCCGGAACCGGTAGCGCCAACCAGTGCAAGCGTATTGCCGGCTGGCACGCTCAGGCTGATATCCCGGATGCCGGCACCGCTGGAGAGATAGTGAAAGCTTACTTTCTCCAGCTCAACGTCGCCTTTTACCGGTTCCTGGAGAGCCTTGCCTCCCTCGTCACGGACGTGCACGGGTTCGGCCAGCAGGTCCAGAATCCGACGGGTGCTGGCCATGGCACGTTCAAACAGGTCAATGACCTCGGCAAGCCCTGTCAGAGGCCAGAGCAGGCGCTGGGTCAGGAACACCAGTACGCCGTATGCGCCCACGTTCAGGCTGCCCTCGAGAGCCATCATGCCGCCGACTGTGAAGGTGGCCAGGAAGCCGGCGAGGATGGCCATCCGGATCACCGGAATAAACGCAGAGCTGATGCGGATGGCCCGGCGATTGGCCTCTACGTAGGCTTCGCTGCTCTCTTTGAGGCGCCTCGCCTCCCGCTGTTCAGCGGTAAAACTCTTGATGGTGGCGATGCCACCCAGG
Organism: Marinobacter sp.; assembly: GCA_002718255.1. GTDB lineage: Bacteria > Pseudomonadota > Gammaproteobacteria > Pseudomonadales > Oleiphilaceae > Marinobacter. The sequence goes on along the minus strand of PBED01000014.1, from coordinate 16,925 downwards.
TTGTTCGCCAGCCGGCTGGATAGGTCACCCACTTTTTCACGAACATCGGCATACAGTGGCCCGGCTTTGCGCTGGAAGTAGAAGGCGCCCCAGATAATGAGGGGAATGGGCGTGAATGCCAGCAGGGCAATGAGTGGCGAGAGCACGAAGAATACGGCGCCGACGGCAACCACGGTCACCACTACCTGAATCATGGCGTTGGCGCCGCCGTCGAGGAAGCGTTCGAGCTGGTTCACGTCATCGTTCATGGTGGCCACCAGTTGCCCCGAACTGCGGGCCTCGAAGAAGCTCATGTCCAGGCGCTGGGCATGTTCGTAGGCATCCTGTCGCAGGTCCGACTGCAGCCGCTGGGCCAGGTTGCGCCAGAGAATCTGGAACAGGTACTCAAACAGGGATTCACCGGCCCAGATAAAGAAGGTGAGTACGGCCAGTATGGTGATCTGTTCCTGGGCGGTTTCAAAACCGAGGCCAGCCACAAAGCTCTCTTCCTGGTTGACGACCACATCAATGGCGACACCGATCAGGATTTCCGGGGCAATATCAAAGAGTTTGTTGATGATCGAGCAGGTGGTGGCAGCGATGATCTGTCGGCGATATCCCCGGGCGTATCTCAGCAGGCGGGCCAGGGCAGCAAAGCTGCTGGTGGTTTGGTGGCTGTGTGAGGACATACTCCGCTTCTCTCCCTTGAATCAGGCAGGCCCGCGTTGAGCCTGAAAATAATAAGGCGGGAAGGGTAGCGGATCTGCCCAGGTTTTAAAATAGAATCATTATCAACTGCGTTTGTTTCTTTGCAGCCAACGGTCAAGCTTGTCGGCAAATTCCTTGCGGTCGGTCTGGCTGAAAGGGGCGGGGCCTCCGGTGACCTGGCCGGCATTGCGCATTTCTTCCATAAAGTTGCGCATGGCAAGGCGCTGGCGAATATTTTCTTTGGTGAAAGCCTGGCCGCGGGGGTTGAAGACGTCGGCGCCTTTTTCAATGGCTTCGGCGGCCAGGGGGATGTCCTGGGTGATGACCAGGTCGCCTTTGTGCATCTGGTCCATGATTTCGTTGTCGGCCACATCGAAGCCCTGTGGGACCTGTCGGCGCTTGATGTAAGGGCTCGGGGGCAGGGTGATGGTGTGGTTGGCGATGAAGGTGGTGTCGATTTGCCAGCGGGTGGCGGCGCGGCAGAGGATTTCCCGGATTGGGACGGGGCAGGCGTCGGCGTCGACCCAGATTGGCATGGTGGTTCCTTTTGTTTGCTTGGTTCTCTCGAGAGTCTACCTTTTGTTGATATGAGCCTGATAGATGTTGTCCGCGTATCTCTTCAGTAGCCTTGGAACTTGGTGCTGGAGGCATTGAGAGCCCCCTTCCAAAAACCGCTACGAGCACGTCCATGTGCGCTTGTTTCAGGCCATCCCTGGCCTTCAACATTTTTGGAAGGGGGCTCCCAATGCCTCGATCGGGCATGGTCAGTTTGTCCGCGAATCCTACAACGAGCTTGGATCTTTTCGGGAGGTAGCAACTATGCGTGGTCGATTTCTTCTAACCGTTTTTCTGTCGGTGGCTCTGTGTTTCAGCGTTTCCGCTGCCGATAACAACGAAGAAGCCTGGGACGCCCTGCGAGACGGACGGGCTGTTCTGATGCTGCGCCACGCGTTGGCGCCGGGGACTGGGGATCCGGGTAACTTTGATATTAACGATTGCAGCACGCAGCGAAATTTGAACGATACCGGCCGGGAGCAGGCTCGGGCGTGGAAGCCGTTTCTGGCGGACCATGGTATTACCGAGGCGCGGGTGTTCAGCAGTCAGTGGTGTCGCTGTATGGATACCGCTACCGGAATGGACATGGGTGAAGTGACCGAGTGGCCGTCGCTGAATTCGTTTTTCCGGAATCGTGGTGACGGGCCGACTCAGACACGGCAGACGATTACTCTGGTCAATCAGTTGGAGGAAGGTGCGCCGGTCATCATGGTTTCGCATCAGGTGAATATTACTAGCCTGACCGGGATTTTTCCGTCGTCAAACGAGGGCGCCATCATCGCCTTGCCCCTGTCGGAAGATCCGACGGTGCTGGCGAGGGTGTCGCCCGGGCGTTGATGGTATAATCCTGCGCCCATTCAATTAACAGGAAATGATAATGTCGCAGCTTCCGCCATGCCCCCAGTGCAGTTCTGAATACACCTATGAGGACGGCGTTCAACTGGTATGCCCAGAGTGCGGGCATGAGTGGTCTGAGGCGGAGGCTGCGGCAGCTGACGCCGCGAAGGTGGTTCGCGACGCCAACGGCAATGAGCTTCAGGATGGTGATTCGGTGACTGTTATCAAGGATCTGAAGGTCAAGGGCTCCAGTTCCGTTGTCAAAGTTGGCACCAAGGTGAAGAGTATCCGCCTGGTTGAAGGCGACCACGATATCGACTGCAAGATCGACGGTATTGGTGCCATGAAACTGAAGTCCGAGTTCGTCAAGAAAGCCTGACTTTTACCCCGTTGTTGCACTCTGGATCTGTTGTTCCAGTTCCCTCGCAAGACCCGGGTCGAGTTGCAGGGCGCTGGCCAGTTGATCCAGCCATGCTCGTTCCATGGGGTTCTGGTCATCAATCATGACTGCGCTGACGATGTAGATTTCCCGGCTTGCCTGTGGCGAGTCGGCATTGCGGGCCAGGGCAGATGCATCCAGCGGAGCGTCGAATTGCTGTTGGATCCAGGCGTGGAGTTCGTCGTCCGGCCCCAGTTTTTCGATCTCCTGGGTGAGAAGGGCGCGCTCGTTGGCGTCGATGTGGCCGTCGGCACGGGCCGCCATGATCATGGCCTGGAGTATTTCCAGCCCCCTTTGTTCCTGTTCCTGTCCTTGCAGTTGCTCCAGTGGCTGGCCCTGTTGTGCCAGTGCTGGCTGGGAGGAGGCCTGATTGTTGGTCTGGTAGTTCTGGTACGCTTTCCACGCCAACACACCCACGCCGGCAAGGGCGCCGTATTTCAGGGCCTTGCCGCCCATCTTCCGGCCCCGTTTTGATCCCAGCATCATACCCAGGGCTCCGCCGCCCAGCAGGCTTTTCACGTCGATGCCTGAACCGGAACCCTGGCCGCCCTTGAATTGGCTGCCAAGGCTGTTCACCATTTTGTTGACATCCATGCCTCCGCCCTGGGACTGACCGCCCTGGGCCTGTTTCATTACCTGGTTCAGTACAGACATCACGTTCATTTGCCAGCGCCTCTCTCGGATTAGCCATTACGGATCAAAACTCGTTTACGCCGCCCGGTGCCTGGGCTCATCGGGCCGGTGTTACCCTGTTGTCACATTTGGGAGCATTTAGTTCCATTGATGACTGTTTTTGCCTATAAGGGGACTTGAGCCGGGGCTCCGCAGCTTCATCTGCGACCATTCGTCGCACTGAAAAACTTGGATCCATGGGGGCGTCTTCTTATCCTCTATCCATACACCACCGACAAGGAACACTCGACATGAAGTTCTGCCTGAGCATATGTGTGCTGGCATTGGCCCTTATTGCCCCGACAGCAATTGCCCATGATTACAGTCATGGACCGCTCAAGGTCGATCATCCCTGGAGCCGACCCACACCGCCTGGCACTCCCATGGGAGTGGGGTACCTGAATATCTCCAACAGCGGCAGCAGTGATATCACCTTAGTTGGTGCCGCAACCCCCAGGGCAGGCCGCGTATCGATTCACGAGACCAGCATGCACGATGGTGTGATGCGCATGGCGCCGGTCAAGGGCGGGCTTGTCATACCAGGGGGTAGTACCGTGGAGTTGAAGCCCCACAGCTTTCACCTGATGCTGGAAAAACTAAAAAGCCCGTTGCGCGAGGGTGAGAGCATTCCGCTGACCCTGAGTTTTGATGGCGCGGAAGATATGCAAGTTGAACTGAATGTTGCGCCGCTGGACGGGCAAACCATGATGAATGACCAGAAGGAGAATCATTCTGGTCATTCCATGGATCACAGCGGCCACTGAGCGTCGACTCAGTTTCGTCCGCGAAGTTTGTCAAGGACGCCCTGAACCCACCCTTTGGCATCGTCGAGGGTGTGGTTTTCTTCCACCAGTTGGCGGATAGCCTGTAACTGGTTTTCGAACAGCCCGGATTTGTGCAGATCGGCCGGGGCTTCATCAGGGCCAAGTGGCAGAATATTTTCAAAGTAAGTACCGCCCAACAGTCGGCGTAGAATACCCTCACCCAGAAACGCGTCGTTGCTGTTAAGGGTTCTGGTTGCCCGCAGCAAACGCCGCATGTCGTATTGTCCCGGATAGATATCGGGCACCTGCTTTTTGATGCCCAGAAGGCTGTAGGCCCCAATACGGGCGGTCCGCACCGAGCTTTCCAGTGTGAACACAACGTCGTTATGAGTCTCCACGAACTGCCCGATGCAGGCAAGATTGGTGCAGCCTTCAGGGACTACCTGAGGACGGTCACCTTTGGCCCTCGGCATGAACTGAGACGTGATGTAGGGCATCAGCGCGATGCGGGTTTTTGTGGCAGCCAGTATTTCGTCGATGTGGTCCTTCAGGCCCAGGTGGTAGCACAACTCAATCAACACTTCTTTGCCGGTACACTCGGGCATCGTCTTGTTGACGTAGTCGCCGGGTTTATCCATCAACAAAGCATAGGTCCACAACACAATCACGTCGTCGGGCTGGTCGGGGAAGTGTGGCTGGCGGTTGCAGGTAAAGCTCATCAGCCAGGCGGAATCTGTAAATGTGACAATTCCGCCAGTAGCCGTGAATCCGGAATAAGGGTCATTAACCGACAGCTCTTTGAGCTTTTCCATCAAAGGTGAGGGTTTGCAGGTAAGCGTCACTGATTCCCAGGTTGAGCGGGGTATGTCTCCGCAGAATTTGTCTGGCCGGCCGAAGACCTCGGATTTTTCGGCCAGATTCCTCCAGAGTTGCCAGCCTGACCCTTGGCCGGCTTTGTCACTATCCTTCAACCTCGGGGCATTGTCGTCGTCGCCGTAGGCGGTATCCTCGGTCATGGATCCGGTTGTGACGAACACCAGATCACGTGCGCCGACATTGAAGGTCTTGTCCCCGTCTGCACCGTGGCACTGGATGGTCTTGACGGTTCTGGTGCCATCCCCGCTCTCCATATCAAGATCCGTGGCGGTCATGTCGTACTGGATATTCACACCCTGGTCTTTGAGCCAGTTCATGAGCGGCCTGACGAAGCTGTCGTACTGGTTATATTTCGGGAACACCAGTGACGTCATGTCGTTCAGTCCGTCCATCAGATGCAGGAAACGATGCATGTAGAGCTTCATTTCAAGCACCGAGTGCCAGTTCTGAAACGCAAACATGGTGCGCCAAAAAGTGTAGAAATTAGTGCCGAGAAAACCCTCACTGAACCATTGCTCAACCGTGATGTCGTCCAGATCCTCTTTCCGGGCCAATAGCAGCCTGATGATCTCAAGCTGCTGGCGCCTGGTAAGATCCATGGTCGAGAAGTCTTTGATCTGTCCCTGGTTTTCCAGGAGCCTGGCTTTTGACCAGTTCTTGTCGGCATCGTTCACGATGCGGTACTCATCAAGCACGGTGAACGGGGCAGGCAGTTCGAGCGCGGGTATTTCCGAGAAAACATCCCAGAAGTTCTGGTAGGTCATCTCCATTTCACGACCTCCACGGACGATATATCCGTCCTCGGCGTTACCGGCGCCATCCAGCGAACCACCCTCTATGTCCTGCTCCTCGAGAAAGGTGATGTTGCCCGCAGGCATGTGGCCGTCGCGAATGAGAAAAAAGGCAGCAGACAGGCCCGCAATGCCGCCACCGATAATCCACGCCCGGCGCTCCGCAACACCCTCTGTGGGAAGCGGCCGGTTGTTGGTATAGCTGCCGTGCAGGTCTGCCGGTGGCAGGGGGGTGTCGACCCCGTTGTGCAGGTGCCTCGATGAGGCGTCGGGCGTCACATCGACGTTCTGCTTTCCCAGGGCTTCAATGTGAGGTGAGAGTTTTGAGCCGAGCTTTCTGGTGAGACTGGATCTGGCCATTCAGGGATCTCCTTTCCTGAGGATAACTGTCCATACAGTATGCGGGGCGGGCAGAAACTCAGGGTGACACACATCAACGGGGCCTGAATCGTCACCAAAAATTCACGGGGAGGCATGAGCAGATCGTTACGATTCCCTGTCTTCTGCGCTCTCCTCTGCTTCGACTTCGGCTTTCCGCGCCTGTATCTTCCGCATCTTTTCATCGGAGATCGGGAATTTGTTCGCACTGTCCCGCAGCATCAGAAGGCTGCCAACTACCAGAGCAATAGCGAGTAAAAGGAATACCCAGCCGATGAGTGGCATAAACCTGTCTCCCTGGATGGTGACTTTCCTTAATAGTGGACCAGACAACTGCTTACCACAACCGCTACTCATAGATTCATCGGATCGAGCCTGTAATAGCCCTGCAGGGCTTTGTAGACCTCTGGTTGCTCGTGCTTGAGGTGACCGGGCTGCTGGAAAAACGCCTCAGTCAGCACGGCAAAAAATTCCGCCGGTTCGGTTGCGCCGTAGGGATCAAGCCACGGTTTATGGTGGTGCTGCAGAGAATGCCTGAGATCCTCATAGGCCGTGGTCATTGAACTTTGCCAGTGCCTGGCCTGTTCTCCGCCCAGGGGCGGCGCCCCGTCCGCGGTGCCGTCGAGATAATCCAGCTGGTGAGCAAACTCATGAAGCATCACGTTGTGACTGCTGTTCGGGTTCATGGCCGCCTCTTCACATTCTTTCCAGGCCAGCACCACCTGGCCCCGGCTGGAAGCCTCGCCGGCCCGGATTTCATTACTCTCGCTGACAACCATTCCGTCGCTTTCAATGTCTCTGACATGGTAGGCATCGGGATAGACCAGAATGCTGCTTACCTCATCAAAATCCGAATACGGGCGGGCAAGAATCAGCACACAGGCATGCCCGGCGATAGTGACCCGCACGGCGTCATCCACGTCAAAGCCGTCACAGCCATAAAATTCTTTCTCGGAAAGAAACAGTTGCACCCGCTGCTCCAGTGCCTGCTTCAGCGGCTCGGAAAGTTTTCGGTAAAGGGGCACGCTGGACTCAAGGTGTCGTCTCCAGAGGTCTGGAAAGGGGACTCTCAGTTCCCGTTCTCTTCGCCAGGTGCGGTAAAAGAAGAGGTAGAAAACGGTGGCCGCGATCAGGGTCACTGCAAAGACTGCGAAAACAAGTGCTGCCGACATGCTGCTCCCAGCGACCGTTGATTGAATTACCCCTTATCTTACAGAAAAATGGCATCTGCAAGCAGGCAGGTTCCGTATTGCTGGTTGTTCTTGATAGCAGGGGATGTGAAGCTGCATGAACTTTACCCATCGTCGAGGAGGCTGATATGTCAGAGAATTCCGTTGTAGTGATTACCGGTGCAAACCGTGGCATTGGTCTGGAGCTTGCCCGGCTGTATGCGGGCCGTGGCTGTTCGGTGATCGGTGTGTGTCGGGAGGCCTCGCCGGAGCTGGAAGAGGTTGCCAAGCGGATTATCGAGAGCGTAGACGTGACGACTGATGCGGGCGTGGCCAAGCTCGTGGCTGGTCTTGAGGGCGAGCGCATCGATCTGTTGATCAACAATGCCGGTCTGCTGCAGGACGAAAAGTTGGGCAGTATCGATTTCGATTCCATCCGCACCCAGATGGAGATCAATGCCTATGCTCCCCTGAGAGTGGCTGAAGCCCTGTTCAAAAAAATCCCCTCTGGTGGGAAAATCGCCAACATTACCAGCCGGATGGGCTCTATCGCTGACAATGACTCCGGCGGCCGCTATGGGTACCGTGCGTCCAAGGCCGCGCTCAATGCCTTTGGCAAGTCCCTGGCGATGGATCTGAAGCCCCGCGGCATTGCTGTGGCACAGCTACATCCCGGCTATGTCCAAACCCGCATGGTGAATTTTGGCGGGTTGATCACTCCGGAGGAATCGGCAAAAGGGCTGGCGGAGCGCATTGATGGCCTGACTCTGGAGAATACCGGGTCGTTCTGGCATAGCAACGGCGAAGAGTTGCCTTGGTAACCCTGAAATCATTTTCATTTGTTTGCATTGGAGAGAGGCAGAATTCCGATTTAACGAGTATTCTTGTTACCTAAAAAAGGAATCCTGCGGTCAATGAAAAGTGCGACTACTCCAATGAATTATGAGCCTGAGCGGGATCGCAGGCCCCAGTTCTGGCGTCTGGCCATGCGGTGTGCCCAGATTGCCGGAACTGTGGATGTCATCTTTTTCTTTCTTTTCCATGCCTTGGGGTCGCCGATTCTGGCGTGGGTTAATGTGGTCAGCGTGGCCATGTACGCCGGGGCCTATTACGCACTCAAACACCACAGGAACAGGATTGCGGTCGTACTCATCTGGGCCGAAGTGCTTGGCCATGCCGGCCTTGGCATCGTTCTGATTGGATGGGAGAGCGGTTTCCATTATTACCTGTTGATGTTCATACCGGCGATTTGTGTGTCCGCATCACGGAAATGGGCCATCTATGCGTTGTTGGCCCTGTGGGGTTACTACACCGCCCTTGATGTCCTGATGTGGTACATCGAGCCGTTACAGCCGATTCATCAAACGGCTCTGCATATCGTCCATCTGTTTAACCTGAGCGTGGTCTTCGCCATGTTCAGTTACCTGTCTTCCTATTACCTGAGAATGGTGGTCACAGCCCAGCGCAAGCTCCGGGAAATGGCAACAACGGATTCACTAACCGGGCTTTTCAATCGCCGGCACATGACCTATCTGGCTGAAAAAGAATTGGCCCGGTTCAGCCGTAGCGGTCACCCGGTTGGCTTTCTCCTGCTGGATGTCGATCATTTCAAATCAATCAACGACGCCTATGGCCACGAAACCGGCGACCGGGTGTTGGGTTTTGTTGCCGATGTGATTCGTGAGGAGCTGCGGGCTCAGGACTTGATCGGTAGATGGGGCGGAGAGGAGTTCCTGGCCATTCTCCCTGATACGGATTCCGGCAAAGCGCAGGCAAGCGCGGAGCGGATACGAAATGCGTTTTTGGCAAGGGACTGGAGCGCGATTACTGGCGGTGATGCCGATGTTACGATCAGTATCGGTGTGAGCGAACTGCGGGCTGGCGAAGACCTGAGTGCGGCTGTCAGCCGGGCTGATGAAGCGCTTTACCGGGGTAAAACCGGCGGCCGGAATAGGGTCGAGCTGGAAACCATTTGACGAGATAAAGGGGTAGTTTTGATGGGTCTTGCGATTGCACTGCACGTTCTGTCTGCGGTTATTTGGGTTGGCGGTATGTTCTTCGCTTACATGGCGATGCGTCCGGCGGTGGTTGAGGTGGTGGAGGCCTCCCAGCGGGGCGTTCTCTGGTCCAGGACGCTTGAACGGTTCTTTCGCTGGGTTTGGCTCTCAGTTGTGTTGCTACTGGTCACCGGTTACTGGATGATTTTCAGTGTGTTTGGCGGTATGGCGGTATGGCGGGTGCTGGCTGGCATATTCATGCCATGCAGGCGCTCGGCCTGGTGATGATGCTGCTCTACTTCCATGTTTACTTTGCGCCCTTCCGGCGGCTCAAGCAGGCGGTTGCAGCCAAGGATCCGCAGGCTGGCGGTGTTCANGTNGGNAAGATTCGCCGGCTNGTCGGTATCAATCTNATCCTCGGCCTGATTGTNGTCGCCATAGGNTCNGGCGGTCGGTACCTGTAANCNGCTGNNCGATCGGGGANCGATACCATGNCNGATATTCGNAANAGAGCCATTGCCGGCCTGAAAGCGGGGGATTCCTTTACCCTGGCGCGAACNTTCACCGAGGATGAGACCCTGTCCTTTGGNGAGATCAGCCGCGATCAGAACCCGGTGCACTACAGCGACGAGTTCGCGCAAGCCAAGAACCTGCAGGGCAAGATCTGCCATGGCCTGCTGGTTGGTGGAATGATCACGGAAGTAGGCGGGCAGATAGGCTGGCTGGCGTCCGGCATGAATTTTCGCTTCCGCCGGCCGGTNTATTTTGGCGATACCATCACCTGTGTGTTCACCATCACCGAGGTGGATGAACGTAACCGGGCCCGGGCNGAAGCGATACTCTCGAATCAGCACGGTGAGCCGGTCATCGAAGCCTGGTTNACGGGTGTTNTGCCCGGGCCCAGGGAACAAGAGGTGTTGTCGGCAATGGTCAGCGAACANAAAACGACGNCTGCCANCTGATCAGCNCCGGCCAGTGCGTCAGTCCTCCTCGGCGTCNCTCATTCGTTCCTGCCGCTCCCATTCTTCNTCTTTNGCNGCATCGATGATNTCCATCAGTTCGTCNACGTTGGCNGCGGTATCATCGTGCTGGAAGCAGCCGGTGAGTTTGCTGTCNGNGTGCAGNTCNCCCGACTCNTANAGTGCCCAGATCTCNTTGCCNTAATCGGTGTTNAGNAGNTCNGGNGCGAANCGGCCNAAATANCGGCGCATATTGTCGACGTCGCGCTCGAGCATGCGTTCNGCGTTGTTATTGCCGGAGGCGTTGACCGCCTGGGGNAGATCAATAATGACCGGTCCGTTGGCATCGNCCAGAACGTTGAATTCCGANAGGTCCCCATGGATCAGACCGGCACTCANCATGCGGACNACCTCNCGGATNACCTGGCNGTGGAAGTCACGGGCCTGTTCCGGGGAAAGNNTGACATCATCCAGCCTGGGNGCGGCCTTGCCNTCTTCGTCCGCCACCAGNTCCATCAGCAGNACNCCGTCCACNAAGCCNAGNGGTTCGGGAACCCGGACACCCGCNGCGGCAAGNCGGTAGAGGGCATCCACNTCGGCNTTGAGCCAGGCATCTTCCTGTTCCTTCTGGCCNTATTTNGTNTTCTTGCTCATGGCCCNGGCCCGNCGGCTGTTNCGGACCTTTCGGCCTTCCTGGTATTCCACNGCCTGCTTGAAGCTTCGCTTGGAGGCTTCCTTGAAGACCTTGGCGCAACGTGTCTGGTCGCCACAGCGCACCACATAAACCTGCGCTTCCTTGCCGCTCATAAGCTGGTAGAGCACTTCGTCCACCATGCCGTCATCGACAAGTGGTTGTAATCTCTTCGGTACTTTCATAAAACCTTTCAGACGGACAGTGAGTCGGCCAGCCACGTTCATTGATCTGGAACAAGACTGGATGCAGGCAGGGCAGGGACAATGACTGCTACGGAGCATAGCTTACATGAAAATCGTTTTCCTGATCCTGTTGATTCTGGTGGTTGCCGCCACCGTCGCTCTGTGGTTCTGGCGACAGGCTGACCACAATGCGGACCAAGCCGCCATGGCGAGGTTGGCGGCTCTGCAGCCGGCTTCACCGCAGCGTTTTGATCTTTCTCTCCTCGAGGGGCTGCCGGAGCCCGCCCGGCGGTATTTCCGGTACACCATTCAGCCCGGAACTCCGCTTTATACGGTTGCCCGGATATCCATGACCGGAAAATTCGGCATGGGCAATCGGGAATCGCCCGACTACATGGATATGCAGGCCACTCAGATGCTGGCCATGCCCGAAGGCTTTATCTGGAAAATGAGCGCCAGCCGCGGCGCCCTGCGGGTTTCCGGCTCAGACACCGAACAGTGGACGCGGTTCTGGCTGATGGGATTGTTGCCGGTGGCCCGGATGGGCGGCGACCCGGATCACACCCGTTCGGCATTCGGCCGGTATGTGGCGGAGGCGGTGTTCTGGACGCCGGCGGCACTGCTCCCAGGCCAAGGGGTTGCGTGGCAGCTTGTGGATGTAAATACAGCGCGGGTAATTGTCCGCCACGAGGGTATGGAGCAGACGGTGGATGTTGTCGTGGCCGAAGACGGCCAGCCGCTTCAGGTGAGTTTCGACCGCTGGAGCAATGCGAATCCGGAAAAGGTCCATCGTCTGCAGCCTTTTGGCGGCGACCTGTCAGAGTTTCGGGAGTTCGAGGGCTTTATCTTGCCGACCCGCGTGGAAGCCGGGAATTTCTTTGCCGCGGACGATTATTTTCCGTTTTTCATTGCCGAAGTGACCAACGTAGAATTTCCACAGGCCGACTGACGCAAAAAGCCCGGCGCACAAGGCCGGGCTTTCTGGGGGATAGTGGCGGTTACACCAGATTGTAAAGGAACACCACGGCGATACCAGCCGGCGTNAAGTACCGCAGTACGAACATGAACGCCTTGTAGCTGCCGCCCTGCAGACCGATATCGGCAGCCAGTCCCTCACGCTTCATCGCCCAGCCGGCAAACAGCGCAATGGCCAGTCCGCCCAGGGGCATCATCAGGTTGGAGACCAGGAAGTCGAGCAGATCGAACACTGTCTTGTCTNCGAAGAACGGGATAAAACCGAGCGGGTGCACGCTGTCCCAGACGTTGAAAGACAACACGGTACCGATGCCGATAAACCAGATAGCCAGACCACCACCAAGTGCGCTTTTCGCCCGGCTGACGCCTTTGTGTTCCTCCAGCCATTCCACCACCGGTTCCAGCATGGATATGGCCGAGGTGATGGCCGCTACCAGCAGCAACGCAAAGAAAATGGTGCCGAACAGGGCGCCACCGCTCATCTGGCCAAACGCCAGTGGCAGGGTTACGAAGATCAGGCCAGGGCCCGCGCCTGGTTCCAGGCCGTTGGCAAATACCAGCGGAAAGATGGCGAGGCCTGCCAGCAGTGCGACGCTGGTGTCCAGAATCCCGATGGTCATGGCGGTTCTGGCAATGTTGACGTTCTTAGGCAGATAGGAGCCGTACGCCATGAGTACGCCAATGCCGATGCTCAGGGTAAAGGCGGCGTGCCCCAGGGCGGTCAGAACGCCGGCCGTTGTCAGCTTGCTGAAGTCCGGCGAGAACATGAAGCTTACGGCCCGGCCGAAGCTGCCGCTGTTCATGGCATAGATCACCATCGCAATCAGCAGGACGAACAGCAGTGGCATCAGCATGTTCACGGCTTTCTCAAGCCCGGAACGAATGCCCCGACCAACGATAAACACAACGATGGCCATGAACACGGTGTGCCACAGCAACAGTTCCCAGGGATTGGCCAACAGCCCGCCGAACTGGCCACCAATNGCTTCGGCGTCCGCGCCGGTAAACAGGCCGGTTGCGGCTTTGCCGATATAGACCAGCGCCCAGCCGCCAATCACGGCGTAGAAAGACAACACCAGGAATGAGGCGATCACGCCGTTCCAGCCGATGGCTCTCCAGCCCCTCGCAGTGCCTTCGGTTCTGGTCAGGGTGCGCATGGTGGCCACAGGGCTCTGACCACCCCGGCGACCAATCATGGTCTCGGCAATCAGTACTGGCACGCCGATCAGGAAGATGCAGGCCAGGTAGATCAGAACGAAGGCGCCGCCACCGTTCTCGCCAGTAATGTATGGAAACTTCCAGATGTTTCCGAGGCCCACTGCTGAGCCGGCAGCGGCCAGGATAAAGGCCATCCGTGAGNACCAGAGGTTNTTGGCCTGCTGGTGTGGTTGGGTACTCTCACTCATTNTTNTCTCCGGCTANTTGTTTTTGTCGGATTGATTGGTTGTTGTCGCAAAATATTTACTTACCGAGAANCTCGCGCAGGGCNGAAGCCACTTGTGGCAAAACCTGGTCGTTCAGGCCGGCNACGTTGACGCGGCTGCTCTCCAGCATGTAGATCCCGTATTCCTTCCGTAACTGGNCAACCTGCTCCGGGCTGATACCCAGGAAAGAGAACATGCCTCGCTGACGGGCGATNAAGTCGAAGTCGCCTACNGGTGANAGCGCACCGGCGAAAGCGTGACGCAGATGCAGGATGCGCTCNCACATNCCGNNNAGCTCCTNTTGCCACTGGGNTCGCAGGNCGTCATCGCCNAGGATGGTCTCCACNANNGNGGCNCCNTGGGCCGGTGGCATNGAATAGTGGGACCGGATAACGCTGAGCAGTTGACTGGTGGCAGCTGCGTTCACAGTTGCTGTTCCCGAAANCAGCGCGAGGGCGCCTGTGCGCTCCCGGTAAAGGCCGAAGTTTTTGGAACATGACGCTGCGATCAGCATTTCCGGTACCGCACTGGCCAGATGCCTCAGGCCGGCCGCATCCGCATCCAGGCCTTCGCCAAGGCCCTGGTAGGCCATATCCACAAAGGGCANCAGGCCNTTNCGCTGGATCAGGCTGGTCACTTCCTGCCACTGGGCNAGGCTCAGGTCNGCGCCCGANGGGTTGTGGCAGCANCCGTGNAGCANCACCACNTCGCCNGCNTCNGCCNNTTCCAGGGTTTCCAGCATGGCGCCGAAGTCTACCTGNAGNGNCTNTGGATTNAGGTACGGATATTCGCGAATAGTCAGGCCNGCGCCACCNAGNANCGGCAAGTGGTTGGCCCAGGTGGGCGTGCTGACCCANACTTTTGTNTCNGCNTTGCACAGNCGCAGAAACTCGGCCGCCATNCGCAGGGCGCCNCAGCCNCCCGGTGTCTGGATGACCGATACNCGNCCGTCNCGGACCAGNGGGCTGTTGNTGCCCAGGATCANCTCNGCCATGGCGCTGTTGAAGCCGGCGGANCCNGCAGGGCCNACGTAGCTNTTGGTGGTTTCNCCNTCAAGCAGGCGACGCTCNGCTTCGTGCACGGCGGCCATGATNGGCGTATTGCCNGCNTCNTCCTTNTAGACACCNATGCCCAGATCCACNTTGTCCGGNCGNNNGTCNTCACGGAAGGTCTGCATCANCTGCAGGATCGGATCCTGGGGCAGGGGCTGGAGTGCTTCAAACATGNNTNGCCTCCTCNTNNGCCTGTTGGGTGCGNATCANNGTCGGGCGACCGGTNTCCAGCGCCTTGATCAGCTGNGTCTGNTTTTCNNGAATGCTNTCTGCCGCNTGNTCCCNNACNGGGCCGTANCCNCGGACATCNGCNGGCANNTCGGCAAGCTGCAGGAAGGTNTCGTAGTTGCTGGCGTTGAGNTCACGACCGATNCGNNCNACCAGGNTCTGNTANTCCTTCAGCATGGCNCGNTNCAGCTTGCGGTCNGCGGANTAGCNGAANGGNTCNANNGCGGTTCCNCGCAGGCCGCGAAGNNTNGCCAGCAGNCGGAAGGCCCGGAACATCCAGGGGCCGAACCGGCGNTTTTTCGGGCGNCCCTGNGCATCGGTCTCGCCGCTNAGCAGGGGNGGGGCCAGNTGGAAGTGNACNTTGAAGTCNCCCTCGAAGGTTTCATNNACCTCTTTCATNAAGTCGGTTTCNGCAAACAGNCGNGCNACTTCGTANTCGTCCTTGTAGGCCATGAACCGNTACAGCTGCAGGACCACTGCACGGGTCAGCAGAAGATTGGTTTCGCCGAGGGCTTCCTCGGCCTTGCGGACTCCGGCAACAGTGTCACGGTATTGGTCAGCCCAACGCTGGTTCTGATAGTTGACCAAATGCTTGTGGCGAATGTTGATCAGTTCGTCCAGGGTTGGCTCGGGTTTGACCTCCACAACCTGGGCGTTGTTGTCGTCCAGCAGATCCGTGACTGCGCTGGGTTCCACGGCCGCCAGTCGGCCCCAGCCGAAGGCTTCCTTGTTCCGGTCGATGGCCACGCCATTGAGCTCAATCGCCTTCATCAGTGCCGCTTCTGAGAGCGGCAGTAGGCCCTTCTGCCAGGCAAAGCCGAGCATCATCACGTTGGAGAAAACGGTGTCGCCCATCAGTNTCTCGGCGATGCCGTTGGCGTCAAGCTGATCGAAATGATCTTCGCCAACTGCGTTCTTCAGCAGGCCAAGGCGCTTGTCGGCCTTCATGTCGGCGTCGCGGTAGAGTACGTAATCTGCGGTAGGCAGTTCCGCTTCGTTGGCGACAATCCGGGTGTGGTTGGGCCGGAGAACGCTCAGGGCCTTCTGGGAAGACGCCACCACCAGATCACAGGCGATGACCGCATCGGCCTGGCCATTGCTGATCCGCACCTGATGGAGTTTGTCCGGGGACGGTGCCATACGAACGTAGCTCAGCACCGTGCCGCCTTTTTGGGCGAAGCCCATGAAATCCAGTACCGAGGCACCGCGCGACTCCAGATGGGCTGCCATGGTGATCAGCTGGCCGACAGTTACCACGCCCGTACCGCCAACACCGCCCACGAGCAGATCGTAGGAGCCGGTCATTTCCGGCAATTTGGGAGCTGGAATGTCAGCCAGCTTGCGGGTGAGTACGGAGCCGGTGTCAACGCCCCGGGATTTGCGCAACTGACCGCCTTCAATGGTCACGAAGCTGGGACAGAAACCGTTAACGCAGGAGAAGTCCTTGTTGCACGAGGACTGGTCAATCTTGCGCTTGCGGCCCAGTTCGGTCTTGCGCGGCACCACCGAGAGACAGTTGGACTGCACCGAGCAGTCGCCACAGCCTTCGCAGACATGGTGGTTGATAAAGGCCCGCTTTGCCGGATCCGGGAACTGCTTGCGCTTGCGCCGGCGGCGCTTCTCGGCGGCACAGGTCTGGTCGTAGATCAGCACGGTACAACCAGGGATGTCACGCAATTCGCGCTGCACCTGGTCGAGCTCGGACCGATCGTGGAAGGTGACATCCTTGGGGAACAGGTCATGATGGCCATCGTATTTCTCGGGCTCATCACTGAGCACAACAACCCGATTCACCCCTTCTGCGGCCATTTGCTGGGCAATCCTGTCGACGGTGATCTGGCCGTCCACCGGCTGACCGCCGGTCATGGCCACGGCGTCGTTGAACAGGATCTTGTAGGTAATGTTGATGCCGGCAGCCACCGCCTGACGGATAGCCATGGAACCGGAGTGGAAATAGGTGCCTTCACCCAGGTTCTGGAACACGTGTGGGTTGCCGGTATAGCGGCTCTTGCCAATCCAGTTGACCCCTTCGCCACCCATCTGGATGAGGGATTCCGTGTTCCGGCCCATCCAGGACGCCATGAAGTGACAGCCAATGCCGGCCAGGGCCTTGCTTCCCTCCGGGACCTTGGTGGAGGTGTTGTGTGGGCAGCCCGAGCAGAAATAGGGCATACGCTTGACGCCACCCGGATCCTGAGCCGTGGTCATGGCACTGATTTCAGCCATACGCTCACTGAAGTCCACCT
>PBED01000013.1:0-26920 GCA_002718255.1 Marinobacter sp. | reverse complement strand
CAGGTCCTGCCCCGCCATGCCAAGGGATTCCAGCCGTATGGCACCTGCCTGTTTGTCGAGCAAACGCAGAACCACGCGTTCACCGCTAGAAGACGGCATGGTCGACACACGAATATCCACTTCCCTACCAGCGACCCTCAGCGCAATACGGCCATCCTGGGGCACCCGTTTCTCAGCGATATCCAGCTTCGCCATAACCTTGATCCGGGACACCAGCAGCGGGGCCAGTGCGCGCTTGGGCTCTACCACTTCACGCAACACACCATCCACCCGGAAGCGAACCACAAGGCGCTTTTCATAGGTTTCAATGTGAACGTCCGAGGCGCTGGTTTTCACTGCTTCAGTGAGAATGGCATTGATCAGACGGATGATTGGAGCATCGTCTTCCTGCTCCAGAAGATCCTCGGTTTCCGGCACGGAGTCAGCGAGCGAGGCCAGGTCCATGTCATCGCCGATGCCTTCCACCATCTGCATCGCTTCCGCAGAATCGTTCTGATAGGCGGAATTCAGNGCCTGGTCGAANCGGTCCGGATCGATGGTGGCAAAACGGGCACGACCGCCACTGATACGGTTCGCTTCCGCCAGCGCAGAATGGGACGCACCGGGNCGNACCAGAATAACCGGCTCGCCGGCGTCCGAACGGGTCAGGATTACTCCGTTGCGCTTGGCAAAAGTAAACGGAAGACGGCCCAGCGGAGCATCCTGCGGCTGAAGTTCAGTGTCTGTGGTCAAGGTCGTCCTCGTTCGTGAAACCCTTTTCGATTCAACTAATTCAGAAAGGCTACCACAGGATATGGACCCGCTGAATAACTCTATACACTATACTCCCAATAAAACGTTGCAGTCTGATAACCTGTGAGCTTTTTCCCGGCCCACAAACTTGCATTCAGGATGATCAATGCTCCTAAACAATGAACGGTTTCCCCTGATTCTCGCGCTCGTGGCAGGGGCGGCCATGGTCGCNCTGACAGCCTGGCAGGGTTACCGTTTCTGGCAAATGGAAGGCCAGCAGGGACAGTACGATAACGTGCAGCCACTGGTCTCCGACCCGACCGCCGGTCGTGAGCCACCCAGCGTGGACCTTTCCTCCCTGGATCTGTTCGGAGCTGCATCCGGCGAAAGCGAGCCGGTAGAAATGGATACCGAGAATCTCCCTGAAACCAACCTCCGACTGTTCCTTCGGGGCGTACTGGCCGCGGATGGTGATTTCCCGGGCAGCGCGCTGATCGAAGATGACAAAAGTAAAACCGAAGCCTACCTCGTGGGTGACGAACTGCCCGGCAATGCCACACTGCGCTCGGTACATCCGAACCGGGTGATCATTGAACGTTCCGGCAAACTCGAAAACCTATACTTCCCGGAATCCGAAGACCGCAGCGGCATATCCTTCACGGCCGACCAGCAGGCAGAGCCTTCGCCCGCNGTCCAGCAGGCTGCATCCCCCTCACCCTCGAGAGCGCCCGCTTCCGCCACCAGCGATGAGCAGCGCCGGGAGGAAATCCGCCGGCGCCTTGAGCAGCTCAGGGAACGCCTACGGAACAATAACTGAGGCGCGCTATGGAAACGGCCGCCCTTCAGATNCGCCGCCGTTCCACNCTTCTGCCTGCGTTATTGCTCGTGGTCTCTCTTGTGAGTGCCTTCGAGCTNGGCTCCCGTCTGATGAACTATGTTCAGGAAGAATTCGGAACCGAAGCCCACCAGCGCCTTGAAAACTGGCAGCGCCTGCATGCTCTTGCCGCAAACGCCCCCATCGACCGACAGCTCCGGCTTGTGAACTCCTTCTTCAATCGAGTCACGTTTGTCAGCGATATCCGCCACTGGGGCGAGGAAGACTACTGGGCAACCCCGGTAGAACTGCTGACCACCAACGGNGGNGACTGTGAGGATTTCTCGATTGCCAAATACCTGACCCTCAAGTCCATGGGCGTGCCCGATGANCAGCTCCGNATCGTGTATGTCAAAGCGCTGGAANTGAACCAGGCCCACATGGTGCTGGCGTGGTACCCGGAGCCAGACGCCGATCCGTTGATTCTGGACAACCTGATAAATGACATTAAACCTGCATCTCAACGTACTGATCTTGAACCCGTTTACAGCTTCAACGGTGAAGGCCTCTGGCTGAACCAGTCCGGCGGAGCGCGCACCCGGATCGGCGAAGCGGGCAAACTCTCACGGTGGCAGGACCTCAACAGCCGGCTGACGGAATCGCTCCGACCCTGAGNGGGTTGCCAAAGNCAGCCACTGGCGGCAAATGACAGGAACCATGGCGCCAAGCGACAGCGGCGAACGACGCAGAGCCTATAGAATGCGCCACATTCGTTTTTAATCTGGAGAATAAAGCACATGCGACGCTGGAACGGCTGGGGCGACGAGGGATTCAATCTGGCAATGCCGGAACAGGGCCAGGACTTTCTGGCATCACGCATCGGTAGTGGCCGGCCTCTGGCGGACGCGACCCTGGATTCCGTTTGCGCCAAAGTACCGGAAACCCGCCTTACCCGGCCGGCAGATCTGGAATCACTGATCGATACAGGCCCGGAAGCGCGAGTGCGCCATGCCCGCGGCCAGAGTCTTGCGGACTGGCTGGCCATGCGCAGCGGCGAGTTTGGTGTGTTCCCCGATGGCGTGGCCTACCCTACCACCAGCGAAGAGGTTCAAACCCTGCTCTCCTGGGCCGCGGAACAACACATTCACCTGATTCCCTACGGTGGCGGCACCAGTGTGGCCGGGCACATAAATCCGGTGGATAAAGGCCAGCCAGTACTGACTGTGGACATGAGCCGGATGAATCGCCTGATCGACCTGGACACGGACAGCCAGATCGCGACGTTTGGTGCGGGAACACCCGGGCCACTCGTTGAGTCCCAACTCCGGGCCCATGGCTACACACTGGGGCATTTNCCNCAGTCTTTCGAGCTTTCCACCGTCGGCGGCTGGGTGGCCTCCCGATCCAGTGGCCAGCAATCCCTGCGCTATGGCCGCATTGAACAACTCTTTGCCGGGGGCCGGGTCGAAACCCTGAAAGGCACCCTTAACCTGCCCACCATACCGGCCTCCAGCGCCGGTCCGGATATCCGGGAAATGATTCTGGGTTCGGAAGGCCNTATCGGGCTGATTACCGAGGTGAAGGTGCGGGTTACTCCGCTGCCCGAACACGAGAGCTTTCATGTGGTCTTTTTTCCGGATTGGGAGAGCGCCCGCACGGCCAGCCGCCTGCTGGTGCAGAACCGAACCCAGTTATCCATGCTCAGGCTCAGCAATGCCNTAGAGACCGAGACCCAGCTCGCGCTGGCCGGCCACCCCCGGCTTATCGGCATGCTCGAGCGTTTCCTTTCGCTGAGGGGCGCTGGTGAGGGCAAATGCATGATGACCTTCGGGATCACCGGCTCCCGACTGCAGACCCGAAACGCCCTGAAAGAGGCCCGAAGCATCTGCAAGGCCCAAAATGGCGTCTATACCGGCACGCGGCTCGGCGACAAATGGGCGGCCAAGCGTTTTACCATGCCCTATCTGAGAGAGGCCCTCTGGCAGATGGGCTATGCGGTCGACACTCTGGAAACGGCCACTGACTGGGACAACGTCNACAATCTGCTGGGTCTGATCGAGACCAGCCTGCGTGACGGGCTGAAAGACCAGAACGAGAACACCCATGTGTTCACCCACCTCTCCCATTTCTATAGCCAGGGCTGCAGCATTTACACCACCTANGTGTTCCGGGTGGGCGACAGCTACGAGGAAACACTCGCGCGCTGGCAAACGCTCAAAACCAGCACCTCNGAACTGATCGTGAACAACCGCGGCACCATCAGCCATCAACACGGTGTCGGTAAGGATCACGCCCCTNANCTGCCGGTGGAAAAAGGCGAACTGGGCATGTTGGCNATACGCTCCCTGTGCAGCACCTTTGACCCGGACGCGATCCTGAACCCGGAAACACTGGTNAAATGAGCGCAACGCCNAAAGGNAGCCCCAATATGAACCGGACTGACATTCTCAATGCGCTGCGNTCAGGGACCAACNAATTTGATGTGGTGGTGGTCGGCGGCGGAATTACCGGCGCNGGCGTGGCNCGGGAAGCNGCAGGCAGCGGGCTGCGCACGCTTNTGGTNGAACAGAAGGACTTTTCCTGGGGTACCTCCAGCCGCTCCTCGAAGATGGTGCATGGTGGCCTCCGGTATCTGGGCAGCGGGCATTACGGTCTCACCCGGGACGCCGTGCGCGAGCGGGAACGGTTANTGGCGGAAGCGCCGGGGTTAATTGAGCCCCTGCGCTTCATCATGCCGCACTTCAAAGGNCAGTTCCCCGGACCGCGCCTGTTCCAGACACTGCTTCGGGTTTACGACTTNATTGCCCGCAACCGNAGCCGCCACTTTCTGACCCCGGCCGAATCCATGCTCTGGGTGCCGGGCCTGACGGGCGAAAAACTNGCCGGCGCCAGCGGTTTTACCGATGCAGTCACCGACGACTCGCGCCTGGTCCTGCGCCTGATTGCCGAAGCCCGGCGGGACGGNGCCATGTGCCTGAATTACACACGAGCCGATGAAATAAAGCGCAGCAACGGCGATGTATCCGGCTTGCTGATTCAGGCAGAGGAAAACGATACGCCCATTGAGGTCNTCGCGCCCCTGGTCATCAANGCCACCGGTGCCTGGGCAGATCGGCTGCAGTCCAGCNAGACCTCNGAAGACACCATGCACATCCGGCCCCTGCGTGGCAGCCACCTGGTGCTGCCCTGGTCCAGTCTGCCGGTGTCCTGTTCGGTTTCCCTGTTTCATCCGGAAGATGGCCGCCCGGTGTTTGCCTTCCCATGGCTGGGCACTACAGTTCTCGGCACCACCGATATCGACCATGAGGGAAACCTGGATCAGGAGCCGGTGATTTCTGAATCCGAGACCGCCTACCTGCTTGAAATCGCCTCACGATTGTTTCCGGGCAGCCCCATTACCCGAAGCGACATCCTTTCAACCTGGGCCGGTGTAAGGCCGGTGGTAACCGATGGTACGGGTAAGGCGCCGTCCAAGGAAAACCGGGAACACGCACTTCGGGTGAATCGGGGGCTGGTCAGCATTGCCGGCGGCAAGCTCACCACCTTCCGGGTCATCGCCCGCGAGGCACTCGTCCAGGGGCTTGGAGAAGACGCCAGCAAGGTTCTGCGGCCCGCATCCAAACCGGTGTTTCAGGGCACAGATCACCCCTCAAGGCCAGCCACCATTAGCCACCAGTGCTGGCAGCGACTGCAGGGGTTCTATGGCCCCGAGCTTGATCAACTGCTTGCTTCGGGCCCACTGGAGCCTGTCACTCCAAATCGGGCTTCCAACCTGCTCTGGGCGGAGCTTTGCTGGGCGTGCCGGAGAGAAGATGTGCAGCATCTGGATGACCTGCTTCTGCGACGAACGCGGTTAGGCATGGTACTACCGAATGCCGGCGAAGCCCTTCTCCCGCAGATTCGTAACCACTGCCAGCCGCTGCTTGGTTGGGCTGACCAGCGTTGGGAGGAGGAACAGGCCCGCTATCTGTCGATCTATCACAACGCCTATTCGCTGCCACCGCAGGAGGCCTCCGATGCCAGCTGAGCCGCTCATCCTGGCCATCGACAATGGCACCCAGAGCGTTCGGGCGCTGCTCTTCGATACCAGTGGCAATCTGGTGGGCAAAGGCAAGCAGGAAATAGAGCCCTATTTTTCGAGAGAGCCCGGCTGGGCCGAGCAGCACCCGGACTACTTCTGGGAGCAGCTCGNGGAAGCCTGCCAATTGCTCTGGAGCTCCACAGACGCGACACCGGATCAGGTTGCCGGCGTTACCGTGACCACCCAGCGCGGCACCGTCATAAATCTGGATGNAAATGGACAGCCTCTACGNCCGGCAATCATCTGGCTCGACCAGCGNCATGCAAGGGTNGAAGGCNCCGTCAAAGGGCCCTGGGGATGGCTGTTCAAAGTTGCCCGTCTGGCAGACACTATCAACCGGTTCCGGGAAAAAACCCAGGCCAACTGGATCGCTCAGAATGAACCCGAGATCTGGGCCAAAACCCGGCATTTCCTGTTGCTGTCCGGCTATCTCAACTACCGACTCACTGGAGAATTCCGGGACTCGACCGGCAGCCAGGTGGGATACCTGCCATTCGACTATAAAAAGCATCGCTGGGCCGGCCGGCGGGATTTCAAATGGCAGACGATGCCAGTCGAGCCTTCCATGCTGCCTGAGCTGGTTGCACCCGGCGAAACACTGGGCCATTTGACCGACGAAGCCTGCAAGCACCTGGGCCTGGCAAAAAGCCTCCCAGTAATCGCCGCAGCTTCCGACAAGGCCTGCGAAATTCTCGGCTCCGGCGGGCTGACACCCGATATCGGCTGTATGAGCTATGGCACCACTGCCACCATCAACACCACCAGCCAGCGTTACGTCGANCCGATCCGGCTGATGCCGCCCTATCCNTCTGCNTTGCCCGGNCANTANTCNACGGAGGTCATGATCTACCGGGGTTTCTGGATGGTGAGCTGGTTCAAGCGGGAGTTCGGGCTNAGAGANCAGAAACTGGCCGAGGAACGAGGTATCGAGCCGGAAGCGNTGTTCGATGAACTGGTCAAGGCAGTGCCNCCNGGATCCATGGGCCTGATGCTNCAGCCCTACTGGTCACCCGGCGTGCGCCAGCCGGGGCCGGAAGCGAAAGGCTCGATCATCGGGTTCGGGGACGTTCACACCCGTTCCCACATTTATCGCGCCATCCTCGAAGGTCTGGCCTACGCGCTCAGGGAAGGAAAGGAAAAAATCGAGAAGCGAAGCGGCGTGAAGATCAGGAAATTGCGAGTGGCCGGCGGTGGCTCACAGAGCGATGCGGCGATGCAACTCACCGCCGATGTGCTCGGGCTGCCGGCCGAGAGGCCNCACACCTATGAGACCTCCGGGCTCGGCGCCGCCATTGATGCCGCTGTCGGGCTAGGGCTGCATCCGGATTTCGACACCGCCGTGGCGAAGATGACCCGGGTTGGCGACGTTTTTCATCCCAACGAAGAAACCCGGGCTCTTTACCAGCGGCTGTATTCCGAGGTTTATCTGAAGATGTACCCTCAGCTTCAACCCCTGTACCGGAAAATCCGCGAGATTACCGGCTATCCCCGGTAACNCTCTCAGCNACCAACTCAGCGGTAATCGCAGAGAGCGTCCAGCCCAGGTGACCGTGACCGGTGTTGTAGAACACGGTCGGCAGGCGACCTGGCCCAACCCTTGGCATCATGTTCGGCAGCATTGGCCGCAAGCCTGCCCAGGGCACTACCTTGCGAGTACAGACACCTGGGAAGCACTGCTCAACCCAACGGGTGAGCGGGCGGATGCGGTCGTCCTTGATATCGCGGTTGTAACCGCTGAACTCGGCGGTACCGGCAACCCGGAAACGACCATCGCCCAGGCGACTGGTGACGATCTTGGTAGCATCGTCCAGCAAGCTGACGGTTGGTGCCGCCTTTTGCGAGGCTTCGTCGTCCAGCTCCACGGTAATTGAGTACCCCTTAACCGGATAGATATTCACCCGGTCACCCAGCTTTTTCGCGAGCCCGCGGCTGCCGACGCCGGCACAGATCACCACGCCGTCAAATGTGTCCCGGGACTGTTCGGTGCCATCGTGGGCGGTCACCCAGGCATTNCGCTCATCGGCGCTCAGCTCGGTNACCGTGTGGCCNTAACAGGTTTTNACGCCCAGCCGCTTGATGGCATCCGCCAGTCCATTGGTGAACTTGTGAATATCACCGGTGGAGTCACTCTCTGTGAAAAACCCGCCGTAATAGTTGCCGGCCAGGGTCGGCTCGATGGATTTCATTTCCTCCGGGGTCACCGACCGGCGCTCAAGGCCACCAGCCGCCAGCAGGCGCGATACTTTTTCAGCGTGATCAAACCCGGCCTTGTCCCGGTAGATGTGCAGGATACCCTGCTTCTTCAGATCGAAATCGATGCCTTCTTCCTGCGCCCAGGCAAACAGGTGATCGCGGGCGGCAATAGCCAGGCGAGCGGTTTCCGTGGTGTTTTTCTCGTACTGGGGAATAGCGGCAATGAACTCGGCGAACCAGCTCAGCTTGTGCCAGGACGGCTTGGGATTGACCAGCAGTGGCGCATCCCGGCGGGACATCCACTTGATGCCCTTCATCACGGTCTGCCAGTTGTTCCAGACCTCTGCGTTGGAAGCAGAGAGCTGTCCACCGTTGGCGAAGGAGGTTTCCATCGCCGCATAGCGATGCTTCTCGTAAACCGTAACGTCAAGCCCGCGCTTGGCAAGGGTGTAGGCCGTGGTAATACCAGTGATACCACCGCCAATTACTGCGATTCGCTTCATTCCAATCTCCGTGAGCGCCAAGGGTTTCCTCCCTGCTCGAAATGGCAGAAAGCACCCCTTCCGTCACGGGACCTGAGAGATTCACGAGCCGTTTTAACGAAAACGGTCGTTTGCTCCTTCGGTGTGCCGACTGACGCGATTGTCGACAGCTCTTCGGAAAGTATTCATGCCAGCGGTCCTTTTGCCTGAGAGTTTCCGGGGCAGTTGCTCCTTCGGCGCTGATCGCAAGGGATTCAGTCTCTCCCGCAGACATGTCTGATTGGTAATAAAACCCAACCCACGGGCCTAAACATAGCAAATAACCCGGAGCCAGGAAACCAGCCTCTGCACAGCTTGGGCCGTATGGGTTAAGGTAAAAAGCATGAAACACGCCTTGAAGACCCGAAAACAGCTCCAGCAGCAACTGGAACAGGCCCACGACTACGAGCACTGGTGCGAGGCCGCTACCGCGCTCGATGACATGGACGGGCTGCTGGCCTGGCGCGAGCAGGAAGAGACCGGGATGCTGCATGAAAGCCTGATGCGCAAGCACATGGGCCTCATGGACCATTGCCGGCAGAATGGCGACACACGGCGACTGATCCGGATACTTCAGGAGAGCCTCTACCGTCACCTGGGCGAATTATCCAATCCCGATCTTTACACCGTGGCGCGCAGCGGCACCAACCGGTTAGTGGGTGAATTCCTGGATGCCGTCGAGACGTCCATGGAATTCATTTGCGATCACCCTATTCCGGAAGTGACAACCGCCCGAAAACTGAAAATGTTTCAGGACGCCGAGCGGGTCTATGGCCGGCCAGCCCTGATGCTCAGCGGGGGTGCGGCCTTTGGTATTTACCATATCGGTGTTACCCGGGCGCTCTGGCGACAGGATCTGCTGCCGGATGTCATGGCAGGCTCCAGCATGGGTGCCATCGTGGCGGGTGCCATCTGCAAACGGGACGACAGGGAACTGGCAGAGTTTTTTAACCATCCGGAACGGATTCACCTGAATGCCTTCCACTGGCTCGGCGTCACGGAAGGCTTGAGGGCTGGCCATGCCATGGATCCGCGCCAACTTCAGGAGCATCTCCAGCACAATCTTGGCAGCGTCAGTTTCAAGGAAGCCTATGAGCACAGTGGCCGAACTCTGAATATCTCCGTCTCCCCCACCCGCACCCAGCAGAAGCCACGGCCACTCATCGAGCAGGCCTACGCCATGACCAGTCAGCAATACCTCGGGGACATCAACATCCATTTCCCGCCCAGGGCGTCCCTTTACCGAAAGGTCCTCTCCAACCCGACCCCTGAAGATCTCGAGATGTATATCAATCTCGGTGAACAGGCCACATGGCCACGGCTGGCCATGATCAAGGACCAGACCAGGATCAGCCGGGCATTCGATCGCTGTATCGCCAGGCTGGAGCAAGAGCTGGAGCAGGAAACCGCAGAGCAGACTGCAACGCCGCTCTAAAGACAGCACCGCCCTACCGATCAGTAAACCAACTAGATAACCCTGGGATCCCGAACTATTCTCACTTTATTGCATCATCGCTTTGCGGTGCGTTCATCGCTAACCAAAAGGATGCTGACCCGCAATGGATATGAGACAGGGAATTCGATCGGCTACCGAAGACAGTGAAAACAGGTTTTACGAACTGATAGAAAGTCTGCCCATGGTGGCTGTCCAGGGCTATGACAGGTACCGGCGGGTAATATATTGGAACGAGGCAAGCACACGCCTTTATGGCTATTCGCACGAGGAAGCGCTCGGACAGTTATTGGAGGACCTGATCATCCCCGATCACATGCGCAACGCTGTGATCGACGCGCACCGCAATTGGCTTGAGAAAAACATCAGCATTCCCGCCGACGAACTTGAACTGAAACACAAAGAAGGACACCTGGTTCCTGTTTACTCAAGTCATGCGATGATCAAACAGGACAGCGGGGCCTGTGAGATGTTCTGCATCGACATAAGCCTCGAAGAGCAGAAACAAGCCAGAGACGAGCTTTATCGGCGCGCGAGTTTTGACGACCTGACCGGATTACCCAACCGGCATTTCATGGAAGCCGAGTTGTCGAGCCGACTGGATGAGGCTGATCGCCTGCATCAGGAATTGGCGGTCGTCTTTATCGATCTGGACAATTTCAAGATTATCAACGATACGCTTGGCCATCATCATGGTGACAGCCTCCTGAAAGCGGTGGCCGAAACCTTGAGGGCCGAACTTCGAGGCGGAGACCTGTTGAGCCGCTTTGGCGGGGACGAGTTTGTCTTGCTGATCTTCGATTTCGAAGGCCCTGAAGGTATTCACGAACTTGTTTTTCGGTTGATAGACGCTCTGGAACACAGAGTGCATCTGGAAGGCGACTGTTACCAGGTTACCGCCAGCTTCGGCGTCAGTCTTTTCCCCCATAATGGCACTACCGTGGCCGAGCTGATGGGCAATGCAGACGCGGCCATGTACCAGGCCAAAGAAACCGGCAAGAACGGCGTGTGTTTCTATACCCCCGACATCAACGACAGGCTGGTCCATTATCAGGAAATCACCAACCTGCTCAGAGACGCCTTGAATAACGATGGGCTGGAATTGTTTTTCCAGCCCCAGATCAGCCTGGCTGATCGAAAAAGCGACTCCTGCGAGGCACTTCTCCGCTGTTTTCACGGTCAATCCCGGGCCGTGTCGCCAGCTACTTTCATTCCAGTAGCTGAAAAGTCCGGTCTCATCAACCGGATCGGCGAATGGGTAATCGAAGCAGCCTGCAAGCAACTCGACGCATGGCAGGATACCCCTCTGAAAAACCTGCGGGTTGATATCAACCTGTCGGGACGACAGCTCACCAATCCACATCTCGCGAGCCACATTCTCGAAACGGTGGAGCGTTACAATCTTCAGCCACACCAGCTTGGGGTGGAGCTGACCGAGAACGAGGTTTTCGGGAGCGATGAAAGCCAAACCAAACAGTTGGAAAAACTGAAACAGGCAGGCGTTCACATTTCGATCGATGACTTCGGTACCGGCCACTCCTCTCTCGTCTATCTCAGAAAGCTCCCGGTTTGCGGAATAAAAATCGACAGGAGCTTTCTGCAACATGCGATGCAGAACAGCGCCGACATGGCCATCATGGAGGCAATGGTTACCGTTGGCCACAGCCTGGGCCTAAGCGTGCTGGTCGAAGGTGTTGAGACGGATGAACAGGCCCANNTGGTNACNGANCTNGGTTGNGANCTCGCTCAGGGTTTNCTCTANGCCAAGCCCATGCCGGCAAACAAAGTTGAAGAATTCCTGNCCAGCTTCTGANCAGGAAAACACTACCCNTGTTCAAACTCCCGAACCANCTCCTGCAGNAAATACAGCCCGGCNGAACTCAGGAAACANCGCCCNGCACCNGCNCGAAACANNAGNTGGCGTTTNTCNAGGTANTCCAGNGCTTCCGGCANGCCNTTNTCAAANCGNGCNGCNCNCAGNATNTCCTGNTATTCCTCATCGCTNGCCAGGGNNGANAGGTCTTGCTCNTTCANCCCGGCNTCGGGCCGGCCAAGGTATTCAAGATCCCGACCGCTGCGTGCGAAATAACGCCCNATCANNAGNAGGATNACCTGCACNCGGAAGGCGTTCTCNTCGTGCTCTTCNTTCTCNTCNTCNCTGCTTTCCTTGAGNAAGAAAAACGCGCCGGTTTCGTTGAACACCAGCTCNCTGCCCAGGTGCTCNTANAAGGTCCGGAANTGGGACAGATGGTTATANAGCAGNTTGTAGAGCGGATTGGCACGCAACTCGGAGCGGTTGCNGTCCCACACATCACGCACAATCACCCGGCCGGCCTGGAATTCCCGGTAGATNGCNGCGCTGTGGGCCGGGAGGATTTCTTCAAANTCAGACATTCTGTTGCTCCAGGCGACGCTTTCGGTAGACAAACTGTTCACTGTCGGATGACTGATCGAGGATTCGGAAGCGATTGGTAGTNACNACCTGCAAGCCCTCGGGGGGCGAGTTTACCAGCCGGTTNAACGCCGCCAGCAGGTCCGGNAAGCGATAGCCGGGGATAAACCCGTCCAGGCGCCCGTGAAGCTCACGTACCAGATCGGTTGTTGGCCGCAGCTCCAGGGTTTCCAGCCATTGATANAGCTGGNTGATNCGCTGGACATCAATCCGGGTATGGCGNCCNCTGCCATCNACTTGCTGCAGNACCGGCACNTCNGCCNTGCGNCGGAGGTCGTTCAGNCNCAGNTCCAGTTCGCTGAACAACAGCTGGTAGTAGCTGGACGATTCACCGAAGNCGTAGTGTTTCGGNCGNTGCTGGGCCCGAAGGCCGATCAGAAAACCGGTGCTGCGGGCAAAGTNTCCACCTTCCAGCCATTTTCGTTTCAGGCTGAGGGTCTCGGTTTCCCCCTTGAGTTCCTGCAGCTTGCCGTAGAAATGCTCCATGGCGTTGTACTGGACCATGCCCTGGCGCGTCTTGCGCAGGAAGTGCTCCACCTCCTGGGCCACCGCCTGAATGGGTTTGTACAGGGCGTTCAAACTAATGGAGGAACGGAACAACTGATCTGCCAGGCTGTGATCGCCGTGATTTTCCAGCAACCGCACCATCGCTTCCAGGGTTTCGAACAGGTTGCTGCCATCCGGCAGCCGCGTATCCGGGTTCAAAAACACCAGGGTCGGCTTGATGTGGCGCTCGTACAGGGTAACGATCTGCTCAAACAGGTTCTGGCGGAACTCAAGGAATTTCTGGGGCGCCCGGCTGGCGTCGCCNGAGAGATCCGCAAGCTGCGCACTGATGGTCTGCATGCGCAGGACATTCTGGCGCAGCAAACCGATGAGCTGGCTCACCCGCTCGTTCAGATCATCCCTCAGTTCGGTGTAGTCCGGATCGGCGTCGCTGAAAGAGCTGGTCTCGAGCCGATTGCGCACGTCCCGAAGGGTTACAAGATGGCCGCGAAGCCGAGCATCCGTCAGTTCCTGGTACAGCGACGCGTTGCAGGCACGCATCAGGTTGATCAGGGCATCCTGAAACACCAGNCGNCGCTCNCCNTCGGCCTTGATNATNTCNATNACCAGGCCGCTGCGGAACAGATTGTCGGTATTCAGCGCAAAACGCACCCGATCCCGGTCGGCGTTGCCAAGGGTGCGGGTATAGTCCATCACCTCGGCCACCAGATCGCTCTCACGGATATACCGGGCTTCGTTCCGGTCCATCCGTTCGATCATCCGGAACAGGATCTTCGGGTGCTCGAACAGCAGCCGGGTGGTATCCAGGGTGCTGAACCGTTTACTCATCCACCTGCTCCATCAGGCTAGCCTGGGTCTGATCAGCCCAGTGGCTCATGGCCTCGCCGTTGGTAAAGCCCTCCGCTCCACCCCAGAACACCAGGGTACGTTGCGGGCTGTAAGGCTTCGCGGTGCGCATCTGCCCTACTTCCAGGTGTCGGCCGATCAGGTAAATCACTTCCGCGCTGGCGCTATGAGTGGCGGCAGAGAACAGGTTGAAGCCCTGCTTGCGTAACCGCTCCAGCAGCGAGGGCATCTGGCTGATGTCCACGCTGGCCAGCTCATCCAGCACCATGGGGAACGACAATTGAACGCCCGGGTACAACACCCGTTTCAGCAGCCGGTACACCAGTTCCAGATTGATCAGGGCCGTGGTGGAGGTGGACTGGCCCTTCTTGTCGAGGCTTGTGGCGTTTTCCTTCCGGGTTCTGTAGGAAATGCCGGTGATCACCTTGTCCATGGTCAGGCGCTTGCTGCCGCCCTCCCCGAAAAAGTCCGCCACGAACACCCGCAAACGGTCATAAAACGCGTCCGACTGCAGCTGGTTGCCATAGGGGTCGATGTTGTTCGCTTCTTCCACCAGATTGCGGAATTTCGGATCGGTATGAATATCCACGCGGATTTCCACTAGATCGTTGATGCGCACGCCGTCCAGTTCGCGGTTCAGCTGTGCTTCGAAACGGGCAATGTGCTCGTGGTTCGATTTCAGGGCCTGCCGGTAGCTCGCCACGGTTTCATTGTGGATGCCGACTTGCTGCTCCAGCACATTCCAGCGCTCGGCCATGCCGGCAAACAGGTCTGAGAGGCTTTTGAACGTTTCGCGGATAACGGATGATGTCGGACTATCTTTTTGTAGCTCACCGTCACTGTCTGAATGGATGCCCAAGAACACAAACTGGTTCAGACAGTCGAGGATGGCTCGGCGACGTTTCTCCAGGTCGTTCAACTGAGTTTCCAGGTCATCAAACGAGGCGGTAGAAACTGTCTCGATGTCTATCGGCTTCTCAGCCGCCAACTCTCTGAGGTGCGGGAACCGATGTTCCACCGTGCCGACGCTTTTGCTGAGGCCCGCCAATTCCCGTTCCCGCTCTTCGATACGCTCTTTTTCGGCCCTGGCTTTGGCGGCCTTCTGCTGAACCGCATCCTGCTTTTCCTGCTCCAGCCGGGCCTGTTCTTCCAGCCTGGCCAGCTGTTCCTCCGCCGCCTGCTTCTCCTCAGTAGCGTCCCTAAGTGTGGTTGCCGCTGCCGGGTAACGGCTCAGGGTATCCAGATCCTTTTCGATGGCGCGGATCTCTTTTTCCGTGCGCTCGATCAACCGTGGCCGGTCATGTTCCTGGTTGGCGGTGTCTGCCAGCTCCGCCCGCTCCTTTTCCAGGCCATGAAGCTCGCCTTCAATATGCCGACGCTGCTCCGCGAAGTCGGTCTGCCGGGCCGGCTGGGCATCGTATTCCGTATCGAACCAATCAAAGCCCTTATCGCTGGGCACGAACAGCCGGGCGAAAGCCTCAATGGCGGCCTTGCTGTCGGCATCCAGATCCCGGCCGGGGCTGGCCATGACCAAACGGGGGTCCACGGCCCGAAGCGGTGCAGCGGTGGCTTCGTCCAACTGGTTCTGCAGCTGCCAGTGCTGCTTGCTTTCCCGTTCCTGCAGGGATTCCAGCTTGCGCTCCAAATCCTGCTTTTTCTTCTGGATCTGCTCCAGCCGAATTTCGGCCTGGGCGGCACTTTTCAACGCGGCCAGGTGCCCTTTTCTACTGTCTAGTTCTTCCTTCTGGATATCCTCGATTTCCTGGAGCGTCATCTCCCCATACTGAGACAACAACAGATCGCCATCTTTCTGATTGTGCTCGGCCTGCTTGATACGACGATCAGCGGAACGGATCTCGCCCTTCAGGCCGCTGGCGTCCTGCTCAAGCTTTTTCAGCGCCTGGAGCACATGTCGCAGCGTTTCGTTCTGTTCATTGAACGCCTCAACCGCGGCTTTACGCCTCGCTCCAATATCCTGCAGGGCATGGCTAACACCATCCCGAAACGCGGCAAAATCATGCTGACTGCGAAGCAGCGTCTGGTAGGCCTGGTAATCCTTCTGGAGCTTGTCAAACCGTGAACGCTCTTTCTCGATTCTCGTGAGCTGGGCTTGCTGCTGCTTCAACTGGTCGTGGCGATTGAGAAAGTCGTCGATGTTGAAATCGAAGGCATCGTCGGCGAATTTCTTGTCTGCCTCGATAATGCTGGCCACCGCATTGGACATGGCCTGATCGTCTGCCTTCATCTCAAACAGCAGCAGGATCAAGGTGCGCAGCGACTGCACCCGGCGCTCATCAGACTCACCCAGGGGCAGCACGGAATAGCGCACCGCATCGGCGTTCATCAGCTCACTGCTGTACAGCATCTGTTTGAGTTTGGCCGGGTCATTCACCAGCCGGGTTTCCTTGGAGAGCTTTTTCAGCTTTTCGGACAAGCGGCTGAACGACAGCTCCGGCACCGCCTGGCCAATGCCGTCCTCATCATTTCCATCCCAGAACAGTGGCCGCAGCTGATCGTAGCCCACCGGCACAAAAGCTCGGCCGTAGCTGAGCTGGCTGGCGCTGTCCCGATACAGGATCTGGCAATGCACCCCGGCCGGGTTCTCGGCCTCCATGATCAGGAAACTGAACTGGCTGGGAAAGTAATGCTGGTAGCTTTCCTCGTTGGTGTAAAAGCTACCGGCACTGGCATTTCGAAAGGCGAATTTCTTGCGGCTGTTCTTGAAGTTGTTTTCCGGCAGCAGGAACAGTCGCAGCGAATTCAGCAGACTGGACTTGCCCAGATTGCCCGGGCCCAGGATCAGGCCATGGTTGTCCACCGGAATTTCCACGTAACAGAAGCCGGCGGAGTCCACCAACACCAGACGGCGAATACCAAAATTGAAATTGCCTGGGCTCCCCTGGGAGTCACTCATCCAGAATCATCTCCTGTTCCATGAATTTGCCGGTTGCCCGGAAGGCCTCTGCGAGGGCAAAGAAGCCATGCCCCTCCGCCAAGGAAATCGCCCTCGTAAACCGTTCGGTGGTGTCCGGTAGTTTGCGGAACCGGCCCAGCCATGGTTGCCAGTCGGGCGGCTGAACAAAGGTGGCTTTGTCACCAAGAGAGGCTGCGACCGTCGAGAACATTTGCAGACCACCCGCATCATAATCGAATGCGCAGAATACTTCTTCATAGCCCTGCAACCAGTCGAGAATCGCGCGCCGGGTCACCCGGTTACCACTGCCCAATACCACATCGCAGTCCGCCAGATGCAAGGCCCAGCCAAGAGCCTCACCGGTAAACTTCAGCATCTGCTGATATTGGTAGAAGTTACGCTCGTTTTCTATTACCAGCACGGAGCCGGCGCGCTGAAAACCGATGTCAACAGAATCGCTCTTGATAACAACCACATCCGGACGGCTGGATGCCAATACCCCATGGTAAACCAGAAGAAAACTTACCTCAGTACCATGGCGATGAGAGTCACCTTTTCTAGCGGCGTCTACTCTGTTTAAGGGAGCCTCCGCGACGTTCTGCAGCTCCGCGAAAGCGGTTTCATCCCGGACCGTGACCAGCCATCGGTTGGACTGGACCTTTTCTGTGGCAAACATGTCCCGATGGCGCCGGCGAAACTGCTCCGGAAGCTTTTTCAGGAAGGCTTCATAATTAATCGGTTGGCCACGCAGGATTTTGTCGAGATAGTCGTTCAAGGGCGTACCACGGTTATTCTTGGATTTGCGTATGGGCTGGGAAGCAAAATAACTCATAAAGCGTTAATATGGATACCGTACTTGGCCCCTCACCACTCTTGGAGCAAAAAATATGCGCCTTCAGGATTTAATTGACGAGGCTAGCGCTCTTCCCGTCGACGAACGAGCGCTGGTTATAGAGTCATTATTGAAAAGCCTAAACCCAAACGAAGCCAGTATTGACGAAAAATGGGTAGAAGTTGCCAAGTGCCGCCTGGACGACCTGGATTCCGGCAGGGTGAATCCTGTGCCCGGCGATGAGGTTTTCAGAAAGATTCGGAGCAGGCTGCAGAAATAATGGATTATTCCTTTCACCCCGCAGCGGAAGCGGAATTGAATGATGCAATCGATTACTACGAATCAATTCAAACTGGCCTCGGAGTAGATCTCGCCGAGCAAGTCGAGCAAGCAGTAGCCAGAGCTGTCAAATTCCCCCAGGCCTGGAGCTTCATTCGAAAGCCTGTTCGTCGCTCACTCGTCAAACGATTTCCCTATGGCGTTCTTTACGTTGAAAAGAAGAACAGCATTTTCATTCTTGCTGTTATGAATCTTCATCGCGAGCCAGATTATTGGGAAAACAGGCAATAACCGAGGATTCCTCGGTAGTTACCGATAATTCCCGGAACACAGAAACAGCTGCACACCCATTGCACTTATCCTGGTGCCAAGAGGCATGTCCGTCACCAAGGCCGCCGGCTGGAGTATTTTCAGCAGCTTGCCGCAACCATTGATGGCCATTCCCGCTTACCTGTTCGTAAGTACCTTCAAACCCATGCTTCCCTTCGGCCTTGGTTTGGCTGCGGGTGCTATGATCTGGATGGTGTTTGCCGAGCTTCTGCCGGATGCTAATAAAAAGCTGGAGCCGGCTTCAGTTGGTGTTGTGATTGTACTGGCCTTTCTGGGCATGATGGTTTTCCAGCTCGCCATCCACTGACCGCGGAAGTACTGGATAGCCAGTAAGCTATTGCGGCGAACGACACTTAATACGTTTTTGAACTATCGAAGGTAACTCTATGCAGAACCGGGATATTTCCGGGAACGCCACGCAAAACCCGATACTTGTCTCGTTCCATTCAGAGGCAAGCCAGTTAACCTGGCAGCCCCTCGGTGACCGCGTGATGGGCGGGCAGTCTAACGGCACCGTTGATCTTGCAGAGGGCGGCGTTGGCGTCTTTCACGGCACTGTGCGACTGGACAACGGCGGCGGATTTTCGTCTGTGAAAGCTGACCTGCCGGAACCTTTCGATGCAGCTGACTACACCGGTATCGAGCTTCTTGCTCGGGGCGACGGAAAAACCTACAAGATCGGCCTTCGCAACAGCACCAACCGGCGCAGCATTGTGTACCAGCATGCATTCACACCAGGTACAGAAGAATGGAGCCGCATCCGACTCCCCTTCAGTGATTTCATCCCTACCTGGCGCGGCAAAACATTGACCGATGAGGCAGCACTGAATCTTTCGCACCTGGCTTCGGTCAGCCTTTTTGTTTCCGGACGACAGGCTGGTGAATTTCAGCTGCGGATGCAGGATTGGAGGTTGATCCGATGACCAAACTCGCTCTGATAACCGGTGCCAGCGCCGGCATTGGCCGTGAAGCCTGCGCCCTCTTTGCCCGGAAAGGCTACAGGGTGATCGCTTTGTCCCGACAGCCAGCTGGTGTCGAGTCTGCCGATCTGGAGCTGGCGCTGGATCTAGAGTCCTTTGACCAGATCGAAGGGCTTGCGGGCGCTCTGGACACGGAAATTGCAGCAGCCGAGCGGGTGATTCTGGTCAACAACTCCGGTTACGGGCAATTCGGCGCGCTTCGCGATCTCTCCGAACCCATGTGGCAAAAGCAGTTCAGTACCCACGTATTCGGCCCCATCAAGCTGGCTGCTGTCTGCCTGGGGCTCTGCGAACAGCACGGTAAACCCTTGCGGGTCATCGCGGTTAGCTCCGTTCTCTCCATCGCGCCCCAGAAAATGAAAGGCGCCTACTGTGCCGCCAAATCCGCGATGAACACGGCCCATGAGAGTTTCTGGTTTGATGAACAGGGCAGCAACAGCCTGGAAAGTATCTCGCTGGTGCTCCCGGGCCCCGTGGTGACCCGGTTCAGAGAGCATGCCCTGGCCGCGTTGCAGCCCGTGCTTGGCCAGGCCAGCGCCGTGCACCGGGAAAAGTACAAGGCAATGGAAGCAGCGCTCGCGCCAGGCGCCAGAATCAAGCCCTTTACAGCCAGTGCGTCGGACGTCGCGAAAAAGATTGTCAGGGCAGCAGAGGCGACACGACCCAAGCCTCGATACCTGGTTACACCCCAGACCTACGCTGCCGAATTTATCACCCGGTTTATTCCCCGGTCGATCCAGAGAATCATCTTTAGGTAAGGCGGGCCTTCTTCACCCGCCGGGACCGGCTCAATTCATCCTTAACAAAAGCCCCGACGGCCTTGAGGATACCCAGGTCCGGATCAGCCTCTTCGCCATCCGCCAGCCGGAAAATCTGCTGGTAGTACCATGCCTGGCCGCCCAGCACATTAATGACTTTAAGCGGCATCAGCGGACTCGCCGGTGAGAAAAACCCTCGTTGAGCAAGCTTGATGTGGTCTTCATGGCAAACCGTCTTATCAATGCGCCCTTCAAGCAGATCCCTGGGCGTATCGGGATCCGTGCAGAGTGGCCGGCCAAGGCCAATCACGTCGGTTTCGCCATTGGCGACTGCCTCCTCCATAAACGCGCGCGTCCGGAATCCACCGGTGACCATCAGCGGGCAATCGCACACCTCACGAATCGTCTGGGCATAATCCAGGAAGTAAGCCTCCCGCTTGCGCGTGCTTTCCCGCATGGCCGGCCCCTCGCTTGCCGTGTCGGCATCACCACTGTACCCGAGCAGCCGTGGCTGCTCATATGTGCCGCCAGACACCTCCAGCAAATCAATACCCTCCTCATTGAGCCAGCGCACCACGTTCACAGACTCGTCGAGCGTAAAGCCGCCTTTGCGGAAATCGTCGGAATTCAGCTTTACCGCCACCGGAAACTCCGGCCCCACCGCAGCGCGCGTCGCCCGCACTACCTCGATCAGGAAACGGGCGCGATTTTCCAGCGACCCACCCCAGCAATCGGTGCGCTGGTTGGTAACCGGCGACAGAAAAGACGACAACAGATACCCATGAGCCCCGTGCACCTGAACACCGGTGAACCCCGCCTCTTTGGCGATCCGGGCCACATTGGCAAAACGCTGGATAAAGTCCAGAATCTCCGGCTCCGTGAGTGCCCGTGGGCGAGCGTAGTTGCCCATCAGCGATAGCTGCACCGCCGAAGGCCCCATTGGGCGTGTGGTCACGTAACGCGGCGACTGCCGACCGGCATGGGAAATCTGCATCCACAAATGGTTGCCCTTGCGGGTGCCCGCTTCGGCCCAGGCACGCAACTGCGCCATACCCTCCGGCTCGCCTTCGGCCGGCGCCGGATCAATCGCCACGTTACCCGGCCGCTCCAGCACACGGTGATCAATCATCACATTGCCGGTAATCAACAGCCCCGCTCCGCCCTCGGACCAGCGCCGATACAGGGTTTCATGGCGGTGGGTAGCGTGGAGCTGGTCGTCTGCCAGACCTTCGGTCATGGCTGCCTTGGCAATGCGGTTGGGCAGGACGGCTCCGCAGGGGAGTTTCAGGGGTTGGGCAAGCGGTGATTCGGGCATAGCATCATCCTGATGGTTTGAGTTTTTTGTATTCTAAACCGCGATTTACCGCATCAATAGCGCCGGCCAGATACCCCGTAAACTCACGTGACCACTCACTGCCAATTCCGGTTACTCGGTTAGCCCATGCGCCTGAGCTCGGCGACAAGGCAGGCATAGGGTGATCGCCAGAGGATCTTTGATCCGTGTCGGTGGCGGTGTAAATCTCTTTAGCCCAGTCCTTGATAAATTCTGCCTCGGGATTCTCCGCTTGCGAACCAAACAGTCGCACGAACTGTGTGCGGCAAGCAGTAATAAGCTCTTCCTCAGAAACACGACTGCGCACGTCAGCAGGCACACCCAGGAAACCAAACAATGCCGCCTGCCCGCCCGGAGTAGAGGCATCATGGATCTCAACCATTGGCCCAACGGCACTTCGAGCCTCCCCGGATAACCCCTGACCTCGCCAGAAAGGCCGATCGAACACCGCAATATATTTTGCATGCGGGGCCATCCAGGTATCTGTCTCTCGCCACTGTCTTGCAAGCTCATTCGGCAACACGGGCGAAAACGTAAGCTGAGACTCAACTAATCGGGGCGGCATGGCCAACAGCACATGTTCTGCAAAGTGGCTAAAGATTTCTCCACTCGCATTTTCGCTCACTAACTCGACATGTGTTTCTGACATGCGCAGGTGGCGGACCGCCTGGCCCCTCACAACCCGCGCTGAATCAATCCGCCGGTACAACGCATCAATCAACGAATACATGCCACCGGCGATTCGCATAGATGGCGGAGAATTGACGTACCCACGTGTTCTCTCAGGCGTCTGGTTGGATGAACGCTCCAGAAGCATGTCGCCGGTTTCAAATTGTTGGAAGGCCTCTAGTTCAAGTTCATCTACCAGTCGCGCCATATCGGTCTGGAATGCGGGCCAGAACCAGGAGGGCCCGAGATCGAAGCCCACAACGCCTGACACATCCGGCTTACCATCAGAGTGGATCGTAGAAGCAATCCGCCCACCAAGAATCTCCCGGGCCTCGAGAATGACATAGTCTTTGATGCCCTTCTTCTCAAGTGAATAAGCGGCGTATAAACCCGCCAGGCCAGCGCCAATAATGGCGACGCGCACGTTTTGCATGAATAGACTTCCCGTGATGGTCGTGATGCCTGGGTGAGTAGACTGATACGCGCTATCACTGCAAATTGTTTATTGGGATCAAAATTTCGTTTCGCCTCAAAAACCAGGGCATGAACGGTGCGTTATATCGCGCCCAGACTGGCTTGCCCTGAATAATGAATCCCTTTTTGTTGATCCATTCTTCCAACTTCGACTTGTTCTTTTGATAGCTCGATTTGCTCCAAAACCCGGAGTACTCGATGGCCGCCATCGTCCGCTCGGGCACTTGGCGTATGGTGATCCTCTCGTCCCTGGGTTTCGGAGTGGTCTGCATCGTAAATGATCCCGGCATCATAAAACTGACCGCCCATTTCCCGTCGACCTGCATCTGGCCTACCGGTGCTGTCATGTCGATTTCCTGGCCCTCAGCCACCTGGCCAACGGGCGCAGTCATGGCGATTTCCTGCTGAGCTTGGTTATTGCCGGAAATGTATTTAAACAAACGACCAAAGGCTTCACTGCCCGCGTCTTCGAATTCCGTGTCGACGACCGTCTCTGCAACAATCTGCGGCTCGTACTGACGTACCTCCAGATTGTCTTCCTTCAGAAGTACTGTGTATTCCGCTTCTTCTGTCGCCATGGTGGTTGCCGATAGGAACATTGAAAACAGTGCGATGAGTAACGCTGCCTTCGGTGAAAGCGCCTCAGCAAGCACGCTCATAGGCCACTCCAGTAATCCGCTTTCTCCGGGATAATCCATCGCACGCCACCACGCGGGTCCTGTTGGTCGCCGGCATACCTCGGAATCAAGTGACAATGCATATGCAGAACCGTCTGCCCTGCCGCTGCTCCGCAGTTCATACCAATATTGTAGCCGTCTGGCTGGTAATGCTCTTCAAGCCACTGCTTGCCGTGATCAACCAGGTCCATGATGGCTTGTTGTTCAGCTGCGGTGAGGTCAAACCAGTCGGAGGCATGGCGATTGGGGATGATCAACAAGTGACCTTCAGAGACTGGAAAGCCATCCAGGCGGATATGAGCCAAGGCATTGGACGGCATTGAATCTTGTTCGGGTGCTTCATTCGGGGCACAAAACGGGCAGGTGTGTATCATTGCAAACTTCCGGGCAAGCGAACGCTGGATCGAGCAACACGGTACAAGCCGACTTTCTCGCCAGATCCCCTGGATATAGGCTAGTGCTAGTAATTTATCCCAACGTTAAGCTCTGGCAATTCTCGCCAGGCTTGTCCCAACCACTTGTCCAGCAACCGTTCGAGAATAACTGCGATGCTTCCCCGCTTCTATGTCGACCACGATTTAGTTAAGTTAGAGACATCGCCAACCATTAGTTCTTTCCTACGGACATACTCGAAATAGCTCCGGCGATCTTGTTTGCGGCTTCAGCAATTTGTTCTTCATCTGAAAATCGCCCCACACTCATGCGGATTGAAGAGGAAGCGCGCTCTTCTGACAATCCTATTGATCGTAATACGTAAGACGACTGAATAATGCCACTATTACAAGCCGAGCCAGTCGAAGCACAAATCGATGGCTGAAGAGTATTAATCAGGGATTCGGCATCTATGTTCGGGAACTCGATACTAAGGTTTCCAGGATGGCGATCAATGGTATCTCCATTGATTGAAAAACCGACATTCGCTTTACTAAGATTTTCCAACAGACCAGATGATAATTGTTTAAGTCTACGCCTGTTTTGAATGCCTTCCTTCTTGATGATCGAAGCGGCAACCCCGAAACCAACGCACAGAGGAGTTGGAAGGGTCCCTGAACGTAAACCGTTCTGCTGGCCTCCGCCATGAATAAGTGGTGGAAAATCATTGTGCAAGGAAGAGTCGATGAAAAGAGCACCCACTCCCTTCGGGCCATAGATCTTGTGGGCAGACAAGCTAAGCAAGTCTATCCCAAGCCCAATCACGTCCAAATCAATTGCTTCTGGGGCCTGGGCTGCGTCGCAATGAAAAATAGCACCCACACTCCGCGCCTGGTCGGCTAACCATGCAATATCTTGGATTGTTCCTATCTCATTATTCACAGCCATAATGCTGACAAGCAGCACATCATCTGTCAGCAATGCACGATACGCGGCTCGATCTATCTGACCTGACTCAAGCACAGGCACTTCCTTGACTCTATGCCCATACTGACTCGCAAAGAAGTAAGCTGCCTCTTTTACACACTTATGCTCAATTGCACTAACCAGAACAGTCTTTCGATCGGTTTGGTTCGTTGCAAGCACGCCGAAAATAGCCTGATTATTCGCTTCCGTGGCTCCGGAGGTGAAGACGATTTCTTCAGGAAGGGCTCCGACTAGAGAGGCTACTTCATAGCGGGCAGATTCAACCGAATCTGCTGACCTCCACCCGAGAATGTGGCTCGACGAGTGCGGATTTCCAAAGGAATCAGTAAAATACGGCAGCATCG
Organism: Marinobacter sp.; assembly: GCA_002718255.1. GTDB lineage: Bacteria > Pseudomonadota > Gammaproteobacteria > Pseudomonadales > Oleiphilaceae > Marinobacter. The sequence continues at coordinate 2,372 of PBED01000013.1, read as the reverse complement.
CCTCAAGCACACGCGCGTCTGTAGGCGTAGATGCCTGATAATCAAGGTAAATTGATTCAGAAACTCGCATTGCACCCTCGCTTACCCATTATTCAACTGGAAGCCTTCTCCAGTCCAATATCTCATTGACCTTACGCCCCCCAATCATTATTGTCGATACTGGAGCGACGATCCAGGGGAAAAAATGTTTAATAGTCCACTTTTTAAAACAGGTTACCAACCACAGTTTTCCGGCCACGAAACCTTCCCAATGCGCTACGGATGGCTAAAGAAGGCATACGATGCAGTCAAAGAATCTCAAGCGAGCAGTAACGACCACTCCGTCTTCAATGATGAGGGTGCGATCGCACGGTTCGGCGTGGGCAAAAATATGGTCGCCTCCATTCGTCATTGGGCAACGCAATGCGACGTAATTAAGCCTGGAAACAAAGGCAATCAGGCAGAAGTCAGCGAAATCGGAAAAAAAATATTTGATGACAATGGGTTAGACCCATTCATGGAGTACCCCTCTACCCCTTGGTTATTGCATTGGAAGCTCGCGTCTAACAAGAAGTTGACGACATGGTTTTGGGTTTTCAGCCATTTCCCGACCGATAGCTTTGAACGAGATAAAATCGTTCAGGCACTCGAAAAGTTGGGCAATGAGCAAGCATGGTCCAGGATGTCAAAATCTACCATCAAGCGTGATGTTGAGTGTTTTGTTCGTACATACGCAGCTAAGCCGGCAACAGGGAAGCAAACGCATGAAGATACGATGGAATCCCCGCTTACTGAGTTAAGTCTTCTCAAGGCAATTGGTAAAAAAGATGGGTTTCGCGTTGTTCGTGGGCCTAAAGCGACACTAGGTGACGGAGTGTTCGCGTACGCTGTAATTAGCTTCTGGAACAGTTTTTCCACAGCAAATACGATTTCTCTCGAAGCTCTGGCACATCAGCCCGGATCACCTGGCAAGGTCTTTCAGTTAAGCGAAGATGACCTCACTGACCGATTAACACGCATAGAAATATCGACGAACGGCAAGTTGAAATGGTCTGAAACAGCCGGCCTGAAACAACTGGTTCGATCTGAAAAGATAACAGACCAAGATGCGCTTCAATTAATCGACATCGACTACCAAGGCGAATACGAAGGAAAGGTTGCCTAATGCCGCTATCAGACAGTGTTTACGTTGAGAGGCGTTTTCAGCGCTCCATTCGGATCGACACCGATTTACAAAATCCGGATGCTCTAACCGGCTTCATTTGCCCTGAATCGTCAGCTGCCGTGCTCTCAACCATGGCCAACCATATCATTGAAAGTGGCCAGGCGGCATTCACTTGGACAGGCCCCTACGGCAGCGGTAAATCCAGCCTCGTCATTGCCCTGAGCGCGCTCACAGCCAAAAGTAAGGCTCAACGGGATCAGGCTAAACGTGCGGTCGGTGTGGATACCGCAGAGAAAGTCTGGAGCTCTCTACCTCCTGGAAAACAAGGCTGGACCACAATCCCTGTCGTGGGACAACGAGCCTCTGCTCGAAAGGTCATTGGGGATGCACTGATACAAAACGGGTTAGCCTACCTAGAGCCCGACGAAGGCTGGAATGATACGAATATCGTTCAAACACTGCTGAATGCAGCGAACAACATTTCAGGAAAGGCTGGGCTCATTTTATTTATTGATGAAATGGGCAAGTTCCTTGAATCCGCTGCACGCGATGGCTCTGATCTCTATCTCTTCCAGCAGTTAGCGGAGATCGCCTCTCGTTCAAACGGAAAACTCGTGGTCATCGGCATCCTTCACCAGGCTTTTGAAGAGTACGCCAACCGGCTTTCTCGTGATGCTCGTGATGAGTGGTCAAAGATTCAAGGGCGCTTCGTAGACCTCGCCGTCAATACGGCTGGAGAAGAGCAGATTGACCTGCTTGCACGGGCGATTCACTCAGACCATGACTCTAGCATTGTCAGTCACCAGTCCTTGGTCACTGCGGAGACAATACGCTCCCATAAACCGGGAGTAAGTGAAAACCTCGCGCCTCTACTCGAAAACACCTGGCCGTTGCATCCAGTAGTTGCCGCCCTACTCGGCCCTATTTCCCGCCGGCGATTTGGGCAGAACCAACGGAGTCTGTTCGGTTTTCTTAATTCCGCAGAACCGAACGGTTTCCAGGACTTTCTCAGAATGTCAGATGGCGAGGAAACCTACAGCCCCAGTCGTCTGTGGGATTACCTAAGAGTGAATCTAGAGCCCTCCATCATTGCATCACCTGATGGTCATCGCTGGGCAATGGCGGCTGAAGCACTTGACCGCTGTGAAGCGAACGGAGGCAGCCCCGTTCATATTCAGCTCCTCAAAACGATTGCAGTGCTCGATCTTTTTCGTGAACGCTCCGGACT
>PBED01000012.1:0-32950 GCA_002718255.1 Marinobacter sp. | reverse complement strand
GTGCGGTAGATGCGGCAGGCAACCTTGCCTTCCCCGTTCACCACGTAGCCTTTCTGTTCGGGGAAATCACGGTATACGAACTGGCTCTCGTCGCTCAGGTCCAGCTTTTCGTCTTCCACTTCCTTCTGGGTAACAGGGAAGGAGAGGTGCCAGTCGTCGCCGTTGCGTACGGCTTCGATGAAGTCTTCGGTGATCAGCAGCGAAAGGTTGAACTGGCGCAGGCGACCGTCTTCACGCTTGGCCTGGATGAAATCGATCACGTCCGGATGGTGCACATCGAAGGTGGCCATCTGGGCGCCACGGCGGCCACCGGCAGAGGACACGGTAAAGCACATGCGATCGAAGATATCCATGAACGACAGCGGGCCGGAGGTGGTTGCCCCGGCGCCGGCCACATACGCGCCTTTCGGGCGCAGGGTGGAGAATTCATAACCGATACCACAACCTGCCTTGAGGGTAAGGCCGGCTTCGTGGTTCTTTTCCAGGATGTCGTTCATGGAGTCCTGAACGGTGCCGGAAACGGTGCAGTTAATGGTGGAGGTTGCCGGCTTGTGTGCTTCGGCACCCGCATTGGAGGTAATCCGGCCGGCGGGAATGGCGCCGTTCTGCAGGGCCCAGATGAAGTTCTTCATGTGCTGGGTGCGTACGGATTTGTTTTCCACCTCGGCAAGGGCTTTGGCAACACGTTCGTAGGTTGCGTTGATGTCCTTGTCTACGGGCTCGCCGGTCTTGGTCTTCAGCTGATATTTACTGTGCCAGATGTCGATCGAGGCTTCCTGCATCGGGATTGTCGTTACCACTGCCTGTGCCTTAGCGTTCATTTCCACCCTCTGTCTTCCGGTATGTCTTCTTTTGATGGCGCCAGTCCTTATACCGGCGGCGCCATACCCCTTGAGAATCGTCTGATTGGCCTTGGGCCTGTTTTCTTTTTAACCACTATATATGGGCTGAATCTGAAACGAGTATAACAGGATATAGTGTTCTGTGAATAAGAACGCAACTATTGATAGACGCTTCGGGGCAAAGAAAATCAATCAAAACCGACTTGAATCCGGGAAATTTTTTCTAAAACAGCGGTTTGGGGCTAAAGGTTCAAAACCACTACATGTTGTGGTTTTGTGAGGATGTGGTGTCAATAGCGAATTGTGCGATTCCGGTCGAAAAGTGACAAAAACAAGCGGGCCCGGAGGGGAAACGGGGGCCAGTCTGGCCCCGTTTTTTTATCAGCCCAGCAACAGGCTGTCGTCGTCCACTTCCAGCCCACGCTGCTTTTCAAACAGCCCGAGCAGATCCTTCACTTCCAGACCTTCCCGATCTTTGCCTGCGATATCGAATACCACCTGGCCCTGGTGCAGCATTACCGTGCGGCTGCCGACTTCCAGTGCCTGCTTCATGCTGTGGGTTACCATCAGTGCCGTGAGCTTCTGCTCTTCGATGATCTTGGTGGTGAGTTCCAGCACGAATGCAGCGGTTTTCGGGTCCAGCGCGGCCGTGTGTTCGTCCAGCAGCAGGATGCTCGAGGGCGTTAGGCTCGCCATCAGCAGGCTCACGGCCTGGCGCTGACCCCCGGAGAGCAGGCCCATCTTGTCGCCAAGACGTTTTTCCAGGCCCAGATTCAGGGACGAAAGGCTGTCCCTGAATTTTTCCATGTACTGCTTCTTCACGGCGCTGGTGAGGCCGCGGCGTTGGCCACGTTTGATGGCCAGGGCGAGGTTTTCCTCGATGCTGAGGCCCTCGCAGGTACCGGCCAGTGGGTCCTGGAATACCCGGGCAACACGGCCGGCCCGTTTGTGGGTCGGCAGTTTGGTGACGTCCAGGTTGTCCACGATGATCTGGCCGCTGTCTACCAGCACTTCGCCGGCGAGGGCATTCAGAAAGGTGGATTTGCCGGCGCCGTTGCTGCCTATCACGGTGACGAACTCACCCTGGTTAACGGTCAGGCTCATACCCCGAAGGGCCGGGTTTTCCAGCGGTGTGCCCCTGCCAAAGGTAAGCCGGAGATCGGTTGCACTGATCATGTCGCCTCCTTAGGCCTTGCTACGGGAAAGTTTGCCGGCAATGGATGAACGTACGCCGGGCAAAACGATGGCCAGGGTAACCAGAACCGCGGTAATCAGGTTCAGATCCTGGGCCTGCAGTCCCAGGAAATCCGCATTCAGAGCGAAGGCAATGGCCAGTCGGTAGATGATTGCGCCCACCACGCACGCGATGAGCGCGCGTACCACGGTCGAGGGAGTCACCACGGCTTCACCGCCAATCAGGGAGGCAAGGCCAATGACGATCACCCCTACGCCCATGGTGACATCGGCTGCACCCTGGCTCTGGGCAAAGAGCGCACCGGCAAGTCCGACAAGGCCGTTGGAAACGGCAACGCCGAGAACAATCATGGCGCCGGTGGCGATGCCCTGTGCCCGGGCCATTCTGGCGTTGGCGCCAGTGGCTCGCATGGCCAGACCGGTTTCGGATTTCATGAAACGCCACAGCAGGATAAGGGCAACAAAGACCACAATAACGAACAGAAGCACCGGTACCTGATGGTAGGCCAGATCCAGGTCGTACCAGGGCGTCAGCACGGTTTCTTCGGTCAGCAGGGCCACGTTCGGGCGGCCCATGATGCGCAGGTTGACTGAATAGAGCGCAATCATGGTCAGGATCGAGGCAAGCAGATTAAGAATGTTGAGTTTCACATTCAGCAGTGCTGTTACCGCGCCTGCGGCCATGCCGGCCATGACGGCACAGCCTGTGGCTAACCACGGGTTCCAGCCTTCAATGATCAGTACGGCGGCAACGGCAGCACCGAGGGGAAAGCTGCCATCTACAGTGAGATCCGGGAAATCCAGCACCCGGAAGGAGAGGTAGATGCCGAAGGCGACCAGGCCGTAGATCAGTCCGGTCTCAATGGCACCATAAAGAGCGATGTTACTCAGCATGGTCGGGTATCACCAATGATAAAACGGGCAGCCCCTCGTGAGGGCCGCCCGTTGGGTTCAGGGGGATTACTTGGCGCTGTCGATCACTTTCTTCGCGTCTGCGATTACATCATCTGACAGGGTGATGCCCATGCGCTCTGCGGCGGCCGGGTTCACGAACAGGTCCAGCTTCTCCATGGTTTCAACCGCCATTTCGCCGGGTTTCTCGCCATTCAATACCCGGGCAACCATCACGCCGGTCTGGCGGCCATGGTCGTAGTAATCAAACCCGAGTGCTGCAACGGCACCGCGCTCAACGGTAGCGGTGTCTGCCGCGAATACCGGAATGCTGGCGCGCTCACCAACAGAGATGACGGCTTCGGCAGCACTGATCACGGTATTGTCTGTGGTCAGGTAGATGGCGTCTGCTTTACCCACCAGGGAGCGGGCCGCGCCCAGAACCTCGGAAGTTTTGGTGGCAGCACCTTTTACCAGTTCAAGGCCACGCGCCGCGAGGCGCTCTTCGAGCAGTTCCACCAGGGAGACGGCATTGGCTTCGCCCGGGTTGTACACCGTGCCAATGCGTTTGGCATCGGGCATTACGCGCTGCAGCATGTCCAGGTGTTTGTCGATGGGCAGCATGTCGCTTACGCCGGTAATGTTGGCGCCAGGCGCCTCCAGATTACTTACCAGCTTGGCGCCAAGCGGGTCGGTCACAGCGGAGAAAATCACCGGTGTATTGCGGGCCGCAGCGGCAACGGTTTGCGCGGAAGGCGTTGCAATCGCCACGATCACGTCGGGACTCTCACCAACGAATTTGCGAGCAATCTGGGAAGCAATGGCAGAGTTGCCCTGGGCACTTTCGTGCATCACTTCGAGGTTGTCGCCCTCTTTGAAGCCGCGCTCGGCGAGTTCATCTTTTATGCCCTGGTAGACGGCGTCCAGTGCCGGGTGTTCCACAATCTGTGTGATGGCTACAACGCGGGGTTCCTGTGCCTGAACAAGTGTTGCCAGCGCCAGCAGGGTGGCACCGAACAGGGTGCGCAGGGTTGTCTTGGCCATATGCCCATCTCCGGGTAGGTTAACTGATATGTTGCGAATCTGAAGGGGCGGAAGTTTACCACAGGCAAGGGGTTCAAGGGGTAGGGGATGTTGCCGGTGGCGGCGTTTTGGTTGCAATAGATGCAGTTGGAAATTATTTTGCTTGTGTCACGTTTTGACCGCTCATACTATGTTGAAATACCCTACGAAAGTCTAATAATAAATCATCTATAACTCGAATAACGAACTGCAAGGAAGGTCCATGGACACAACAAACAAGCTTCCCCTGGATATGGTTGATCACTGGGAGAAGGCCAAGGCGAACTCCGTATACATGACCCAGCCCATTGGCGACGGCAAAACCGTCGACTACACCTGGGGTCGGGCGGTGGATGAGGCGCGGCGCATGGCGTCTTACCTCAAATCGCTGAATCTCCCCGAAAAGAGCCGCATCGGCCTGATCTCCAAGAACTGCGCCCACTGGATCATGACCGACTGGGCCATCTGGATGGCCGGTCACATTTCCGTTCCGCTGTATCCCACCCTGAATGCCGACACCGTTAACTACATCCTGAACCACGCCGAGTGCGAGGTGGTGTTTGTCGGCAAGCTGGACGACTGGGACATGATGAAACCGGGCGTGCCGGAATCCGTGCGTTTCATCTCCTTCCCGCTGAGCCCTCCCAATGATTTCGAAACCTGGGACGATATCGTCGCCAAGTATCCGCCTCTGGAAGAAAATGTTAAGCGTGATGCCGACGAACTGGCCACCATCGTTTACACCTCAGGCAGCACCGGTAAACCCAAGGGCGTCATGCTCAGCTTTTACAACATGGCCTATGCGGCAGAGGGCGGCATGGAGGTACTCGGTGTGAGCTCCGAGGAGCGCATGTTGTCGTACCTCCCGCTGGCTCACGTGTTCGAGCGTACCTTTGTTGAGCTGGCCTCGCTCTATGCGGGTTTCCACCTGTATTTTGCAGAATCTCTGGACACCTTCGTGCAGGATTTGCAGCGTGCGCAGCCAACGCTGTTCCTCTCGGTACCGCGCCTGTGGGTGAAATTCCAGCACGGTGTGCTCCAGAAGCTGCCGAAGAAGAAGCTGGACCGGCTGCTGAAGATTCCGGTGGTCAACAAACTGATCAAGAAGAAAATCCTGAAGGGCCTTGGTCTGGACAAGGTCAAGCTGGCAGGCAGTGGCTCAGCCCCCCTCGCGAGCGACGTTCTGGACTGGTACCGCAACCTCGGCCTCGAGTTGCTTGAGGGCTATGGCATGTCTGAAAACTTTGCCTACTCCCACATGAGCAAGCCAGGGCGCTCAAGAACCGGTTACGTTGGTGAGTCCGCGCCGGGGGTTGAAACCCGCATCAGCCCGGAGGGAGAGATTCAGATCAAGAGCCCGGCCACCATGATGGGCTACTACAAGGACGAAGAGAAAACCCGGGAGACCTTCACCGAGGATGGCTTCCTGAAGACTGGCGACAAGGGTGAAATTGATGAGATGGGCCGGCTCAAGATCACCGGTCGCATCAAGGAAATCTTCAAGACCAGCAAGGGCAAGTATATTGCGCCTGCACCCATTGAGAACCGTCTGATGTCCCACGATGCCATCGAGATGGTGTGTGTCTCCGGTGCCAATCAGACCCAGCCCCACGCGCTGGTGATGCTGGCCGAGGAGTCCCGGCCGAAAATGGCGGATGAAGCCTTCCGTAAGGAAATCGAAGAGAGCTTCAAGAAGCTGATTGCCGATGTGAACAAGACCGTGGATCCCCACGAACAGCTGGCGTTTATCACCGTAATGAGTGACGAGTGGTCGATCGAGAACAGCTTCCTCACGCCGACCATGAAGCTCAAGCGCAATGTGGTTGAGGATGCGTATCAGGAGCAAGTGGAGAACTGGTATGCACAGCGTCAGCCGGTTATCTGGCAGTAAAACGCTCGATTCGAAATGAAGATGTTATAGCCCGGCTCAGCCGGGCTTTTTTGTGCTGGAAGAAAACCGACGTTAGTCGCATAGGGAAAAGGAGGAAGCGGGCCTAAACTGGATGAATATCAGGAGGATGTTATGAGCCAGTTGTCCCTTTTCCAGAAGCGTATCCAGGACGAAATTCCCCTTTCCCGGGCGTTGGGGATTCAATTGCATTCCTGGGATGGCCATTCGCTGCTGCTTAGTGCGCCGCTGGAACCCAACAAGAACCACCAGGGTACGGGGTTTGGAGGCAGCGTGTACTCTGCGGCGGTTACTGCGGCCTGGGGTCTGACTGAATTGGCACTATGGGATCTTGGCTTGAAGGGCAATGTGGTGGTGCAGAGCGGGAATATCGACTACCTCGAGCCCGTGTCGTCGGACTTCTATGTGATCTGCCGACTGCCGGGTGAGGAGGTACCGGAACGTTTTCGCAAAAGTCTGGCCCGGCATGGCAAGGGACGGCTGGATCTGACGGCTGAGGTTTTTTGCGGCGAACCAAACACAATGCCTGAGGGGGATCCTGTGGCGGTTTTCCAGGGGCGGTTCGTGGTTCAGGATGTAAAAAGCCGGGTAACGTTCTGAGCTTGTCAGGCAATTGACCGGCTATTGGAGATTGAGCGGCTCATCAGAATAATCGGAATGATGCCAGCCAGAACAATAATCAGGGCGGGCAGGGCGCTGTGGTACAGGCGCTCGTCAGAGGCGAACTGATACACGTAGGTCGCCAGTGTCTCAAAGTTGAACGGCCTGAGTATCAGGGTGGCCGGCAATTCCTTCATGCAGTCCACGAAAACCACCAGGGCCGCTGTTACCAATGTGCCTCGCAACATTGGCAAGTGAACCCTGACCAGGGTGTTGCCCGGGGTGTGGCCCAGGGAGCGGGACGCCATGTCCATGCTCGGGGTAATCTTCTGCAACGCACTCTCCACGCTACCGGCCGAAACGGCAAGGAATCGCACGGTGTAGGCAAACACCAGGGCGAAGGCCGAGCCACTCAGTAACAGGCCCGTGCTGATTCCGAATACGTCCCGCATCAGGCTATCCAGCCAGTTGTCAAAACCTGCCAGGGGCACAATCACACCAACAGCCAGCACGGCGCCGGGCATGGCATAGCCCAGGCTGGAAAGGCGCATCAGTACCTGCATTTTGCGAGTGTTGTGCAGTCGGCGGCTGTAGGCGAGCGTAACACCAATCAGCAGAGTAGTGAGGGCTGCCGTGCCAGAGAGGAAAAGGCTGTTGAAGGTGTTTCGGACAAAATCCGGGTTCCAGCTTTCACCGAAGTATTCCCACGCATAGAGCCCGAGGGTTGCACCGGGAATCACGAAACCGAACAGAACCGGCAAAGCGCAAACCGCTACGCAAATCATCTGGCGCGGGAAGGACATGGTGAAGCGCTGGATCGGCTCACGGTTGTCCCGCGCTGCGAACTGTTGCTGGCGTCTTCGGGAATACCGTTCCAGGGTAACCAGGATCACCACGAAGATCAGCATTGTGGTGGCTATTTGAGCGGCCCCACCGAGGTTGCCCAGATTCATCCAGGTATCAAACAGGCCAGCGGTCAGGGTCTGGACGGCAAAGAAGTCCACGGTGCCAAAATCGTTCAGGGTTTCCATCAGCACCAGGGAAAGGCCGACGGCTACCGCCGGTCGGGCGATGGGCAGAACCACCCTGAAGAACGTGCTCAGCGCGGAGTGGCCGAGACTGCGGCTGACCGCGAACAGAGACGGGGACTGTTCCAGAAAGGCGGCGCGGGCCAGAAGGTAAACGTAGGGATACAAGACCAGCCCGATCATCAGCGTGGCGCCTTCGAGGCTGCGAATTTCCGGGAACCAGTAGTCTGCGGCACTGCTCCAGCCGAACAGGTCTCGCAAGGCACCCTGAACGGGGCCAGCGTAGTCCAGGAGGCTTGTGTACACATAGGCAATAACGTAGGCGGGCACTGCAAATGGTAGCAGCATCGCCCACTCAAAGAATTTGCGACCCGGAAACTCGCACATGGTGACCGCCCAGGCCGACGCCAGGCCTATAACCAGGGTAAGGGCACCCACCCCAATCATCAGTTTGAGCGTGGTTGTCAGGTACCGGGGAAGGGTGGTTTCGATCAGGTGTGGCCAGATGTTCTCTTCGGGAAAAAACGCCAGAAAAATAACGGAGAGAACCGGAAGGGCGACGATGGCGGTGGTCAGAAGTGCGCTGATCATCCATTTTGGAGAGGTACGCTTAGCCAGCAGGGGCTGGGATAGCCCTGGATTAACGCTGGTTGCGGCCTCGCTCATAGTGTCCCTGCGCCTGGATGTGGAGTCTGTCCAATTGAAGGCTGCAGATTGTAGTCACCTGACCTGATGCCTGCAACGACTGGTGTCATACCGGAAGAGGGAAGCGCCCGCCAAAGGGCATGTGAGGGTGGTCAAACCACCCTCACTGTTGGCGATTACTCGCCGTCGTAATCGACGCGGTCAACCAGTTTGACTGCGGCATTGCGGTTATCTGCAATCTCCTGCAGTGACAGGTTGTCGGGGTTGATCTCACCCCACTCGGCAACCAGTCCGGAAGGCTTAACCTCCGGGTTTGCCGGGTATTCCGTGTTTGCCTCAGCGTAGATACGCTGGGCTTTCGGTGAAGACAGGAATTCCATCAGTTTGATGGCGTTCTCGCGGTTAGGCGCGCTCTTGGTCAGTGAAATACCACTGATATTTACGTGAGTGCCCCGGCCTTCGGCGTTCGGAAATACAAGCCGTACCTGTTCGGCAATCGGCCGCTGGTTCTCATCCTGCAGCATATTGCCATAGTAGTAGCTGTTACCAATGGAGACGTCGCATACGCCCTCGGCAATAGCCTTGATCTGGTCGCGGTCGCCACCCTGGGGTTTGCGGGCCAGATTGTCTTTCAGGCCTTCCAGCCACTTCTCGGTTTCGGCTTCACCATGGTGTGCGATCATGGAGGAGAACAGGGCGATGTTGTAGGGGTGCTTGCCGCTGCGAGTACAGATACGGTTGTTCCACTTGTCGTCTGCCAGTTGTTCGTAGGTGGTGATCTCACCTTCTTCCACGCGGTCCTTGGAAACGAAGATCAGGCGCCCGCGGGTGGTCAGGGCAAACCACTTGCCCTCGGGATGGCGCAGGTTTTCCGGAATGTTCTCTTCCAGAGTCTCGTTGTCGACGTTCTGAACGAGATCACGTTCTACCAGCTCGTTGAGGCGGGAAATATCAACGGTCATCACCAAATCTGCCGGGCTGTTGCGACCCTCGCGCTCCAGTCGCTCGGCCAGACCCTGTTTGGCAAAGACCACGTTGCTCTGGATGCCGGTTTCCTGTTCAAAAGCGTTCAGCAGGGGTTCGAGCAGATATGCCTGACGGTATGAGTAGATATTGACCTCGCCATCTGCGGAGGCGGCCATGGGCATGGCAGAGAGGGCGATTGCTGCGGTAGCAGCCAGTTTCATTCGCATATTCCCATCCTTTCGGGTGTTTCCGGTATTAATTTGCTTTGCCAGGATCGGCAAGTTTTTAAAAACGCCAACCATTCTCATTTCCATTGACTCCAGAGTCAATCTCTCCGTTGGCATATTTTTCTGAAAATGGTGTTATGCTTCGGAAGACTATAAAAACTATGCAAAAAGTAGTGGAATCCTCAAATGGATGGGAACGATCGAAGAGAGCACATACGCACGGCAATGAGTGCGAAAGTAAAGGTGGTTCACGAGGAGCTCGGCGAGTTCATATTCTCGACCCGCGATATCTCCGACGGCGGTGTTTTCATCGTTGTGGACACTGAGCCATTTGCGCCAAACCTCGGCGACACAGTTACCGTGCAGGTGCAGGGGCTACCTGTTCCAGCACCGATACTTGAAATGGTGGTCGTGCGCAAAACCAACGACGGGTACGGCCTCCAGTTTGATCAAAATGGTGACTGATAGACGGATTGAATGCCCCTGCCGTGGATAATGGCAGTGTTCAACCAACCGCTGTCAGGGATGCAACAGCCAGATGATCTTTTCAGTCTTTTCCAGAGCTTACAAGCCAATTATTGCAAGCCTTGTCCTGGTTTCCGTATCGGGCTGTGCGAGCTATTACTCACATTTTGCGATGTTTCCGGCTGAGAATTCATCCGGTGAGCCAAGACACGTGCGGCTGTCCTGGCAAAGCGCGGAGTATCCTGGTTGGTGGTTTGCCGGCGATAAAGCCACGCCCGTGAAGCTGGAAACCCAGTGCAGCGACCGTGTCTGGCGCCTCCGCGATGACGAAGAGGCGAGTGCCTGCGGCGAGGGTATTCGTGCCTGTGGCGAAGCGGGCCGGGATCTGGTGGCGCAGACGGGGCAGCCGGCAAGCGGCTCAACCCGCTGCATGTCCATCAATCCGGCGGATCCGGATGCCCGTATTGCAGAAATAGAAGGGAAACTGGAGTTGCTGGTGTCCTGTACCCCTGCCGTCTTGGCAGAGGGTGAGGGTGATGACGCCCTGAACCTTGACTATCTGCGAGCATCATCAGTTCCGTACACGGTTTATGTCCGGAAGGCGCCGCGGGGTTCAATGCGGTCCCGATTGCCTGAATTTGATGAATCGGTATGTGACGCAGAGTGACACTTTCTGACGTTGATATGTGACTCCCATCACGTTGCTACATTTTGTTTCCTGTTGAACATTAGCGTTACGTTTTGTCGCGTTTGGGTTACCTGGCGATACGATATTGTAATTGTGTCTTCCGGCGGTTCGGTCAGAATGGTAGCTATCGAAAAGTTTGTTGTGTGAGGTGGCCCGTGGGTGTCCAACAGAAAAAAGTCGCAGTTCATGATCTGGAAGTGGGCATGTTCGTGTCTGATCTGGACAGGCCATGGCATCAGACCCCCTTTCCGATTCAGGGTTTCCATATCCGGTCCCAGGATGACATTCGTGCACTGGTATCCCACTGCAAATGGGTTCTGGTCGATGTGGCGGAAGCAAGGGAATCCAAAGAGGTAAAAGGCGGAAGCAAGCCGGCTTTCGGAACATTGCAAGGCAAGCGCAGGGGTGGGCGGGAGCAACTCCAGTTGCCGCCCCTGAGTATTCGCGAGCCAGTGACGTATGAAACCGTTACCAGTCTCAAGAAGGAAATGAAAACCTCAAAGCGCCTGCTTGACGATATGGAAGGCGCGCTGGATCAGCTTTTCGAGACACTTCGTGCCGATGGCGTGCCCGATCTCCGGCCGATCGCTGCGATCACCAGCAAAATGGTGAGTAGCGTTGTTCGCCAGCCAGACGCTCTATTGTGGCTCAGTCGCACCCGTGCCCACGATAGCTACCTGTACCGGCATGCATTGAATACCTCTGTCTGGGCCCTGGTGTGTGGACGCCATCTCGGGTTGAACGAGGGGCTGCTGAACCATTTGGGCCTGGGTTGCCTGCTGTCCCAGGTGGGCAAGACCACGCTGCCTGCCGAGTTGCTGGCGCGGGAAGGCCAGTTAAGCTCAGAGGAGTATCTGACCTACCGGAGTTACGTTGGCCGTGGAGTCAGGATGCTTGAAAACGGCGGGCTCTCCCGTGCCGTGCTGAGTGTGGTTCAGGGGCATCGGGAACGTCATAACGGTTCCGGCTTTCCGGAGGGTGTCCGCGGCGATCGGATTCCATTGCTGGCCAAGGTTGCCGGTATCGCGGAATTTTTCGAATCGTTGATAGCGCCCCGGTCTCATGCCGAGCCGATGACACCGGCAAAAGCGGTCACGCTGCTCTATGAGATGCGCAATATCGAGTTCCAGGAGGACCTGGTCGAGAATTTCATCCAGGCGATCGGTATCTATCCCACCGGGAGTCTGGTCGAGCTGACCGATGGTCAGCGCGGTATTGTGGTTTCCCATTCCCCTGAGCGCCGTTTGTGGCCGCGGGTAATGGTAATGACCGATGCTGCCTCAAGGCCGTTGAAAACAGCCAAAATTATTGATCTGGCCAGATATAACGAAGGCAAGGAAGCGCCAGAAACCGTGCGGGTTCGCGATTGTCTGCCGCACGGTACGGAAGGCCTCGATCCTTCCTATTACGACGTGACCGGCGTGGAATCACGCTGGAGCCTCTCGCGCCTGATCAGCGGATAAGCACTCGCAGCTGTTTGCGAACCCACCGATAGGTATCCTCCGGACGGAAGCTGAGCAGCAGCTCGGACTCACCGCCGGAGGGACCAGCGACAAAATACTCAACCTCTCCGCTCTGCCAGTCGGCTGAATTTATCTGGATATCCTGCGGGCGTGTGCTGATGGCCTCCAGCTCCGCCAGGGAAAGTCCGCCCCAGATTTTCCGAACCGCAACCTGCTTCAAAGCTGTATCAGTGGCCGGATGACTGGCAACGTCTTCATCCAGGAAATATCGGTTTGCGACGGTTGTACTGATCGCCTTGAGTTCCCGGGTGAGATAGGTCTGGGCATCCTCCGAATCGATGTCTTCCATGGTTCGCACGGCGTTTTCGATTCGGTCCTTTTTGGCCTGCAGGTCTTCACTGTATTCAATGTCAGGATCGCGATCTTCATCATTCTCCGGTCGTGGCGGTGCGTTGTCGATTTCCTCCTGGGTTGGCGGCTCTTCACAGAGTTCATCGTCCTCGGGGTAAAAACAGATCGCGGCAAGCAGCTGGTTGGCGGGGGACATCGGGTTGTTGGCCGTGAATTCGGATTCGCTGACACTGAAATCAATCGGCGCTGTCAGGCCCGGAAGGGCCGCGTTCAACTGCGTAATAACCCGGTCGCGGATATCGATACCGTCGCCCTCAGCGACATTCTGGCTCCAGTTCAGGAGCATCAGGAACCGGGACAGATTCATCAGCGTTGTATTCTCCAGAACGTTTTGCTCAGTCAGCGTGTGGGTGCTCAAACCCTCATCATCCACCATTGGCGTTTGCAGCCCTGTGCGGGTGGTCTCGAAAAATTCGAGCAGGGTTACGTATTGCCTGGCCGGTACATCGCTAACCAGCGGCAGGTCTCCAACCCTGAACGTGAGGGTTTCGCCGGGGTAGTAGCGGAATTCTCCCGCTGTGTTCGTGGTGCCGGACTGACTGGCAGTCTGATAGGAAAGACCGTTAAAACCATTGAAATTGACTCGGCCGGTGCTCCTGTCGTCGCCGGAGCCTCCGCCGTCATCCAGACAGCCGGAGAGAGCAAGTGTGCCCAGCAGGGTGAACGTAAGTCGGGTGCGGTGAACGGATCTCATGGTTGAACGTACATTCCCTTCGTTTCAGCGCGCCTGCACCCGGGGTGCAGCAGCCTCTTTTGTAAATTGTTGTAACCGCATTATAGGGGCGTGATTTGCCTCATATCGGGATTCCTGTCGCAGTTTCCGTTATTGGTCCGGGGATGCCTCCGGCCGATAAGGGCCTTGAAATCAGCGACTTTGTCACAATAAATAGCAATCTAAATTCTGGCTGGCGGCGAGGGCCGTTCATTGCCGTTTTTCACCGAATCGGGATGAGTTATGACCAATGCACTGGAAATTGAGGGCCTCACCAAAACCTATGGTGACGGCTTCAAGGCTCTCAAGGGGATTGATCTGCACGTCGCCGAGGGGGACTTCTTCGCCTTGCTGGGGCCCAATGGGGCCGGCAAATCGACCACCCTGGGCATTGTTTGCTCCCTGGTAAACAAAACAGCGGGAAAGGTGCGGGTGTTCGGATATGACACCGACACCCATCTCTCGGATGCCAAGTTGAACCTTGGTGTTGTGCCGCAGGAGTTCAACTTCAACCAGTTCGAAAAGGTCTTCGACATTGTCACCACCCAGGCCGGCTACTACGGAATTCCTCTTAAACAGGCCTCGGCGTCGGCTGAAAAGTATCTGAAAAAGCTCGGACTCTGGGAGAAGCGGGACACCCCGGCACGCATGCTCTCCGGAGGTATGAAGCGTCGTCTGATGATTGCCCGGGCCCTGGTTCATGAGCCCAAACTGTTGATCCTGGACGAGCCGACTGCTGGCGTAGATATTGAACTTCGCCGGTCCATGTGGACCTTTCTGGAAGAAATGAATCGTCAGGGCACCACCATTATCCTGACGACCCATTATCTGGAGGAAGCGGAAGCCCTTTGCCGCAATATTGCCATTATTGATCACGGCAAGATTCTGAAAAACACCAGCAAAAAGGCCCTGCTGCAGCAACTGAGCCTGGAAACCTTTGTTCTGGACACCGAGAAGACCCTTGATGCCGCGCCTGAACTGAATGGTTTCCCGACTCGATTGGACGGAGAAGGTGCTCTCGAGGTGGAAGTGCAGAAAGGGCAGGGGCTCAACCAGGTGTTCGTGGAGCTTGAACGGTTGGGCATCAAAGTGGTCAGCATGAGGACCAAGGCCAACCGGCTGGAGGAACTGTTTATTCGCATGGTCGAAGAGAATGCTGCGGAGTCAACTCAAACCGTGGAGGGTGCAGCATGACTCCACAAGCGCTCTTCACCGCCTTTAGTACCATCGTTGTCCGGGAGATACGGCGGTTTACCCGCATCTGGGCGCAAACCCTGTTGCCGCCCGCGGTCACCATGACCCTGTATTTCATTATTTTCGGCAACCTCATCGGCTCCCGAATTGGGGAGATGGGCGGCTTCGACTACATGTCTTTCATTGTGCCGGGGCTGATCATGATGTCGGTGATCACCAGTTCCTACGCCAATGTGGTGTCTTCATTTTTCTCCATGAAGTTCCAGCGCAGTATCGAGGAGCTTCTGGTGTCGCCGGTGCCGAACTGGGTGATCCTGGCCGGCTATGTGACAGGTGGCATGGCGCGAGGCCTTGGCATCGGGCTGATTGTCACGCTGTTGTCACTGGCGTTTACCCGCCTGTCCATCCACAACTTGCCAATGATGGTTCTGACGGTATTTCTGACTTCGGCACTGTTTGCCCTGGGTGGCTTTATCAACGCCATGTTGGCGACCAAGTTTGATGACATCTCCATTGTGCCCACGTTCGTATTGACGCCGTTGACGTATCTGGGCGGCGTGTTCTACAGCATCGATTTATTGCCGGGGTTCTGGCAGGGCGTATCCATGGCCAACCCTATCCTCTACATGGTCAACGGCTTCCGGTACGGCATTCTGGGCGTGTCAGACGTTAATCCGTTTGTTTCTCTTGGTATGATTCTGGTTTTCATCTCCGTACTGGCATTCATCGCTCTCAGAATGCTGGAGCGTGGTAAAGGCATTCGCCACTGATTTCAGGAACCACTATGGCACTTAACGACGCTCCGCTTGGCAAGACAAGCGACTACCCGGACAGCTACGATCCTGGGCTGCTTTTCCCGGTGGCGAGAGAGGAAAATCGCCGCCGCATTGGTCTGGAGGATGGCCGTTGGCCTTGGTTTGGCGAGGATCTGTGGCAGGCCTGGGAAATCTCCTGGCTGCGTCCAAGCGGCGTGCCGGAAGTGGCCTGGGCGGAGATTGTTTTTCCGGCGGCCTCGCCCGCAATCATTGAGTCCAAATCGCTCAAGCTGTACCTGAACTCGTTGAACCAGGCGGTCTACTCTTCTCGGGAGCAGGTCGCGGAGGTGATTACCCAGGATCTTTCCAGCGCCTGCGGCGGTGCTGTTCAGGTGAATCTGTTGAGCGTCGACGAATCCGGTGAAGCGATTGGCCGGCCGGAGGGCTTCGAGCTCATTGATGACGAGCCGGTCAGCGAAGTGGTTTTTGAATACGCGCCTGAGGCGCTTTCAGCGAGTGGGGAGGTGGTGACAGAACGGCTCTGCTCCCATCTGCTGAAGAGCAACTGCCCGGTAACCGGTCAGCCTGACTGGGCGACACTCCTCATAAGCTACACCGGACCGAAAATCGATCGGGGCGGTTTGTTGCGTTACGTGGTGAGCTTCCGGCAGAAACAGGATTTCCACGAGCATTGCGTGGAAACCGTGTTTACCGATCTGATGGGGCGGTGCAACCCGGAGTCGCTTACCGTGGTTGCCCGGTATACACGGCGGGGCGGGCTGGATATAAATCCGTGGCGAAGCACGGAAACCGGCGGGGATGCCGGCCCAAGGTTGATACGTCAGTAGCAGGATTCTGTTTGAGCGCAGGGAAGCGCCTCAGGAAACATCCTCTTCCCGCCGCAGGCGATCTGCAGCATCTTCCAGAGCGGTCAGGATGGCCTGCCGCTCTTTCTCGGTGATCTTGTCCGAATCGAGATACATGGCGAAGCCGCTATGTTCGTGTTCCAGGAAGCTTCGGTTGGGCCCCATGTCGCGCCGGAAGTCGACCACTTCGTAAATTGGCACCGGCTTGACAAAGCCCTTCACGGTAATCTCGCCCTTGTCTCTGCACATGATCTTGTCCTTGATCAGCGCGAAGGTTTCGTAGGAAACGAGGATTTCGCCCGGCTCCGCCAGGGACTCAAGCCGGCTGGCCAGGTTTACTTCCTTGCCGATAATCGTGTAATCCATCCGGTTCTCGGCGCCAAAGTTACCAACCGTTGTATAACCGGTGCTTATTCCCATGCGGATTTCCAGCGGGGTCTTGATGCCCTGGCTGCGCCATTTCTGCCGCATGATTTTCATATGCTTGCGCATCTCGATGGCCATGGAGACACAGGCAAATGCGTCCTCCCTCTGGCCACGGCTGGTTGGATCGCCAAAGAACACCATGATGGAATCACCAACGAACTTGTCGATGGTGCCGCCATACTTGAGAGCAACTTCCGACATTTCATTGAAGTAGTGATTCAGCAGTTCGGTCAGTGCTTCGGGTTCCATTTCCTCAGACAATTCGGTGAAGCCTTTGATGTCAGAGAAAAACACCGCCAGTTTCTTGCGCTGGGTTTCCAGTCTCACGTCCCGCTCACCGGTGAAGATCGACTGCCAGACTTGAGGCGAGAGATATTTGGACAGTTTGTGTGAAAGCGCGATGGACTGCTCCCGCTGGTTCTGGATCTGGGTCTTTGCCAGCATCAACGCCCGTGCCTGCTGGTGGGAATAGTAAGCCGTAACGCAAATATAAAGCCCGGTGGATAAAATCGACACGATGCTGGTCAGCAGGGGCGAGTGTGGTCCGTCTGCCGGGCCGACGATCGCAACCGCCCCCGCAATGGAGGCCGCCATGAAGCCGGTGCCCAGGACCCACTGACGGATACCACCAACAATCAGGCAACTGAACATCAGCATCAGTGCAACGGCGAGGGAGGGGATGACGATCAGCCCGATGCAACCAATGAAAGCGCCACCAACCACGCAATCAAATATCAGCATTTTCTGACGGATGCGTGGCGAATTCCTGAGGAAAGTGCGGCGAGTCAGGGCATGGGCGATGTGGGGCCAGGTGAGGGCCCCGGCAACCAGCCAGAGAAGCCATTGCGGAAAGGCGCCCTGGAGAACGCCGGTTACGATAATGGCGGCGGTTGAGGTGTATGCCAGTACCCGGCCATTGTAATCGGGCATCGGGGGAATGGCGATCGGGTTGCCCGCCGCCTCGGACGAGAGGGCTCTGCCAGCTGAGCTACTGGCATTACGCAGGTCTGCCGGGGCACTCATCATTTCAGAAACGGATCCTGCCAATGAGCATGTCGCGGAACATGACCCAGTCACCCATAAGGCTGTACAGTGGATATTTGAAGGTAGCGGGGCGATTTTTTTCAAACTTGAAATGACCAACCCACGCAAAGCCATAGCCTATGACCGGCAAGGCCAGAAGCCACAACAGCTTGCCCGAAGCCAGAGCCCATACGGCGACTATCAGGACCAGGAGACTTCCAGCGAAATGCAAACGGCGACAGGTGACGTCGCTGTGCTCTTCGAGGTAGTACGGATAAAATTCGGAAAAGTTATTGAAGGTTTGCTGGTTGCTCATTGTGTTGCCACTCAACGTTGTACGACCGCGTCATTTATAATTGTTGGTAGACCCGACTACGACTAAAGGTTAACAGCATTACGTAGAACCCACAATTCACAGCCATGAATTGTGTTCGTACCTATATTTCAACAGTCTTTAAACAGCGAGCAGATATGACCGCAGTTACCGATTTCCTCCTGAACCGCTCCTCTGAACCGAGGCTGGAATCACCCGCGCCGGATTCGACAACCCTCGAAAGGGCCTTTTCCTGCGCGGCGCGTGCACCGGACCATGCACTGCTCAGGCCCTGGCGCTATCTGGTGATCGAGGGTAAAGGCCTTGAAGCCCTGGGAGAGCTGTTTGCGTCCACCTGTGCCAATAACAGCGATGAGAAAGAAATCGAGAAGCTCCGGCGTGCCCCCCTTCGCGCACCCATGGTCATAGTTGGTATCGCGTCGCCGAGGACGCATCCCAAAGTACCGGAAATCGAGCAGGTCATGTCGGCAGCTGCCGGCATGAGTTTTGTTGAGCTTGCCCTTCAGGATGCCGGTTTCGGCGTGATGTGGAGAACAGGCGGCGTTGCCTACCACTCCTCGGTTCACCAGGGGTTGGGCCTGGAAGAGCATGAACAGATTGTTGGCTTTCTCTACACCGGTACGGTCTCGGCATCCAAGCCGTCTGTGCCCAGACCGGCGGTGGACGAGTTTGTGAGTCATTGGCCCTGAGACCTTGTTGAATACCCCCGGCTTCTGCCGGGGGAAGCAGCTTGCCGCTTTTTCTTGCCCTTTTCCTTTCTCCTTTCCCGTAACCGCTACTCGGATTCTCTGCAGGGCCTGCCAACACTGGGTTTCCTGACAAATTAACACCTGACCATAAATCTGGCATTCAGCTTGCTTTAGTCCTGTCAAAGAGCACAGCCGGCAAAAGCAGGTCGGCATACTGGTGCAGTTTTCGGGAGGCAACATGGCAATTACGTTCGATTCGGCTCTGGGCATTCACCAACACGCGGTTGAAGCGCGGGTTAAACGTGCCGAAGTTTTGGCAAACAACCTGGCGAACGCCGATACCCCGGGCTTCAAAGCGCGCGACCTGGATTTCCAGGATATGATGCAGAAGGCCCAGGAGCAGGTCAGCGGATTCCAGATGGATAAAACCCATGACGCGCACATGGATACCTCAGTGTCAGCCTCGGAAAGCGATTTGATGTATCGGGTACCTCACCAGCCGTCGGTTGACGGTAATACCGTGGATGCCCAGCAGGAGCAGACTCGCTTTATGCGCAACGCCATGGATTTCCAGGCCAGTTTCCAGTTTTTGAACAGCAAGTTCAGCGGTTTGACCAAAGCCCTCAAGGGCGAATAAGCCGCAGTCACAGGATTAGCGAAGGAGAATTTTCATGTCACTGGGCAGCATTTTTGATATCGCCGGTTCCGGCATGACCGCGCAATCACTGCGGCTGAATACAACCGCTTCGAATATCGCCAACGCCGAGACCGCCAGTTCCAGCACCGGCGAAACCTATCGGGCCAGGAAGCCGGTTTTCTCGGCGATTCAGCAGTCTCTGATGAATCCCGGGCAGGGAGGCTTGCCCATGGCTGCCGATGAGGGGCCGGGCGCCGGCGTGAGGGTTGACGGTATTGTCGAAAGTGATGCGGAGCTGCAGATGCGCTACGAGCCCCATCACCCGGCGGCCAACGAGGACGGCTACGTCTACTACCCCAATGTGAATGTGGTTGAAGAGATGGCGGACATGATGTCGTCGTCCAGAAGTTTCCAGATGAATGTGGATGTCATGAACACAGCCAAGTCCATGATGCAGCGCATTCTGACTCTCGGTCAGCAGTAACAGGGTGAGGAGCACAACATGACTGCAGTAAATGCAACAGACGCGTCGGATGTTCTGAGCCAGTACCAGCTGAAGCAACAGAATGGCGGCCAGGGCACCAGCGAGTTGGGTCGGAACGAGTTCATGGAACTGATGCTGGCCCAGCTGAAGAACCAGAACCCGCTGGAACCCCAGGACAACGGTGAATTCATCTCCCAACTGGCCCAGTTCAGCTCGCTGGAGGAAATGCAGAACCTTTCCGGTACGGTTGAGGATGTGGTGGGTCAGTTCCGTTCCAGCCAGGCGCTGCAGGCCTCTGCCATGGTCGGCAAAACCGTGCTTGCCCCTTCCCAGATCGGGATTCTGGGTGCGGATGGTGAGATCAGCGGCACTATTGAATTGCCGGCCTCGACCGGTGGGCTCCGGCTTTCGATCCAGGGACAGAATGGTGAGCTGGTACGACAGATTGATATGGGTAGTAGTCCGGCGGGTGTGACCTCATTCCGCTGGGATGGCCAGGACGGCAACGGCAATCCCTTGCCGCCGGGCTCCTACCGGATTGTAGCCGATGCTTCCTACCCGGATGGACCGCAGCAGTTGGGTACGATGGTAAGTGCCAATGTTGACAGCGTGTCCCTGGGTCAGGGCGGCTCCATTACCCTGAATCTCGCAGGCATGGGCTCCATCGCCCTGTCTGATGTAAAACAAATTAACTGATACCGGTGAAACACCAAGAGGTGAGCCATGGGATTTAATACGGGTTTGAGTGGTCTTCGCGCGGCATCGGTGGATCTGGACGTCACCGGTAACAATATTGCCAACGCCAGCACCGTGGGGTTCAAAGGCAGCAAGGCCCAGTTCGGCGATCTTTATGCCAGTGGCTTCCTGAGCGCAGGCACCAACCCGATCGGGGACGGTGTCCGGGTTCAGGGTGTGAAACAGTCCTTCGGACAGGGCAATATCAGCTTCACTGATAACGGCCTGGATATGGCAATTGACGGTGATGGCTTCTTTATTCTGAACAATGGCGGCGAAGTGCGCTACTCCCGGGCCGGCCAGTTTGGAGTAGACAAGGACGGCTTTGTGGTCAACAACCAGGGCATGAAGGTGCAGGGTTATACCGCTGATGGTGATGGCAATTTGTCTGGCGTGCGTGGAGACCTGCAGATTGAGACTGCCAACCTGGCTCCGCGCAGGACCACGAACCTGCAGACCGATGTGAATCTGGATTCCCGTGAATCCTTGCTGGAGCGCAGAGTGAGAGACCTTTCTCTGCAGACCGGCGACTTTGCAGCAGGTGAAACGCTTACTTTTTCCTATTCCGACGGCTCAGCCGATGAGACTGTTCTTATTCCCAGCCCGATAAACTCCGCGGGCCAGATTGCCGATGCTATCTCCGCAGCCTCCGGCGTGAGTGCGTCCGGTATCACAACAGCTGAAATAAACTCGACGGCCAATGGCGCCTCGACCGGCGATACTCTTAACAATACCATTGCGTCTGGTAGCCTGGAGTTCTCGATCAATGGTCAGCCCCTGAATGTAAGCGCTGTGACGACACTCGATGAGCTGGCGAATGTTATTTCCAGCTTCGGTAATAACTCCATCTCAGCCAATGTGGATAGCGGCAATCTTGTGGTCAGGGACAGTTCGGGTGAACCGCTTGACGTTCAGTGGGGAGACGGTAGTAGTACGAACCCGATTGAGAACACCGTTGGAGAGATCGCGGTAAGCACAAATCGCAGTGTGGATACTGTGACCTCTGATGTCGTGGGGTCTCAGTTTGTGGCGACCTACAACAATACGCAACCCACGCGCATTAACGCTTTTAACCCCATTGACCAGCGCACCTACAACCACGCCACATCAACCACCATCTACGACAGCCTGGGTAACGCCCATGAGATGACCCAGTTCTATGTCAAAGAGCCGTCGCCCGGGAATGGTGTTGGCCAGAGTCAGTGGTCTGTTTATCTTCAGGTAGACGGTGAGCCGGTCGGGGGCACGGATCAGACTCCCTATACCGTCATATTCAACCAGGACGGCGAGCTGGCTTCCATCAATGGTGATTCCAATGGTGAGATTGTCGTGACTGACTGGGTTCCCAAGGATCCAAGTGGCGCCCCTAATGGGGCGGATGGCCCTCCTGCAGACCCCGCCTCGGTCGTGAGCCCGATTCCGGAGCCGCCCACCAGCTCCGCGTTCGTTCTGGATCTGAGCGAGGCCACCCAATACGGCGCGGCATTCGGTGTTAATGACCAGCAGCAGAATGGTTATACCACGGGTCGCCTGTCGGGCCTCGATGTGTCGGATGCTGGTGTCATATTCGCCCGGTACACCAACGGACAATCCAATGCGCTTGGTCAGGTGGCGCTCGCCACATTCAGCAACACCGATGGCCTGTCTCCGGTGGGGGATACTTCCTGGGTCGAAACCTTTGAATCAGGCCAGCCTGTCATCGGCGCACCGGACACCGGTACCCTCGGTTCCATTGCGTCAAGCTCTGTCGAGGAATCCAACGTGGATCTGTCTGCTGAACTGGTGAACCTGATCATTGCCCAGCGTAACTACCAGGCCAACGCCAAAACCATCGAAACCTCCAATGCGGTCACCCAGACCATCATCAACCTCCGTTAATTTCGCGAACTTGCGAACGTGGCATGACTCCTGCTTCAAGACTGGAAACAGTCAAAATTCCGGCAGGAGTTTTCCCATGGACAAAGCCCTCTACATCGGTATGTCTGGCGCCAAGCAGAACATGCTGGCCCAGCAAGCCCATGCCAACAATCTGGCGAATGTCAGCACCACCGGCTTCAAGAAGGACTTCTCCCAGGCACGTAGCATGCCTGTCTTTGGGGAATTCCATCCCACCCGGGCCTATGCCATGACAGAACGACCCGGCACAGACCTTTCCGCAGGCGCCCTTATCGATACCGGCCGCAAACTGGATGTGGCGGTTGAAGGTGAAGGGTGGCTTGCCATCCAGAATGATCAGGGCGAAGAGGTGTTTACCCGCAGCGGTAGTCTTCAGATCGATGTGAATGGTCTGGTGCGCCTGGGCACTGGTGAGCTTGTGCTTGGTAATGGTGGACCGGTTGCACTGCCGCCTTTCGACAACGTGCAAATCGGCGCTGATGGCACGATTTCTGTTATTCCTGTTGGCGGCCCGCCGAATCAGTTGGTTGAGGTGGATCGTATGAAGCTGGTCAACCCGCCACCGGATGCTCTGGAGAAGGGCCTCGACGGACATGTGCGCCGCAAACCGGACCAGGCAATCGATGGTCCTGAGCCCCCGGATGCAAACCTCAGAGTGGTCTCGGGGTTTCTTGAGAGCTCCAACGTGAATGCGGTGGAAGAGATGATTTCCAATCTGCAGCTTTCCCGGCAATACGAAATGCAGGTGAAGGTAATGACCACCGCTAACGAGAATTCCGAAGCAACGGCACGGCTGTTGCAGAACCTTTAAGTAACGACCGAACACAGTGGCCTGGCGGGCCTGAAGCGGCAAAAACTGGCCGCCTGATTGCCCCCCCCGGTATGGAGTAAGCAGCATGAATCCAGCACTTTGGGTCAGCAAGACCGGTTTGAGCGCACAGGACATCAACATGTCCACCATTTCCAACAACCTGGCCAACGTCAACACCACCGGCTTCAAACGGGACAAGGCGGTCTTCCAGGACCTCCTGTACCAGATCAACCGGCAACCCGGTGGCCTGAGCACCCAGAACTCCGAACTGCCCTCCGGACTGCAACTGGGTACGGGTGTCCGGGTTGTGGGCACGGTCAAGCAGTTCTCCCAGGGCAACCTTCAGATTACCGAGCAGCCGCTGGACATGGCCATTAACGGCCGGGGGTTTCTGCAGATTCTGCTGCCGGATGGCCAGATTGCCTACACCCGGGACGGTCAGTTCCAGCTGAACGTCAACGGCGATGTGGTCAATCCGGACGGGTACCTTCTGGAGCCGGCCATCAATGTTCCCAATAACGCCACCAATATCACCATTGGCACCGACGGCACGGTCACGGCGATAACGGACGACCAGGCAGCGCCGGTGAACGTTGGCCAGATCACCCTGGTGGATTTCATCAATCCCCAGGGGTTGCAGGCCATCGGAAACAACCTGTTCAAGGAAACCATTTCCAGCGGGAACCCCATAGAGGGGCAGGCGGGTCTGCTCGGGCTTGGCACCATTGAACAGGGTTCCCTGGAGGCCTCCAACGTGGAGGTCGTGGAAGAACTGGTGAACATGATTACCACCCAGCGCGCCTACGAGATGAACTCGAAAGTGGTTTCCACAGCGGATCAGATGCTGCAGTTCATTACCAACAACATTGGCTAATGCCGCCAGAGGTGAGGTCGTGAATCCGATGACATCCAGCCGGACAAACCGGAGCGCCAGTACCCTGGCGACCTTAGTGGTACTGATCCTACTACAGGGTTGCACGGCCATGAGCCGGCCCCGGGCGATTCCGGATGACCCCGAGTTTGCACCGGTGCGCCCTCAGGCCATGATGCAGAGGGACAGGGCGTCTGGTTCGATTTACCAGGTCTCCCGAAACTATAACTTTTACGGGGATACCGTCGCGCTCAACGTGGGTGATGTACTGACAGTGACCCTCCAGGAGTCCACCCGTGCCAGCAAGAATGCTGACACCCGTATCATCAAGGATAACGAAATCAAGTTGCCGGAGCCAAACATTCTGGGCAAGAGCAACTTCGGGATCGGCACGTCACTGAACAATGAGCGCGATTTTAAAACCAGGGCCGACGCGGATCAGAGCAACAGCCTTGCTGGCAGCATCACCGTCTCGGTCACTGAAGTGCTGCCCAATGGCGTGTTGCGGATCCGGGGCGAAAAGTGGCTGTCGCTGACCAATGGTGAAGAGTACATCCGTCTGACCGGACTGGTTCGCCCCCGGGATATCCAGCCGGACAATTCCGTTGCCTCAAACCGTATTGCCGATGCCCGTATCGCCTATGGCGGTACCGGTGACTTCGACCAGGCCAACCAGATGGGCTGGCTTGCCCGTTTCTTTAACAGTGAGTGGTGGCTGCTATGAGCGTGCGGCGTTTTCTTGTCTGGATACTTGCCCTGACGGTGGGTGCGGCACCGGTGATGGCGGACCGGCTGAAGGACCTGTCCCGGATCAAAGGGGTAAGGAACAACCAGTTGGTGGGCTACGGACTCGTGGTTGGTCTTGACGGAACCGGCGACAAGGCACCGTTCACCAATCAGACCTTCCGGAACATGATGAACCAGTTCGGTATTACCTTGCCTGAGGGCGTTAACCCGAAACTCACCAATATTGCAGCGGTAACCGTGAGTGCCACATTGCCACCGTTTGCCAAGGCCGGGCAGGAGATAGATATTACGGTTTCCTCCATTGGCAATGCAGACAGCCTGCGCGGCGGCACTTTGCTGATGACTCCGCTGAAGGGCGCTGACAACAAGGTTTATGCCGTGGCCCAGGGCAGCCTGGTGGTTGGCGGCTTCGGTGCCCAGGGGTTGGATGGTTCCAGGATTACCGTGAATATTCCCAGCGTTGGCCGTATCCCGAATGGCGCCACCATCGAGCGTGAGGTCTTGTCGCCGTTTACGGAGGGCGACACCATTACCGTTCATCTCCTGCGACCGGATTTCACGACTGCTCGCCGGGTGGTTGAGGCGGTGAATGATCGTCTGGGCCCGGACATGGCCTATGCCCACGATGCCACCTCGGTTTCCGTGCGTGCGCCGCGGGATCCGTCCCAGCGGGTAAGCTTTCTTTCGATACTTGAAAACATTGAAGTCGACCCGGCCCAGGATGCCGCCAAAGTGGTGATCAACAGCCGGACCGGAACCATCGTGGTCGGCCAGAATGTCAAAGTCAGCCCGGCAGCGGTAACCCACGGCAACCTGACGGTGACCATTCAGGAAAATCCCGCGGTGGTACAGCCTAATCCGTTTGCCGGCGGCGACACAGCCCTTGAGCCCGATACCCAGATTGCAATCACCGAGGAGCCTGCCAGGATGTTCAGGTTTGGTCCGGCTGTCACGCTGAACGAGATTGTTCAGGCGGTGAACCAGGTGGGTGCCGCTCCGGGGGACGTTATGGCGGTACTTGAAGCTCTTAAACAGGCTGGTGCGCTGCGTGCCGAGCTGATTGTTATCTAGGCGGCATGATGCAGGACTATTCGCTTCAGCAGGCCCGGGTATATACCGATTTCAGCGGGCTGAACGCGCTGAAAACGCAGGCCCGGACGGACAAGAGGGCGGCGCTGGAAGAGGTGGCACGCCAGTTCGAGAGCCTGTTCCTTTCTGAGATGCTGAAGTCCATGCGCAAGGCCGGTGACGTGCTTTCCGAAGGTAATTTCCTGAAAAGCAATCAGTCGGATCTGTATCGCGATATGTTTGATAACCAGGTGAGTCTGACCATGGCCGGCGGGCAGGGAACCGGTCTCGCCGAGGCGCTGGTCCGGCAACTGAGCCAACAAATTCCTGGCCTGGACAGTGAAGGCGATAAGCTGGCTGGCCACAAGGCTTCCCTCGCGGATTATGACCGGCGTATGCCGGCGCTTTCGGCAAGCTTGCCCGGGCAGGTTCAGAAAGTCGCTTTGGTGGCGCAAGGGTTTACTGCGGCCCCGGAAAAAAACGTGTCCGAATTGCCGGACCGGTTCGATTCGCCGGAGCATTTCGTGAGTGCCTTGCTTCCGGTAGCGGAGCGAATCAGCCGGGATACCGGCATCGACCCAAAACTGATGGTGGCCCAGGCGGCCCTGGAAACCGGCTGGGGCCGGCATATGATCCGGGGGGAGCAGGGCGAGCCAAGCTTTAACCTCTTTGGTATCAAAGCGGATAGCCGGTGGAAGGGTAATGCCGTTTCCCTCACCACCACAGAATACCGCGAGGGTCTGCCCATGAAAGAGCAGGCCAGTTTCCGGGCCTACCAGGATTATGAATCCAGCTTCCGGGACTATGTTTCGTTCCTCGAATCCAACCCCCGTTACCGGGACGTGCTGTCGGCGGCGGACAGGCCTGAAGTGTTTGCGGAGAAACTCCAGGAAGCCGGCTACGCCACCGACCCCAACTACGGCAGCAAGATCCGCCAGATCATGAACCGTGACTCACTGATGACACTGTCCATGGGCAGTGACGGGATGAAGGAGTAAACCTTATGGCAGGGCTGATAGGCATTGGTCTGACCGGCATCCTCAGTCAACAGGCTGCGCTGAATACCACAGGCAACAATATAACCAACGCCAATACGCCTGGTTACAGTCGCCAGGAAGTGCTGTTTGAAACCCAGGAAGGTCAGCGCACTGGCGCCGGCACCATTGGTAGCGGCGTAAGCGTTGCGGACATTCGCCGCCTGGCCAATGAATACCTGGTTCAGCAGGTGCGGGAAGACAGCACGCTGTATGGCGAGCAGCAAGCCCTCAACTCCGAGCTTTCGAGGCTTGATAACCTTCTGGGGGGCGAAAACACGGGCCTGAGCAATGCCTTGAACAACTTTTTTGCNAGCCTTCAGAANGCNGCCGANGATCCGACNTCNNTGCCNCAGCGCCANNTGGTNCTGAGNGAGGCGCAACAGGTTGTNAACCGNTTCCAGGCCCTNAACCAGGAATTNATNCAGCAGCGGGAATCCATCAAGACCCAGATGCAGCAGGGCGTGAAGGATGCCAATACCCTGCTCAAGAGCATTGCGGAACTGAACCTGGCNATCTCNGAATCACCGGGCATTGCCCAGGGGCAAATGCCCAACGAACTGCTGGACAAGCGGGACGAGAAACTGCGTCAGTTGTCAGAGCTTGTGGCTATCAAGGTTAGCCCTACNGAGGGTAGNCAGGTCAATGTCTCTCTGGGGAATGGGCAATCTCTTGTCACTGGCGGGAATGCCGCNAGTTTAGGAACTGGTGAGAGTGCTCAGGATCCGACTCGGCTGTCTTTTACCCTTAGCAACGGTAGTCGGATCGTGAACATTGACGATCAGATTCAGGGCGGAAAACTCGGTGGCTTGCGACGTTTCGATACTGAAGGATTAAAACCTGCTTTTGATGAGTTGGGGCGAATNGCCATTGCAGTTTCAGATGCCGTCAACAGCCAGCATGAAATAGGTATGGATCTTGAGGGTGAGCTGGGTGGCCGCTTTTTCGTTGATATAAATTCTGAGGCAGTACAACGCGGAAGGGTGACTGCGAATGGCAACAACCAATCGCCGCAAACCGGTCAGCTTGCTGTGGAGATCACGGATAGTTCTGCCCTAGCTGCTGGTAGTTACACCTTGCAGTTCAGTGGGGATGGTCGCAACTTTGAACTGGTGGATGAGTCAACCGGTGAGGCAATAAAACAGGGTAGGTTGCCGAATCCTGTGCAGTCTGAAATTTCGATGCCGGGTTTTGATATCAAGATCGAGGGTGGGGATTTTTATCCCGGCGATAAATATTCGATTCAGCCAAGCCGAAATGGCGCTGGAAATATTGNGCTGGTGGTTAATCGGGAAGAAGATTTGGCCTTCGCCAGTCCTGTCCGGGCAGAAGCAGATCTTGGGAATGTTGGCACGGGGCAAATTGATCAAGGCACGATGCTTAATGTCCGCAACCCTAACACCAATTCGCTATTGCCGGGTTTTCAAACCCCTGGCGATTTAGCTAATGGCCCATTGACCGTTACTTTTGAAGATAACGGCTCTCAATTAACGTACACAATCACCGATTCAAATGGTGTTTCATTAGGCCCGACAGATCAGGTATTCAACTCTGGTGTGACCAACGCTCTGTTCTCCGAGGATCCGTCNGCCGGGAGCGCGTATCAGGGATTTCAGTTTCAGATAAGTGGACAGCCTGNTGCGGGCGATGTATTTACCATCAGTTTCAACAGTGGTGGGGTTTCGGACAACCGGAACGCTGAACTCCTTGCAGCGCTCGGAACGGCAAATACTCTGAACAACAGCACTCAAAATTTCGCCGAGGGGTATGCTGGCTTGGTCGAGGATGTTGGCGTCAAAACTCGCCAAAGCCAACTGGACGTGGATGCCGGCAAAACCCTGCTGGAGCAGTCAACCAACCAGCGGGAATCGGTATCCGGAGTCAACCTGGATGAAGAAGCCGGCCGCCTGATCCAGTATCAGGCCGCCTACAATGCCTCGGCCCAGGTGATGTCGGTGGCTCAGGACCTTTTCAATACCCTGTTACAGAGTTTCCGGTAACGTTGAGGTGATGTGACATGATTAGAATTTCATCACAGCAGATTTTTTCGGGTGGTATTAACCGGCTTCAGGAGCTGAATGCTGGCCTTAATAACACTCAGCAACAGATCTCCACCGGCCAGCGGGTGAACAAGCCGTCCGACGACCCGGTTGCTGCGGCGCGGATCTTGAAGCTTGATCAGGAACTCTCCCGAGTTGAGACTTACCAACGCAATGTGAATCTCGCGGATAACCGGCTGCAGCAGGAGGAGAGCGCGCTGGAAAGTTCTGTGGATGTGATTCAGCGAGTGCGCGAGCTGACTGTGCAGGCTGGGAATGGATCGCTGTCAGCTAATGATAGGAGGTCTATTGCCTCGGAACTCAAAGAAAGGCTTGGCCAGCTAGCAAATATTGCCAACACCCGTGATGCGTCAGGTGAGTACATTTTTAGCGGCTTTCAGGGTAACACCCAGNCATTTGCGCAAAACGTGTCGGGTGACTGGGTTTACCAGGGTGATCAGGGACAGCGGATGCTGGAAATCGACGATGGTGTAACTGTCCCGATCAGTGATCATGGTAGAGGCATCTTTGTTGATGTGCCGGCTTCAGAGCCTACTTTTTTTGCTGAAGTAGCGTCAGGGAGCAGTGCGAACGCCCGTATTTCCTCAGGAATGGTGGTTGATGAAGCAGCGTTTTCCAGTGTTTTTCCTGACGACATAGTTGTCAGTGTGGCTGCAGATGGCACCATAACGGCGAGAAATCGACAAACAAATGTTCTTATCCCTCTGACTGAGCCGACGCCCCCCGTTTCCTTTTCCGATGGGATGACTATCCAGGTCGCCGGAGCGCAGGTGGAGCTTTACAACGCTGAAGAAACGGGCGGATTCGATTTTGTTTTGAAAACGGCCGAAAAGCAGTCGGTTTTCACAACAATCGAAAAGCTTGTCTATGGTTTGGAAAACATCGACAAGAGCAGCCCGGGCGGGCAGGCTGATTACGATGACCTGATCGCCAATTCCCTGATCAACCTGGACAACGCCCAGGAGAGCATCATCCTTAAACAGACCGAGTTGGGNGGCCGGATGAACGCGGTGGAATCGACCAAGNCNTTCCTNGAGGATTCNTCGGTNTANANCAATGAAATNCGGTCCCANNTNCAGGATGTGGANTACGCAGANGCNATCAGNANCCTGAGTTTCCAGAGCTTCGTGNTGCAGGCGGCTCAGCAGTCGTTTGCGCAGGTTTCGCAACTGTCATTGTTCGACAGATTGTAAATATCCGAGCCAGCGGGCAGTTGTGTCCGCTGGCTTATTGCTTTCGCGATTAAGCTCAGTATAATCCCCACCACTCTCCGATGGCGGCGTGGTGAAATTGGTAGACACGACGGATTCAAAATCCGTTGGGGTAAAACCCGTGGCGGTTCGAGTCCGCCCGCCGCTACCATCTTCTTTCCTTCGGCGTCGTTAACAGTCCATTCCATGAATGTCTCCGATTTTCATTTTGACCTGCCGGACGAATTGATCGCCCGCTATCCGCTCAAAGATCGCAGCGCGTCCCGGCTACTTTGTCTTGATGGTCTTTCCGGAAAGCTCAATCACCGGATTTTCAGTGAACTTCCTGACCTGCTTCAGCCCGGCGACCTGTTAGTGTTCAACGACACACGGGTGATACCGGCGCGGCTTTTTGGCAAAAAGGAAACCGGTGGCCAGGTTGAAGTGCTGGTTGAGCGGGTGACTGGAGAGCATGAAATCATCGCCCATGTTCGTGCATCCAAAGCTTTGAAGGATGGCCAGAAGATTATTCTGGAGGACGGTACCTGCATGCGTATGTCGGGCCGGGAAGAAGCGCTGTTTCATCTGGTGTGTGAGGCTGAGGAACCTGTGCTCGACGTTCTGGAGCGCATTGGCCATATGCCACTGCCGCCTTACGTTGATCGACCGGACGAATCCACTGATCGGGAACGGTACCAGACCGTTTATGCCCGGGAGGCCGGCGCCGTTGCTGCACCGACGGCGGGGCTGCATTTCGATGAGAGTCTGCTTGAAAAGCTGGCCGCCTGTGGAATCGAAAGCACGTTTGTGACGCTGCACGTGGGTGCCGGGACCTTTCAGCCGGTTCGGGTGGACAAAATCGAAGATCACACCATGCACAGCGAGGTGGTGAATGTCCCCCAGGACGCCGTTGACGCGATCGAGCGGACCCGGGCAAGGGGAGGGCGTGTGGTTGCCGTAGGCACCACATCAGTTCGCTCCCTTGAGTCTGCCAGTCGGGGCGGTCGGTTGCGGCCGTTCACTGGTGAGACCGATATCTTTATTTACCCGGGGTATCGCTTCCAGACCGTCGATGCCCTGATTACGAACTTCCATTTGCCGGAATCCACCCTGATCATGCTGGTCAGTGCGTTCGCCGGCTATGACAATGTGATGGCGGCCTACCGGGAA
The DNA here is from genome assembly GCA_002718255.1 of Marinobacter sp. Taxonomy (GTDB): domain Bacteria; phylum Pseudomonadota; class Gammaproteobacteria; order Pseudomonadales; family Oleiphilaceae; genus Marinobacter. Next base: position 1,857 of record PBED01000012.1, on the reverse strand, counting down.
GCGGTAAAGGAACGCTACCGCTTTTTCAGTTACGGCGACGCCATGTTTATTCCCGGGCAGGAACCCAGCCGTGGCATGTTGCTGGGCTCAGCCGTGGAATCCAATGAAGCCGGTACCGATAATGCCGGGGAGGCCTTGTGACACAAACCTGTTTCATGTCGTTCGAAAAACTGGGAGAGGATGGGCGTGCCCGTCGTGGCCGCCTGACGTTCCCACGGGGCACCGTTGAAACCCCTGCATTCATGCCAGTCGGCACCTACGGCACGGTGAAGGGTATGCTGCCCCGCGATATCCATGAAATCGGGGCAGAGATCATCCTGGGTAACACCTTTCACCTGATGCTCCGGCCGGGTACCGAAGTGGTCAAGGCTCATGGTGACCTTCATGATTTTACTCAGTGGCAGGGGCCCATCCTGACCGATTCTGGCGGCTTCCAGGTGTTCAGTCTGGGCGAGATGCGCAAGATCACCGAAGACGGGGTTACCTTCCGCTCACCGGTAGACGGCTCTCCGGTGGAGCTGTCTCCGGAGATTGCTATTCAGGTGCAACGGGATCTGGGATCGGACATTGTCATGATTTTTGACGAGTGCACCCCTTACCCTGCTACCGAGCGCCAGGCAAAGGACTCCATGGAGTTGTCCCTGCGTTGGGCGCAACGGAGCAAGGATGCCCACGAGGGTAATCCCGCGGCATTATTTGGCATTGTCCAGGGTGGCATGTACGAGAGCCTGCGGGACTACTCCCTGGAGGGGCTCACGGATATTGGCTTCGATGGCTATGCCATTGGTGGTCTTTCCGTTGGCGAACCCAAGGAAGACATGATCCGGATTCTGGATCATTTGCCACCGAAGATGCCGGAGGACAAGCCGCGGTACCTGATGGGCGTGGGGCGCCCGGAAGATATTGTTGAGGCCGTCCGGCGTGGAGTGGACATGTTTGACTGCGTGATGCCGACCCGAAATGCCAGGAATGGTTACCTGTTCACCTCAACCGGGATTGTAAAGATCCGCAATGCACGGCACCGCCATGATACCTCGCCGCTGGATGAGCGTTGCGACTGTTACACCTGCAAGAACTTTTCGAGAAGTTATCTGCATCATCTGGATAAATGTGGAGAAATGCTTGGCTCACAATTGAATACCATTCACAACCTCCGGTTCTATCAGAACCTGATGGCTGGATTGCGTGGGGCCATTGAAGCAGGTACATTGTCGGACTTTGTAACCGACTTCTATGCCCTGCGCGGAGAGACCGTTCCGCCCCTGGGCAATGTTTGATCTATTCGCTAAACCAACGGAGATATTCAATGGAATCTATTAAAATGCTCGTTGCCGGCCTTTTGGCTCTGATGCCTGCTCTGGCCATGGCACAGGATCCGGGTGCTCAGGGAATGGGTGTTATGGGTCAGGTGATCTTTTTTGCAGGCTTCATCCTGATTTTCTATTTCCTGATCTGGCGCCCGCAGTCCAAGCGTGCGAAAGAGCACAAAGCCCTTATGTCCGGCCTGAACAAGGGTGACGAAGTTGTGACCTCCGGTGGTGTTGCCGGCAAGATCACCAAGGTAACCGACGATTTCATCGTTGTGGAAGTTGCCGACAACGTAGAGATCAAGGTCCAGAAAGTAGCCGTTGCTGCGGCTCTGCCGAAGGGCACGCTCAAGGACATCTGAGCGGGGCCATTTAGCCGGCCATCCCTGGTGGCCGGTCTGAATCTTCCTGGCTGAAACACCAAGGCCGGCCACCAGGCCGGCTACAAGGGATCCCATGCTGAACAAGTATCCGCTTTGGAAAAACCTGGTTATCCTGGTCGCGCTCGTGATCGGGTTTATCTACGCTTTGCCCAACCTCTTCCCCGACG
>PBED01000011.1:0-63734 GCA_002718255.1 Marinobacter sp. | reverse complement strand
GGCCCTAACACGGGCACCTTGAATCTGGATGCAGCATTTACTGTCGAGCAGATGGACTTCGAAGTGGATTTCCTGGCAGTGGGTATTACCGGCCTGAGCATTAAAGGTGCGAACGCTGGTGGTCAAACCTACACTGACGCCGAAATTTCAGCCCTTCTGAACGATCCGAACGGCGAAGATCCGGTACTTGAGGGCACCCTTGCGGCGCTAGCTTCTGGCAATAACGGCGCCAACAAATCGTTCGCGGTTGCCCGCCTTGATATATACAAAGGTGACAATCTCGATGGAACCCGTTCAGATGTCTTGCGGGTAGACGTCGACGATGTTCTGATGGACGTAAACATCCAAGAGACTCGTATCGGTGGAACTAATATCGGTACCATTGGTATTGATAACCTGCATATCTCTGACACCACGCTTGCTGTTTACGGTAAGTAATCTTACCTGACGCCAAGAGATTGGTTAAACGCCCCGCTCCGCGGGGCGTTTTTATTGGCCAGAAGAAAACTGGAGCCAATAAAAAAACGGCAGCCAATCCTGGCTGCCGTTTTCAAATCGAATCAACGAATTCTGCCTTACTGATCCGGTACCGCAATAGAAAGATCAAACCCGCCACCAGGCCTTGGCGTCAGAGTAACCGGCCCTTCATTAATCGCCTGTGGAACCTGGATCTGGTCAATCCCCGGCGGGTTACCAATACTGAAATTCAGATTTTGCCCATCNAACCCNATCCCCAGTTGATCGTTAAGAAACGTCTGNGTAAANGGCTCTTCCGGNATCTGTGCCTGCTGNCCNAAGATNATTGGTGGAATCGTTGGNGTAAACTCNGCCGGCGGCTGTGCNCGGGCGATTTCTTCCTGGGGCAGGAGCAGGGCGCGCCGTAGAAATTCCTCTTCANCGTTTTCCAGGGCATCGGTCTTACCCTCATCAACGTATCGTTGCAGGGCGTCACGGTAGGCTTCTTCTTCAGCTTCGGTCAGCACCGGTTCACCGGGGGATATGGTGAGGGAGCGCAGGATACGTTGCCGGTCGGCGTCGGATTTTTTGCGCTCTTTGGGCACAACAATAACGGCGGAATCCTTTACGTAGGTCTCTACCATTTCGTCCGAGGTCATGGTCTGAACGCCAGCATAGGCAGGTAAAGCAACAACCAGACTGCTGATGGCGCTGGTGAGCAGGTGTCGGCGTTTCATAATCTGGACCCTTGTTGTTTAAAAAATACGCTCCCTGAGTCGAGTATTCGGTTTGTAGGACAGGAATTCAAGCTGGAAGATCCGGGATTGTGATCAGAATCTTTGATTTTTCGGTACTGTTACTAATCACAGCAAAATCATGGTCGAATACCATGAACTTTTTTTGGCGTNGCAGGGCCTCAGTGACACTATGAAAAATCCGTTCAGAAACCGATTTCGTCGCTGGATTAACCGACGGATTCCGCGGTCCGATCTNCAGACCTTCAGTCAGAAAAACATCTTCATTCTGCCCACCGGCGCAGGGGTCGTGTTTGGGCTTTTGCTNGTCATCATGCTGTTAACCGGCATCAATTATCAGAACAGCCTCATTTACCTNACNACCTTCCTGCTGGGNGCTGNNTTTGTCGGNGCCATGCACCAGACCCATCGGAACCTGTCGGGCNTTGAACTCACNCTGGTTCAGCCGGGAGAGGGTTTTGCNGGCGATGATATCCCTTTNCGCTTTCGTTTGAAGGCTGGCCGGGATGATGCCATCNCCATGCTGCTCTCTTGCGAGGAATCCGGTCTTGCGNCNGTGCACGTCCANTCAGGGCAGTCTGAGGATGTCACTTTGCCGGTTNATTCCGCTCATCGNGGNTATTTGCGNCCCGANCGGGTTCGTATCGAAACCCGTTTTCCGTTTGGTCTTCTGAAGGCCTGGTCCTGGCTTCGGCCGGTGTCAGCCGGGGTTGTGTTCCCNCGGCCGGTTCCTGCGCCAGANGCTTTCAGCACNGTCGAGGATGGCGAGGAGTCTGCAGAGGNNCGGTCCGTTGAAGGNAACGATCATGCCGATATCCGGCCCTGGCGGGANGGNGATCTGAGCCAGCGGGTGCTTTGGAAGCGGTTTGCCCGAACCGGGCAGATGGTGGTTGCCGACTGGGAGGGTGAGCAGGGNAGTCCCTACTGGCTGGATTTTAATGCCTATCCGGGCGCGGATTATGAATTGCGGCTGAGTTACCTGGCGTATCTGGTAAACGAACGNGGCCGCAGTGGTGTGCGGTTTGGATTGAATCTTCCGGGGCAGATCATCGAGCCTGATTCCGGNCCGGCNCATGCGGCCCGGTGCCTCCGGGTATTGGCAACCTGGGGTGAGGAGCGGCCGCGGGATGCNATGGCTGAGCCCCATGGAACGCGAAAGAAACNANGAGAGACAANNTCCCAGTGGGTTNCGGAGGGGCAGGCTTGAGTTTNNTGGACCGCCTNAGAGGCAATGAGTCGGANGAAGGGACAACGACNAATCTGCCTTCCCGGGCTTTGCTCTGGCTGATTGCCAGTTTTGCCCTGTTNCTGTCGCCCCAGTGGGACCGTCTGCCCCTGTGGCTGATCGCCGCCTGTGCCGTGTTGGCCGCGTGGCGATGGCTGGCGCAGTACGGGCGGGTAAGGCTTCCCGGCCGCNTGTTACGCACCGGNATCATGCTGGTGCTGATTGGTGTTTANGTCGCAACGGTTCAGGGGCGGTTTACGGTGGACACTGCCGCCTCGTTTTTTGTTCTNGCGGTGGGTCTCAAATGGCTGGAGACCCGGTCAGTCAGGGACTTCTATGTNCTGTTTTTTATCCTTGTCTATCTGGCAACGGTCAATTTTCTGTTCCATCAGGAGATTCTNTGGGCCCTGGTGAATTTCGCCGGCATAGCGCTATTGCTGGTGGGGTTACAGGTGCTGAATGCGCCGGAATTACCCGGGGGAATGACCTCTGGCTGGCGCAGGCTGGGTGGGATGTTNCTNAAGACACTGCCGATTGTNGTTCTNTTGTTTGTGTTTTTCCCNCGNATGTCGCCTTTGTGGAGCGTGCCGCTNGTNTCGGGTGAGGCTCGNACNGGCATCAGCGACACCATGCGNCCCGGCGATATTTCCAATCTTGCCCAGAGCAGTGAGCGAGCCTTCCGGGTANCGTTCGGAGGCGAGATGCCTGCCTACCGCGACCGGTACTGGCGGGGTCTGATTCTCGATTATCTGGATGGGGAGACCTGGCGCCAGGGCCAGCGCGAGGGTTTTCGNCCTCTTGGTCGGGTTGCGATTGATGGGGGCATAGGAGAGCTGGANTCGAACCAGTATGACGTNCTTCTGGAGCCAACCGANCANCGCTGGGCGTTCGCNCTTGAGAACTCCANGGCNGTCTCGGACAACGTATTNGAAGACAGTGCCGATCTNTTCAGATTTCGACGTCCTGCCGACAGCCCGGTCCGTTACCGGCTGGCCCTGGAGGGAGAGGCTTCGACGGCTGAGACACAANGCCCCGCCGAGTTGCGGCGTTACCTTCAGTTGCCCCGGGAAGGCAANCCGAGNGCCCGGGAGNTGGCCCGGGAGCTTCGNCGAAGTATGGGCGACGAGCAGGTGATTCGTGCTCTGTTGCAACGATTCCGTGAGCAGGAATACTTCTACACCCTGCGGCCACCGGCCATGCCCGATGATGGCATTGATTCCCTGTTGTTTGATGCAAANCGCGGTTTCTGCGCCCACTACGCGGGTGCAACCACNTTCGTTTTNCGGGCTGCCGGTATTCCCTCGCGGGTNGTGGTNGGCTACCAGGGTGGNGAAANCGGNGCGGGGGGCGATTACCTGATNGTGCGCCAGTATGATGCCCATGCGTGGGTAGAAGCCTATNTCGATGGGCGAGGGTGGGTNAGGNTCGATCCNACGGCGGCCATTGCGCCGGACAGGATCGAGTCCGGTCTTCGNGACGCCGTTGCCGAAGAGGGATCCTTTCTGGAGGANAACTGGNCCTCGCCNCAGCGTTACGCNGATGTCGCCCTGGTGCANTGGGCAAGCCTTCAGCTTGATCGTATCAACTACCAGTGGCAGCGCTGGGTNGTGGGTTACCAGGGGCAGAGCCAGATGGANCTGATGTCCAGGCTGCCNGGTGGTTTCGGNATGCGCGAGCTGGGGTATATGACAGCCGGTATCGTTGGCGCCGGCTTGCTGATCGCCGGGNTGATTTCNGCNTTCCAGATGCGGCGCGGAGAACGACGTGACGCGTTTCGGAGNGTGGTGGATACCTGGCATCGGCTGTGTGCCAGTGCCGGGGTGCCTGTGCGCCATGGTGAAACGCCATCGGTNNTNGCGTCACGACTGGCGAAAGCGGAACCGGCNGCTGCGGATTCGGCGAGGCTTTTTGCCCGCCTGGTCAACAGCCATTACTATAGCGCTGATAAAGACGACGAGGGCGGTGAACAGCTNAAGCGAATGCGCCGCCTGCTCGCCACTATGAAGCGTCAACTACGGAAGCGCCAATTGCGCAGATCAAGGACCCGGACAGGAAGACCTCGTGACTGATATTGCCCAAGACATGCCCTGGCTCAGCCGCGCCTGGCAAACCGTCCAGAGCCGGGTAGCAGAAGACAGNCTCCCGCACGCNCTNATNCTTGCGGGGGAGCGTGGTGTGGGNAAGCGTGCCTGGGCCGNGGCGGTCGGCGGATTGTTGCTGTGTGATAACCGTCTGAACCGGGANTCNGGCCAGCCAATNGCCTGTGGCCATTGTAANCAGTGNGAGCTCCTGGCCGCTGCCAGCCACCCCGATATCCGGGTTTATNCNCCGGAAAAATCCCGCATGGTGAAGGTAGACCAGGTGAGGGCNCTGTCGTCGTTTGCGGTGGCGTCTCCCCAGGTGGCNCACCACAAAGTGGCGATCATTGATCGTGCGGATCAATTGAATATCAATGCGGCGAATGCGTTACTCAAAACGCTGGAAGAGCCGCTGCCGGACGTGACCCTGATCCTGTTGCAGGAAAGCGGGCGTCCGGTCCTGCCCACCATTCGGTCCCGATGCCAGACNTTGACNGTGCCNGTGCCCGCTAACAGCGAAGCNAACCAGTGGCTNGCGAGCCGTGTTCGGGAACTGCCCGANGANGCGCAACCGTCTNCGGAGGTTCTGGCCAAAGCCCTGATGCTGGCGGGGAATGCGCCGAGGCTGGCTCTCGACTATGCCACCGGCGATTTCATTGGTCTGCGGGATACGGCGCTGGAACGGTTCAAGGAATTCATGAAATCCCGGATTCCGGTGGGTGAAGCCGCCAAGGCGTTCAAGGCGATGGGCCTGGAGGACACCCTGTGGTTGTTCGAAACCTGGGCAGCGGATCTGGCCCGCCTGATTGTTGGCGGCAATGCGCGGGACACCGATGCGGCCGATATGCTCGGCTTCCTTGCCAGGACCACTTCCGCCTGGCGGGCCCATGAACTGCTTGATATGGTAAAGGACTCTAGGGCGGCAAGTGTTTATAACGCCAGCCCGGAGCTGGAAGCGAGNCGGCTTCTGATTGCCTGGCAAAAGCTGATGCCGGTCAAACGGCCGGCAGCTTAGTTGNCCGGCCTCCGCCGGATTGCGCCTTTGGTGCCAACAGCTGCTATGATTCCGGAATGAAAGGGATTTTCAGATCCCGAAAATTATTCAAAACGATCTATTAGAAAGGTGTCAGTTATGGGGCCAGGATTTGGCGCGCGCAGTGGCATTCTTACCCTGACGATTAAAGNCAAAGCGGTACTNTACGCTGCGTACATGCCTTATATCCGTCAGGGNGGTCTGTTCATCCCNACCCAGAAACAGTACCAACTGGGCGACGAGGTTTTCCTGCTTCTCAATCTGATGGATGAGCCGGAAAAGATACCGGTCGCCGGCAAAGTAATATGGATAACACCCAAGGGTGCCCAGGGTAATCGGGCGGCGGGGATCGGCGTCCAGTTCAACGGGGATGACGAAACCGCCCGTACCAAGATTGAATCCTACCTGGCAGGCTCGCTGAGTTCGGATCGACCAACCCACACGATGTAAGGGTGAAGCCTGCATGAATGATATGGCGATGCTCACGGAAGCTTCGGAAGGCCAGGCAGGGAGAGAACTCACTGGGAAAACCTCTCAGGCCTTCAGGGAGTCTGAGTGGAAACTCAGGCACATTACCCTGGCGGGCCTTAGCTGGCCGTCGGCGCCTGAAGCNCACGACAATANTCCGATCATCATGCTGCACGGTTGGCTCGACAACAGCCTTACTTTTGTAAAGCTGGCGCCGGAACTGAAGCACCTTGGGCCCGTTTACGCACTNGATTTCGCGGGACATGGCCATTCGGGACATCGCCCCGAGGGTCAGAGCTACCTGCTGATGGACTATGTGGCAGATCTGGCTGAACTGGTTGAGCGCTATTTCCAGGAAACACCGGACGGCAGGGTCAACCTTGTTGGTCACTCACTTGGTGGCATTGTCGGCGCCCTCTACGCGGCAGCTTTTCCAGAACGGGTTCGGAGCNTGGCGATGATCGACAGCCTGGGTGCGCTCAGTCGTCCGGTCAAAGAGACCATTCCCCAGCTCCGNAANGCNNNNAANAAACGCATTGCCGGNTCNGGCNNNCAGGTNGTCTATCCGGANATCGCCACNGCNGCCAAAGCNCGGGAGGGCGGNNTGAGTCCGCTCAGCCCNGANGCNGCGCTGACGCTCATTCCNCGNAATATNAAACCTCGAGGGAGNNGGCTNCGTNTGGCAGACCGANNCNNGGTTNCGNCACCCNTCNCCNTTGATGATGACCGAAGAGCAGGTNCTGGCNTCNCTGNCNGCTATNGAAACCCGNGTNCTTTTTGTCAGAGCCGATGCACGGNCTTCTNTCGTACAGAAAGGATCTGGATNAACGNGCNGANGCTATCGCCAANCTCCAGATCGTNAANGTNCCGGGAGGNCACCANTGCCATCTNGATGGCGANACCGGNCCGGNTGNAACAGCCATCAGACANTTCCTGGAAAATGAGTAATCGCTTGCTGAAATNACTGTTCANACGTTTCNTNNTNCCNATCCTNGGNTNNTTGGCNNTGTCNTCCNNNGNGCAGTCTGCNCCGGAGGANATGCCNGANGCNTNNCAACANTCGACGNTNGAANANACGGTCTCGATTCAGTCNTCGGGNCACCTGGTNTTNTTCAGCCCNGTGCGNGANGTNAATAACGANATNCGCTCCGAANCCCTGGCCCGNTTGCCNGTGACNGGNGAAGGGCGCCTGTANCGNATTGCCCGNGANTCNAGNCGNGANGANGCGCGGGACCACTACCNNGNNNTNTTGCGCNAGAGAAANGCCCAGATTCTGTTNGAGTGNTCCAGTATCCGNTGNGGNAGAAGCAACGTNTGGGCNAACCAGATCTTNAATCAGGCGGTTNTNTATGGNCGNGANGCAACNCAGGATTANNTNGNGGCNGNNACCGTNGCNGANGANGGNGCCCGNTGGCTGACNCTNATNTACACNGTNACNCGNGGCAANCTCCGGGANTATGTNTGGGTGGAGCANCTGNGGGTCGANTCCGGNGCNACNATTCCNGGCTTTGGNANCATGGCCAACCGCGTTGAAGGGCCGATTATTGTTCCCTGGCAAGGCGGTGTAACCTACCGGTTCGACTGGCAGGCAACGGATCGCAGGCGGGTGAATGATCTGGCCCGTGAAGAGGGAACGGTGGTTGCACTGGTGGGCTATTCTGTATTGGAGACTGATGAGTCCTTCAGTGATGCGATGGAGCGTGCCCGCCTGGCTACCGAGTCGTTGTCGGAGGTCCTGTCCAAAACGGGTGTCTCCCGGGCTCAACAGGAGATAATCGTTGTGGGGCCGGCAGGCGTCTTCAGTGATCCAGACAGGCAGGGCGACCGGGTAGAAGTGGTGGTGATCTCGAGGTAATGATTATGGGCACATCAAAGGATGACGATCAGGATCCAAAGGACAAGCCCTCAGAGAAAGATCCGCAGGACAACGTCTCGAAGGTCCTGAGCAGCTCGGATGTCTCCGCTACCCGTGCTCCGGCAAATCCGGAAAAAGGCAAAGACCGGAACAAACCGCGCAAGACCGTGGCTCTGACGCTGGGAAGTGGTGGGGCCAGAGGGTATGCCCACATCGGCGCCATCGAAGTTCTGGTGGAGCGTGGCTACGACATCGTTGCTATCTCCGGCTGTTCCATGGGGGCCCTCATCGGCGGTATGTTCGGAGCGGGCAAGATGCAGGACTACAAGGACTGGGTTACCGGTCTGGGCCAGTTCGATGTCCTCAAGCTCCTGGATGTAACGTTCAATTCCGTGGGCGCTATTCGTGGCGAGAAGATTTTTTCGGTTGTAAGGGAAATGCTGGGGGATACCAGGATCGAAAACCTGCCCATTGCCTTTACGGCCGTGGCGACAGATCTGCTCGCCCACAAGGAAATCTGGTTTCAGGAAGGGCCTCTGGATCAGGCTATCCGCGCTTCGGTGGCGATTCCAAGTGTTGTCACACCTCTCGTTCTCAATGGCAGAGTCCTCGTGGACGGTGCCTTGCTCAATCCTTTGCCGATCATCCCGACCATTTCCTCCCACGCTGACATCATCGTTGCGGTCAATCTCAGTGGCGAGGATGACCGCCGCCGACGGATTCCGGACGCTGCGTTTACTCCGGGCGAGGCTGAAAACACGGATATGGACGAGTGGGTGGATACCATCCGTGAGAAGGCCTCGCGCTGGTTTGATTGGGATGCCCTGAAATCCCTGACTGCCCGGAAGCCGGACAACGGTGACAGCCCGGAAGAAAAGATCAGCCGGGCAGTGCACAAGAAAGAGCATCAAAAGCAGACGGATAAGAAGCCGGCTGACAAGAAGAGCCAGGAGGAGCACGAAACCATCGACTGGGACAAGCTCGGGATCGGCAAATTCGATGTGATGAACCTCACCATCGAGACCATGCAGAGTGCGCTTGTGCAGTACAAGATCGCGGGCTACCCGCCGGATTTGCTGGTGAATATCCCGAAGAATGCCTGTCGGAGCTACGATTATCACAAGGCCCCGGAATTGATTCAGCTGGGCCGTGAGCGGATGGCTGCTGCGCTGGATCGCTTTGAAGAAAGCCGGAACAGCTCCGGGCCTCTGGCTATCTGAACAATTTGTTGGCGGGGGCGGGCTGCAGTCGAGCGGGTAAACAGCGTATAATCCCGCGCTAACACGCTCTTGGACAGGATGTACGTTAGTGACCAGCCCTATTGACGACCTTCACAGCGTTCGGGATTACCTCCGCTACGCCTCCTCTCGGTTTGCTGCTTCGCCGCTGTTTTTCGGGCATGGCACGGACAATGTCTGGGATGAAGCTGTTCAGCTGGTTATGCGTAGCCTGCACCTTCCCCTTGAAAACAACACTCTGTTCCTGGATGCCCGTCTAACGCGGGAAGAGCGGGAGCTGGTACTGGAAAGAATCGCCCGGCGCGTGGATGAGCGCGTACCTCTGGCGTATCTGCTCGGTGAAGCCTGGTTTATGGGCATGCCCTTTCATGTTGACGAACGGGTGTTGGTACCGCGCTCCCCCATTGGTGAATTGATCGAGAATGGCTTTCAGCCGTGGCTCGGAGACAAGCCGGTGGAACGCATCCTTGATCTTTGCACCGGGAGCGGGTGTATTGGCATTGGTGCGGCATCTGTTTTCGGCGAGGCGGAAGTCGATCTGTCGGACATTTCTCCGGATGCACTTGAAGTGGCTGAATCCAATATCGCCCTGCCGGGAGTCCGCGAGCGGGTCCGTACCGTACAATCCGATGTCTTTGACAATATTGAAGGTCGCTACGACGTGATCGTTAGCAACCCGCCCTATGTGGATGCAGACGATCTCTCCAGCATGCCGGATGAGTACCGCCACGAACCTGAGCTGGGCCTTGCCGCCGGTAAAGACGGGCTCGACATCGCTCACAGAATCATTGCCAAAGCGGCCCAACATCTTACTCCTGGTGGACTACTGGTCGTGGAAGTCGGTAACAGCTGGGTTGCAATGGATGAGGCGTATCCGGATCTGCCACTAACCTGGCTGGAGTTCGAGAATGGGGGCGATGGCGTCTTTCTGATCACCGAGACGGACCTGCGTCAGTGGCAGGCTTCCAGTTAAACTGAATTCTCATAAAAGCTGAACAAGATACTGAATTATGTCGGGAAACTCTTTCGGAAAACTGTTTACGGTTACCTCATTCGGCGAGAGCCACGGGCCTGCGCTGGGGTGCATCATTGATGGCTGCCCTCCGGGACTTGAGCTTTCGGAAGCGGACATGCAGCGGGACCTGGATCGCCGAAAGCCAGGAACATCCCGGCACACAACCCAGCGTCGTGAAGCCGACGAGGTGAGAATCCTGTCAGGCGTTTTCGAGGGTAAGACCACCGGAACGCCGATTGGCCTGCTGATTGAAAACACCGATCAGCGGTCCAAGGATTACTCAAAGATCTCCGAGCAGTTTCGGCCGGCTCACGCTGATTACACCTACATGCACAAGTATGGTGTTCGCGACTATCGCGGCGGTGGTCGTTCGTCTGCCCGTGAGACCGCTATGCGGGTTGCTGCGGGTGCTGTTGCGAGAAAATTCCTTGAGCAGCGCCTGGGTATCCGGATTCGCGGCTATCTGTCGCAGCTGGGGCCCATCAAGGCCGAGAAACTGGATTGGGATCAGGTTCACCAGAACCCGTTCTTCTGCCCGGATGCGGACAAGGTTCCCGAGATGGAAGCTTATATGGATGCCCTGCGCAAGGAGGGGGATTCCATCGGTGCCCGGATCAACGTGGTTGCCGACGGTGTGCCACCGGGTCTCGGCGAGCCGATCTTTGACCGCCTGGATGCGGACCTTGCCCATGCACTGATGAGCATCAATGCGGTGAAGGGCGTCGAGATTGGCGCCGGTTTCGACTGCATTGACCAGAAGGGTACCGAGCATCGTGACGAGATGACGCCGGAAGGGTTCCTTTCTAATAATGCCGGTGGTGTGCTTGGAGGTATTTCCTCAGGGCAACCGATCGTGGCCAGTATCGCATTGAAGCCCACGTCGAGTTTGCGTTTGTCGGGCCGGAGCATTGATGTGAACGGCGATCCCTGTGAGGTGATTACCACCGGCCGTCACGATCCATGTGTCGGCATCCGGGCGACACCTATTGCTGAGGCGATGATGGCCATTGTGTTGATGGACCATTACCTGCGGCATCGTGGGCAGAATGCGGATGTTTCTGTTTCTACGCCGGTGATTGGGCAGCTCTGATTTTGTTTGTCAGGCTTGGTGAAGCTGCTTTGGCGGCACTCACTGCCCAAAAAACGCCCGTGAATACTTCCCTGTAGGGCTTGGTCGCGCCATCCTTGGCGCTCCACATTTTTGGGCAGTGAGTGCCGCCAAAACAGCCGGACTTGCGGGGTATTTCTATCTACTGGCGCCTCTCTAACCTCTATTTCTGGTTCTTCGCCCTCCTTGGCGGGCTCTTGCCGTATTGGTCCCTCTACCTTGCGGGCCAGGGCTTTTCCTACCTCCAGATCGCCACCCTCATGGCGACGATCCAGCTCACCAAAATCATTGCGCCCAGCGTCTGGGGTTGGCTCGGCGACAAGACCGGCCAACGGGTTCGTCTGGTCCGGTTCGGCGCCATCATCGGCTCGCTGTTCTTCGCCGGTGTGTTCATGGAACCGGGGTTCTATGGCCTGCTGCTGGTCATGCTGGCGTTCACGTTTTTCTGGAATGCGATCTTGCCGCTGTATGAGGTGATCACGCTTCGAACCCTGGGCGAGCAGAAAGAGAAATACGGGCGGGTTCGGCTCTGGGGCTCGGTGGGGTTCATCGGAGCGGTTGCGCTGGTTGGCGGTTTGCTGGAACTGGTGCCGATTCAGAATCTCCCGTGGTTGTTGCTTCCGGTGTTTGCGGGCATTGCCGTATCCGCATTTTTGGTGCCTGCGGAGCGAGGTGAGCGAAAGCCGCCGGCTCCGAAAGGCAGTTTAAAGGCCATCGTCACGCACCCGGCAGTGGTGACGTTTTTTCTGATGAATTTCCTGCTGCAGGTTTCGCACGGAGCTTATTACACGTTCTTCAGTATCCATCTGGAGCAGCACGGCTACGGCAAGCTGTCGATTGGTTTGCTTTGGTCGCTGGGTGTGTTTGCGGAGATCGCACTGTTTCTGGTGATGCACCGGTTAACGCGCAATTTCACGGTTCGTCAGATTGCGATCGGCGCGCTTACGCTCACCATGATTCGATGGGTACTGATCGCAGAGCTGACGGATGTTGTCCTCGTCCTGCTGTTCGCCCAGCTGCTTCATGCAGCATCTTACGGTGCGCTGCACGCTATCTCTGTCCAATACATCCAGGGCTTTTTTGGCAAGTACCATCACGGGCAAGGGCAGGCCCTCTACAGCGGCCTCACGTTCGGTGCTGGCGGTGCGCTTGGGGCCTGGTTGTCGGGCTTCCTGGTGGATGGGTTCAGTACCTCGGCGGCTTTCTGGGGTGGTGCGGCCGCCATGGCCCTCGCAATCGTGATCACCTGGCGAGGCCTTCGGCCGCCGCCAGCCCATGGCGAGGGGTAAAACTCAGGCGCTTTCTTCTTCCTGCACGATGGTGAGTAACGCTTTGGCCGCGTTGCTGAGCTGCCGCCCGGATAACCCGATCCCCCCGAGGACACGAGAAACCGGCTTGCCCACGTCCAGTACCGTAAGGCTGTCGTCAATCATGCGCAGGGGCAGCACACTCCAGCCCAGGCCCACACTGGTCATCATCTTGATGGTTTCCAGGTAGTTGGTTGGCATTTGCGGGTTCAGGTGCAGATTCGCCTCCAGAAACAACCGGCTCACAACCCGATAGGTTGCGGTGCTGGTGTCGGGCAATAGTGCCGGGTGGTCTGCTAAGTCTGTAAGCCTCGGATTTTCGAGTGACGCCAGGGGGTGCTCAGCGCCCGCCACAAACACCATCTGGTCCGGCCATTGAGCAAACACATGAAAGCTCGGTTCCATGCTGTCACTCAGCGTCACGAATGCCAGCTCCGCATTACGTTTACGCATCTGCTCGTAGGCGGCATCGGATTCCATGAACTGTAGGTTGATGGACACCTGAGGGTATTCCCGTTTGAACCGTCGCAGCCAATTCGGCAAATGATGCAGACCGATGTGATGGCTGGCGATGATTTGCAGCTCGCCCTCGACTTGCCCAGAGTCCGGCGACAACGCCACCCGGGCGTTGTGAATTTCATCGAGGATCCGACGTGCATGGGGAAGCAAACGACTGCCGGCATTGGTCAGACGAATCTGGCGGTGGCTCCGATCGATCAGGCTGGTGCCAAGCTGGTTTTCCAAGGCGGCCAGGCGTTTCGAGATGGCCGGCTGTGTCAGGTGCAGGATTTCCGCGGCTTCTGAGAAGGAGCCCTGATCGACAATGGTCAGAAAAGCTTTTAATGCGTTTGAATCCATGCATTCGTTCCTGATTTTCAATTTGGCCGAAGGTCCCGAGTTGGAACAGCGTTTTCAAAACACGCCGACAAGCACGTCCATGTGGGCTCGAATCGGGCCATCCCTGGCCCTCTACGGTTTTGAAAACGCTGCTCCAACCCGCTCCCCAGAGTGTGGCCAATATCCGCAGCGCATGGGGAGTATGGAGGGATGAGCCTCCCAAAACCGTGGAGCGCCAGGGATGGCGCGACCGAGCCCTACATGGATGTATTTACGGGCGTGTTTTGGGAGGCTTATCCCTTCATGCGACCTTCTCAGAATCTTAAAGTATTACCATAAGGCATGCGATAGATAAAAAACATGAATTGAGGTTATCCGGCCGCAGGCGGTAAGATACCGTTATCAAACGTCAGAACCAAAAACCCCCAGAGAGTGAGAGAGAACCATGGCGGGCAAAACCTTATACGACAAATTGTGGGACGATCATCTCGTCAAACAGCGCGACGACGGCTCCGCGTTGATTTATATCGATCGTCAGTTACTGCACGAAGTGACATCACCCCAGGCTTTTGAAGGTCTGCGTCTGGCGGGGCGGAAGCCGTGGCGGATTGATGCCAACATTGCGACGCCGGACCATAACGTGCCTACCACGGATCGTGATCGTGGTGTCGAAGGTATTGTTGACCCGGTTTCCCGGATCCAGGTGGAAACACTGGACAAGAACTGCGACGAGTTCGGGATTCTTGAGTTCAAGATCAAGGATCAACGTCAGGGCATCGTGCACGTTATCGGGCCCGAGCAGGGCGCAACGTTGCCGGGCATGAGTATTGTTTGTGGGGATTCCCATACATCCACCCACGGTGCCTTCGGTTGCCTGGCTCATGGTATTGGCACCAGTGAAGTTGAACATGTGCTGGCCACCCAGTGTCTGGTGCAGCAGAAAATGAAAAACATGTTGGTGAAGGTCAATGGCAAACTGGGGCCGGGCGTTACCGGCAAGGATGTTGTGCTGGCCATCATTGGCAAGATCGGGACTGCCGGTGGTACCGGGCACGCCATTGAGTTTGGGGGCGAAGCCATCCAGGGCCTGAGCATGGAAGGGCGGATGACTATCTGCAACATGTCCATCGAAGCCGGTGCGCGGGTTGGTATGGTAGCGGTTGATGACACCACCATCGAATACGTTCGCAATCGTCCGTTTGGGCCCAAGGGCGGGCAGTGGGATGCTGCAGTTGAATACTGGCGCACCTTGCATAGCGATAGCGATGCAGTCTTCGACAAGGTTGTTGAGCTCGAAGGCTCGGAAATCCAGCCGCAGGTGAGCTGGGGTACGTCGCCTGAAATGGTGGCCGGAATTGATGGCAAGGTGCCCGATCCGGAACAGGAAGCCGATCCGATCAAGCGTGAAGGCATTGTTCGCGCTCTCAAGTACATGGGTTTGCAGCCCAATATGGCGATTACCGATATCAAGCTGGATCGTGTGTTCATTGGCTCCTGTACCAACAGCCGGATTGAGGACCTGCGCGAGGCCGCGGCCGTGGTGAAAGGGCGGAAGGTGTCGCCGATTCTGAAGCAGGCCATGGTGGTTCCCGGTTCCGGTCTGGTGAAAGCCCAGGCGGAGCAGGAAGGTCTGGACAAGATCTTTATCGAAGCCGGTCTTGAGTGGCGCGACCCGGGCTGTTCGATGTGTCTGGCCATGAACGCCGACAAGCTAGGGCAGGGGGAGCACTGTGCTTCCACGTCGAACCGGAACTTCGAGGGCCGTCAGGGCTTTGGCGGGCGTACCCATCTGGTGAGCCCGGCCATGGCTGCTGCTGCCGCAGTGACCGGTCATTTCGTTGATGTCCGTGAGCTGATGAACTGATCCACAGGAGAGAACCATGCGCGCATTGAAGCAACACCAGGGCGTTGTCGCCCCCATGGACCGTTCCAACGTGGATACGGACATGATCATTCCCAAGCAGTTTCTGAAGTCCATCAAGCGCACGGGCTTCGGCCCGAACCTGTTTGATGAGTTGCGGTATATGGATGAAGGCAAACCGGATCAGGATTGTTCCACCCGTCCGATTAATCCGGATTTTGTCCTGAATCAGGACCGCTACAAGAACGCCAGTGTATTGTTGGCGCGACGTAACTTTGGCTGTGGTTCAAGCCGGGAGCACGCACCCTGGGCTCTGGAGGATTTCGGGTTCCGGGTGATTATTGCTCCGAGTTTTGCCGATATTTTCTATAATAACTGCTTTAAGAACGGGTTGTTACCCATTATTCTTCCAGAGGAAATTGTCGATCGTTTATTCCGGGAAGTGGAGCAGAGTGAAGGCTATCAGTTGGCAGTCGACCTGGAAGCCAGGACTGTAACTACCCCATCCGGCGAAACCTTTACCTTTGAGGTGGATGATTTCCGTCGTCATTGCCTGCTGAACGGCCTGGATGATATTGGCGTGACGCTGGAAGATGCTGAGCTGATCCGGTCTTACGAAGATAGCCGCCGTAAAACTGCGCCCTGGCTGTTTGGTGCTGGGCGGTAATAGGCAGTCCGATTACGCTGGCTCTAATTCGACCTGAAGGAATGGAACAAGGAAAAAACATGCCCAGAACTATCCTGATGCTTCCCGGCGACGGTATCGGTCCGGAAATTGTCGCTGAAGCGGAAAAAGTGCTCAACAAGATCAATGATCAGTTCAGTCTCGGCCTGAATTTCGAGTCCGGCCTCGTGGGCGGTGCGGCGATTGATGAAACCGACACACCGCTGCCGGATGAAACCCTCGAAAAGGCCACCAGAGCCGACGCGATCCTTCTGGGTGCCGTGGGCGGTCCTCAGTGGGACAGTCTGCCGATGGCCAAGCGCCCGGAGAAGGGGTTGCTGGGGTTGCGCTCTAACCTGGACCTGTTTGCAAACCTGCGCCCGGCAATTCTTTATCCGCAACTGGCGTCCGCCTCTTCTCTGAAGCCGGAAGTTGTTTCCGGGCTGGATATCATGATTGTCCGTGAACTGACTGGCGGCATCTATTTTGGTCAGCCGCGCGGTGTGCGCGAACTTGAGAGCGGAGAGCGCCAGGGTTACAACACCTACGCCTACACAGAATCGGAAATTCGTCGTATCGGGCGGGTGGCTTTTGAGGCCGCGCAGCAGCGGGGCAAGAAGCTGTGCTCCGTGGACAAAGCCAACGTGCTGGAAGTGACTGTTCTATGGCGGGAAATCATGAACGATCTCCGCCGGGAATATCCGGACGTGGAGCTGTCTCATATTTACGTGGACAATGCCGCCATGCAGCTGGTCCGTGCCCCCAAGCAGTTTGACGTGATTGTGACTGGCAACATGTTTGGTGATATTCTTTCGGACGAAGCGGCTATGCTCACCGGCTCGATCGGCATGTTGCCATCGGCGTCGCTGAACTCCGAAAAGCAGGGCATGTATGAGCCCTGCCACGGGTCTGCGCCGGATATTGCCGGGCAGGGCATTGCCAATCCGCTGGCCACCATCCTCAGTGCTGCCATGATGCTGCGGTACAGCCTGAATGAGGAAAAAGCTGCTGAAGCCATTGAAGCGGCGGTCAGCAAGGTCCTGGATCAGGGTCTGCGAACAGCGGACATCATGTCTGAGGGCGCAAAGAAAGTGTCCACCCGGGAAATGGGGGAGGCGGTTCTGGCTGCACTGTAAAGAGGCCAGGCCCTGACAGGCGTATTTGAGACCCGACGGCAACGCGATGCAGTTGCCGCGGGATCATCCATCCTGTCCCTGCCAGCGATAAAGGCATGGGGCGGGCATAAAACGAGGTCTGAAGATCGCACATGAAGCGAGTTGGACTTGTAGGTTGGCGTGGCATGGTGGGCTCGGTCCTCATGCAACGCATGCGTGAAGAAAACGATTTCGCCGATATCGAACCGGTGTTTTTCACCACATCCCAGGCTGGCAAGCCTGCGCCGGACGTGGGAAAAGACGACGTTCCTCCTCTGCAGGACGCGTTTGACGTCGAGATTCTGAAAACCATGGATGTCATCGTGACCTGTCAGGGTGGCGACTACACCGGCGCGGTTTATCAGAAGCTCCGTGATGCGGGCTGGGAAGGTTACTGGATTGATGCAGCCTCCACCCTGCGGATGGTCGACCACTCTGTGATTGTTCTGGATCCGGTCAACCGAAACGTGATTGATGCTGCGCTTGAGAAAGGCGTCAAGGACTACATCGGTGGTAACTGCACCGTGAGCCTTATGATGCTGGCTTTGGGTGGCCTGCTTGAACAGGATCTGATCGAGTGGGTGTCGCCCATGACTTATCAGGCGGCTTCCGGTTCTGGCGCTCAGAACATGCGCGAGCTGTTGAACCAGATGGGCGAGCTCAACAAAAGCGTCCAGTCCGAGCTGGATGATCCTTCCTCCGCGATTCTGGAGATTGACCGCAAGGTAACCGAAACCATGCGTTCGGACGGCTTCCCGACCGAGCACTTCCAGGTGCCCCTGGCCGGCAGTCTTATCCCGTTCATCGACAAGCAGCTCGACAACGGCATGAGCAAGGAAGAGTGGAAGGCGGGGGTCGAGACCAACAAAATTCTCGGGCGCTCCGATAACCCGATTCCCATCGACGGCATCTGTGTGCGGATTGGCGCAATGCGCTCCCACAGTCAGGCGCTGACAATCAAGCTGAAGAAGGATCTCCCGGTTTCTGAAATCGAGTCGATCCTTGCGAAAGCGAATGACTGGGTGAAAGTGATTCCCAATGATCGTGATGCGACCATTGAGGAACTTACTCCAGCGAAGGTGACCGGTACCTTGAGCGTTCCTGTCGGCCGTATCCGCAAGCTGACCATGGGGCCGGAATACATTTCCGCGTTTACGGTGGGTGATCAGCTCCTGTGGGGGGCTGCTGAGCCGCTGCGCCGTATGCTCCGGATCCTTCAGGAGCGTTAAAAATTGTTACACAGAGGCAATAAATGCCAACTGTGTCCGGTTTCGATAAACCGGTGAGGGGGCGGAGGCTGATTTCAGCCTCCGCCCCTGTTATTTTCAAGAGCGCTAGGTAGTTCCGCGTGATTGATAAAAAAATGGTACAAGGATTGCGGCTGATTGATTGATAAAAGAGGTTTTATCAACAATACTTGCCGGACTGAAAATTAAAAAGAACACATAATAACGAGAATTATCAAGACGAAAGTCATCCAACCTCGTCCGATTCTGTTTGAAAAAGAGCAGTAACGAATAACGGAGACTGGAAAGGAAAAAGCATGAAGGTACGCAAGCTTGCGGTTGCCCTGGCTCTGGCGGGAGGGCTCGGATCCGGCGTCGCACAGGCCCTGGGGCTGGGTGAAATAGAACTTCAGTCCTATCTGAACGAGCCACTGGACGCAGAGATTGTTCTGCCCCAAAGCCGTGGCGTCAATCCAGCGGACGTGTTCGTCAATATTGCCTCGGAACAGGCATATGAGCGGGTGGGGCTGGATCGCAACCAGTTTCTCAGTAAGCTCAGGTTCCAGGTGGTCACCGGCAATGATGGCAGTCTCATTGTCAATGTGTCCTCCCGTGAACCTCTGAGGGAACCGTACCTCAACTTCCTGCTTGAGTTGACCTGGCCAAACGGCCGGTTAATGCGGGAATACGCCGTTCTGGTGGATCCACCTGTATACGCGGAAGAGTCCGGCGTGCAGGAACAGGTCAGCACTCCAACAGTCTCCACGTCCCAGACAACCAGCCAGCCGGCGACCACTCGCAGTGCCGAATCAGTTCGTCGCCAGGCTCAGGCCGAGCGGTCGCTGGGTTCCGGATATCAGGCTGATACATTCGGGCCCACCGGAGCTTCAGACACGTTGTGGACCATCGCGTCTCAGGTGCGTCCAGACAACAGTGTCTCCATGCAGCAGGTCATGCTGGCAATCCAGGACCTGAACCCGAACGCATTCATTGGCAATAACATCAATCGACTGAAGCGCGGTGAAGTGCTGCGTGTCCCGTCTTTGGACCAGATCCAGAGTCGAACTCGCGCTGAAGCTACTCGCGTGGTTGCCCAGCAGAATCAGGAATTCCAGACTCCCCAGCGCACAGTCGATGCAACCGCCGAGCAGCAGGCAGCGTCCGCGCCCCAACAGCAGGCTGGCGCCGGAGGTGATGAGCTCAAACTCGTAGTGTCCGATGACGCCGGGACTGAGGCCAGCGACAGTGGCTCCGCGGGCGGTGACAGCGAACTGCCTGGCGGCGTTGATGCCGGCACAGCGGTCGCGATGGAAGAGCTCGAAAGCGCTCGCCGGGAGAACGATGAGCTGAACAGTCGTGTTGAGGACCTGCAGGACCAGGTGCAGACTCTGCAGCGCCTGCTTGAGCTCAAGAATACCCAGCTTGCTGAAATGCAGCAGACTGCTGGTGATGAAACGGCAGAGCAGACCGCACCCGTTGAAAGTCCGGCTGCCGATGACGGAGCAGCGGAATCTGTCGCCATGGACGAGGCCTCTGAAGGTGATACGGCACCCGCCGATTCGGACATGATGGACGGTGAAGCTGAGGATGCCGAAGCTGCGGGTGAATCAGGCGACATGGCCGAGTCCGAGGCTATGGTCGATGAGACTGACGAAATGGCCGGTTCCGATCAGGCAACCGATGATCAGATGGGTGCCGATGCCGGTGATGCATCAGAACAGGCGGAAATGTCTGGAGCGGATGAGCCGGCGGTTGCGGCTACCGATGATGCGGTTGAAGCAACTGAGGCGGCGGAGCCAGCCCCGACACAAACAGAGCAATCTGCAGAGCCTGCGCCCAAGCCTGCTCAACAGGCTCCGGCTGCCGATAAAGGTTTCCCCGGTAACGTTATTGATGCCATAACTGGTAATCCGATGTATCAGATTGCCCTTGGTGGCGGTCTGATCGTTCTCCTGTTGCTTCTCCTGCTGCTTGCCCGCCGCAATGCAAACCGGGAAAAGGCGTTTTACGAACAGCTGAACAATGAAACCGACGAAGAAACGGGTTCCTTCGATCTGAGCCTGGATGAAGAGGATCAGCAATCTGCGGCGGGCGACGCCCTGGCCGAGGCTGACTCTTACATTGCCTATGGCCAGCATGATCGGGCTGCCCAAGCTCTGGAAACCGCAATTTCCCGTGAGCCCAGTCGCACCGATCTGCGCCTGAAGCTGCTGGGTGTCTACGCAGATAC
This sequence comes from Marinobacter sp., assembly GCA_002718255.1. GTDB lineage: Bacteria > Pseudomonadota > Gammaproteobacteria > Pseudomonadales > Oleiphilaceae > Marinobacter. The sequence goes on along the minus strand of PBED01000011.1, from coordinate 43,224 downwards.
CCAGGATCGCGACTCTTTCGAAAAACAATTCGGAGAGGTCGAGGCTCTGGACGATGAAGAAGCGCTGACCACTGCGAACGAGCTGCGCGCGCGGCTGGAAGAGGCGGAGTCGATGCCCAGCATCGATGACCTTGAATCTCAGTTGCGTTCCGATTCGTTCGCTACGTCCTATGATTCTGACGAAACCGGTGATGAGTCCATTGAGAAGCAGGACAAGCCTGAATCTGAAGAACTTCTCGCCGATCAGTTTGATGCTGAGAAAGAAGAGCCGGCCGAGAACGAGTTTGGCGACTTTGATTCGGACCTTTCAGAGACTGACCTGTCTGATTTCGAGCTTGATGAGCTTGACGAATCCGAGGCCAGCAAGGAGGACGCATCCGGCGAGGGCAAAGAAGAAAGCCGTGACGATATGATCGAATACGATCTGTCGGGCCTGGAGCTGGAATCGGACGAAGAAAAGCCTTTGACCGAAGACACCTCCGAGCTTGAGGAGTCCACAGACTGGGATCTGTCTTCGGAATTCGAAGAGGACTCTGACAAGCCATCCGGCGCAGAGCAGGAGCTCGACGATTCTGATGACGACCTGAGCCTTGATCTGGAAGAGGGTGATCTGGAAGAAGGAGACCTGGCGGAGGAGCAGCCAGCAGGGAAACCGGAAACAGCATCCGAGGAGGGCACTGAGCAGGTTGCTGACACTGACGGCGAATCTGATATTGATTCGTTGGACGAGTCATTCCTGGACGAGCTCGATGCTGAACTGGACAAGGTAGCCGGTGAAGAAGACGAGCTTGGTGGCAGTGAGATGGAAGAATCTTCGCTGGACGACCTGGAACTGGACGTCTCCGATGAAGACCTGGCCCTGATGGAAGAGTTTTCCGATTCTGCCGATTCAGCCAACCCCGAGGAGAGCGAAGAGGCGTCACTTGATGAAGAGCTTGGTCTTGAGGACACACTCGGTGAGGGCGATGCAGAGGAAGCGGATCCTGAACAGACGGTTGAAGATGCCGGGGTTCCCGAGCAACTGGGTGTAACTGATGAGCTCGAAGACTCGGAGACACCTGAAAGTGATCTTGATCTCCCGGTTGCGTCTGATGAGGTTTCCGATGAGTCGCGCAAATCGCAGGTTGCGGACATTGATGAAAGCGAACTCGGTGACGAGGACGATTTCGACTTCCTGGCCGGAACCGATGAGGCCGCTACCAAACTGGATCTCGCGCGGGCCTACATCGAGATGGGTGATGCCGACGGAGCTCGCGACATCCTGGAAGAAGTCTCCCTTGAAGGAAACGAAGACCAGAAAGCAGAGGCGCAAGACCTCCTTAAAAATCTGTCCTGATCCGTTATAATCGGGTCTGACAGGTAGCAAGCGCCGGCCGCCGGGTATCTTCCCGGCAATAAGGTCGGCGCTTTGTTTTTATAGAACCATTCTCTTCGGATTCGCACTTGTTTCTCGAGACTCAGCAGCTCTCCACCGATAACGCCGTAGGCGCGGGCCGCGTCGCACTTGCCTTCGAATATGATGGGCGTGGGTTTCATGGCTGGCAGCTCCAGAAATCCGGTGTCCGATCTGTAGAAGCGGAACTGACGGCAGCGGTGGCAAAGGTTGCGAACCATGCAGTTGATCTGGTGTGTGCGGGCCGTACCGATGCCGGCGTGCACGCCAGCTATCAAATCGCTCATTTTGACACTCCCTCTGTCCGTAACCTGCGCTCCTGGGTTATGGGTATAAACACGGCGCTGCCCGATGACATTTCCGTGCACTGGGCCGGAAATGGAGTCGGTGATTTCCACGCTCGATTTTCCGCGACCTATCGGCGTTACCGTTACATCATATACAACCATCCAGTGCGTCCGGGTATACAGCGGGGCCAGGTAAGCTGGACCTTCCGCCCACTGGACGCAGATCGCATGCACAAAGCCGCGCAGGCATTGGCCGGAGAACATGACTTTTCCTCTTTCCGTGCGGCCGGGTGCCAGTCTCGAACACCGATTCGGTTTCTGGAACGTATTTCGGTAACCCGGAAACGGGATTTTGTCGTAATAGACGTGCAGGCCAACGCGTTTTTGCACCATATGGTCCGGAATATCGCCGGTGCCCTGATGGCGGTTGGTTCGGGAAAGCAGCGACCGGAGTGGATTCATGAGATACTGGTCGCCAGAGATCGGACAGCTGCAGGTGTAACAGCGCCTCCCCATGGTCTGTATCTGGTCGATGTGGGGTACCCCGACGAATTCGGGATTCCCGCTGTCGAATGCGGCCCGGGCTTTCTGCGGCCCTGGTTCACTCGGGAAGAGAACAGTCCGTTCACCCCAACACACATCCATGTCAAACAGCGGGTTCCGAGCCAATGAGCGCAAGGGTCAAAATTTGCGGCCTTACCCGTCCCGAGGATATTGACGGGGCTGTTCAATTCGGCGCCGACGCCCTGGGCCTGGTTTTTTATGAACCGAGTCCCCGGTCAGTGTCGTTGGACCAGGCCGCCGAGTTGGCAAAGCGTGTTCCGGCGTTCATGTCGGTGGTCGGATTATTTGTTAATCCATCCAGGCAGGAAGTCGAGGCGGTTCTCGAGCGGGTGCCACTGGATTTGCTGCAGTTTCATGGCGACGAATCGGCGGATTTATGTGCCAGTTTTGGTCGACGCTGGATCAAGGCCATCCGGGTCCGAAAGGCAGGGCAGATTGAAGCCGCCTTCGAGGAGTTTCACAACGCTTCCGGCCTGCTGGTCGATGCCTGGGATCCAGACCGGTACGGAGGCACAGGAAAATCGTTTAACTGGGATCTGATCCCTGACTACCGGCCGCTTCCGATCATATTGGCCGGGGGTTTGTCATCTGATAACGTATTTGCCGCTGTGAAACAGGTGAAACCCTGGGCTGTAGATGTCAGTGGCGGTGTTGAACAGGGCAAAGGCATCAAGGATATCCAGAAAATTTCTCATTTTATTAAAGAGGTTCACCGTGTCTGTAAAACTGACTGAAGAAATGCTGAGCGCACTGCCGGACGCGCGGGGTCACTTCGGCGCCTTTGGTGGGCGATTTGTTTCCGAGACTCTGATGGATTCCCTGATGACGCTCGAGAAAGAATACGCCCGCCTGAAGAAGGATCCGGAATTCCAGGCGCGGTTCGACAAGGAACTGGCGGACTATGTTGGCCGGCCAACCCCGCTGTATTTCGCCGAGCGTCTCAGCCGTGAAACCGGCGGCGCCCAGATCTGGCTCAAGCGTGAAGATCTTTGTCACACCGGTGCCCATAAGGTGAACAACACGATCGGCCAGGCGCTGCTTGCCAGTTTCCTCGGTAAAAAGCGGATCATTGCCGAAACCGGTGCGGGTCAGCACGGTGTTGCCACTGCCACTGTTTGCGCGCGTCTGGGTCTTGAATGCCATGTGTTCATGGGCGCGGAGGATGTCCAGCGACAGTCTCTGAACGTGTTCCGGATGAAGCTTCTGGGCGCGACGGTACATGCCGTTCAGGGTGGCACCAAAACCCTAAAGGATGCCATGAACGATGCGATGCGTGACTGGGTGGCTCACGTGGACGACACCTTCTATATCATTGGTACCGTTGCGGGGCCGCATCCATATCCGCTGCTGGTCCGGGATTTCCAGTCGGTAATCGGTCGGGAAACCCGTCGTCAGGCGCTGGAGAAAACCGGCAAGTTGCCGGATGCCCTGGTCGCTTGTGTGGGTGGTGGTTCCAACGCCATTGGCATGTTCTATCCGTTCCTTTCTGACGAATCGGTACAGCTTTACGGTGTCGAGGCTGGCGGCCTGGGCATTGATACTGGCAAACACGCGGCACCACTCTGTGCCGGTCGTCCTGGCGTGCTTCACGGTAACCGCACCTACCTGATGGAGGACGAAAATGGCCAGATCGCAGGTACGCATTCGGTGAGTGCCGGCCTGGACTATCCAGGGGTGGGTCCAGAGCACAGCTGGTTGAAGGACATTGGCCGTGCCAATTATGTGTCCGTTACCGATGACGAAGCGATGGAAGGGTTCCGGAAATTGACCCGCGTCGAGGGCATTATGCCCGCGCTGGAAACGGCTCACGCTGTCGCTTATGCCATCAAACTGGCGGCGACCATGGACAAAGACCAGACCGTTGTCATTAACGTTTCCGGGCGTGGCGACAAGGACATTAACACGGTTGCCAAGCTTGAAGGCATCGAGATCTGAAGAATTAACAGGAGCAGGCATGAGCCGAATTGAAGGGGTCCTCAAGGCCCTGAAAGGACAAGGTCGTAAGGCACTTATTCCCTATATTACTGCCGGTGACCCGCATCCCGATGTCACGGTAGATCTGATGCACACGCTGGTTGAGGCGGGGGCAGATATTATCGAGCTGGGGGTGCCGTTCTCTGACCCCATGGCAGACGGCCCGGTAATCCAGCTTGCCTGTGAGCGGGCCCTGGTGCACGGTACCTCGCTGAGGCAGGTGATTGCCATGGTCAAGGAGTTCCGGAAGTCAGACGACGCAACTCCGGTGGTTTTGATGGGCTACCTGAACCCGATGGAAGCCATGGGCTACGAGCGTTTTGCGGATGCTGCCAAGGATGCTGGCGTCGACGGCATTCTGACCGTTGACTTGCCACCGGAAGAGGCCGACGAGGTTGCTCCGCTGTTCACCCAGCGAAATCTCGACGCCATCTTCCTGCTTTCACCAACCACGACCGATGACCGGATCCGGGCAATCAGTGAGCACTCCTCCGGTTATGTGTACTATGTTTCTATCAAGGGTGTGACGGGATCGGCCACCATCAACGTGGAAGAGGTAGCTGCCAAGGTGAATCATATTCACGAACTGACAGCTCTCCCGGTGGGTGTTGGTTTCGGTATTCGTGATGCGGAAACTGCCGCGGCGGTCGGTCGGGTATCCGATGGTGTAATTGTTGGCAGCGTCCTGGTCGATACAATAGCCAGAAATCAGGCAGATACCGACCAGCTCAAGCGGGCATTGACGGATCTGCTCCACCCGATGCGTGAAGCACTGGACAGTCTCGCCTCCTGAATGAAGGGGAGGAGGGCAAACAGGCGTCAAAGGACAGGATGAGACCATGAGTAACTGGCTGGACAAGATAATGCCGAGCAAGATTCGCTCGGAGTCGAAACAGAGAACGGGCGTTCCGGAGGGGTTGTGGAAGAAATGCCCCAAATGCGGTGCCTTTCTCTACAAGCCGGAACTTGAGAAAAACCTGGATGTTTGCCCCAAATGCAACCACCACCTGAGGGTGACTGCGCGTCGGCGCCTCGAAATTTTTCTTGATCCAGAGGGTCGTGAAGAAGTTGCCGCTGAGCTTGAGCCTTGGGACCGATTGAAGTTCAAGGATAGTAAGCGGTACAAAGATCGTTTGTCCCAGGCGCAGAAAGCCACTGGGGAAAAGGATGCCCTCGTAGCAATGAAAGGCACGACGCTCGGGGTTCCTTTAGTTGCCTGCGCGTTCGAATTTGGATTCCTTGGTGGCTCTATGGGGCAAGTGGTCGGGGAGAAGTTTGTCCAGGCCGCAAATGTTGCTCTCAAGGAGCGTATCCCGTTGGTCTGCTTCTCAGCCAGCGGCGGCGCCCGCATGCAGGAAGCGATCCTGTCATTGATGCAGATGTCGAAGACAGCCGCTGTGCTTGAGAGGATGAAAGTTGAGGGTATTCCCTATATCTCTGTGATGACGGACCCTGTCTTCGGTGGCGTGTCCGCCAGTCTGGCCATGCTGGGGGATCTCAACATTGCAGAGCCAAACGCATTGATCGGCTTCGCCGGCCCCCGGGTTATAGAACAGACGGTTCGTGAAAAACTGCCGGAAGGTTTCCAGCGTAGTGAGTTCCTGCTTGAGCACGGCGCGATTGACATGATTCTCCATCGCCACCAGATGCGCGAACGCATTGCTCATGTGCTGGCCAAGTTTACCGGCCAGGAGCGCCCGGGAACCGAAGACCCGATCGAGTTTGAAGTCTCGGAGAAGCCCGAAACCGATGCCCCTGCCGAGTAACCCTGCAGACCAGCCCCCGGCATCGCCGGGGGCTGGTGCCACCGTCGATCAGTGGCTTACCTACCTGGAAGCGATACACCCTACAGAGATTGATCTTGGCCTGGACCGGGTCCTCGTGGTCCTGCGGCGGTTGTTCCGACGAAAGCCGTCCGCCCGGATCATCACTGTGGCTGGCACTAACGGCAAAGGCAGCGCGGTTGCTACTGTTGAGGCGCTTTTGCGCGCGGCTGGCCGCCGGACTGGCGCCTACACCTCGCCCCATCTACAACGCTATAACGAACGTGTGCGTCTTAATGGTGAGGATATCTCCGACGACGCGCTTGTCAGCGCATTCGAAGCCGTCGAAGAAGCACGCGGCAATGTCTCTCTTACCTATTTCGAATTCGGAACCCTTGCCGCTTTCGTGGCCTTTGCCGGTGCGGGCCTCGACGACTGGGTGCTGGAGGTTGGCCTGGGTGGGCGGCTGGATGCTGTCAATGTCCTGGACGCGGATTTTGCCATCCTGACATCGGTGGACATCGATCATGTCGCCTTCCTTGGCGACAATCGCGAAGTCATCGGGTTTGAAAAGGCCGGTGTCCTTAGGCCGGGCATCCCCTCGGTCTATGCCGATTCCGATCCGCCACGTTCGGTGCTCCAGCAGGCCACTGCGCAGAAAGTCGAACTGGCTCTGCTGGGGCGTGATTATGAGCTGGTGACTGAGCAGCAAGCAGGCGATGATGCTCCGGCGGTAGAGCTTCGCCATAAAGGCCGGGCGATTCGTCTGCCCGCCGGTCCATTGCCGATCAAAAGCGTGGCAGCCGCCGTGGTTGCCATACGCGAGCTTGAACCGAACCTGCCGGTACCAGTCATTGAGCAGGTGCTTTCAGGTCTGAGTGTACCCGGGCGTTTCGAGCGTGTTGGTTCCGCACCGGATATCTTCCTGGATGTTGGCCATAACCCTCATGCTGCCGGTTGGTTGTCTGGTCAGCTGAGTCAACTAAAATCCCCGGGCAGACGGGTGCATGGTGTTTATGGCGCCCTGGCGGACAAAGACGTGGCAGGTGTGGGCAGAGCCATGGTTGATGTGGTCGATGCCTGGTATCTGGCCGGTCTCAAGGTACCAAGAGGCCTGTCCGGTCAAGACCTGCAAGCAAGACTGTCCGATTCAGGGATCCAGGCGACGGCTTTTGAATCCGTGCGGGAGGGCTTGGTTTCAGCATTGGCCGTGGCTGACCCGAACGATCTTGTGGTTGTGTTCGGTTCTTTCTTCACGGTCGCTGAAGCACGCGAGATTCTGCTCGCTGGCAAGGTAGCCGGAAGCTAGGCAGGCCGCCTTAAACTTTGTCCATGGCCGTGCCTGACACTTTGAGTTCCGCTTGCCGGCCAGTTAGTATCTGCGCATGGGTGCCCGTCGGGGCGCAGTCATAACAGTTGGGAGCCTAGCAACGTGGATGGACTGAAACAGAGAATAATCGGGGCGCTGGTACTTGTTTCCCTGGCGGTTATCTTTGTTCCCATGCTTTTTGATGAGCCTCATTCCGAGCGCACGTCCACAACCATCAAGATTCCGGAAGAGCCGCCTTTCCCTGAAGTGGAAGCGCCCGAATCGGAATTGGCGCCGGCGCCGTCTTACGGTCTTGAGTCCAGCGATAGCGGCCTGGCAGCACCCTCAAGCGCGCAAGAAGCAGGGGATTCCCCGGGTTATCGTATCCTCGAAGAGGCGCCTGGCCAGGATGAGATGCAGGACGTAACCGATTCGTCCGATGCTGCCCAGCCCGAGAGCGGCAACGCTCAGGAATCCACCAATGAGCCGGCTCAGACATCTGAACAGACCTCGGAGAATGCTGCCACAGAAGCTGCAGAGTATGAGCGGTCGCTGGATGGCGCCTGGGTGGTGCAGTTGGGCAGCTTTGGCAATGCCGACAACGCCCGACGCTTGAGAGATCAGGTCCGGGAAAAGGGCTATGGCTCGCATCTTCAGGAGGTTGTCCGCGGCGACACAACGCTGACAAGGGTCTTCAGCGGGCCCTTTGCGTCAAAAACCGAGGCCGAATCCGCCAAAAGGGCTCTGGACGATGCCTTTGGTCTTAACAGCCTGGTGACCTCCGGCGAAAAATAACGCCCGGGGTCCGGTTTATGTGTGTCTTGCGGTTTGGCGAACCGGGGTTTCCTGATAGAATTCGCGCTTCCTTTTCTCCACCGGGTTTTCAATGGAAGCGCTGATCTGGATTGACTGGGTCATTATCGCCCTGATTACAGTTTCCACCCTCATCAGTCTGAAACGGGGTTTTGTACGGGAAGCCCTCTCGCTGGTGACCTGGGTGGGCGCGTTTATCCTGGCCAGAACCTTCCACCCCCAGATGCAGTCCCTGCTGGAGAGCACGGTTGAAACACCGCTTGTCCGGCTGATTGCTGCTTTTGCCATACTTTTCTTTGGAACGCTCATCGTCGGTGCCATCATCAACAACATGATCGGTCATCTGATTCGAGCTACCGGCTTGTCGGCCACCGATCGGGTGCTTGGAATGGGTTTTGGCCTTTTGCGGGGCGTGGTGGTGGTGATCGTTGCGATTGCATTTACCCGTTACACACCGCTGGCCCAGGATACCTGGTGGCGAACCTCGATCATTATCGATCGCCTGGCGGTGGTTGAAGACTGGTCCAGACGGACCCTGGGCGATGAATTTGCGCGCTTTCTTGGGCCTGCGCCTGAAAACGCGCCGGAACCGGATTCCGTTACAGAGCAGGAAGGCGTGGAACCCGCGTCCGTGTCCCGCTAACATTCAGTTTTAACACTCGGAGATACACTCATCCATGTGTGGCATTGTCGGCATCGTCAGTACTTCCAACGTCAATCAGTCGCTCTATGATGCGCTGACTGTACTTCAGCACCGGGGCCAGGACGCGGCGGGCATTGTGACATTTCAGGATGAACGGTTTTTCCTCCGCAAGGACAATGGCCTGGTACGGGATGTTTTCCATACCCGTCATATGCGTCGTCTGGTGGGCAACGTGGGTATAGGCCACGTGCGCTATCCGACTGCTGGCAGTTCCAGCTCCGCCGAAGCCCAGCCGTTCTATGTGAACAGCCCGTATGGCATTACACTGGCTCACAACGGCAACCTGACCAATGCTGATGATCTCAGCAAGGACCTGTTCCGGACCGATCTGCGCCACATCAACACGAACTCCGACTCGGAAGTGCTGTTGAACGTGTTCGCCCATGAATTGCAGAAGCTTGGCAAGCTGGACCCGACCAAGGATGAGATCTTTTCTGCGGTCAGCGCGGTTCATAAACGCTGCCGGGGTGCCTACGCCGTCATTGCAATGATTACCGGCTATGGCATTGTTGGCTTCCGGGACCCGAATGGTATCCGGCCTGCCTGCTACGGCGAACGCACCGACGAGAATGGCCGCAAGGAATACATGATTGCCTCTGAAAGCGTTGCCCTGAACGCAGCGGGCTACACCCTCGTGCGCGATATTGCCCCGGGCGAGGCGGTCTATATCGAAACTGACGGTACCCTCTACACCCGCCAGTGCGCCGAGCAGCCGCATCTGTACCCGTGCATTTTCGAACATGTGTATTTCGCCCGGCCTGACTCCATCATAGACAAGGTGTCCGTTTACAAGGCTCGCCTGCGCATGGGCGAAACCCTCGCGGAGAAAGTGCTCCGCGAGACACCGGATCACGATATCGACGTTGTCATGCCGATTCCGGACACCAGCCGAACGTCGGCCATGCAGATGGCGCATCGTCTGGGGGTGAAATTCCGTGAAGGCTTTATCAAAAACCGCTACATCGGCCGGACATTCATCATGCCGGGCCAGAAAATGCGCAAGAAATCGGTCCGACAGAAGCTTAACCCGATCGATCTGGAGTTTCGTGGCAAAAACGTGATGCTGGTGGATGATTCCATCGTTCGCGGTACCACCTGCAAGGAAATCGTCCAGATGGCTCGGGATGCCGGTGCCCGTAAGGTCTATTTTGCGTCTGCGGCGCCTCCAGTTCGCTACCCGAACGTGTATGGTATCGACATGCCCTCCGCCAGTGAGCTGATTGCCCACGGGCGCACCGTAGAGCAAATCCGGGAACTGATTGGTGCCGACTGGCTGCTCTATCAGGATCTGGAGGACCTTATAACCTGCGTCAGTGAAGTGAACGATGACATTGAGGGATGGGAGTGCTCGGTATTCACTGGCGATTATGTGACCGGTGATGTCGATGAAGCGTATCTGAGCCGCATTGACGGCTTGCGCAATGACGAAAAGCGATCCGAAAGTGCCGGTGGTGCTGACGGGGACAATGGCATTATCGACTTGCATAACGACGAAGACTGAACGCCGCTTTCAGGCAGGAGATGTAGATGACTTTTCGCCGCGAAGAAACTGTCTGGATCCCGGAGTCCGACCTGGACGGGATGTCCGTGGACACCCTGGCCGTGAGGGCAGGGCAGATCCGCACCGGGCAGCTTGAGCACAGCGACGCGATATTCCCCACGTCCAGCTTCGTTTATGGCAGCGCGGCCCAGGCGGCGGCGCGATTTGGCGGCGAAGAGCCCGGAAACATCTACTCCAGGTTTACCAACCCTACGGTCCAGGCGTTTGAAGGTCGGATCGCGGCCATGGAAGGCGGTGAACGTGCCGTCGCCACCGCATCCGGTATGTCTGCGATCCTGAGCACCTGCATGGCGCTACTGAAGAGCGGCGATCATGTGATCTGCTCCCGGGGTGTGTTCGGCACCACCAACGTGTTGTTCCAGAAATACATGGCACGTTTCGGGGTGGAAACCACGTTTGTCAGTCTGACGGATATGGAAGAGTGGCAGGCTTCGATCCGTCCCGAAACCCGGATGCTGTTTATTGAAACGCCGTCCAATCCGCTGTGCGAAGTGGCCGATATGGAGATCCTGGGGCAGCTGGCAAGAGACAACGACGCCCTGTTCGTAGTCGATAACTGCTTCTGCACGCCGGTGCTCCAGCGCCCGCTGGAGCAGGGCGCAGACATCGTGATTCACTCGGCGACCAAATATCTGGATGGTCAGGGTCGCTGCGTGGGAGGCGTCGTGGTCGGATCAGAGAAGATGATGGAAGAGGTCTATGGCTTCCTTCGTTCTGCCGGCCCCACCATGAGCCCCTTCAACGCCTGGGTGTTTCAGAAGGGCCTGGAAACCTTACCAATTCGTATGCGCGCCCACTGTGACAATGCGTTAGAGTTGGCCCTGTGGCTGGAGCAACAGCCGGCAGTTGAACGTGTTTTCTATGCCGGGCTCCAGAGTCATCCGCAACATGAGCTGGCGAAAAAGCAGCAGACCGGATTTGGTGGTGTGCTGTCGTTCCAGCTCAAGGGTGCGCGGGAGGAGGCATGGCGCTTCATCGATGGCACCCGGATGATCTCCATCACCGCAAACCTCGGTGACGTCAAGACCACGATCACCCACCCGGCCACAACCACTCACGGGCGACTATCCCCGGAGGATAAGGCGCGGGCCGGGATCACGGAGAATCTGGTACGGATTTCCGTGGGGATCGAAGCCGTAGAAGACCTGAAAACCGATCTTGAACGCGGCTTTCAGGCGCTTCGGAACGAAAGCACCGATAACGTCTGAGCATTCATGGCCGAATCTGCAAAAGCGAAGAAAGCACCACAGGAACTGACAGAGAAGCAGCAGCGCTTTCGCCGGCTGGCCGCCCAGGGCGCTCGCGAAGGCGCCGTCATCGCGCTTATTGCCCTTTGCATCTACCTTTCCATGGCACTGGTTACCTTTAGCCCGTCAGATCCGGGCTGGGCCAGTATCGGTCATGACACCAGTGTGCAGAATTATGCGGGCCGCACTGGTGCCTGGCTCGCCAGCCTTTTCATGGATTTCTTCGGCCACGTTGCCTATCTGTTCCCGGTCATGATTGCGGGATACGCGTTGATGCTCATCCGTCGGCGTAACGATTCCCTGGATCTGCACTGGCCACTCTTCATGATGCGCTTCGGTGGCTTCTTGCTGATTCTTCTCTCGGCAACCAGTCTGTTGTCACTGTATTCCGTGTTTGGTCTGGGGGCGTCCTCGGGCGGAGTCCTTGGAACGGCTGTTGCCGACGCTATGGTGCGGTTTTTCAACCTGCCGGCAACAACCCTGCTGCTGATTGCCATTTTCCTGTTCGCGTTAACGGTTACTACCGGTCTCTCCTGGTTCTGGCTGATGGATCAGGTGGGCGGTTTGACTCTCAGAACGGGCCTTGCCATCAAAGGCCTTTTCAAAGGCAAGCCCAAGTCGGAAAAGCCAGAGCCCAAAGCAGAACCGAAAGCTGAGCCACCTGTGGTCAAGGACCGTGTGCCGGCCATGGACAGCAAACGGCAAAAAGCAGATGCCGACAAACCATGCTGGTGGCAACGGATTCCAGGCTTTGGGCCGAAGAAGCCAAAAGCCCCGAAGCCCGAGTCGAAGCCAGAAACCGGTCGAAAAGAGCCCGCGTTGGATGGTCTCTCTGCCGAAGTTGACCCGGAACCTGCAAGGCTCGAAAGCTTCAGTTCACGGGATGAGGCTCCTGTCGCTAACGGGAAACCCGCCAAACCCGAGGCATCTCCTCAGTCTGCCGGACGGTCGCTGAAGATTTCGCCCTTCAAGAAGGACGAACAGCCGACCCAGTCCAAAGACAAGGGCAACAAGCAGCCTTCATTGCTGGAAGATATTGAAAGCCCGATTCCACCGATTTCTCTTCTGGACCCGCCGGAGGAGCATAAGGAAAGAGGCTACTCCGAAGAATCCCTGGAACATATGTCACGGCTGCTAGAGGAAAAGCTGGGGGATTTCGGGGTATCCGTTGAAGTAGTCGAGGTCAATCCCGGCCCGGTCATTACCCGGTTTGAGATCAAGCCGGCTCCAGGTGTGAAGGTCAGCAAGATTTCCAACCTCGCAAAGGACCTGGCCCGCTCACTGGCGGTACTGAGCGTTCGGGTAGTCGAGGTGATTCCTGGCAAGTCTGTGGTCGGTATCGAGATTCCCAACGAAGAACGGGAAATGGTCCGGCTCAGTGAAGTGCTTGGCGCGCGGGTGTTTCAGGAGTCGAACTCACCGCTGACCCTGGCACTGGGTAACGACATTGGCGGCAACCCGATGGTTGCCAATCTCTCCAAAATGCCGCACCTGCTGGTGGCGGGCACCACCGGTTCCGGTAAATCGGTCGGCGTCAATGCCATGCTGCTCAGCATGCTGCTGAAGGCAGGCCCGGAAGAGGTCCGCTTTATCATGGTGGACCCCAAGATGCTTGAACTGAGCATCTACGACGGCATTCCGCACCTGCTGGCGCCGGTGGTCACCGACATGAAGGAGGCGGCCAACGCACTACGCTGGTGTGTCGCTGAAATGGAGCGCCGGTACAAGCTCATGGCCAGCCTCGGGGTCCGTAACCTGGCGGGCTACAACCGCAAGATCAAAGACGCCAGGGCCGCCGGCGAACCATTACTGGATCCGTTCTGGAAGCCGGACGAATACCTGGCCAACGACGAGCAGGAGCGCCCCGAGCTGGACACTCTTCCCTTCATCGTGGTGGTGATTGATGAATTCGCCGACATGATGATGATCGTCGGCAAGAAAGTTGAGGAACTGATTGCCCGGATCGCGCAGAAGGCGCGGGCGGCCGGTATTCACTTGATCCTTGCCACCCAGCGGCCCTCGGTGGATGTAATCACCGGCCTGATCAAGGCCAACATTCCCACCCGGATGTCGTTCCAGGTCTCGTCCAAGATTGATTCACGCACGGTGCTGGATCAGGGTGGCGCTGAGCAGCTCCTGGGGCATGGTGACATGCTTTACCTGCCACCGGGTTCGGGTCTGCCAGTACGAGTGCATGGTGCGTTTGTGGATGACGATGAGGTCCATCGCGTGGTGAGTGCCTGGAAAGCTCGGGGTGAGCCCGTATACGTGGACGATGTTCTCAATGGTGCTGAAGGCGAGAGCCTGCCGGGCGTTCCCAACCTCTCGGAAGGAGGCGGGGATAGTGAAGTGGATGCCCTTTACGACGAGGCCGTTGCCTTCGTCACGGAAGGGCGCCGTGTTTCGATTTCCTCGGTACAGCGAAAATTCAAGATCGGGTACAACCGGGCAGCGAACCTGGTTGATGCCATGGAAGCATCCGGCGTGGTAAGCGCCGCAGGCCACAACGGGGCACGTGAAGTTCTGGCTCCGCCGCCACCCAGAGATTAGGAGTAACAAGCAATGGGACGATCTTTTGTGAAATGCCTGGCCACCCTGGTCATGGCGGTGTTTATTGCCGGCCCTCTGAGTGCGAGTGAGGGCAGCGACAGCGCGAACGAGTTGGCCTCGTTGCTGAAGGGCTACGAGTCCTACCAGGCGGATTTTATCCAGATTGTTGTTAACGAGAATGGCAACAAGGTTCAGGAAACCCGTGGCTCCCTGAAGGCCAAGCGCCCCGGGCTGTTCTACTGGGAGACCAGTGCGCCTTTGTCGCAGTTTATTGTCAGTAATGGCGAAACCGTGGAGGTTTACGATCCGGACCTGGAACAGGTCACGATCCACAATCTCGACGATCGAGTGCAATCCACACCCGCGCTTTTACTGAGCGGTGAGGTGGATAATCTGGAGGATACCTACAGGGTGTCCGGTCGCCAGATAGGCGACAACACCCGTGAATTTACTCTGGAGCCAAGAAGCCCGGACTCCCTCTTTACGTCCCTCAGGCTGACGTTCTTCAAGGGTGAGCTCCAGGAGATGCGTATGCAGGATTCCCTGGCACAGCTCAGCGGACTGAGTTTCGACCGGATCAGGCTGAACGAACCGGTTGAAGCGGGTGCGTTCACCCTCGACTATCCGGAGGGTGTGGATATTATCCGGGACGGGGCCTGATGCAGGACAGTCTGTTCGCGGAATCCGCGGGTTTTCGGCCGCTGGCCGCGAGAATGCGGCCGGCAAGCCTGAATGACTATGTGGGCCAGGCTCATCTGGTCGGGCCCGGCAAACCGCTGCGGCGCGCTGTTGAGCAGGGCCAGCTTCACTCGATGATCCTCTGGGGCCCTCCCGGAGTCGGTAAAACCACCTTCGCCCAACTACTGGCCAATGTCAGCGATCTCAGTTTCGAGACGGTTTCGGCCGTACTGAGCGGTGTGAAAGAGATCCGGGCCGTTGTTGAGCGGGCACGTAATCGCAAGCAGTCACAGGGTCGGGACACTCTGTTGTTCGTGGATGAGGTTCACCGCTTCAACAAAAGCCAGCAGGACGCGTTTCTCCCCCACATTGAAGACGGTACCTTCATCTTCGTAGGTGCGACCACTGAGAATCCCTCTTTTGAGCTGAACAGTGCGTTGCTTTCCAGAACACGTGTCTACGTGCTCAAGAACCTTGAGGAAGAGGACATCCTTCAGCTGCTACGCCGCGCGCTGACAGTTGATGAGGGATTTGGCGGACGCCTGCGAGTTGATGAAGACGTGCTGACCCTGATGGCGGCAGCCTCTGGTGGCGATGCCCGCCGTGCTCTCAATATCCTGGAAGTGGCGGCTGACCTGTCAGAGCCGGATGAGGCCGGCACGGATCGGGTAACGGCGGATCAGCTTGAGCAGGTCATGCAGACCAGCCTCCGCCGGTTCGACAAGGGCGGTGACGTATTCTACGACCAGATCTCAGCGTTGCATAAATCCGTTCGCGGATCAGATCCGGACGGCTCGCTGTATTGGCTGTGCCGGATGCTGGATGGCGGCTGTGATCCTCTTTATGTCGCCCGGCGTCTAGTGCGAATTGCCAGTGAAGACATTGGTAACGCCGATCCCCGTGCTCTGCAACTCAGCATGGAAGCCTGGGACGCTCAGGAGCGGTTGGGATCTCCGGAAGGGGAGCTGGCACTAGCCCAGGCAGTGACCTACCTGGCCATGGCGCCCAAGAGCAATGCGGTTTACAACGCCTTCAACAGGTGCATGGCGGACATCCGCCAGGATCCGGACTACGAAGTCCCGGTGCACCTGCGCAATGCGCCCACCAAGCTGATGAAGAGCATGGGCCATGGGGATACTTATCGGTACGCTCATGATGAACCCGAAGCCTTCGCCGCCGGGGAGTCCTACCTGCCCGAGGCCATTCATGAGCGCCGCTACTACGAGCCCGTAAACCGCGGTCTCGAGATAAAACTGGCTGAAAAACGCCAGCGTCTGGATTCCCGCAACGCCGAAAGCCCCCGCAAACGCTACACCTGAGCCTTTTTTCGGCGGTAGCCACGAGCGCCAGTGCAGGTATAATGGCCAGTCATTCAAAACATCGCTAACCGGAAGATTCAGGATAATCATGCTCGATCCCAAACGTGTCCGCACCCAGACAGAAGAGATCGCCCGTCGGCTGACCATCAAGAATTTCGAATTCGATACCGCCACCTTCGAGCAGCTTGAGGAACGCCGCCGTGCCCTTCAGGTGAGCACGGAAAACCTGCAGAGCGAGCAGAACAAGCGGTCGAAGTCGATCGGCAAGGCCAAGGCTGCCGGCGAGGACATCCAGCCGCTGTTGGACGAGGTGGAAGACCTGAAGAAACAGAAGTCTGAAGCCGAAGACGAGCTCCGCACTCTCCAGGAGGAGCTCAACGCCTTCCTGGCCGGTATCCCGAATCTCCCGGATGAAGATGTACCAGCCGGCGAGAGTGAAGACGATAACGTTCAGATTCGCACCTGGGGCACGCCCAGGAGCTTTGATTTCGAGCCCAGGGACCACGTTGCCCTGGGTGAGAGTCTGAAAGGCCTGGACTTCGAGACCGCGACCCGCCTGGCCCATTCGCGCTTTGCCGTCATGCGTGGCCCGGTGGCACGGCTGCACAGGGCTCTGGCCCAGTTCATGCTGGATCTGCACACACAGGAACATGGCTACCTGGAGACCTACGTACCATATCTGGTTAATGCCGATAGCCTTTACGGAACAGGCCAACTGCCGAAGTTTGAGGAAGACCTGTTCAAAACGGAAGGCGAGCATCCGCTGTACCTGATTCCCACTGCGGAAGTGCCTGCCACCAACCTGGTATCGGATTCTATTCTTGATGCCGCTGAGCTGCCGCTGCAGATGGTTTGCCACACGCCATGCTTCCGCAGTGAAGCGGGTTCTTACGGCCGGGATACTCGCGGCATGATCCGTCAGCACCAGTTCGACAAAGTGGAGCTGGTACAGGTGGTTCGTCCGGAGGATTCAGATGCCGCGCTGGAAGCCCTGACTGGCCATGCCGAAAAGGTGCTGCAGTTGCTGGAGCTGCCTTACCGCGTGGTTGCACTCTGTGGAGGCGACATGGGCTTTTCGGCGGCCAAGACCTATGACCTGGAAGTCTGGCTGCCGGGGCAGGACAAGTTCCGTGAAATCTCTTCCTGCTCCAATACCCGTGATTTCCAGGCACGCCGCATGCATGCCCGTTGGCGTAACCCGGAAACCGGAAAGCCCGAACCCGTCCACACCCTGAACGGTTCGGGGCTTGCCGTTGGTCGTGCACTGATTGCGGTCATGGAGAATTACCAGCAGGCTGACGGCAGCATTGTGGTTCCGGAGGTTCTCAAGCCGTATATGGGAGGCGTCGACATAATCCAATGAGTGATCAGCCAGATAACGCACCAGGGAAGGGCGTTGGTGCAACCCCTGCACCAGTAAGGTACAGGGTTAATCCGGTAACTTCGAACCCGAACACATCCGCGGGTGAGGTTGCCCTGGTCGGGGCCGGGCCAGGAGACCCTGAACTGCTGACACTCAAGGCCTGGAGGTTGATTACTTCTGCCGAGGTCGTGCTCTACGATCGTCTGGTTTCCCCGGAAATACTGGCCATGATCCCGGACACCGCCGAGATGGTTCACGTTGGCAAGCAGCGGGCCAACCACACCTTGCCCCAGGATCAGATCAATCAACGATTGGTGGATCTGGCCAGGCAGGGCCGGAAGGTGGTCCGTCTCAAGGGCGGAGACCCGTTTATCTTCGGGCGCGGTGGCGAAGAAATTGAAACTCTGGCCGACGCCGGCGTACGCTTTCAGGTGGTGCCGGGTATAACCGCCGCGTCCGGCTGCGCGGCCTACGCCGGAATCCCACTCACCCATCGGGATTATGCCCAGTCAGTCCGGTTCGTGACCGGCCATCTGAAGAATGATACCTGCGATCTACCCTGGAAGGACTTTGTCCAGAACAACCAGACCCTGGTGTTCTACATGGGGCTGGTTGGCCTGCCGATTATCTGCCGGCAGTTGGTCGCCCACGGTATGTCCCAGGAAATGCCCGTGGCGTTGGTCTCGAAGGGGACAACGAGGGATCAGCGCGTGGTTACAGGGAATCTCTGCAACATCGTTGAAAGAGTAGAGGCGGAAGCGGTCCAGCCGCCAACACTGGTTATTATCGGCCAAGTAGTCGCGCTGAGAGAAAGGCTGGACTGGATAGGTGGGGTTATGACAACGGGGAGCTGAGGCTCCCCGTTTTATATCATGCTTTGATCAGCCGATCTTGCGCTTGGGCAAGACATCCTTCAACTTATCGCGCATATCCCGAATGGCCTTTTCGGTGGTTGGCCAGTCGATACAGGCATCGGTCACCGATACGCCGTACTTGAGATCTGCCAGATTCTCGGGAATGGACTGGTTACCCCAGTTGATGTTGCTCTCCACCATCAGGCTCTGGATCGAGGTATTGCCTTCCAGGATCTGGTGGGTCACATCCTGCATGACCAGCGGCTGAATGGCCGGGTCCTTGCTGGAGTTGGCATGGCTGCAGTCAATCATCATCGACTTGCGCAAGCCTGCTTTATCCAGCGCCTGTTCGCACAGGGCGACGCTCACGGAATCGTAGTTGGGTTTGCCACCGCCGCCACGAAGAACAACGTGGCCGTAGTTATTGCCTTTGGTGCGGATAATCGCCACCTGTCCCTGCTGGTCGATGCCCAGGAAGCTGTGGGGGTGAGACACGGATTTCATGGCGTTCACCGCAACGTCCAGGCTGCCGTCGGTTCCGTTCTTGAAACCGATCGCCATGGACAGGCCGCTGCTCATCTCGCGGTGAGTCTGCGACTCGGTAGTACGGGCGCCGATGGCGGACCAGGCAATGGTGTCCTGCAGGTACTGCGGGGAGATCGGATCCAGCGCTTCGGTGGCTGCGGGCAGGCCAAGCTCGTTGATATCCAGCAGCAGACGACGACCGATGTGAAGGCCCTGCTCAATATCAAAGGTGTCGTTCAGGTGCGGATCGTTGATGAGGCCTTTCCAGCCAACTGTTGTGCGAGGCTTCTCGAAATAGACACGCATAACGATCAGCAGCGTGTCGCTGACTTCATCGGCAAGCTTCTTCAGGCGCGCGGCGTAATCTCTCGCAGCTTCAACATCGTGAATGGAGCAGGGGCCCACCACGACGAATAGCCGGTGGTCCTTGCCATCCATGATGTCATAGATCGCCTGGCGGCCCTTTGAGACGGTTTCTGCGGCCTTGTCGGAGAGCGGCATCTCCTTCTTCAGCGCTTCAGGAGTGATCAGTGCTTCCTGGCTCGCCACATTCAGATTCTCTAGTTTGTTGCCCGACATGTTGTTCTGCTTCCCCGATTCTGATCGTTGCAGCCCTGGTGGACGATAGAATATGCCAACAGGGTTGCAGATTAACGCGAATAGCGCCGGTGCACGGTTGCGGTAAACCCCGGCGAGTTGGTTATACTGCGTTATTTACAGGGCCTTTTCAACGCTTCTTAAGTACGGGGAACGGATGTCGCAAAACAGGCAGAGACCGGAGGATGTGCCTTCCGTTGCAGCGGTTTCAGGCAAGATTGACGATGTCCTGGCCGGCATTCGTGTTCCTGACCTTCCATACCCGGCTGGCAAGCTCGAACCAGACGCCGTCAGCGACTGGCGCCCACTGCTGGTTTCCTGCTGGTCCGAACAGCGTGACGAGCGGGTTACCCATGTTATCCGCTCTGTTCATCTGGAGTGGTCAGCCCGACAGGTGAACGCCGCCTATGTGGCTGACCGCATCATGGACGTGTTCCTGAAGACGAGCGGCCTGCATCCGAGCCTCGCCCGCCGGGTGGCAAGGCTGCGCTTCTATCTTGCCTGGCGCATGAATCTGGAGGGCAAGAAAGCCTTCAGCAAGGCGCTACTGGAGTGGCTGGACAGCCTTCAGGAGTGGCGCGGCTGGAGTGATTCCGGAGGCCGTTCCGCCAAGGTTCTGATGGATCAGCTGGATTCGCTGGTTATCGCCGTTTCCGCGAGTTTTGAATCCGGCAAGACGGAGCCGGTGAACGAATTCTGTCATCGCTGGCAGGAAGACGCCGGGAAGAGGAATGCCCAGGTTGGAAAGCTCCGCCAACGGCTGCTGGAAACCGAGCAGGGCGCTGCAAAGCAGCGCAAGGCAGAGCAGTCTTCCCGGGCATTGATCGGTCGGGCTCTCCAGGGGCGCAAGCTGCCGCTTCCGATCGTCCGCTTTATACTTGATCACTGGCAGGGTCTGCTGAAACAGTCGATCTGGGATTCCGGTCTCGACGGAGAGAACCTGCGACATGGCAGCAAGTTGCTGGAATGGCTGGTCTGGATTGGTGATCCGTCGCTTTCCGACAAGGACCGTAATCGGCTCTATCACGTGGGCGAACAGATCGGTGATCGGATCCTTGATGTCTGGAAACGGGTTTTTAATGAATCACTGCCTGCGGAGTCCCTGTCCGGGATCGAATCCGCTATGGTTTCCAGGCTGAGAGGGGAGGCGCCGGATCTTGTGGAGGCTCTGCCGGCGGCGGGGAGCTTCCACTGGGACAGCACCTGGCTCAGCTTCGAAGTGCCCGCGGCAGAAGCTTTTGAACCGTATGAGGGGCAATGGTTTGTCGAGGGCGAGGGTGTCGGAGAGCAGCGCCGTTACTTCTATGCGTTCTTGCCGGAATCGGCAGAAATCCTCTGGACGAACGGCGCCGGCGTGAAACTGGGGCTGCAGACCTGGGGCGAGTTTCAGAGGGCCCTTGAGCAGGAGCAGATCCGGCCATTGCCGCAGCTCACGCCGTTCGGAACGGTGCTGGCAGAAACCGTGGAACTGCTTGCCCGTGTCTGCGAGAAGCAGCGTCGGCAGAGGGAGCAGGCGGCGGAAGCTGCCAGGCTGCGCGCAGAGGAATTGAGGCGGGAAAAAGAAGTCGCGGAAGAACGGCGAAGGGCGGAGGAAGCGGAACGTGAAGCCGAGCTTGAGCGCCAGCGGCAAGCCGATGAAGAGCAACGACTCGCCGATGAACAGGCTGAAAAGGAACGGATCCGGAAGGAAAGGACGCTGCTGGCCGAGAAACAGGTGGATGCTATCAAGCTTGGTGGCTGGATTGCCGTTGAACCCGATGAAACGTCTGATGAACCTGCCCGTCTGAAACTGGCCGTGCGCATCAATGCGTCGAGAAAGCTCGTGTTTGTGGACCGTCTGGGCCTGAACAGGCGTGAATTTCTCGAGGACGCCCTGGTTGAAAGGATTGTCGAAGGACGGATCCGGGTTCTGGGAACCTCCGCGGAATTCGACGACACCCTTAGCAGGGTAGTCGGGCGGATTCGCGTTGGCCGCAACTGATATTGCCGAAGCAGGAAAAACAATAATGACAGATAATGACTATAGCTTTGGAACCCGGAATGAGCCGCCCGTTGATCAGGACAATCGGGCAGATTACCGTCTTACGGCGCGAGCCAGGGCAATACTCGAGCTTGAGTCCGGCTTGCCGGAAGAAACCGGAGCCGAGGAGCGGGACCTTGTCTGCGGTATTCGTGATATTTCGGCCAGTGGCCTTTGCCTGACAGCTGACGAACCCCTTTCCCTGGGGGCCCTGCTGCCGGCGAGCGTATTTCTTGGTAACCATGCCCAGCCTTTCGGTCTGATGGTCGAAGTGGTCTGGTGTCGACCCAACGAGTCGAGCTTTCTGGTGGGGGGGCGAATCATTGAGTCTGACGAAACCGCATACGTCGAGTGGGTGGAGGCCGTGGCCTCGGCGATGGCCCAGGATTGACTCTTGTCCGTGCAATCCAACGAAAAGAGCCGGCATAACGCCGGCTCTTTTACGTTCGGGGAGGCTGAGACTTACTCTTCAAGTTCACCCATTCCGGTAATGTTGAAGCCGCCGTCCACGTACATGATCTCGCCGGTAATACCGGAGGACATATCAGAGCCGAGGAATGCAGCAGCATTACCCACTTCGTCGATGGTGACGTTTCGCCGCAGCGGCGCACGCCTGGCATTTTCGGCCAGCATCTTACGGAAGCTCTTGATGCCAGAGGCGGCCAGGGTCTTGATCGGACCCGCGGAAATGCCATTCACACGAATGCCGTCCCGGCCCAGGCTGGCGGCCATGTAGCGAACATTGGCTTCCAGGGAAGCCTTGGCCAAGCCCATCACATTGTAGTTCTGCAGAACCTTCTCAGCGCCCAGGTAGCTCAGGGTAATCAGCGAGCTGCCTTCATGCATCATGCCGCGGGCACCCTTGGCCAGCGCGACAAAGCTGTAGGAGCTGATATCGTGGGCAATGCGGAAGCCATCACGGGTGGTCACGTCGACGTAGTTGCCGTCCAGCTCGTGTCCAGGCGCATAGCCGACAGCATGCACAATGATGTCGATGTTGTCCCAGTGCTTGCCCAGCTCTTTGAAGACGTTTTCAATTTCTTCGTCGCTTGCGACATCGCAGGGGAAAGTCAGCTTGCTTCCCCACTGTTCGGCGAACTTCTCAACCCGTGGCTGAAGTTTTTCATTCTGGTAGGTAAACGCCAGTTCGGCACCCTCGCGGGCGAAGGCCTCGGCGATACCGTAAGCAATGGACAGTTTGCTGGCTACGCCAACGATCAGTGCTTTCTTGCCACTGAGGATTCCCATGGGTCGTTCTCCCTGTGTTCCTGATTTGCGAGCATTATCCCTGAGTGCTCTGGTCGGGGTAACGCTCAAATAGTCGTAGTTGGTTTCTGGTAAAAGAACGCGGCGTTCAGCAGTTCACGGGTGTACTCCGCCTGCGGTGCATCGAAAATCCTGGCCGCGTCACCATATTCCACGATCCGGCCATGCTGCAGCACCAGCAGCTTATGGCTCAGGGCGCGCACCACAGCCAGGTCATGGCTGATAAAGATATAGCTTAGACCATAACGGGTCTGGATAGCCCTCAACAGTTCAATGACCTGCTTCTGCACGGTGCGGTCCAGGGCGGATGTGGGTTCGTCCAGAATGATCAGGTCGGGCTGCAGCACCAGAGCCCGGGCGATGGCAATGCGTTGGCGCTGGCCGCCAGAGAATTCGTGTGGATAACGATGCCGTGCCTCCGGATCAAGGCCAACGTCGGTGAGCGCGCGAATCACTTTGCTGTCGTGTTCGGCTGCGTTTTCCGCGTCGTGGATCTCCAGCCCTTCGCGGACAATTTCGGCAATGGACATTCTGGGACTGAGGCTGCCAAACGGATCCTGAAAGACAATCTGCACGCGCCTTCGCCAGGGCCTGAAATCCTTCTGGTTAAGAAACGCCAGCTCCTCGCCCGCGAGGCGGATACTTCCGGTACTGGCGGTAAGCTTCAGCAGCGCATGGCCGATGGTGGTTTTGCCGCTGCCACTTTCCCCGACGATTCCGAGCGTTTCGCCGCGATTGAGCTGGAAATCGGCGCCCTGCACAGCGTGAAAGGATTCCTTCACCTTGCCCAAAAGGCTCTTTCGTATCGGGAAACGCACGTCCAGTCGCTCAACAGCCAGCAACGGTTCTGCACGTTTATCGAGGGGTAGGGGCGCCTCCGGGGGCTCGGCATCCAGAAGCTTTCGTGTATAGGGGTGTTGTGGGCTGGCAAACAGGGCATCGGTATCGGCCTCTTCCACGAGTTTGCCATGTTCCATGACGGCCACCCGGTCGGCGTACCGGCGAACGATGGTCAGGTCATGGGTAATCAGAAGAATGGCCATACCCAGTTTCTTCTGAAGGTCCCTGAGCAATTCGAGAACCTGTTTCTGGACGGTTACATCCAATGCCGTCGTGGGTTCGTCCGCGATAAGGAGATCGGGTTCATTGGCCAGTGCCATGGCGATCATCACCCGCTGTTTT
This sequence comes from Marinobacter sp., assembly GCA_002718255.1. Lineage (GTDB taxonomy): Bacteria > Pseudomonadota > Gammaproteobacteria > Pseudomonadales > Oleiphilaceae > Marinobacter. The sequence continues at coordinate 19,256 of PBED01000011.1, read as the reverse complement.
TGCCCCCCCGACAACTGGTGGGGATAAGCGCCAAGCTTGCTTTCCGGGTTCTGTATCCCCACGAGTTGTAGCAGTTCCAGGCAGCGCTGTTTTGCCTGTGGCCCGCGCATTCCCTTGTGCAGTTCCAGGGTTTCGCCAATCTGCTTTTCCACGGTATGTAGCGGGTTAAGGGATGTCATGGGCTCCTGGAATATCATCCCTATCTCCCGGCCGCGGATCTGGCGCATGCGCTTCTCGGTGGCGGGCAGAAGATCTTCATCGCGGTACCGGATCTGCCCGCTGGGGTAGCTGGTGTGCCGCGCATCAAGGAGGCGAAGAATTGACAGTGCCGAAATGGATTTTCCGGAGCCGCTTTCGCCCACCAGTGCGAGGGTCTCGCCTTCACGGATTGCCAGTGACAGGGATTCGACGGCTGGAAGCCCGTGATCAAAACAGATGGAAAGATCGGAAATCTGAAGTAACTGGCTCATATCAGCTCTTCCTCGGATCGAAGGCATCGCGTACGGCTTCACCCACGAACACCAGCAAGGTGAGCATCAGCGACAGCGATACGAAGGCGGATATGCCCAGCCAGGGCGCATGCAGGTTGGCCTTGCCCTGGGCAATCAGTTCCCCCAACGAGGGTGAACCGGAGGGCAGACCAAAGCCCAGGAAATCCAGGGAGGTCAGGCCGGTAATTGCCCCCGTCAGAATGAACGGGAGGAAGGTCAGTGTGGCTACCATGGCATTGGGGAGTATATGCCGGAACATGATTTTGCGGTTGTCCAGACCCAGTGCACGGGCAGCTTTGACGTATTCGAAGTTACGGGCACGCAGGAATTCCGCACGGACCACATCCACCAGCCCCATCCAGCTGAACAGCAGCATGATGCCCAGCAGCCACCAGAAGTTTGGCTGCACAATGCTCGAGAGAATGATCAGCAGATACAGTACCGGCAGGCCGGACCAGACCTCGATAAAGCGCTGGCCCAGTAGATCAATTTTGCCGCCGTAAAAGCCCTGGATGGCGCCGACCACTACGCCGACAATGCAACTGGCGATGGTCAGGGTAAGGCCGAACAGAACCGAAATGCGGAAGCCATAGATCACCCGGGCTGCAACATCCCGGCCCTGATCGTCGGTCCCCAGCCAGTTCTCTGCACTCGGCGGCGCCGGTGACGGAACCTCGAGATCGTAATTGATGGTGTTGTAGCTGAACCGGATCGGTGGCCAGACCATCCACCCGTTGGCGCTTATCTCATCGGCGATAAAGGGATCGCGATAATCGGCTTCCGTGGGCAGGAAACCTCCAAAGGTTTCTTCCGGCACGGATTGGACCACCGGGAAGTAGAGGTCGCCTTTGTACGACACGACCAGCGGTGAGTCGTTGGCAATGAGCTCGGCGACCAGTGACAGGCCGAACAGGGCGAGAAAAATCCACAAAGACCAGAAACCCCGGCGGTTTTTCCGGAAGTTCCGCAGGCGCCGCTGTTGGATCGGAGTCAGAGACCGGAAACTCACGCACCCTCCCGGCTTTCAAAATCGATCCGCGGATCGACCAGGACGTAGGTAATGTCGCTGATCAGCTTCAGGATCAGGCCCATCAGGGTGAAGATATACAGGGTGCCGAAGATCACGGGATAGTCGCGGTTCAGGGCCGCCTCGAAACCGAGCAGCCCGAGCCCGTCGAGGGAGAAGATCACTTCAATCAGCAGGGAGCCCGTAAAGAACAGAGCGACAAGGACGCCTGGCAGGCTGGCAATCACGATCAGCATGGCATTGCGAAATACGTGGCCATACAGCACTTCTTTCTGGTCCAGACCCTTGGCGCGGGCGGTTACCACGTACTGCTTTCCGATCTCATCCAGGAAGGAATTCTTGGTAAGCAGGGTCAGGGTGGCAAAACCGCCGATCACATTTGCGGTGACGGGCAACGCCAGGTGCCAGAAGTAATCCCCGATTTTCTGGTACCAGGTAAGCTCGTCGAAATTCGAAGAGGTCAGGCCCCGGAGCGGAAACCAGTCGAAATAACTGCCCCCGGCAAACAACACGATGAGCAGTATCGCGAAGAGGAAGCCCGGAATGGCGTAGCCCACCACAATGGCTGAGCTGGTCCAGACATCGAACCTGGAGCCGTCTGTAACGGCTTTCCGGATGCCCAGGGGGATGGAAATAAAATAGATGATCAGCGTCGACCACAGCCCCAGGGAGATCGAAACGGGCATTTTATCGATTATCAGGTCGATGACGCTTTTTTCCCGGAAGAAGGAATCACCGAAGTTGAAGGTGGCGTAATCGCCAAGCATCTTGAAGAAGCGTTCGTGAGCAGGCTTGTCGAAGCCATACATCACTTCGATTTCTTTCAGAAGCTCATCGGGTATGCCGCGGGAACCACGCGTGTCGCCGGAAGAGTCGGCTACCTCGCCACCTGTTCCACCACCGGAAGCCCGGGCCAGCGCGCTGCCGCCGTGGCCTTCCATCTCAGCGATAAGCTGCTCAACGGGACCACCGGGGGCCGCCTGCACAATGACAAAGTTGAGCAGCATGATTCCGATCAGCGTGGGGATGATCAGCGCCAGACGCCTGAGTATGTAGATGCCCATTTGGCGGCGTTTTCCTCAGGGCTTCGCCCACCAGTTGTCCAGATCAATGCCGTTTTTCGGCGTCTCGGCTGGACGTTGCAGATGGTTCCAGTAGGCGACACGGTCGCTTCTCAGGTGCCAGTGAGGAATCACATAATAGTGGTGCAGCAGAACCCGGTCCAAGGCGCGAACCCGGTAAACCAGTTCCTCTCGGTTTGGCGCCTGAATGACCATGTTCACAAGCTCGTCGATCACCGGATCGCTCACGCCCATGTAATTCCGTGAGCCTTTGGCATCCACGGTGGATGAATGCCAGTATTCCCGCTGTTCATTGCCCGGGGAATCCGATTGGCCGAACACCTGGGTGATCATATCGAAATCGAATTCCCGCAGGCGCTGGATGTACTGGTTGCTGTCCACGAGGCGTACGGTCACATCGATACCGAGACGGCCGAGGTTGTTCTTGAAAGGCAGAACCACCCGCTCGAAGCTTTTCTGGAACAGCAGGATTTCGAACGCCAGTGGTTCGCCGGTTTCGCCGTGTACCATCTTGCCATCGCGGATGATATACCCGGCGGACTTGAGCAGACCCAGAGCCGTCCTCAGATTCTCGCGGAGGCCCTGCTGGCCTTCGGTGGTGGGTGGCTGGTACTCCTCGGTAAACACATCATCGGGCAACTGATCCCGGTAAGGTTCGAGTATTTCCAGTTCACGGCCGGTGGGGAGACCCGAGGAAGCGAGATCGCTGTTTTCAAAGTAGCTGTCAGTACGGGTGTACTGGTCGAAGAAGAGGTTCTTGTTGGCCCACTGGAAGTCGAAACCATAGGCCAGCGCTTCACGAACCAGCGGGTCGGAAAACACCTTTCTGCGGGTGTTGAAGGCAAAACCCTGCATGCCTGAAGGCCGGTGATGCTCGATGGCTTCCTTGATGATCGTGCCGTTTTCGAAACGCTCCCCGGTGTAGGCTGTGGCCCAGTTCTTGGCAGAAGACTCCAACCGGAAATCGAAACTGCCGGCCTTGAACGCCTCCAGCGCCACGGTGTCATCGGTGTAGTAGTCGTAGGTGATCTGATCGAAGTTGAAGCGGCCATTCCGGACGCCAAGATCCTGTGCCCAGTAATCGTCAACCCGTTCGTAAGTAATCGACCGGCCTGCTTCGAAGTCACCAATCCGGTAGGGGCCACTGCCCAACGGCGGGTTGAGGCCATTCTTGCCAAATTCGCGATCGGCCCAGTAGTGTTGGGGCAAAATGGGCATCTGGCCGAGGATCAGCGGCAGCTCCCGATTGCTGGTTTCCTTGAAGTCAAAACGTACTCGCTGAGGGCTTTCTATCGTGACTGTTTCGACGTCAGCGTAGTAGTTCCGGAAGAAGGGGTGCCCCTGGGTAGTAAGCGTGTCGAAGGAGAATTTCACATCCTCAGCGGTAATGGCTTCGCCATCGTGGAACCGCGCCTGTTCACGGATATTGAAAACCACATAGCTCCGGTCTTCGGGTGTCTCCAGGGATTCGGCAATCAGGCCGTAGGCCGAAAAGGGCTCATCGTCAGACGACTCAAGGAGTGTGTCATACAGATAGTTGCTGATGCCCGCGGCGGCAACACCCCGGATATCAAAAGGATTGAATGAGTCGAAGCCGTTGGCAACAACCGCCATTTTCAGGGTGCCGCCTTTCGGGGCTTCCGGATTCACGTAATCGAAGTGGCTGAACCCGGCGGGGTATTTGGTGTCCCCGTGCATGGCAATGCCATGGGCTGGCATTGCCTCGTCGGCGACGGAAAAGGGTGAGATAAGCGGTGTGGCAATAAGTGCCAGGGCTGATAAAAACGACGTAAGGGATGAGGCTTTCCGTGTTCTTGTCATAAGTCTCGCACGTCAGGGACTGTTTCGGATATCAACGTAGAGTACCAGACTTTGCCCGGGTTGCAGATAACGGGCGGTATTCAGATCGTTCCAGCTTGCGATGTCCCGCACATTCACGGAAAACCTGCTGGCAATCCGGGCAAGGGAGTCGCCTTTGCGCACCCGGTAGCCTACTTTCCGAACCATAGCCTTGCCACGGCCACTGTTGGCTGCCACAACCGTCGGCTGACTGGTTTTGGACCAGATGACCAGTTCCTTGCCGGGTATCAGCGGATCGCCCGGCGCCATACCGTTCCAGGCAGCAACTTCACGTACGGACACCCGGTGCTCGCGGGCAATGTCCCAGAAGGTGTCGCCCTTGCGCACCGTGTAACGAACCTTGTTACCGTCCCGCTTACGCTCCTGTTTGCGCTCAAGGCGCTGGGAGGCGCTCAGGGCGTAAGCATCGCTGCCCTTGGAAGCAAAGGGAATCATCAGGCGCTGGCCAATTCGTATCAGGTCGCTGTCCAGATTGTTGACCTGCTGCAGCACTGACGGCGTTGTGGAGAACTTGCGGGAGATCGAATTGAGACTGTCTCCGGATTTGACTTCGTAGTTGCGCCAGGACACCCGTTGATTGGCTGGAATTTCAGCCAGGGCGGCACGGAACGTCTCCGCATTCCCAACCGGAACGAGCAACCGGTGAGGTCCATCCGGCGAAGTTGCCCAGCGATTGTAGGAGGGGTTCAGGAGGTAGATCTCGTCGACATCTACTCCGGCCAGTTCTGCCGCCTGGGCAAGGTCGAGCTGGGAGCCGGTATCAACAACTTCGAAGTAGGGTTCGTCTTTCAGCGATGGCAGTTCGATGCCATAGGCCTCGGGATTGTCGAATATTTTCGCCAGAGCAATCAGTTTGGGGACGTAGTGTCTGGTCTCCCGGGGCAGGTGAAGAGACCAGAAGTCTGTCGGCTTGTTGGCGTTCCGGTTGCGGCGCATGGCGCTGGAAACCGTGCCGCCGCCGCTGTTGTAGGCGGCAAGGGCGAGCGTGTGGTCGCCATCAAACCGGTTTGCGAGGCGCTCGAGATAGGTCAGGGCAGCGTCGGTTGCGGCGATGACGTCACGACGGTCATCGTGCCACCAGCTCTGTGTCAGGCCAAAGTATTTGCCCGTGGAGGGAATGAATTGCCAGAGACCGGCCGCGCGCCCATGGGAGTACGCAAACGGATCGAACGCGCTTTCAACAACGGGGAGCAGAGCATATTCGGCAGGCAAGCCCCGCTTTTCGGTCTCGTTGACGATATAGTGAAGGTAGCGACTGCCGCGTTCCACAACCCGGTCAATGTAGCCGGGATGTCGGGCATACCAGTTCAACTGGTCCCGAACCCGTTCATTGTCGATATCGTGATCCAGAACAAATCCTGAGCGCAGTCTTGCCCACAGATCTTGCTCAACTGCCTCCGCCTCAGCGGTTTTCTGAACCGGATTGTCGAGCTTCTCCCGGGCATCCCTGGCAGCATCCTTCAATTCCGGAGCAATAGCTTCGTCCAGCGGCTCGTCGCGGGCAGCGTCACGGTTTTCTCCGGTCTCGACAGCTTTCTTGAGCCCTTCATCGCCCGCGGCGACCGTGACTTCCTGTGTGTTCAGCGGGCTTTGCTCTCCCTGGCTGATCAGGCTGGTGCAGCCACTTGCGAGGGCTCCGGCGAAAAACAAAAACGACAATCGTCTGGCCGACATAACAGCATCCGGGTTCAGGTTGAGGCCGGATTCAGCATCTGAAACTCCGGCATATTGAACAATTTACGGTCACAATTTTGAAATGATTCTATGGGACCGATTAAAAAGGGGTCAAGAAACCTCTCGTTACGGCTCTGAGAGGATTTGTTAAGTGCGTATCACCAGGCGTCAGAAATTATCCTTGCCGTGGCGAATGGCCGCAAAAATAGCGTTATCGGAATCGGCGGGCAGGCCGCGGCTTGAGCAATAGGCCCGGGCGGAGTCCACTACCGCCGGATCATCCCACCGCAGAAACGGATTGAGCCGTTTCTCGTTCTCGAGGATTGAAGGAACCGTCGGTTCTCCTGCATCGCGGGCGGCCTGACACTCCTGCTCGAACGTCCGGAGACCTTCGTCTTCCGGCAACCAGCTGCGGGCAAAGCGCAGGTTCGCGAGGGTGTACTCGTGGGCGCAGTAAACGGCGGTCTTGCCAGGCAGCGCCCGGAGGGTCTGAAGAGACTGACGCATCTGCTCCGGTGAGCCCTCGAACAGACGTCCGCATCCACAGACAAAAAGGGTATCGCCACAGAAGAGAACCGGCCGACCATTTACCTCGACGTCGGTGAAGTAGGCAATATGATCGAGAGTATGGCCGGGAACGCCCAGGACCTGGAAGGTGATATCTTCCCAGATCACCTCGTCACCGGGATGAACCAGGTTGGTACTGCCTTTGTAGGGCGAATCCGCGGGGCCCGTTACCCTGCAATCCGGAAAACGGGAGAGCAATTCTTTGACACCGCCGACATGGTCCGGATGATGGTGGGTCACCAGAATGGTATCCAGGGTCAGTCCGTTCTCGGCCAGATGGTCCAGGACCGGTTGGGCCTGGCCCGGGTCCACGATCAGCGCCTTGTCGCTGGCGGTGTCGGAAAGGCACCAGATATAGTTGTCACTGAAGGCGGGTATGGCGGAAATGGTCAGCATAGGGCCCCACATGTGCTTATCGAATGTGACTGATATGATAGAGCATTAAATACAAGGCCCCAACCATGGGAAAGGGCTTCCTGGAGTGGCGCATTGGTGAGTGAATCCGAGGCAGTTGATTATTCCGCCAGACATGAGAGCTTTGAGCGCTGGTTCCAGACCCCGCTTGGTCGGGCACTATTGGCCGACCAGAGACGCTTTGTCGACGCCGAGCTACAGCGTCTGACAGGCGCCAGGCAGTTGCAGGTGGGGATCAGCCATCGGCTGCCATTGGCTACCGGCACGGATTTTTCCCAGAAGATCATGACAGCGCCAAGATGGTATCCCCATATTCCGGATGGAGTCGCCATCTGCGATGCCGACGAGCTGGCCTTTCCCGGTGACTCGATGGATCTTGTCGTGCTGCATCACACGGCCGATTTCTCTCCTTACCCTCACCAGGTGATTCGCGAGGCGGCGCGCGTGCTCCGGGGAGAGGGCACGATGGCGCTGTTTGGTTTTAACCCTCTGAGCCTCTGGGGCGCGCGCAAACTGATCTCCAGGAGCAGCGAGGGCCCGTGGGGCGGTCGCTTCCTCTTGCGCGGACGCATGGAAGACTGGCTGCACTTGCTGGGCTTTAATGTCGAAGCGTCGATTACCCGGTTTTTCAGGCCACCACTGCAGCGCAGTGGTCGCAAGCCGACGAGCCGGATTGACAACCGTTTGTCCGGAAATCGACTCCTGCCAGTAGGCGCCTATTACTGTATCCTTGCCAAAAAACGCGTCCACGTTCGGTTGCCAAGGCGCCCCGTCTGGCGCCAAAGCAAGGTGATTGCCCTGCCGGGCACCGGTACCGTTGGCGCCTCCCGAGGTTGCAGCCGCAGTGGCTCGCCGATTAACAGACCGAAGTGAATCACCGAAAATTAAATCAGGAGGCTGAATGGCCGGCAAGGTAACCCTCTATACGGATGGCGCCTGCAAAGGCAACCCCGGGCCCGGCGGCTGGGGCGTGGTTTTGCGCTATGGCGACAATCGAAAGACCCTGCACGGCGGGGAGGCGAATACCACGAACAACCGCATGGAATTAATGGCAGCCATCCGTGGTCTGGAGGCCCTGAAGCGCCCGTGCGAGGTGGAGCTGTTTACGGATTCGCAGTACGTGCGCAAAGGCATTACGGAATGGATGGCAGGCTGGAAGCGGAACGGCTGGAAGACCTCCGCGAAAAAGCCCGTGAAGAACGAAGATCTCTGGCGCGAGCTGGATGCCGAAGTGGCCCGGCACCAGATTAACTGGCACTGGGTAAAAGGGCACTCTGGTGTTCCTGACAATGAACTGGCGGATGAACTGGCCAATCGCGGTGTCGACGAGCTTTCCGGCGCATAGATTCAGAGCGCATAAATACAGTTAACCAGGTACAGGCAATGAGACAGATCGTACTGGATACAGAAACCACGGGTATCGACCCGGCAGAAGGTCACCGGATCATCGAGATCGGTTGTGTTGAATTGATGGAGCGCCAGCTCACCGGCCGCAACTACCATGTCTATATCAACCCGGACCGGGAAGTAGAGGCTGAGGCGATCACTGTTCACGGCATCACCAACGAGTTCCTTGCCGACAAACCCCGTTTCGCGGAAATCGCCGATGAGTTCTTCGAGTTCATCAAGGGCGCCGAGCTGGTTATCCATAACGCTGCGTTCGACGTCGGCTTCATGGACTCGGAATTCGCCCGTCTCAAGCCGGTACGGAAAACCGCGGACCACTGCGGAATCGTGGACTCGCTCGCTATCGCAAGGGCCCGTCACCCGGGGCAGAAGAACAACCTTGATGCGCTCTGCAAGCGCTACGGTGTGGACAACAGCAACCGTGACCTCCACGGCGCGTTGCTGGATGCGGAGATCCTGGCCGATGTTTACCTCCTGCTTACCGGTGGCCAGACCGCGCTGTCACTGGATGCCGGATCCGAGAACGGCGGCGGTAACGGCGGAATTCGAAGGCTGCCTGCTGACAGAGCGCCCCTGTCGGTGGTTCGTGCCTCCAGTTCAGAGGCCGAAGCCCACAAAGAGTTCATGTCCCTGCTCGAAAAACAGGCGGGCGAAACTGTGTGGGGTAAACTCCAGAGCCCGGAATGAGAACTGGGTCGGGCTGTACCAAATGTTACATTCCGCCTTTCTTGAGGTACTTGAGTTTTATGTTATAAGTAATGATAAGTTCGCCAGTTTTTTGCGAACTGGCTTTGGCCGGAAAAGGGGTTAGCCGGCCCAGAACAAAAAGGCCTGGTACGCGACAGCCGGACCAGTGACCACCAAAGAGGATGCGGTAGTCTCCGCAACATTAACGGGAAGCGTTTATGGTTCAGTCGTCTCTCGCGACGAAATCGCAGTCGTTTGATCTGGTCAAAAGTGAAATAGAGCAGACCATCAAGCAGGCAGAATCCAGCCTTGAACGCTTTCAGGAAAACCGCGAAAGGGGTGAGGATCTCCAGAACTGTGTTGATTTCATCAACCAGTTGCGGGGCATTTTTATTCTGGTGGAGCTGCGGGGCGGAACCCTGCTGTGCCAGGAAGCAGTAACTATGGCCAACGACGTTCCCGTTGGCGCTAATGACGACAAAAACATCCTCCTTACTACCCTCAATAGCGCTCTGTTCATTCTTCGGCGCTATGTCGAGTACTATCATCAGCAGCGCGAAGACCATCCCGAGCTGTTGCTTCCCGTGATCAATGACCTCCGAGAGGCCCGCCGGGAAAAACCCTATCCCGAATCCTGTTTTTTTGATGTCGATGTCAAAGAGAGGCCGGATTTTTGTGCCGGTTTGTCATTGCAGCCGTTTGAAGGCAATGAGGCGGATTACGAAGTCATGGCGCGTCGCATGCGCCTGACCTTCCAGGTTGCGCTTTTGGGAATTCTTCGCGACCGGAACGATGTGGTAAACAAGAAATTGATTGGCCGCGCTTCGAGAGGACTTGCCCGCCTTTGCCAGGGCGCACCTATGGGGCAGATGTGGTGCCTTGTCGGCATTGTTGCGGACACCATGCTTGATCGCGCTATGGTCTTTAACAAGGCCCGCAAGCGCATGTTCATGCGGATCGAGAAGTACGCCCGGGAAGTGGTGTACGTGGGCAAGGTTGCCACGGGTAAAGACGCGCCGGATTCGCTGATTCGGGATCTGGTCTATCTGCTGTACCGCAGCGGGTCTGCTAACCCTGAAGTTACCGAGGTGTTATCCGCTTACCATCTCGCGCCGGCGGATTTTCCGGATTCTATGCTGGAAGCCCATGCGCGCAGGTTGTACGGTCCTGGCAGTGATGTCCTTAAATCCCTGTCAGAAGCGCTGCAGGATGAACTGAACCAGTTGAAGGACAAGCTGGACATCATTGAACGCGGTATCGAGCCGGATCTGGCGGAGCTGTCTTCGATTGCCGATGCCCTCGAACGACTGGCCAACACTTTGGTGATGCTTGACCTGAACAAGCTGGCGGGCGTTTCAAGAGAAGAGGCGAGCAAGCTTCGGGGTTGGGAAGCAGAATCTCGCTTGCCAGGTGATGATGAACTGTATCGACTCGCCGATTCCGTCCTGGGAATCGAAGACGCCGTCATGCAGATCGTGACCCGCGGCATCACGTCGGAAACCGACGCGTTGGCCGGTGGTGAACGCAAGCGGGAGGAGTCTGTCTACCTCCGTGAGGCGCTCTATGTCGTGGCTGACGAAGCCCGTGGGGCATTGACCCTGGCAAAGCGTGCAATCACCGCTTTTATCGAATCCGACTACGACAAACTGCATCTTGCCAATCTGCCAGCAACCCTGCACAGCATCTGGGGTGGCCTGCAAATGGTGAATGATCCTGGAGCCGCCGGGGTTCTCGAGCGGGTTGCGGCTTCAATCCAGGAGCGCTTGCTGGATGCGAAGGAAGCGCCAGCCGCCCAGGTGCTCGAGGCGCTGGCGGACGCTCTGACTTCGCTGGAGTACTGCATCGAGAGTATTGGCAAAAGCGAAGACCGCAACGTAGATCTACTGAAACTGGCTGAATCGTCGCTGGACGATGTAGGTTTGTAGTTCCATGTCCCACACGCTCGCTATCATTGTACTGGCCGCTGCCGGCGCTGTGATGGTTATAGCGGGCCTGCTGTTTTTCAGGCACCCCCGATGGTTGCTCACCTGGATTAAAGGAACAGCGGTTTTCGGTGTCATTCTGGCCGGTTTATATGTCCTCGTGATTGCGGTAAATCTGAGCAGCTATCATTCACTGGTAGGCTTGCAGACCGCGGCAAGCATCTCCACCCAGAGACAGGCCGAACAGATCTGGCAGGTTTCCCTTCAGAGTCAGGATGGGTTGTCTGTGGTGAGAACGCTGCAGGGCGATCAATGGCAGATTGACGCCAGGATTCTCCGTTTTACCGGCCCCTTCCGTTGGCTTGATATCGCTCCCGGTTACCGGCTCGAGCAATTGAGTGGGCGTTACACGTCGCTTGAGCAGGAGAGGTCGGCTCCGAGGACTTCCATAGGCCTCGCTGAAGGCATCTGGCCTGATCTCTGGCAGTGGGACCGTCAATTCAACTTGCCGTTTGTGGAGGCCGTGGACGGAAGCATGACGTTCATGCCAATGCGGGATGGGGCTGTTTTCGAGGTAAAGCTATCCTCTTCGGGTCTGGTTGCTGTTCCGGTAAACGAGCAGGCGAGGGAAGCCGTGCAGTTCTGGAATCAATAGATTCTCGGGCATAAAAAAAGCCTGCGTCGAGACGCAGGCTTTTTTGTGCTTGACGGGGGGCAATCAGCCCATCTTGAACAGTTCGCCCAATTTGGTTGCCAGCATCATATCGCCTTCGGCGCGCAGTTGACCTGCCATGAATGCCTGCATGCCGTCGGTCTCGCCTGAAACGATGCCCTGCAGGGTTTCGGAGTTCATGATCAGGGTAACGGATGGATCGTCATGGGCGCCTTCGTGCATTTTGCAGGTGCCGTCATTAATAACGAGGTGGTAGGTCTTGTCGTCCTCGATGTCGAACTGGAATACCAGGTCCAGGCCTTGAGCTGCGTCTGCGTTGAAATTCTGTTCGAGTTGTTCAAATACCTGAGCTACAGACATTGTTTTACCCTTTTGATGGTTGTCTAGTCATGATCACGACGGCTTGATGTCCCTGGCTGCACGAGCCTGATCGGGTGCCCGGGTAGAGCCGACCTCGCAATCCGACTTTATGGTGAGTGGTCGGCCCTGTCAAGATCGATCGAACGCTTGTTTTAATTTTTTTGCTCTCCTTATCACCATAAATTCGGTAAGTTACACTCTTGTTCCCGCACACTGAGTTGGAGAAGCACTTTGGAGTTCCTGACAGAATACGGTTTGTTTTTGGCCAAGATCGTTACTTTCGTGGTGGCGGCCCTGGTAGTGATCTCTGTCATCATGTCCGCGGCCCAGAAGGATCGGGGCGATCATGAGGGCGAGGGAGAACTCAAGATCCGGAAACTCAACGAGAAATACGAAAAGCTGCGTGAATCGATTCAGTCACGGCTGATGTCTGATCACCAAAGAAAGGTGTTCCAGAAGGCCCGGAAAAAGGCTCAGAAGGCGGAGAAGAAAGCGGCCAAGGCCGCGAAGAATACCGATGAGCAGGATGACAGTCGTGGTCGCGTCTATGTTCTGGATTTCGACGGCGATATCAAAGCCAGCGACACAGATCCGCTTCGCAGGGCAATTACTGCGGTGCTGAGTATTGCCGATCCGGAAAAAGACGAAGTGGTTATCCGCCTCGAAAGCGGTGGTGGGCTGGTTCATTCCTATGGCCTTGCGGCCGCCCAGCTGGACCGGATTCGCAGCAAGGGTCTTCGCCTCACCGCCTGCGTTGACAAGGTGGCGGCCAGTGGAGGCTACATGATGGCCTGCGTCGCAGACAGGATCGTTGCTTCGCCCTTTGCCATCCTGGGCTCGATCGGTGTGGTTGCCCAGCTTCCGAATTTCCATCGTTTCCTCAAGAAGAACGACGTGGACTTCGAGGTGCTCACCGCTGGAGAGCACAAACGCACCATGACTATATTTGGTGAAAACACCGATAAAGGCCGACAGAAATTTCTGGAAGATCTTGAAGACACTCACGGTCTTTTCAAAGAGTATGTCAGCGAACGCCGGCCGGACCTGGACATTGCAGCCGTTGCCAATGGAGATATCTGGTTCGGCAAGCGAGCGCTCGAAGTGAAACTGATCGACGAGATCAAGACCTCCGACGAATATCTCATTGAAGCCTGCGACCGGGCAGACGTAGTCTCAGTGGCATATCAGCGCAAGCGGACCCTTCCGGAAAAACTCGGATTGGCCACCAGTTCGGCGCTTGAACACACTGTCTGGAAAGTCCTGGGCGCCTTCCGCAACCAGAAGTTCCAGTAGACCACCGAAAGCGGAGAAGAATGATGACCACCAATTCCGAATTCAAGGCCTGGCGCGTTGAAGAGCAGAACGGCGAGTATGTCGGTGCGGAGAAATCTTTGAGTACTGCCGACCTTCCTGATGGTGACGTCCTGATACGGGTAAGCCACTCTTCTCTCAACTACAAGGATGCGCTGTCGGCTTCCGGCAATAAGGGCGTTACCCGTTCCTTTCCCCATACCCCGGGTATTGATGCAGCAGGAGAGGTCGTCGATTCCGCCACTGGCAACCCCTCGAACGGCAGTCCGGTTATCGTGACCGGGTACGACCTGGGCATGAATACAGACGGCGGTTTTGGCGAATACATCCGCGTACCTGCCGCCTGGTGTGTTCCCATGCCGGAAGGATGGAACGCTCGTACCGCTATGATCTATGGCACCGCCGGCCTCACCGCCGGTCTCTGTGTTCAGAAGCTTCTGACTATGGGCGCCAAGCCGGAGCAGGGCAAAGTCGCTGTTTCAGGAGCCTCCGGTGCCGTTGGCACCGTTGCGGTGGAACTGCTTGCCAAACTTGGGTTCGACGTCGTCGCCATAAGCGGCAAAGCCGACCATGCAGACGATCTCAAAGCTCTTGGGGCTAAAGAAGTTGTGGGTCGTGAAACCCTGGCCGAGGATAAGAAACCCCTCGTTAAACCGGCATTTGCGAACGCTGTCGATACGGTGGGTGGTAGCCCATTGGCCGAACTGCTCAAGCAGATCAAGCCTGGTGGCTCAGTATCCTGTTGTGGTCTCGTAGCCGGTCCGGGCCTTCAGTCCACCGTGCTGCCGTTTATCCTGCGAGGCGTGAATCTGCTGGGTGTCGATTCGGTAGAGATTCCCCTGCCAGAGAAAGAAGCGGTATGGAAGAAATTCGCCGGGGAGTGGGCGTGTCCGAAGACCGAAGCGTCTGCCCGGGATATCGGTCGCAGTGAGCTGGATGGGGCGCTGAAGGCGTTCTTGAAAGGTGAATCAGCCGGCAAGATTGTCCTGGATCACTCTAAATAAGAAGCGACTCCAACCGATAAGATGGAATAGAAGAGAGGGAAAAGCCCCTCTCTTCGTACTCTAAAGCTTCATAACTAGGAGGCCCGACGCCGGAACAGCGGGATCTCCGTATCGGTCGCGGCCTGGTAGCCCTGGCTGAAGAAGTTCAGGCACCGCGCAGCTTTGTTGATGTCCTTGTCAGCCCGAAGGACATAAGCATCGAATCCGCAGCGCTTCATGAACTGCAGCTGATCCAGCAACACGTCTCCAATCGCCCGAAGCTCATTCTTGTAGCCGAAACGTTCACGCAGTAGCCGGCCAATGCTGTAACCACGCCCGTCACTGAACTTCGGAAAATTCACAGCAATTACCGGCAGTTCGTTCACCCGACCGTCCAGAATCTCCGGCTCGTCGTGGCTGTCGAACCACACGCCAATCTCCTGCCGTCCGGTAAAATGCTCATAGCCTGCCAGCCAGAGATCCGCAGGGATTAACGCCGGCTGGTCGGCCGGAATATCCAGCGATTCGCCCTCGGCGGGGCGGGGCACCACTACCCAGTTGTCCTGGCGGATGCTGCCATCCGGAGAAATAACGTTAGGCATAAACCCGCTCCTTGAATGGATCAATTCCTACGCGGCGATAGGTGTCGAGGAAGGTTTCCTCTTCCGTGCGCTTGTCCACGTAGACATCAATGATCTTTGAAATCACCTTGGGCATCTCATCCCGTGCAAAGGAAGGCCCCAGAATCTTGCCGATTGAGGCATCATGATGGGACGACCCGCCCAGACTGATTTGATAGAACTCCTGGCCTTTCTTGTCGACACCGAGAACACCAATGTTGCCGACGTGGTGGTGGCCGCAGGCATTCATGCAGCCGGAAATGTTCAGATCGATATTGCCCAGGTCGTACAGATAATCCAGATCATCGAACTGCCGCTGGATGGCCTCGGCCACCGGGATGGACTTGGCATTGGCCAGGGCGCAGTAATCACCGCCGGGGCAGCAGATAACATCAGTCAGGGTGTTCAGGTTCGCGGTACCGAAACCCATGGGCGTAATCGCCTGCCACAGTTCAAACAGCCGATCCTGGCGCACATCGGCCAGCACCACGTTCTGTTGGTGAGTGACCCGGATTTCACCGAAGCTGAACTCGTCTGCCAGATCGGCAATCTGTTCAAGCTGCTTGTCACTGACATCGCCAGGAGGAGTGCCGGTTTTCTTCATCGTCAGGGAGACGATGGCATAGCCTGCCTTCTTGTGGGTGTCCACGTTGTGGGTCAGCCACTGGTCAAAGCCCCGGTTCTCAAACCGCTGGCTGGCCAGCAGGTCCGTGGCATTGTCGATAGCTGCGTAATCCGGTTCGGTAAAGTAGCCCTGGATACGTTGAATCGCCTCGGGCGTCAGCCGGGTCGGGGATTCCTTGATATGCTGCCACTCTGCTTCCACCTTTTCAGCAAAGCCCTCAGGGGTCAGAGCCTTCACCAGAATCTTGATCCGGGCCTTGAACTTGTTGTCGCGCCGACCGTATCGGTTATAGACGCGAAGCACGGCCTCCAGGTAGGTCAACAGATCCAGTTCCGGCAGGAAATCGCGAATTACCGGCCCGACCATGGGCGTACGGCCAAGACCACCGCCCACGTGTACCCGGAAACCGAGATCGCCGGCCTCGTTGCGTACCATCTGAAGCCCGATGTCGTGCACCTGGATGGCGGCTCGATCGGTTTGCTCGGACGCGTTTACGGCAACCTTGAATTTCCGCGGCAGGAAGGCAAATTCCGGATGGAACGTGGACCACTGGCGAATGATTTCGCAGTAGGGCCGCGGATCCGCAATCTCGTCCGACTGAACACCGGAGAACTGGTCTGTGGTGGTATTACGAATGCAGTTGCCGCTGGTCTGGTTGGCGTGCATTTCCACTTCAGCGAGTTCTGCAAGAATGTCGGGAACGTCTTCCAGCGCCGGCCAGTTAAGCTGCACATTTTGGCGAGTGGTGAAGTGCGCATAGCCTTTGTCGTAGTCCCGGGTGATTCGCGCAAGCCGGCGAAGCTGGTCTGAGCGCATCATGCCGTAAGGAACACAGATCCTGAGCATGGGGGCAAGACGCTGAACGTACAGGCCGTTCTGCAGGCGAAGGGGAAGAAACTCGTCTTCAGCCAATTCTCCGGCCAGCGCTCTTTCTGTCTGGTCACGGAACTGGGCAACCCTCTCGGCAGCCATTTGCCGATCGTGTTCATCATATACGTACATAGTGGGAAGATCCTGCTTGAAAGCGACATATCCAGGCCGACGGCCTTATATCTGACGGGAAGGATAACAGCGGGTTTTTATTCTTAAAATGATTATTTCAAAATATGTTTATCGACTCAGGCGATAAGCAGAAGGAACAAGGGACTGGACGAATATCAATTAACTGCTTAACTTGGAGGATGACGTTAGCAGTGTGCGCTGCTGCCGTGATAACAAGAAAAACACGAGACAAAAACTCGGAAAGAGGAACAGACATGAAAAAGACCGCACGTTCTGACAGTCAGGCCGATGCCGTTGCCGCAGTTCTGCTGGTGGTTCTTGCCGTGGCTTTCGCGGTGGTCTGGGTAGCTGGCCAGTAGTCTACTGGCTCGCCAGGACCAGATTTACAATAACGATCAGGCCTACAACAAAGCTGGCTGTGAACAGAATGCCGGCAATGATGTAAGGCCAGGGGCTATGGCTTGAAAAGTCCTCTTCCCGGCGCTTGTCGGACTGAACTCCGAACGCGCCTGCGAGTATGCTTTGCATGACTTTCAATACGCCAGGTCCACGCGGCTTTTTTTCGTCCCGTTTTTCCGCTTCTGAAGATTCAGTCATACATCCGCCCCTGATCTGTGCTTCACCCGAAGCTTACTCTGCCGGATCGTACGCCAGGCTTGGCGCAAGCCAGCGTTCTGCCTCGGCCTTGGAAATGCCTTTGCGTTCAGCATAGTCCTCAACCTGGTCAGCGCCAATTTTCCCTACCGCAAAATACTTGGATTCCGGATGCGCAAAGTACCAGCCGGAGACGGCAGCGGTCGGGAACATGGCAAAGTGCTCGGTCAACTCAATGCCTGCAGTATCAGTGGCCTCAAGCAAATTGAACAAGGTTGCCTTCTCCGTGTGGTCCGGGCACGCCGGGTAGCCGGGTGCCGGACGTATTCCGCGGTACCTTTCCTTGATCAGGTCATCGTTGGCCAGCTTTTCATCAGCGGCATAGCCCCAGAACTCCTGGCGAACCCGCTCGTGCATCCGCTCGGCGAAAGCTTCTGCCAGGCGGTCGGCCAACGCCTTCACCATAATCGCGTTATAGTCGTCGTTGGCATCTTTGAACTCTACCGAGAATTCTTCTGCACCAATGCCGGTGGTGACCGCGAAACCGCCCACGTAGTCCACGGTCCCGGAGCCTTCAGGCGCGACAAAATCCGACAGCGCCATCATGGGTTTGCCCGGTGCCTTTTCATCCTGCTGACGGAGGTGGTGCAGAGTAGTCAGCTCCTCGGTGCAGGATTCGTCCGTGTAAAGCACAACATCGTCACCGCGGCGGTTGGCTGGCCAGAAACCGATGACGCCACGGGCAGAGACCCGCTTTTCATCAATCATCCGGTGCAGAATCTTCTGGGCATCGTCAAAGAGGTGGCGGGCAGCCTCGCCACGCTTCGGGTCATCAAAAATGGCCGGGTACTTGCCAGAAATATCCCAGGACATGAAGAACGGCGTCCAGTCGATGTAGTCCACCAGCTCGTTGAGGTCATATTCCTCGAACACCCGGATGCCGGTGAAAGCCGGCTTTGGAGGCTGGTAGCCTTCGAAGGAGATGTCGGGGGCGCGATCACGAGCTTCCTTCAGGGAAACCAGCTTGGTGCGGTCACCCCGGTTCTTGCGGCGCTCGCGGATTTCGTCATATTCAGTTCGGGCGGCTTCCACAAACTCGGGCTTCGCATTCTTGCTCAGAAGCTGGGATGCGACGTTCACGCAGCGGGATGCGTCCGACACGTACAGCGCGATGTCGTTCTTGTACTGGGGCTCGATTTTTACCGCAGTATGCGCCTTGGAAGTTGTTGCGCCACCGATCATCAGCGGAATGTTGAAATCGAGTCGTTGCATCTCGCGAGCCACGTGGACCATTTCGTCCAGAGACGGTGTAATCAGACCGCTCAGACCAATAAGGTCGACATCGTGTTCTTTTGCAGCAGCGAGGATCTTGTCGCAGGGCACCATCACACCCAGGTCAATCACCTCATAGTTGTTGCATTGCAGGACCACTCCCACGATGTTCTTGCCGATATCATGGACATCGCCCTTTACCGTGGCCATCAGGATCTTGCCCTTGGCTTTCTGGTCTTCCGTTTTCTCCGCTTCGATGTAGGGAATCAGGTGTGCAACAGCCTGTTTCATGACGCGGGCGCTTTTGACCACCTGGGGCAGGAACATCTTGCCATCGCCGAAGAGGTCTCCGACCACGTTCATGCCATCCATCAATGGGCCTTCAATGACCTCAATGGGATGTGTGGCTCTCTGGCGGCAGGCTTCGGTATCGTCCACGATATAGGTGGTAATGCCTTTGACCAGTGCATGTTCCAGGCGCTTCTCCACCGGCCATTCACGCCAGGCCAGGTCTTCCTCCTGGGTTTTGCCGCCTTTGCCTTTGTAGCGTTCGGCGATCTCAAGGAGCCGGTCGGTGGAATCATCACGGCGGTTCAGGACAACATCTTCCACCAGCTCTTTGAGCTCCGGATCGATTTCATCGTAGATCACCAGTTGGCCGGGGTTCACGATGCCCATGTTCATC
>PBED01000010.1:0-126859 GCA_002718255.1 Marinobacter sp. | reverse complement strand
GTGTCCGCTGGACAAGGCTGTAGAGATTTACCCACCCCCGGGTCGTCAGTCGCCTCGAGCTCGCGCCCTCAAGGCCTCCCGCTGGGTCTTGGCCTGGTGGCACGGGTGGCAGGTGGCCTCAAGGTTGCCGGCAACTGTGGCGCCTCCCTCAGCCTCTGGGATGATGTGATCAACCTCAGTTGCTGGTGTCGCTTTCCGCTCTCGCTTGCACGGCTGGCAGAGGTACCGATCACGCTCAAGCACCTGTTCTCGCAGCCGGCGCCAAGGCCTGCCACCTCTGCCTCTGCCTGCACGGCCTCGTGTCCAGCTCTTGGCCTGGTCGGCGTGAGCCTCGCAGTAGCCGTGCTTCTCCCTGGTGGTCATCCGGCACAGCTTGTCCCGGCAGGGCTTGGCGGTACGCTGTGGCATCAGTCGAGTGTGCTGCCGTCGAGGTAAGTGGTCGGCTCCCTGTCCTCGTCATCCATGCCCTCGGCCTCAGCCATCGCCTGAACCAGTGCGGCATTGCTGCTGGCCAGGCGATTGATGGCATCTGTCTGCTGGCGGATAGCTTCGATGAGCTCGGCAGTCTGTTGTTCGTTCACTTAGATGCCTCTTCGATTGGCCGGTCGTTCCATGCCCTGACGTCATCCTTATCGCCCTCGCACGCGGTAGCCACCTTCTTCAGCTGCTCAGCCCACACCGGGCACCAGTCAATCCGCCGAGGTGGCGCCGGAAGTGTCCGCGGTACCAGGTAATCCTGAGGAACCTGCTCCTTCACGTACTCGGTTCGGGTCAGCCACTGTGCCGGACCGCATCCGCTCATAAACAGCGTCAGGCCACACATACTCAGGACCAGAGCAAGGCGCATCTCTAACCAACTCCTTCAGCTCGGCCTCGGTCTTGGCCAGCTGTTCGCTAAGGTTTCTCTCTCGCTCTGAGCGGATCAGGGCTTGCTGATCCCGCCAACGGATATCCGCCTGCAGCTGAGCGATCTGGGATAAGTTCTCTTCGTTGGTGACCCTGGCCTGATCCATGGCCTGTGTGAGATTGGCGTTCTCCTGCAGCAGCTGCTGGCGGTCTGACCACAGCCACCAGAATGAGAGGCCCGCAACGACCACCAAAGTGGCGATGATCGGAACCGCATACGCCGAGAGCTTGGCCTTCACAGTGCTCAGAATCATTGCTTCACCTTGCCTGCCCAGGCCTCAGCGATGTTGTTGCCGAAGTAGCTGACGATCAGTGTGGCGCTGATGCCGTATGACCAGCCGATGACCACCCCCATTGATTCAAGGACCTTCGGATCATAAATGCCCAGAAGGACCCAACAGGGCGTCTGCAAGATGGCCCACCATTTGCCGGTGTAGTACCCGCGCCGGCGGTGCTTCCACCAGCGATTCGGGTCCGGATGGCTTTCAGTTGCGTCCATATTGGCTTTCAAGGAGGCGGTCGAGCTTCTCGTTCATCCGCCGGATATCGACCTTGAGCTCGTTGTAAGTCTTTTCAGTGCGCTCCTGGTCATTAAGCCGGGCCTGCTGCAGCGTCTGAACAGAACTTTCAACCAGTGAAAGTCGCTCATCCTGCTTGGACTGATCCCTGGCAATGGAAACCGCCAGCAACACAACCGTCACCAGAACTGCGATGGGAATGCCCTTGTCGATGTGCCAACCTCGGCGATCGCTCACTTCAGACACCGCGTACCTCGCCAGCCCGCATGATTTCCGACAACTCAACGGCTCTCACGCCAACCTGGCGGGCCCATTTCGAATTGAGCATTTCGTCTGCTGCCCGATCCCAGTCCCGACGACCGATAGCTGCCCACATGTTCTTGAAGCCCATGAGGCCGGCAAACCCAAGATTAAAAGCCATATTGCCGATCACGGTTTGACGAATAGGATCCAGGTCCCGGTATTCGTCCACGGTCTCCAGCTGACGCTCAACCTGGTCGATGTCGTTGTCGAGCATGAAGTCAGCCTCATCGCGACTGATGCCCACGTCTTCCAGGTTGCGACCATAGCCGACGGTCAGCTTGCCCACTGTGTCGAGGTAGGGCTTCAGTCGGAGGCCTTCGTGGCGCTCCAGCTGTGATCTGAGTAGTTGGCGATTCATAGGCATAAAAAAGCCCGCTCGGAGGCGGGCGAATAGTCATGTGTGGTTGCGGCTGCTGAATTGTGAAGAGGGCGCCAACCTCACCGAGCGGCTATGTGTCATGCCCGCCAGGCCGCACGTCGTATCTGGTCCGGACACAAAAAAACCGCCAGCTCCAAGTGGAGGGCGGTTTTATTGGGGATGGTTTCCCAAACTAGAGCCAGAGTACCAAAACCACCCCAAAACGCAACACCTTATGCCACGCCCTCCCGCTCCTCCGACATCAGTCCAATTTCATTGGCAACTGGAGCAAGGGCTTTTCGCTCCATGTTGTCGAGGATACCCAGCATCTTGTCCCAGTCAGCCGCCCAATGCTCAGCCCAGTTTTGAACGCTCGGAAGCCTCTCGCCATACATATGGTAAAGGAACCTTGATATACCAGCAGGACCACCAAGCGTAGATCCACCGCCAAATACCACATCACGGTGATGGCGCATTGCTGCATACATCAAGAGCTTCAGCCGAACGATTCGCTTACCCTGCATGGCTAGAAGCCTGTCCTTATCTAGGGCTTTGAAAAATTCATTTTGCAGGTATTCATGAACACGCTCGCAATCTTCTGCGCTGAACTCAGTCGCTGGCGCGTACATTATCGCCCCGAAAGATCTCAGCGGCTTGGGCAGTGTCTTTATTGCCCCCTGAATTCGAGACCTCCACATTGCATCCCATCTCTCAAAAAAGTCAGAACCGCCTTTTAATGACTCCGAAGCTGTCACGAGAGGCTTCCGGCCAGAAAGCACGCGGCCCCTATCTGTTTCCTCATACAAGTTTCGGTACCATCCCTGAGAGTAGACCTGGCCTGGCTCCTTAGGTGCTTTCTCTTCAGCGTTTTTCTTCGGAGTACGCGCCCGAGCGAGGGCGTCATCCTTTGGAATGTAAAAAGCATCGTGCCATGCCTTACGCGCAGATAATCTCATGCAGCCCCCTTAACTTCGATGTGGCCCTTCTCTATGAGCCGGTCCTGAGTCCTTATAACCCCTTCCAGGTGCCAGAGGTCCCGGGTTACCCTGGAATATCCATCATTGGCATACCCGCCATCCAGCCAGCCATGACATGCTGAGCAGGCATAGGCCGCCTTGTGGTCTTCATTCTTTCCACCAACGCCACCGCCATTCAGGTGAGCGAGGACTGTGGTGTCTGGGTTTCGATTACAAACCCCAGGGACTCTCACCAGGCAAGGCTCACCTTTGGCGCTGTCCCGGATCTTGCTCCGCTTCGGTCTGGTGGATTTCACTTGAGCCCGGAACTTCAGGCCACTCTTTGATTTCAGCGATGTCTTGGTTTTCAGCGGCGTTTTTCGAGTCAGCATGTCAGTCCCCGTGGTACCGTGATCCGCCAGCGCCATAGCCCCGGCCGTTGCTCTCTGCCCTCATGGCCGCCAGCTGTCGCCTGACCTCCACCAACTCCTGGTTGCGCTCGCTCAGCCGGATTCGCAGCTGAATCACCAGGTCTTCCTTTGAGAGGCTTTCGCCGGTCTCCTTACAAACCACACCGGACGCTTCACAGCGGTCGCAGGGCATCTCATAGAACATCGGCTTCACAAAGCCACCGCCATGGCACTTTGGGCAGGGCTTGAGCGGCCGCTTCTCCTGGTTGAACGCCGGGCCCGATCGCTTCCTCATGCAGCCCTCCGCTTTTTCCTTTGAATGCGCGGATCCTCCCAACCGGCCAGATCCAGCTCGATATCAATCGCTTCCGGGCTTACCTGGTAGTGACGGGACAGATAAGACTTGCTCAGTTTTGGCAGCTGCTGATCAATGCGGGCCTTCTCTGCTGCACACTGGCGGATCAGCGCCTGGTCTTCTTCATCGAGGGCAACAACGGGCATATGCTCCCGGACCTTCCTGATCGTGAAAGAGCTGCAGCCAAACTTCACTCCCAGAAACTTGTCGGAGAGCTCCTCGGACTGGGCTCGAAGATCGGCGCCGTGCATGTAGTCTTTCGCCGCCTGGCGAGCTCTCATCTTGGAAAGGTGGTTGGTTCTCAATGCAAACCTCCAATGCGCTTGGTCTTATCGTCTACTGCCAGCCCGAGGAACTCCTCCGTTTTTTCATGGTGGATGCGGACCACGCCTTGCTCACCCCCGCCCTGGTACACCAGCCGGGCCTTTTCCTTGTCGCCTATCAGTGCCGGCTGGTCCGTCGAACGACCACGCTTGAAGCCAGATTGCAGGCTGTTCTCGTGCTCGCTGGCGCCGATGAGCTTTCGAGGGAAGCTGTCGGGTGGTGTAGTGGTGAAACCTTGGTAGAGCTTCAGGAAGTTGTTCCGGAGGAACGGATATTCCTTGTTATCGGTCAGGGCAACGGTCTGCCAGCCGCCAAGCCTCTCGATTGCTGCGTGGATTTTCGGGTCATCGAAAACCACAGAGCGGTAGTTGCCCACGCAACGGATAGCGAAATCGACCTTGGCCCAAGCCTCCCCGCTGGCGGACTGGCTACTGCCCTGCAGCAACCGGACGATATCGGCAGGCTTGGGCGGGTACTGGCCCGTATCTGGGTTGGTGATGTGCCGAGATAGGGCGTGCTCAATGTCAGCCAACGAGAAGGCGATGAGCGACTGGAATACCATGTAAACCACCCTGGGCTCGGGGCTCTTGCCATAGATCTCATGGGCCTGTGCCCACATATCGCCAAAGGCCTCCAGATCATTGGTGTTCATAGGTCACTCCTTGCTGGCTGTTCGAGCGCTGCTCGTGGATGCGGCGGAGCTCGGCGGCTCGATCGATACCTGCCTGTTGCGGGGCTTTCCGGCGCTCTGACCTCCGCTGCATGGCAACCTGAGGCCACTTGTCGCGAAGCTTTTCGGGGGATTGGACGTGTGAAGCCCAGAATTTCTCGTGACGGATAGCCCAGTCCCACAGAATCCGGATGTGGCGGTGCTCCCGGCCATCCTGCTCTCGCATCAGCCGGATGGTGTTTGCCCAGCGGGAGAATTTCGGTTCTCGTGGCTTGTCCTCTCCCAGCTGATCGACCAGTGCGTCCCACATCCACACCGCAAGATCGAGATCGTCTTGTGTCCCCCAGAATCGGCCGTTCTCGATGGCGGCATCAGGCCTTGAGGGCTGGCTTTGCTCGTTGGGGTGATCTGGGTCGTCCTGCGCTGGGTGGTTGTCCGGCCGGTCAGGCCCGGACGTCTTTCCTGCCGTAGTCTCTGAGGTAGTCTCTGAAGTAATCTCTGTAATAGATTGGCGGTTTCCGCCCTCACAGTCTGGCGGGTTTGTGCATTCTTGAATGGCGCTTTCCGCCATACTGGTTGCACCATCTGTACATTCTTGATTGGCGGATTCCGCCATTCTGGAGGACAGCGCTTTCAGGGCGGTTTCCAGAGCGTCAACGTTCACTCGGAAGTACAGCTTCGCCGGAACACCTTTCCTGATCTCTTCCAGGAAGCCGGCCTTTTCCAACCGCTTGCGAGCGGTCTCCTGCTCCCGGCGTGTCATGCCGGTTTCGGCCTCCCAGTCGGACTGAGACTTATAGAACCAGCCGTCCTTGTTGGAGGTCCGGCCATGCCAGTAGATGCACTGGGAGAGCATCAAGGCACCAGTGATCCCGACACCCAGGTCGACGAAAGCCCTCTGGAAGGCGATAGGCCTGTCGAATAGTTCAATACCACTCACGCCACGTTCTCCTGGTCATCGAACAGGACGTGGCTGTAATGGCCATCCCAGTCCTTTCGCATTTCAAGCCGACCCTGCTCATATTGGGCATAGAGCCACTTGGCTCCCTTCTGGGTGAGCACAACCTTCTCGCAGGGCCGATCGTCTCGGTTCAGATAGCGCCGCTCGGTGAAAAGCTTGTCCCGGTAGGCGGCCGCACTACGGTAGCCGTGGGGAGTCCGTAGTAGTCGCTTGCGCTCCACCAGGACAGGCTGCACTCGGTTCAGGTTGACGCCATTTAGCATTCGGCAGAATTCCACAGGCGTCAGGCCGGCCTTGAGGTTCTCGGCCAGGTCGTTGCAAACAGCGTTGAGGCGGTTGGTTTCGCCCTTGTAGTGGTCAACCTGGGAACTGAGGTCCTCGAGGGCGATCCGGGCTTCTTTGGTCAGGTTTCGAGCCCAGGAGGGCAGGGCAGCCTGCTCTTCCAGGTACTGCCAGCGGTCTACCACTGCAGCGGTGAACTCCGGAGAGAGTCGGGCAACCAGCACGAGAGAGTCCCGCTTGTTGAAGCGATACTCCTGGTAGATGTTGCCGCGGTGTTCGTAATCTGACCCCTCCAATGGAGAGGTTAAGATTTGATCAGCCGCCAGGCGTTCTGCCGACCGCTTAACATTGTCATGACGGCTTCCGGTGAGATCCGCGATCTCACGGCTGCTCATCGTTGGGCTGCAGTTGTTCCTCAATACCAGATCAGTCATAATCGAATCCTCTACTGATTACCCGGCGAGGTGTTACCAGCACCGTTTGAGCCGGGTTTTCTTTTTTCAGGCCTCTGGCCCTTTCCCCGTAATCACCACCCGAATCTCTCCATCCGGCCGGACGATTTCGTCGCGTTTCAGGAATGGATGTGTCCGGAAGTGGCAGTCATCGATCTTCAGTGCGTCCGCCAGTCCATCGCGGCCTGACTTGAACGCGGCAATAATGTTGTCGTCGTCCCGGGGTCGCCGATTGGGTGGATGGAAGCCCAGGAACACATGAATTTCGCCGCCAGCTTCGACCAGCTCCCTCAGTGGAGTGAGATCCCAATTGCCAGCCTGGATGGCCTCCAGTGAAATCATCTTGCAGGTGTAGCGATAGACTTCCGCAGCCCGGGCCCTCTTCGCCCAATGCCCTCGGGAGTTCGGACTCAGGGCCTTGTGCGGCCAGGGAAGTTTGATTTCGAGTTTCTCTGGCATTGCCTGCTCCGACTGCGTAATTCAAAAACTGTCTTAACGTGACATGTCACGTTTTCTCGTAGTGACTCCGGGCATTCCGCCAGCCTGGCCTTTCTCTCTTCCCGATCGGCGCCGGCGGCAACGTAGGCGTTCCATTCACCAAGTGATTGCATGGTCCACCTCAAAGCGTTCTCTGGTAGCAGGCGAGGGAGTCGAACCCTCCGATATCCGGGTTATGAGCCCAGCGAGACACCGTTTCTCCATGCCTGCATAACTGGCGGGTTTTCCGGTATCACCGCTCTGGCATTTGTTGATCCGGTGCCACCCGGGACCCCCTACCGGTGGGAGCCACAAGTTCGCAATGTCATTGCGGTTGATGCGTCGGCCGGGAACCTCCCAACCCCTTACACATCCGAGGAGGGCTCTACCTGACGCGGCAGACTGAGGACCTGCCAGGTCATCCTTGGTCGAGGGAGCAGAGCCCTCCCGGATGCGGCCTGTCTTTCCAGGCTGTCAGCGCGATCAACTGGGGCGGTGGTGGGTTACCTTTGACTCGCGCTGCTGGCGTTCTATCGCCGGGACCCTGTCCCCGGCTGCAATGTCGGCACCTCGGCTTTCGCCTGGCCAGCTTTACCGTCTGCTTCTGATAGCGCTGCAGCTCGCGCTTGCTTCAAACCCTGTACAGATATCCACCCGTAGTCAGGCGGGTAATCCGCCAGCTCCGGAGTGGTTTAATGGAAACCATCAGGCGGCACTCTCCGGGCCGTGATCGACAGGAAAGCCGGACCCTCGGCGCTCGTGATCGCGTCGTTCTTGCTCTCTGCGTTCAGCGGCCCGGCGCTTAGCACTACGGCGGTCTAAAAAGTCAGCAGCCCGCTCAAGTGGAATGCCGTCCGTTTGGTTCGGGTAAATGTCCGGGCGGAGTTCGTGGGGGGTGACCTGCCAGTCTGTGGCTTCGCAGACGGCGAGAACTTTTTCAGCCGATACTTGCCGGTGCCCTGAAAGCCATTGGTAAATCAGGCCCTGGGTAACCTTGAGGTGCCCAGCGAGCTGTCTTTGAGTAACCCGATTCCGGGCCATGTATGCGCGTAGTGTCTTCATGACCTGAGATATTAGTGATGCTATTACCTTGGGTCAATAGTATTGCTATTTGTGCGAGGTAATAGTTTTGCTATTCAATGCCGTAATGGAGACAAACCGAACCTTATCCGAAGAACAAATTGCTGATGCCCGTAGGCTTAAAAGCCTGTGGGAGAGGGAGTTTAAGGGCAAAATATCTCAAGAAGAGGCTGCGCACCTCTGCGGATGGAGGACTCAGGGAGCTTTCAATCAATACTTAAACGCAAAAATACCTCTTGGACTTCCTGCCCTGCTGAAAATATCTGAGGCGCTGGGCGTGAGCCCGGAAGAAATTTCCCCTCGGTTGGCAGCTAAGCTTCCGAAGAAGGGCTCTGTCGACTTCAACCTCTCCGGCCAATCCTACATACCTGGCTCTGATAATCCGCCAGCCGCGGCATCCTCGGAAATTGATCTCCTCCTGGCAAAAGCCACTCCACGTTCACGGCAGCAGTTATTGAGGATTGCGGAGGCGGCGGCAGACGGTCGCCTCAGCGAATCTGACATCAAGATGTTGAGTGATATCGCCAAACGACTGGAAAAAGGAAGCACCAATCACAGTGACGACTACCCAAACCTCAAGCCAGACACGGCTGATCCGGATTCTTGATCCTTCAGCGTATCGGGGAATGCTTCACTGGGTTGATCCAGAAGATGGGCATATCTCCGACGTCCATGTGGCGCGCTATGCAATAGATTTAGAAACCTCGGTGGAGGCCTACTCCAAGATTTACCCATGGGAAGACGGTCGTAACCGTGGGATGGTTAATGAGATCACCGGGTACCTGGTCTGTCATGCTCTGGGAATTCCCCAGCCGGCCCGGGCCTTTGTTGCTTACGTGCCCTTGCGGGAAATCTGCACGCCGGACTCTTCCCCTATGATCCGCCAGCTGGCCGAGCAAAGAGCTTATTACCCGGCATTCTGTACCCAGAGGCTGGACGGAAAGAGCGCCGCCTATCGGCTTCCACGGGTCGCGCTTCCTGGTCTCATAGAAGACGTGAAAGCATGGGACAAGCTGCCCACTACAATGGCCGTCGATGACCAGATTGCGAATGTCGACAGGCATCTCAATAACTTGATCAGGCTGGGTAGCAAGTCCTTTGCTGTGATTGATAACGGAATTCTGGCGGCTGCTCCCCGGGAAGGTGTGCATCACTGGACGGTTGATCGCCTGGACGCACTGGCGCTGTTCCGGAACAGACTCTGTGAGCACGTTTTTAACCAGGATCCACCAAACAAGGTGGTCAGTGCCACCCTTGGGGAAGCCCAAAACTGCGCGCCCGCCGTAGATTCAGTGATCGACGAGCTGGAGTTCTGGTGGTCTCAACTACTATCCGGCGAAGATTACGAAAAATTCAAAGCGTTCATTCTGGAAAGGACGTCTCAGATTGAAGTGATCCTGAGACGACGATACAACCGGCTGCTATAATTGGCATTATGATGCTCGATTCCCTTATTACTCATGCAGACACCGCCGGCGCACCCAATGTAGTGGGTCGTTATCGGCTGCTGCGCGTTTGTCCGGACCCGGTGGCGGACGAGTGGTTCAACGTGGGAATCTATTTTGAGGCCGCGGACGGGAGCCGAGACTATCGGTTGCTCGAAAACATGGAGGCTTTTAAATGCCTCTATGGCGCCCATGGCGTCGGCAACCTGAACAACCTGCTTTCAGTGGTCGCTGATGCGGCTAAAGCGGGCAGGCTGAATGAGCTTGGCCCTCACATCCGAGCCGGGCAAGAGCATTACGCGGCTGGCGAATCCACAGACGAGATTCTGTCCCAGATGTTCGATACGTTTGTGACCCTGAGCAGAAGACAAGTTGAAGAAGCCGAACCGAAAGAACGCACCGAAGGTCTCAACACAGTCGATCTTAGGAAAATAGTGCTGGGAGAGGTCAAGTCGAAGTACCGCGGCCTGTATAACCGCTCATTTCATGACAAGCCAATCTCGCTGGCGGATCCAGTCAACGATGAGAAGCGGGAATACGACCTGCCGATATTCCGTCAACCAAAACTCGGAAACGACACAACCAGGTTTGCCTCAATCATCTCGGCCTTCGTGAAAACCGATATCAACCGGGCGTATCACCTGGACCGTGGTGCTCTGACCCTGTTGAACGCCCGGGACGTCCTGAAGCAGAAGGGCCGGTCAGAAGGTGCTTTCTTTATCCTGCGGCCCCACGAAGGCGCTCCCGGTTTCGATGAGCAAGTGATGCGAAAGATCGACGACGATATCGACACTGCGATTTTTCATTTCCGGCATGACAAACACTTCCACTTTGAAGTGTTTGATGACCCCAGAATTCTCACCGAATACGCAATTGACTACGCGAGCTGACTGACAGCTTGTTCACGCGCCGAGTTCACGCTGCGCTGACATCGCCAGGAAAGCAGACCGACTCATATGCCGGCTTCTGGCCTCGTCGTCGATCCTGCGCAGCAATCCTTCCGG
The DNA here is from genome assembly GCA_002718255.1 of Marinobacter sp. Lineage (GTDB taxonomy): Bacteria > Pseudomonadota > Gammaproteobacteria > Pseudomonadales > Oleiphilaceae > Marinobacter. The sequence goes on along the minus strand of PBED01000010.1, from coordinate 116,358 downwards.
CAGGCTGACGTTCAGCCGAACTGATTTAGTTTTCAGCTTGCCGGTGTCGATATCCACCATCATCCAGATCCCGCCCTGGTAATCGGGATTGGCCATCAGCTTGTCCAGCGGGGTGGGTGAGGGCACCACCATGTCCTCATCCTCGCAGTACAGCTCTACCGCCTCCTGGATGTTGCCCGCCAGCTCGTCCCAGCCGTCCGCCGCAGAGAAGCAGCCGGGGAAGTCCGGCACTTCCGCGCCATGGGCGTGCTTGTCATCACCTGTATGTACATAAACCGGGAACAGCATAATTACCTCCAGTCCCATCCTGCTTGCCTGTAAATGCTGCGCAGTGTGCCCAGCGGCATATCCTTTCGCGGGTGTGGCACTACCACGTGCCCGGGCTTATCCGGGTGTTTGAACTTCTCGTGGTCGCCCTTGCCGCCCACTTTCACCCAGCCTTCCGCCTTCAATCGTTTGATAATGTCTGCGCTTTTCATAGTGTGTATGTTTACACAACTTCATGAGGCTGGCAATTTGCTGGTCTCCGCAAGATGGTATTAGTTAAAAAATAATAGCAATACTATTGACTGCAAATAATAGCGTTGCTATTGTTCACCCATAACGTTGATCAGGGAGACAACAAAATGGGCCGCAGACAGAAACCAACCTATCCCCGAATGGAAGTTGAGCTGGCGGATACATCACTTCTACCGCCGCGCCGTGCGGAGGGCGTAATGCTGGCGGCCCGAGGAATGAGCACCAAGGCCATTGCCCGCCAGCTGGGCATTTCTCCAGCCACGGTTGAGTGGCATCTGGACGAAGCCAAGGACCAGTTCCACGCGCTGGATCGGGTGGATCTTGTCTCCCAGGGCTGGATGCAGGGGCTATTCCGGGCCCGGATGCTTGCCTGGATGCTTGTCGCTTTCTCATCGCTGCCTGCAATGCGCAGCAGGCCCACACCAATCAACGGTACCCGTCCGCCAGCTGTGCGCAGCGTGATTGGCCGTACTGCGATCCGCGAATTCCGTGCTTAACCAGGAGATCACCATGGCAACTCTGACTATCGAACTTCCGGAAAAGGTTACCCAGGGCCAAATGATGGAGGCGCTGGCCTCCCTGGGCTGCGAGCTTCGGCTCTCCAGTGATGGCAGGAACTACAAAGCCGTGCCTAGAGAACAGGGCAACGTGGTCCGGATGCCGGCGAGGGTCCGGGAGATCCGCCAGCCGGGGCCCGGTGTCGCGTGAACATGGACGGGGTGGCTCCAGAGCCGTTCGCAGTGGCTGCTGCCGCGATCGCGATCTGGGTGCTGGCCCTGATTATCGAAACGACCAAAGCAAGAGGGAAAAAGGATGTTGATTCTTACAAGGCGCACCGGAGAGACGATCGTCATCGAGACCCCGAGCGGGGAAGTGGTGGAGGTCACCGTTCTGGGGAACAACGGCCCGCAAATTCGCATGGGCGTTACCGCGCCAAAGCACACAAGCATTGACCGTGAAGAAATCTACAAGCGGAAGAAGGCGGAGGCCAGTCATGGCTGAGTGCTATGCCCACGAGGTGTTCGGGAATCTGTCCTGCTTTGCAGGAACCCCGGACCAGGTGAAATCGGCACTGGCTAACCAGGTAGGTGACGACATGGTCGACTGGGGCAGGGTGGTACCGCTCCAGGTGGAAACGGCCAAGTCCCGACACGCTGACGAGCTCTACCAGGTGCTCCGGGATCTCACCTCAATGGCAAAGCTGGGTGTTCCGATTTCATGCATCAACACATACCTGGCAGCGATCCGGAACGCGGAGCAGCTGCTGGAGAAAGTCGACAACGAATCCACGGAGGATTCCATCCATGAAAAACAAACTGTCTGATTTGAACGATCACCTCTTCGCCCAGCTTGAGCGCCTCAATGACGAGGATCTGAAGGGGCAGTTACTCGAGGAAGAGATCGAACGTAGCAAGGCGATCACTGGCGTGAGCAAAGAAGTGGTATCGAACGCCAGGCTGGTTCTGGATGCTGAGCGCTATAAGCGTGAGCACGGCATGACTACTGGCCCGAAGATGTTGGAGTGAGTCATGGCAACCTGGAATGCGCAACGGGATGACTGGCTTCGATCGCTGTATCCGGACACTCCGAACCGAACGATCGCGAAGATGCTCAATTGCAGTTACCTGGCAGTGAAAAACAGGGCGACGGTTCTTGGACTCAAAAAGGATCCAGCATACATGGCCAGTAAGCCGGGGTGCTTCAAGCCAGGGCAAGAAAGCTGGAACAAGGGCCTCAGCTATCAACCAGGTGGCCGCTGCTCAGAGAACCAGTTCAAGCCCGGGCAAAAGCCGCAAACGACAGTGCCGGTTGGTACCGAGTCGGTCGACAAGGATGGCTACCTGAAGCGGAAGGTTCGTGATGATGCGCCACCAGGTATGAGCCGGAAGAACTGGAAGTTTGTGCACGTCCTGAAGTGGGAGGAGTACCACGGCCGTCCGGTACCGCCAAAGCACGTTGTGCGCTTGAAGGATGGCGATAAGCGGAACTTTTCTCCAGAGAACCTGGCGCTGGTAAGCATGGCTGAGAACGCAATCCTGAATAAGTTCTTCGCCATGGAAAACCCGCCAGAGGGGAGTTTCGACGTCCTCCACAACCTGGCCAAGATCAAGTTGGCAGCGAACAAACGGAAACGGGAGCTGACATGTTGATTGCAAGTTACGACCAATGGCGCGAAGCGAAGAAGAAGGTACTCGAGGAAGAAAACCCGGAGATCGATTGTGAAGAGTGCGGGGGTCTTGGGGAAATCTACGAGCGTTGTCACTGCTGCGGTGGCGAAAAAGAAGAGGAGTGCGATCTCTGTGATGGTCGCGGGACCATTCGCTATCTCGATTCTTCAAAGCCACGGCCAGGCAATGATCTGGTGGGTCAAAGAGTTTACTTCCAGGAAGTGATCGCAGATCTCAAGACCTGGTGCACCTACACCAAGCAGGACTTTCTCCAGGTGGCCGGCGGGTTCGTTAGCGAATTCAGAAAGCAACACGGAATCAGGGGTCGTCACGGAATCACCAGGTATAAAGGGCGGGCCTAATGGACGGAAATACAGCCAGAACCATCCTCAGCCTGAACGATCAGCGGGACAAGGCAGAAGCCAGCAAACGGGAAGCGCTCCTGGAGCTGGCCGAGATGAAGCATGAGCTGCAGATTCTCAGGCACATGAAGCGAGAGATCTTGGTCTGCCTGCTCGATCGACGGCTGCCGCACTACCAGCGGGACGGATCATCACCCAGCTGCCACCACACAGTCAGCCGAATAGCGAGGATTGTACGCAGTGCACACGCAGGTAACTGACCTGAGCCACGAGGATCGCGCTGAGGCGATTATCGAGCTCATCGAGAACACCGGCATGGCCTATGCCCATTCAAGCGGCTGTGTGGTGCTGAAGGACGGAACATGGCTCCAGCCTGAGCAGTGGCAAGTGTGGGTGGAGCATCTGAAGAATGAGGAGAGGGAAGCATGCTGACGGAAGCACAGAAGAAAAGGGTGGCCATGATTATTGGCTCTTCCGCCCATGATTGCGAGGTGTCCATGGTGTTGAACGCCGGAAGCAGCCCGGTTCGCACACTTACTGAAGTTGCCGAGACGCTGCACTACATGAACGCCAACGGCATCGAGAAGATCAGCCATAGAAAGGCGCTGATGAAGGCGGGCCGGAAGGCGCTGAATGTGTTGGGGGAGATGTAAATGGCCATGACACCAACCGAACGTAAACGCCGCCAGCGTGAGCGGAACAAGTTCCTGGACATGAAGCTCTTCACCATGGAGCTGGCTGCCAACGAACGGGCAGCGATCGAGGAGGCGGCCCGGCTTCGGGAGTTCGACGACCAGACCGAGTACATCCTCGCACTGGTTTACAAAGATCGTGACATGTCACGAAAGGAAAACGTGTGCAGCTATCCCGACTGTAACTGCCCGTTCGATATGGGGCCAGATGGAAAATGCCTGGTTGGGAAGCCGAGGAAGGGTGAGGTTGAGCATGAATCGAATTGATCGGGTAATTGAGATTGAAGACCTTATTGCTCGCGGGGAAATGACCGCCGCGCAGGTTTTCACTCAGATGAGGCAGCTGGTGATTACAGAAACACCTGGGGCGAGATGGCGGGAGGCTGGCGAGCCGGATCCCCACGGCGACAAATTTAATCAGGAGCGGGCCCAGCTGTGCATGGGTCACTTTACTGATGACGAATTGGCCAACGAAGTTTTCTTGAGGCCCACCATAGGGAACCTGACGGCCGCAAAGGAGCGGATTCGCTGGCTGTCTCGGAGACTGGAAGCGTCCCGCTCAGGGCAGGGCGCCGAGGAAAAGCTGCCGCACGCCGGCCTAGAAGTAATGGGCAACATCCAGATTAACGAGGGTGGCGATCTGCAAAATTATTACCGGGCCCTGGTGCTGACTTTCAACACCAACGAAGACGTCCGCCGGGCCATTGCAGCAGAGCAATGCACCTTCGGGTTTAAGGAATAGGCCATGAGCGAGCCACAACTGCAGATGCCCCGGGCCTGTGATAGCTGCGAACACTATAAGCCGGTCGGATGGGACGAGGACAAGCACTGTCCGTTTAAGGGGCAGTCCGCCAGCTCGCCCAAGCCTACACGCACACCCTTCGGCCGGTGCGATCTTCACGGCACCGAGGTGTTCGCCACCGAGATATGCAATAGCCACGAGCCAGAGCCTTTCGTTCACCTGGTGGACGTGACCAACAGGCCTGAGCCGAGAACTGCGATACAGGAGAGATTGCTGTGAACAAATTGATCAAACCCACGATGTGCATTTATCACGCGAACTGTGCCGATGGTTTTGGTGCTGCCCTGGCTGTATGGCTGCGCTTTGCAGATAACCGTCCTGAGTTTGTGCCAGCCTCCTATGGTGAAACGCCGCCGAACTGTTCGGGGCATGACGTTCTCCTGGTGGATTTCTCTTACAAGCTTCCCGTACTCGAGCAGATCCTTGCTCAGGCAAAGAGCGTGACGATTCTGGACCACCACAAAACCGCCGAAGCGGACATCCAGCCCTTGCTCGATGACGGCCGTGTTAACGGTGAGTTCGACATGGGCCGGTCGGGCGCGGCTATGGCATGGGACTGGTGCTTCCCAGATGAGGACCGCCCTCGGCTGATTGAATACATCCAGGACAGGGACCTCTGGCAATTCAATCTGGAGGGCACCCGGGAAATCTCCGCAGCGCTTTTTTCATACGACCAAGACTTCGAGGTGTGGAAAAACATACTCACCGCCCTCGAGGACGATGAAGGCCAGGAGTTCATCCTCGGTATGGGCCGAACCCTGCGGCGGAAGCACAACAAAGACCTGAATGACCTCCTGAAAGCCACGAAGCGACGGATGCTGATCTGCGGGTACTCAGTACCAGTCGCCAACGTGCCATATATCTTCGCGTCGGATGCCGGGAACATCATGGCTGAGGGTGAGCTTTTCTCCGCCAGCTACTTCGATACTCCTGAGGGTCGCAAGTTCAGCCTCCGCTCGAAGGAAGGCGGGATGGATGTAAGTGAAATCGCAAAGCGATTCGGTGGTGGCGGCCATGCCCGGGCGGCTGGCTTTCAGGTTCCGATCGGATGGGAAGGGTGTGACTGATGGGACTGCCATACGAAAACGCCAGCAGCGGTGACAAGGCCCTCGGTGAGATCCAGAAACTACTACGCGGGTTCGGGTGCCAGAAGTTCGGCAGCATGGTGGACGACCAGGAGCAGAGCCTGACGGTCCAGTTCCAATACAGGGGCAAGATGGTCAGTGTTCGGGCCAGCTTCGCCGGATATGCAGCGGCCTGGCTGCGGGAGCACCCCCACACCAGTCGAATGCACAAAACGAAGCAGGAGCACGAACGCCAGGCGTACGACAAAGCCAGCGTTGCTGTGTACTCAATTCTCCGGGACTGGATCAAGGGGCAGGTGACGGCCATCGAAACCGGGATTCTCTCGTTCGAGGGCGCTTTCCTTGGTCAGATGATGCTCGAGCACGGCGAGACGGTTCTGGATTACGCGCAGAGGCAGAAGCTTTTGCCGGAGCCGGGAGGTCAGGAATGAGCACTAAATATAGAGATCCCAAACACGTTCCATCTGAAACGCTTATCGCTCGACTTAACGAGCTGGCCGATGCAATAACCAGAGGCGGTGAATCGAAGGACGAAGAACTCACAATGCGCGTGCCTGCAGAGTGCGATCGAGACGCCGACCTAGTAATTTCAGAAGCCGCCCGAAGGCTGGAGAAGGCAGAAGCGAGAGTGAAAGACTTATCGAAATTCATCCGTGCAGGTGATCGTGTTTGTTGCGAACTGGAATCATGGCTTGCAACCGAGCATGACAAGGAGAGCCAGCGGGCAATAAACATCTGGAAGAAGCTTCGCCGGCAGGCCGAAGAGGCTGAGAGCCCAGGAGGTGAGCAGTGAGCCAGGAAGAAATTATGCGGGACGGCTATCAGCCGAACGTTAACTGCATTCATTTCTACCGCGGGCGATGTGCCCACCCATCGGCGAAGCGATTAATCCTGCCGAATAAGCTGCGTGTCCTGACTGGCAGCTCGGACGATCGATGCAGCGGGTGTCGCTACCAGGTAAAGCATGAACGACCAAGTCCGCCGTCGAACCCGCCAAGACCGCCAGGAGGTGAATAGTGAGTCAGATGGAAATGTTCGCCGATGAACCGCCAGCTCCAGCCTTCGAGCACGGCGGTTACATGCCGCCAGCAACTCAGATCTATCGCGGCCAGGAGTTTCCAGCCAGATACAAAGCCGGCCACGGAATGATAACGCGGGAGCCGCCGACGCTGTTCTGGCTGATGGATCGGGTGATCGAGGTTCTGCAGGGCCGAACGGTTCACTGGTACGACATGAGCAAGGCCGTTGGCTTTCCGATTGAGACTTACACGCTGGCCTTTCATCTGAACCTGATGGTCAGCCGGGGCTTGATTGAGGATGAGCCGGTCTACCTGGGCGGCAAGAGGCCGGGCGATAAAGATTACGCGGGATTTCAGTATCAGTATTCACTGCCAGAGGGGGTGCCTTCATGACGGAAGTAATGATTCAGCCGCGGATCATCCGGGCAGGCCAGGCCCCAGACTATTGCGGCATGGGGCGGGAAGTTTTTAACAAAGAAATTCGGCCGTATCTCACTGAAATTCCGATAGGCGAGATCGGAAAGGGATTCGATCGCCTTGATTTGGACAGTGCCCTGGACGAGTATATTTCTCGGCGAGGGCGTGCTCCGGCCCAAAAATGGAGTGAAGTAGCATGTCGAAAAGTGGGAACGGTCTCCGCCTCCGTGGCGGGACATGGCACATCGAGAAGCGAATTAACGGACGGAGGATTCGCGAAAGCACTGGAACGAGCGATCGGGTAGAGGCAGAGCAGTACCTCGTCCGAAGGCTCGAGGAAATCCGCCAGGCTTCGGTCTACGGTGTTCGGCCAAGCCGAATCTGGCGGGAGGCGGCTCTCAGGTACGCCCGGGAGTTCGCACACAAACGGAGTATAAAGCGGGATGTGCAGGATCTGAAGTCGCTGGATCCTCACATTGGGAAACTGCCCCTGAGCCAGGTGCATTCCGGAACGCTGCAAAAGTTTATCGATGCGCGACGGAAAGAGGGCGTGAAGGCTGGCACCGTTAACCGATCGCTGGCGGTGGCTAGGAGGATTCTCCGTCTGTGCGCGGAGCTGTGGCGGGACGAATACGGAATGACCTGGCTGGAAACCGCGCCAATGATTCCGGATGTGGACTGGAAGGATAAGCGGGACCCAGCGCCGGTTACCTGGGCAGAGCAGGGTAGGCTCTTCCAGGAGCTGCCGGAACACCTGAAGGATATGGCCGAGTTCGCGGTGCATACCGGGTGCCGGGAAAGCGAGATCTGCGCTCTGAAGTGGGAGTGGGAGGTGTCGCTACCTGACAAGGGGTTCGGGTTCATCCTGCCCGCAAGCGTCACGAAGAACGGCTGTGACCGTCTGGTGGTCCTGAATGCAACGGCGAGAGCCGTGGTAAACCGCCAGCGAGGGAAGCACGAGCACCAGGTGTTCACCTTTAGCGGCCGGCCGGTAGCCTCTATCTTCAATAACGCCTGGCGGAAAGGGCGGAAGAAGGCAGGGCTCACACATGTGCGCGGGCACGATCTCCGGCACACCTTCGGCAGGAGGCTGAGGGCGGCAGGGGTGAATGAAGAAACCCGGGCAGAGCTCCTGGGGCACAAACGCGGATCGGTTACCACACACTACTCGGGGGCTGAGGTCGCTGAACTGGTGAAAGCGGTGGAGCTAATCGCGGAGAAGAGAGGACCGGATTCCGATGGCGTGGCCGTGGTGAAATTCCGGTTTGGGCACAAAATGCCCACAGAGGCAAAAAAAAGGGTCACGACGTGAGTCGCAACCCTTTGGAAATACTGGTAGCAAGGGGCGGAGTCGAACCGCCGACCCCAGCATTATGAGTGCTGCCAGCAATTATAACTGTCTGATTTAATTAAGGTCATGCCGGACGCCCTCGCCCACATTGTTCTATTGGTGCGCATCCGTGCGCAGAGTGTGGCCACAAAATGCCCACGAGGCCAAACCAAAGGACATATTAAATTCCAGAAGCCGCGTGATGGTTTCGGTCATCAGCGGCATAGCGTTTCTAACCGTCCGTTTTATGGCTATTCGGATTAACGTGTTGATTTGACGCAGTCACGCATTTCAATAGTATATATCTAATAGCTAACTAACGGTATCGCAACGCTAAATGCGATATTCGTCATCAAGCCCTCTATCCTGCAAGCTCCATTTATTGCAACCCTAGCGGACACAGATGCCCCTGTATCTGTCTTGATGGCTGAAAACCATTTCGTAGTATCTATTCGGCCTGCGATATCAGCGGGAAGCGTTGCAAATTGCTCTGACGTTGCAGCCCCGCCGTCAATGTTTCCATCTAAATAAAGAACACCATCAATAACACTATAACGACAAACCTGCCCACTAGCGTCTTGAGTCCATCCGTTTTCAAGAGTCAAGTCATTTTCAGGCAATATGCTTATATCTTTACCAGTGAACGGGTCGGTCGCTTTGATTACTGATGGTCCTTTCGACACAAGCAAATAGGAAGTTGTAAATGCACCGCTTTCAGCCTTGTCCGAGAATCTTCCGCCAGCGTCAAGCGTAAGGCCACTACCAGAGTAATAGTGATCCATTCCAGAAACATTAAACAGGTAATTGCTTGATTCAATTCTTTCAAATTTACCTGTGATGAACCTTAGTCCAGGAGTTGCTATGGAGCAGCCAATTGTTGTCAGCACTGTCCCGCCAATTATCCCTATTGCGCTTGCGCCATCATCTGCCTCAAGACCATTTGATAACCACCCTTGAGGGGTAACTTTGTTTTCAACATAAACACCGTTAAAGTTAATAACGGATGCTGCGCCCCCTTCGCCTCTGATAATCTCGTCTGTGAAGTTTTCGACGCTGCCTCCGTAAAAAGAAATAGGGCCGGTTCCTCCGTTGTATCTTATAAATCTGTCGAACAGTGCAGCGCGACATCCGTGAAAACTGATGTTGTTGGCGTTTAGCTTCGTGAACCCGTTGGAAAACCTTTCAAAGTACGTATCAATGAATTTGTAATAAAATCCACCGGCCCATGAAACAATAGTGTCCCAATTTGTTAGAGCCGCCCCGCTTGTTTGTATTGAAGCAGAAGATGAGAATCCAACCGACCCAGAGTTAAAAAACAGCGTACCATCAGGACTTTTCCCACTTACCGACATATCCATAATTACAAGGAAGAAATTTGTTATAAAAGTCCCGATGCCTGTATATACAAGACCGCTACCACGTCTATTATTGCCTTTCAGAAGGATGTTCTTTGTGAAACTTAAAGAGCCTGAGCATTCAATTAGTTCATCTATGTATATAGCACCACCAGTGGACGGCAATAAATTATGAGCGGCCTGAACTGCTAACGTGTTCTCTGTTTCTGTTGCTGCGGAGCTACCACCAAACCAGCGCGGTTTTGTTAGGTTTGGCTCTCTATCTCGCTCCCAATAATTACCATTGGCAAGTGTGATAAATACACCCTTTTGAGGATCGCTCGGCGGTGTTCCGGATTTAACCGTGCCGTCTCCAAATCTGACCTGATCAGTCAATCTAACATTCACCCCCACCGCCAAAGACAAAGCCTCAAGCTCCGCCACACTTCCAACGTAGATTGTCGCACCGTTAACGAGGTTTGCGCCCTGACCGCTTGCAACCGTTCTCGCCAACTCCTGGCGCAAAGCCGCATCCCCAACAGACACAAACGCCGCGCCCTCTGGCAGCCCCGCGCCTGTAGTGGTGTACGGCAAATCAGTGGAGCCAGACACGCGCCAGAACTCGCCGGAGGTGTCGCGCACCACTTGGTTGTACCCAGTAATCTCAATGCCCGCCGCGTAGTTTCCAAGGAACTCGTAGCCACTCGACGCAATGAAGGCGGCAAACTCATCTTCCATGCCCTGCCAGGACTTGCGAGACTTGCCGAGCCGGTCGTTATAGGCTGGCGCCTCACCCGTAACCAGATTATCGGCCACGGCGGCATTATCAAAAAGGTCACGCGGATCAGAGCTGCCAACAGGGTTGCCGGTGTTGAACTTGGTCATCTATTTAATCCTCTACCGATCACAAAAAAGCCCGCTCAATGGCGGGCTCTGTGGAAAGTGGTTGTTTAGTCGTTAGCTGAAAGGCGCGTTATCGTCGTCGGCATACACCCGGTCATCGTAGTTGGTCGCCGTAACGCCAACAGATAACGGGCCGCTCGGGCTGATTTCGGTAATTAGTGCCGGAAAGCTCCAGCGATCGGTTGTGCCAAAGTAAATATGGGTCGGCTCTCTGTCCGAGGGAGTAACCGCTGGCCAGGGCTGCGGAATCGACACAAGCGCGGTGTATTTGTCAGGGCCAGGTGTTGCCGTAAATGGCCCAACAACGTCGCCCGATTCGGAACGGTAAGCGACGACGTGTGTTTTGCCTTCCTCGAACTCCAGCGGCTCCGAAACAACAATTCGATCAGAGCTGATGGATTGCAGAATCGAGGCCTTACCGTAGCCGGGCACATCGTCCACCAGCGGAACGAAGGACAGGTACTGGCTGTTGAGCGCGTCCAGCTCCGTTTCAAACGAGTACGTCCAACGGCGATAGCGCTGGGCTCGCCTTCGTCTCATTCCAATACGCCAGGCGCGGGTCTGGTCTGTGACGCCTTTCAGGTTCACTTTATCCAGCTTGATCGCCTGGTCTCCTGGGAGCAGGCACTGGATGGTTTCCGTTGTCCAGGTGCCGGCCTTGGTGTATTCCACCTCTACGCCATCGGGCTCATCCACTTTCTTGCCCTGGAATTGTCGACGGAGCGGAGTTGTCATGTTCTCGGGGCTGTAGCCGTCCTCGAATTTTTCTCTTGGCTGATCTCGGACTGGGGTAATGACGCCATTTTCTAGGGTCATCTCGGCAAAGCCGGCCCTCAGAATAGTGTCGATCGCATCTTTGGCGGTGCCATCTGAGAACACATAGTCAAAGGTGTCACCGCGTGGCGTCCAGATTGCCTCGTATCGCTCCATCTCATCCAGGTTGATCCGATCGTCTGCGTATCCGAGTGACTTGGCGACATAGCACGCAGCGGCGCTGATGCTCCTGGTGGCCGAGTTGGCAGTGAATTCACCGTCGCTGATTGTTGGCAACTTGCGTGTGAACTCCAGGTTGATCTTGTTGTTGGAGCTGCTGGCAATCTCATCAGAACCGACAATATCCACGGCCATCGTGGTAATGCCTTCGTAACTCGTTACCGCTGGCAATTTGCAGCGCAGCGCCGTGAAGTCCAGACGATCGAGGGAGGTTACCGAGACATCCTCCGCTCCCAGACGGCTCACCCGGATCTCTGGCCGGATGGCTGAGGGCAGGCTGACGGTGAACGTCCAGCCGAGCTGATCGCGGGTGCTACCGCTGACCGTCTCAATCTGTTCCTGCCAGGTCGTGGCGCCAACTTCGCGATATTCGATCCGAATGTCCCGGCTCCTGGCGTTTATGGACTCACCATCAACCACGCCCAAACCAGAAGAAGCGAAAAGATCAACCTCAATGGTGTCAGTGGTTTCGCCATCCGGGCACACGACAAAGGGTCCGGCCCTGTTGCCGGTAAAATCCTCAGCGCTCCAGACAATCTCCAGTGTCACAGAAGCTGAGGGCAGGTTCCCATCCCAGTCGGGATCAGGTGAACCGTCCGCCAGCTGGCGCTCAACCTGTATCTCTGTATCGCTGGGGATTGAGATCAGCGCGTACTCTGTGCCCGCTTTGTCTATGGACATGGCACCCGAAAGGCCAGATGAATCCGTTACAGGATCGCCGCCGGTCGTCTCCAGCTCGATCTCATCCTTGGCTGCGTTGATTGTTGAAACAACGTAGGTGCCATTCACGTCGACATTGGATTCGATGTTGACGGTCATGCCGGCGGCAAGGTGCTGAAAATTGCCATTGAATATAAGCGTTGAACTAATACCCGGGTCGGTGATTGTTATCGACTGGGTCATTTTTATAGACCCAAGGATCCCGGGCTCCCACAACTCGCCTACTGAAACGCCGGTTATCGCGTCGCCTGATGCCGTGCCTGATCCAAAATACGTGCGCTGGTCATAGGTGACGCCCTTCAGCCGGATTCCTGCGCTGCCTTGCGTGCCGCCAACTTCGGGTGATTGAAACCAATTCTCGTGATTCGGGACACCGGAAAGATCCGCGCCGGGCTCATAGATGGTGAAGTCCGCGTTGTTCAACTCATTGATCGGCGTCTCACCGATTTTAACGGAGTCCGGATCAATCTCGTATTCGCCCACACCAACAGAAAGCAGCAGGCGAATCACCTGCGTTTTCCGGTCCTGGTAAAAGGTGCGCGGCTGATTCAGGTAGTCAGGGTAACGAATGTAATAGCCGAAACCCTCGGGGATGCCCTGTCCAAGCCGTGCGATATTGGCCCTGGCGTCTGCCGGATTTAACTGGCTGCCCTGAGATCCCTGGCCGCCTTGCTGGCCGGGAATGTCGATCAGCGCCTCGATCGCAAGCTGAGGGCCTGCAATAGGGCCAAAGACCGTGGGGAACACAATGGCCAGAGCATCCACCACGTCCCCGTACGGCACCGGCCGGAACTCGACCACATCGCGCTCACCGATAACAGCATCGGCCCAATCCATCGGTTTCACGATGGCGCCGTTAATCATGCACGAAATCGGCTGAGAATCACCGCGCCGGTAATTCGGCGTGAAGGATTTTACGAAAGCCTCAACGGTTAAGCCCGAACGATCGTAAGTCTCCGCCGGCTCACCCGGCATGATGCTGCTGTAGACCTTAATCGTCATAGTAAACAACCTTCAGAAACCGCTGCTCGAAATACCGCAAGTTGACCAGGCGCGGGCCATGGCCACCTCGTCCAGGTTCATCGGTTTCCAGGATCATCCGTTTGCCGTCTACATCAACCACGATGGCGATGTGAGTGCAGAGGGAGCCGCGGAAGGCGCAAGCAATTGCACCTGGTTGTGGCCCGACTTCACGGTAGTTTGGTGCCTCAGCCCGGACTGCATCAGTGAGCGCTCGTTTGTCGCTGCCCTCAACACCTCCATGAACCGGCATCCAGGGCTTGTTGAACAGGTAAACGCGGGCCATCCGGACGATGCCGTAACAGTCGGCTCCAGACTGAGAGCGACCATTCGGCTCGTAGGGAATCGCAAGGATCTCATCAAGGGTCATTAAATGTACCTTAAGCCAGGAGCATACTCGGACGTGTAGCGCTTTCGGGGCCACGCGGCATTCAGAAGGTCGTAATACCCTGCCTCGATCTGCACCATCATTCCCTCGAAAGTTCCGCCTCTGAGCGTCATTTTGTAGGGCTTGTTGGCAGGCGCTGACAGATCGCTGGAGAGAAACACGCGGTAATTTACGGGCACTTCCTCGGCAGACTCCAGTGCGGCCTCCACAGCTTTCTGAGCCTCGCCGGTGACGTTAGCGATGGAGAAATTCAGGGTTTGATTTCCCTGGGTGTTCTTGGACGGCTCTTTATATTCGAACGGGCCTGCGTTGAATGTCACCGTTTCGCCAGTTTCAAGCGTTGCCGTAAGATCCTCGAAGGACGCCACAACCCGGATGGGCTCAAAGTTCGGTACCAGGATCTCCAGCGTTGGATGAATCACATGCTCAGACGGCGCCGAAGCGTAGACCGTTTCAATGATGCTCATGGTTCAGGCCACAGGCTGTTCAGAGCAACGTCGATGATGCTCTGGTTCCGGATAAACTCCTGCCCATAAAGCCAGTATTCCTCGTTCAGCACAGGGCGTTCTCGTATCTCAAACTCTGCGCTGTATTCCCAATGCCTCAATCCGCGAAGCTTCGGGCCTTCGTACATGCCGGTGAATCGGCACTCGTAAGGTCGAAGCCCCATAGGAGAATCCAGTTGGCAGTTAAACCATTCGGTGCCATAGCTGATTTCGTAATTGAACCAGGCTTCAAACAGTTGCCCCTGCTCCTGGGTAAGCAGGAAAGCCACCGGAACCATTGTCGGGACACTGGTGTTCACCGGGCGCTGCTTGGCACGACCGCTGGCCATGCTGGTCCTGGCAAACGTGGGCGCCGCCTTTAGTCCATAGCCGTTACGAAGCGGCGTTGGCAGGTAGCTGGGAAACTCTTTCTCGGTTGCCATCAGTAGCCCTGCCTCTTGAGTCCGAACGCGGTTTGCATGGCTTTGGCCCTGGGTCCGCCGCCCATGATGTCAGCGACAAACACGTTAACCTCTTCCTGCCCGTTGCTGCCTCTTTTGGTTTCTGTCTCGCCGGCCCGGGAATTGTCCTCAATGACGTTGACCACGGTTCCGGATCCTCCGCCAGCAGCTTTCTGCAACTTGTGATCAGTAACGCTTTCATCGGGATGCAGCATGGCCATGAAGCCGCCTTTCCCATCCAGGCCACCAGACCTTGGGCCAGCACCGGTATAACCGCCACCCTCGAAAGAGGCTATTGTCTGGGCTGTAATCCCCGCGGCCGCAGCGACACCCATCGCCTGGGCTACGTTGGCGTGAACTTCACCAGCCGCCAGGATGCCGGGCGCTGCCGGGCCAGACATCGCTGCCATTTGCGCATAGGCCACGCGGATAGCCATGGCAGCTTGAATGCCATCGATAACAGCATTGGCAGCAGCCAAGCCTTGAGACATTACGTAAAACGCCTCTCCAACTGCCCCCATTTCACCGTATAGGCTCTCCATCTGGTTGACCTGGTTGGAGGTGATGGAGACGATATCTGCCGCAGCACTTAGCCTGGCCTGCACAGCTTCTTTTTCTCGATCAATATCTTTCTGCCTCATGGCGTCCAGAGAGTCGTACATTTGGCGCTCGTTCTGGATCCGCAGGTTATTGGCTTCCATTTCAGTGAGGGTTTGGTTTTCCCTCAGTTTCGATATCTCCTCGTCGCGCTCGCCAAAGGCCGCCAGAATGGCCTGCTTTTCTGTCTGGAGAGATGATAGAAGCGCCTCTCTTCGATCAGCCATCTGCTTTTCGATATCTTCAGCAGAATCTAAGCCTGCAACGGAATCGCCATTAGAACTATCAACCGAAGTAATGGTATTGGATGCAGTTCCGGGGGTATTATCTCCGCGGCCATCGCTTGCACCAGGTAATTCAGGTGGGGAAACCAAGTCTATTAATGGAGCTTTCCGGCTTCCACGTTCCATACGGCGCCGGAAATCTACGATCTTGGTTTCTGTCTCGGCAATCATGTCCCAGATTTCGTCTTTGTCGTAGTAGGCAACAACGCCGTCTTTTCCAAAGAACCTAACGCGATTTGATGGGTTATCCAGCATGGAATAGAGCGTTTCTAACTCATCTTCCAGCCTGACAATATCGTCTGCGGCGGCACCTGCAGTCATCGCCGCCAACTCTTCGGCCAAAAACTGCGTGATCTTTATTGCGCCATCCACCGCCTTTGCAGCTTTATTCATCGCGGTTACAACAGCAGTGCCTAGCGCTTGAGCGGATTTAAGAGTTGAATCATCCGAAAGAAGGTCGATCAATTCATTTACCGCTGGGAGGGCCGCCAGAACGATTTCATTCTTCATGCCTGTAGCGGCGCCGCTGAGCTCGTCAAAACCGCGACGGATATCTTCCAGTTGCTCAAACTCAAGATCGGAGAATACGTTGCCTGTTCGCTCAGCTTCGTCGCCAAGGTTTTTCATCTCTCTGCCGTTGTTGCGCAGCAACGGAACCAGAGCTGTGGCGTCAGAAGCAATGGCCTCCATATAGAAGGTCATATCTTTTTGACTTACTCCGGCCTCCTCGAGGCTCCGCACGTAGAGCTGAAGTGCGTCTGGACCCGAAAGCCGGGCGAATTGATCAGCGGTGACGCCAACCTTTGGCGCGATGTTCTCGAAAAAGTCGGCCATAGGACCGCCGCCGGTCTGAATAAAGTCGCCGATGCGGTCGTTCGTGTCCTTGAGAATATCGGACACTTTTTCCTGCTCAATTCCGTATCGCTTTGCAGCGTAGGTCAGCTTCTGGAACTCCTGGGGACTTGAGCCCGCCAGCCGGGAAAGGTTTTGCACTTCTCTTGCGCTCTCAGAAGTCGATGCCACGAGAGCGGTCATCCCAGCTACTGCCGTGGCGCTGGCGGCTGTAATGGCGGCGCCGATCTGATTGGAGTAGCGCTCGATCTTCTTAGCAGTTTTCTCGGACTTGCGAGACGCCTTGTCCATACCCTGTTCGAAGCCGGACACCTTCGCTATTAGATCGAGCGTGAGCGTCCCGAGGGATTTCCTCGCCATGAGTTTCTCCAGGCATAAAAAAACCCGCCGGTCTGGACGGGTTATTCGTGATTCGTTAGGTGTTCAGGTTTCTGCGAACTTGACCAGCTTTTTGGCTTCGTGGTCGTTTGGCTCAAGCGTAAGCTTCAGGCCGTCCTTGAATTCCAGATCCGCGAAATATCGCCGCTTGTGGTAGAACGAGCCCGTGATGGCGAACAGCAGACCGGCAACCCAGCCAATCACCCCGAGGAACAGGCTACCGATGTAGCCGAACAGCAGCGTGCCAATAAGCGCACCGAAAATGCCAAATTGGCGCTCTTTCTCCTGTCGGACAGTGACCGACTCCACGTCGCTGCCCTGATAATCCTTCTGCTTCTCGCCAAGGACTTCCAGGTACTTGCCGGCAAAACGGGCCTTGCCGCTTGCGCCAAATGAACCGCCAATTATTTTCATGCCGCCCCTCTAACTACTTGCGTTCCTATTTGGCAATATTTTAGCCATTCAAGCGGGGTTGTCATAATAAGTCTGTTGCCTTTGATTCTATTCAACTTAGCGGGGATAACTTGTATGTTGCCGGCAACATGAAGCCCGCTTGCTTTTTCTGATATTAACGGAACCAAGTGGTCAACCTCATAAGGCAACCCTGACGCAGCTTCCCGCTCTTTGGCTAGGGAGTAAGCCTCTGCGATGACAAAGTTATCAAGCTCCCCAAACCATGCTGGCTTGCGTTTAGTTTTTCGAGATCTTCTAATCGAGTCTATTTGCCTCAACTTTTCAGCATTAAGGCTGCGCCATCTTTTGCGACTGGCGCGAACTTTCTCTTTGTTCTTCCTGGCCCATTCTCGGCGTATCTCTTCGTATTTTTCCGGCTTTTTGTCATAAGCGCGCTTCTTAATCAAGTTTACCTTTTCTCTGTTCTTTAAAACGTACTCTCGGCGCCTAGCCTCGATTTGTTCTTGATTTTCGATGTAGTATTTTGAAGCCTTTTTCTTCAAAAGCGCTCGATTCTGTGAGCGGTATCTTGCAAGCCTTTCTTTGCTTGCCTTTTGACAGTCGCTGCACAGGCACTCTCCATTGCATGTTCTTCGCTCTGATAAATTTCCGCGCTTACATGGCCGGCCAGTGAAAAATGTATTAACGCCACAAGCTCTTGCCTTTTCCCGAGAAATCTTAATGATAACGTCGCCTCAAATTATCGCCATTGAAAGGGTGCGGCATGGGAGTGGCTTGCTCCATTTTAGGCTGGGCGGCCTAGCCGCACAGGCTCATTGTACGATTATTTCCAACTTTCCATCGCTTCCTCCATGGTCAATACTGGCTCGTCATGGTGTGGAGCCAAGCTGTAAAAACTAAAAGGCTGACTATCGCTTTTCCGATTTTGGTTAGCAAGAATAGTAGCAATCAGGGCCCCGGCCCTTTCAACGCGCATGCCAGTGTTTAAGCTGCCGCGCCTTTGTCGATACTGGGACCACAACAAAAACTCAGTATAGCTGACGCGCCGCTGGGCTTGCGCAATAGTGCATCCACCGACTCCGTTAAGTACAAGTTCGCACCAAAGCTCATCTTCAGGCGTCAGCTCTTCGTCTTTTTTCCGTTAACCTCACCAATCACCCGCAGCAATTCCATTGTGATTTCGCTGTTCAACGGGCCTCGATCAGGGTCCGCCTCGCCGGTAATGTCACCAGGCGCGAATACCTGTTTGCCTTCCTTGTCGCAGATTGCCGAAGCAATACGCCCGGCTACGGCATCAGACTTTGCATTGAGTGATTTAATGTCCGAGACAGCGCTGTAGTAAGAAAGCTTGCGCACATATACCGTGGCAGTCTTCTCTTCATTGCCGTCTTTCTTCAGGACAATTTCTTTCTCAACAGGGGCGCCGGTAAAGGCGCCCATGTCCTTCAGTGCATCAAGGGTCAGATCCATTAGCTGGCAGCCTTCTTGATCCAGTTGGAGTCACCAGAACGCTGAATCGAAACCTCAGTGGTGACGACAGTGTTCTGAGCGAAGTCGAACGGGAAGTCGGAAACATAGCCCTGGAAGGTGAACCAGGTGCGGGTGTCCGGGAAAACAAACGATGGCCTGCTTTCCAGCGAGGCGGTTGCGGTTGCGCCGGTTCCCGTGCCGCTATCGTTAACGGTTACGGTCGGAGCTGCCGAGTAGCCGCTGCCCGGGTCGGTGATGGTGATCTCGGTGACTACACCGCCAACGACAGTGGCCACACCGGTTGCGACTTTGCCGTCGGAATCCTCTGGGGCAGAGAACTCGACAGTGGTGGTGGACTCACTGTAATCCGATCCACCTTCACTTACGGTTACAGAGTCCACGCCATAACCGAAATTGGGAACCGCTTTGCCATCGGACCAGCCAACCGCCCAGGAAATAATGGGGTTTGGATTCATCCGGGACAGACCGTAGAGCTGCAGGTGGCTGTCATACTTCGGGTCAGCATTCAGGCCCATGGATGCCTGGCCAGGAGTGCGCAGACCGGACCGGTAAGAGCGCTCGTTATGCTCCAGACAGGTGTCCTCGATCTGATCAGCGGGATCGCCACCCGGGGAAAAGCTGGTGGCGCATTCGATGCGGACCACTTCCGGTGTTTCACCGGTGTCGTCCAGGATGAAGATGTGCGTGCCTTGTGCCAATACAGACATGTGTAAATCCTCGTGCGGGTTTCGGGCATAAAAAAGCCCGCTCAGTGGCGGGCTTTAAACTGCGGCGTCGAGCGCCAGGTTCATTTGTAACTGTTCTCGCCAGTATTCGACTTGCTGCTGGAGTGGCTCCTTCTGGTGGCGCCACTGAGCCAGTCCGCGACCTTGCTCGCTGGCCAGCTCTTTTCGTGATTCAAGTGCGTTGTGCGCGCGCTCGTATTCCTGCAAAGCGTTGCCGCTGCCACGAAGGACTGCATCGATATGGAGGTCGCACCAGACTGCGAACCGGATGTCGAGCCATTGCGCGAAACGGACCCCGAGCTTTGGATGCAGCCAGGTACCACCGCCACGATCCGCCCGGGCGCGGCTGGTTTTTACAAGTGACTCAGGATCACATGTAAGCGCTTCAGCCAGAGCTGCCAGATACTGCTTGGTCTCGTCTTGTTTGAGCCAGTCTGTAGGGCGTTTACCGAACTGTTTTGCCACATCAGTCGCGTTGATCCAGCCTTCGGTAGTGAAGCGAACGAACTGGCCCTGGTAATCGAAAGGAATGATGTCAGCCATCACTATTCTCCTCTGCCATCTCGAATAGGAGGTACAGCCGGCCGGTTAGATGGCGTCGCCGGCATTCAGGAGCGACCCTAGGCTGTACCGAAACTAAAAACCCGGCTCGTGGCCGGGTTTCTTGAATCTGCATCTGGGCTATCGGTGGACGTGCCACTCGACGTCGAATCCATATCGTCTGTGACCGGTGTCGGGATCGGTGCTCTCCCCGTTCCAGCCGACCACGTGAGCGTGGGGCTCGATCGAATCGCGCAGCGCAGCGGCTACCTGTCGGGCCTCACTGCCTCGCCCGGCGTAAACATCGATCTGGATGGTGTAGCTGTCGAGATCGGGCACCTGTCCCAGATAGTTCTCTGGCAAGCCGCTTATGGTTTGCCAAACCGCGTATGGCAGGGTGACCCCCTGCGGAGCCTGCCCAAACGGGAACAACCGCGTGGGGCCGGTGCCCAGCAGAGCGGTGACATTCGTATCTGATGCGCATACCTGGAAGATTGGCGGGGTCACTGCTTGCCCTCATTCATCAAATCCGAAATAAAATCTTCAACTTCCTTGTTTTCTGGGTTGACGATGGTCACCTGGCCCTTTATTTCGTCTAGGTTTTCCACGTCTTCAACAAAGACCGACAGGCGAGCCATTACTACCCCATCAGGCATGATCTCGATATTGCAGCCAGTCACACCCTTAATTTCATGGCCGTCTTCGGTGTATATCTTTGTTCCCCGGCAGGCCTTCGGCGCTTTACCGGATGGCAAAACAATCTTGATGCTCATTTCACACCTGCCTTCTTCCGGGCTCGCCTGAGTGCTCGGTCGATACTTTTGCCGTATTCTTTGATGAACACGTCAACAGGCTCGTTTCCAACCTGGTTGATTGCCGGCCTCATGAAAGGCTGCGCGGGCGCGTTCTCCGTGCCGAACTCCACAAAGCGGAAGTAGAACGTATCGCCTCCAGGGTTCCCGCTTCCTTTGCCTTCAACCTCGCCGGAATCCTTGGCCGCACCTTTGGCCCCGCCAAGCACACCGACGCGGAAGCCAAGGTTGCCGGTTCTCTTGAACAGACGACCGCTCCATCGCTCGACGATGTTCGCCGCTATGTTCTCTGATGTTCGGGGATCATCCACCCGCTCAGCATTCTGACGGGCCTGATCCCGAATAACCTGTGCAGCCCGGCGAAGTGCGAACCGTCCGCCCTTGCGCTTCAGGTCATACTCCAGGCCATCCAGCTTTCCCAGCAATTCCGGTAACCCGGTCATCTCATAGCTAACGCCATCACGAGCCATCGTTGCTAACGCCTTCGCTGTAGGGCAGGGTCAGATGCTCCCGGCCGCTCCGATCGTCGGGCAGTACGCCTTCGATGTTGAAGATCTGGCCTTTGTGGACAATCCGCATCGTTGCATCGATACCCGGGCGGTACCGGATCTGGAATTCACCGGTGACCTCAGATTGGCCAGCCTGGGATTGCTTGAACTCTCGGGCGCTGGAAGGCCGCTTGGCAGCCCATACAGTAGCCACGACCTCCCAGCCCGGGATCATCTCTCCGGTTTCGGGATCCTGGGTCTGGCCAGGCTTTTCGATAGTGATCCTGTGCCGAAGCTGGCCAGCTCTCATTTCACTCTACCCGGTCGTATTTCTTCAGGCGGTCGTACTCGCCCTGGGTCATCGACATGGTCTCGCCGGCTCCCTTGCAAATGCCGCCTCGGCAATGGCGAGTTTTCAGCGTGGCCTCAACCATCCGCGCTGTGGTTTTTGCTGCCGGCTTTTCGTCAGGTGCGCCGTTTTCAGAGGCCTCGGGCGCTGCAGCCTCGGATTCTGGCTCTGCTGCTGGTTGAGTCTCAGGCTCAGTCTGACTTTGCTCACCACCGGCCACTTCTGGCTGGGTTTCAGCTTCAGAGGCTTCGACCTGTTCAGGATCGACTGGCTTTTGCTCTGTCGTCTGGTCCTGTTTTGTCTTGCTGGGTTTGCGTGCCATGAGCTATTCCTCGCTACGCGAAATGAAAGTGGCGGTACGGCGAAATCAGGGCCTCGACCGCCATTGGCAATTCAGAGGTTATGGCCCCTACAACAACGCTCTCCCGGTTGACGTACCAATGGCCGATCAGCAGAAGCATCGCGGTTGTGATGTCGTCATCCAGAACCAGGGCGTCTTCGTCGGTTACCTCACCTGTATCCGGATCCTTCGGGATCTCTGCCGCCGTCGCATATAGCGTGCGGCCGGTGTGGTTTTCGACAAGGCGCTGGGCTGCGGTTGAGTAGGTTTCGAGCAGTGTGTCGTCTTCGACAAAGTCCGGCTCGAGCCGGACGTGTTGCTTGATAATGTCCAGCTCGAGCATATCGGCTCCGTCAGTTCAGGGGCCGCCCAAGGCAGCCCGGTGAATTAAGTGGCAGCGCCCTGCAGTGCCTTGATCGCGGCAGCGTCCTGCAGCACACAATCAAAGCGATGGAAGGCGAGGAAGCCGGTCTGGTCAAAGTCGGCGTAGCGCTCAACCAGGCGCTTCAGCACCATGTAACGAACCCGGCGAATGATGAACTGGGCGAAGTCGCCGGCGTACATGAACTTGGCGTTCACGCCGATATCGGCAATGCCCTGGTCCACAAAGTAAGGCACGTTCAGGATTGTGGCCGGAGCCGCACCGGATACCGCCGGGAGCCACAGAGGGCGGCCCTGCAAGTCTTCCATTTCCGTCATCAACTTCAGCGTGTTGTCGTTAAGACCGATGCGGAAATTCGCAGCGCGGCGGTAAGCCGGATCAATGCTGTGGATCAGTCCGTTCACTTCTTGCCAGGTGAATTCGCTGGAGCTGGCAGCAGTGGTGGTTCCAGTCACCGACGCTTGCAGGCCAGTGGGCTGTTCGGGAGTGCCAGCACCGGTACCTTGCACCAGGAACTTGGCCTCACCGCGTCCAAGACGGGAACCGATACGGCTTGCCAGGAAGCCCTGAATGTCGATGCCCGAATCGTTCAGCAGCTCGTTGGAAACGCGGATCACCTTGGAGCTGAGCTTCTTGGCGCCAAGGTTTTTGATACCGAACACCACGTCACCCTCAGATGCCTGAGAGTTCTCGCCGATCAGCTCGCCTTCTTCAGCGGTACCGTCAGAGGTGGGCCACTCCAGCGTATGACCGCTGTCAGTGGTGAGGATCTGGGCTACGCTGGCCAGACCGCCGTAGTCCTTCATCGCTTCGTGGATGCGATTCAGCATCTCGGTTGGTACCGTGTAGCCGCCAGCAGTGTCTGGGTCGGTGGCTTGAGCACGCATCTCGCGCAAGATCTGGCGCTGCTCCGCGGACATTTCGGACATTCCCTGACGCAGGAAACCGTCAAACGCTTGGGCACGCTGCTCATCAACGGACTGGCCACCGCGCTCTTCATTGTCCAGGTTGTCGCGGTGCTCTTCTTCGTTCTCCTCAACGAAACGCTGATCGGCATCGCGCAGGGCTTCTTCGCGCTTGATCTGCTCGTCCAGACCGTCGAGCTTCTGTTTCCAGTCGCTCCACTGGCTGCGCTGCTCGTCAGTCCAGGTGGTGTCGCCGATCTTGTCATGCAGGTTGCGCATGTTCCGGGCGAGCTCGTTGTACGCTTGCTTCAATTCATGGAGTTTCATAGTGCTGTGCCCTCCGGGGCGGTAGTAGGTTCAGGCGTGGATGAGTTCAAGGAAGCGCTCGCGGGCGCGGCGCTGATTGATGGCACGCTGGGCGAGACCCTTGATCTCTTCACAGCGAGCCTCGAGGGAGCGCTTTGCAGCGCCCGCATCCGGGTAAGCCGGGTAGGTCACCGGCGAGACGTCGAGCAATCGGCTGAAACGGTGGATGGTCCGCACGATCAGTCCGTCGTCGTCTTCCATCCATTCGTCACCGTCAGGCGCAACCCGGAACGCAAAGCTGGATCCGGTGATGTCACCCCGGGTCAGCGGAGCCAACACCAGGTCCCGGACGGACTGGGTGTCTGGCGGATTGATGTCGTAACGAAGGCCCTCGGCGTCAACCGAAAGCTCCAGCGTCCCGCTGCGAGTGCGCCCCAGCACGAAGTTGGGATCGTGGTTAAACAGTGCTCGAACATCGTCGTTGAGCACATCGTCGAAGGCGCCCGGGGCGATCTCCTCTTTGAACATGCCCAGGATCATTTCACTGCGCTTATTGAAGACCGCACCATGCCCGACGATGCGGGCCGGCTGTCCTTCCTCGGTTTCTTCGGCACGCACCTCACAAAGAAGGGCGCGCTTCTCGACTTCGCTCATGAGGTGGGTTCCTCGTCATCGTTGGGGGTGTCGGATTGATTCAGGGCGCTCAGGGGCTGGGCGTTCACACTGACCAGCATCTGGTCCAGACCATCCCGTGGATTCATGTCCTCGAGCACTCGGACTTCGTTGCGATCCATCCAGCCGTCGTTGATCGCGGCGCGATAGAACTCGGCTCGTTCTTTCGCGGTACCGCGCAGCAGACCGGCAAGGTTGAACTTGCAGTAGTAGCCAGCGGCACGCTCGGCGCGAGTGAATACCCGGCGGTTGATTTCCTGCTCCCAGTTCACAACCCACGGCATCATGGTGTGGCGCACGAACTGAATGGCCTGTTCGCTGATATTGGAGAAAGTGGCCTTGTCCAGGTCGTTGATCATGTGGGCCGGCACGTTGAAGATGCCGGCAACCTCGGAGCGGTTCAGCTTCCGGGTTTCCAGGAACTGGGCATCCTCGGGCGGAATGGTGATCGACTTGTAGTCGAGATCCGCCGGGAGCATCAGCGTCTTGTTCTCGCTGGCTTTCAGCTTTGAGACCGCGTTGTTCCAGGCGGTTTTCAGGCGCTCCCAACTATCCTTCTGAAGCGAGTCCTTCACTGAGATCAGGCCGGTAGGGCGGCCGCCACCGGTAAAGAAATCCTTGCCGTAGCGTTGAGCCGCCAGCCCCAGACCGATGGTTTCGGCGTGTTGCCGGATCAGGCTTTTACCGGTGCGGCCATCAGAACCCAGGGCCCGGACGTGGATCATGTCCTCGAGGGCGACGGCGCGACTGCCTTCGTCTTCCTCGGTGACGGCGTAGAGCCAACGGTTTCCGTTCTTGACCAGCTGGGTTTCCCAGGGACGGCGGGTGACGAGTTCGCGAAGCTCTCCGCTCGGGCTGCGCACGGTCTGGGTGTATCCGTTGCCCCAGCCGAGGACGTGGCTCTGTTTGGTTTCCCGCCACTTGTAGCTGGTCTGCCACTCATTGGGCTCATCGTGAAGCAACCAGTAAGCCGGGTGATCCTTGGCCGCCTCGATGTTGTCGCCCTTTTTCCGCATAACGTAGAGCGGCAGCTGGCCAATGGAAGACGACAACACGTAAATGCAGGAGTAGACCGCCGAGAGAGTCAGGGCGGACTGGTTATCAACCTGGATACCGATATTGGTGTCGAAGTACTCCGCCAGGTTCTGGCCGGTCAGAGGTGTACTCGGATCCTCAAGTGAGCGGGATTCCGGGGCGAACAGGGACTCAAGCATTATTTCTTACCTCCGCCAGCGTTGCGCTTGGAGGCGCGGGCAGCCGCCAGAGCCATGATGAGCATGAGTCCGCCAGCAGCGATAAGGGCATCGGCCAGGCCGAATCTGAGATACAGGCCATAGGTCATCGCCCCGAAACCGGCAAGGCCCAGGGTGTCGATCAGATAAGTGCGCATTTACATCACCAGGATGTCGTCGTCAGAAAGGGTATCCAGTACGCTTTCGCCTACTTGGGCGTTCGCCAGTGCGCGGCCTATGGCCATAATGAGAGCCACCGCGCCATCGATCTTGTTGTGATCGCCCTGCTTGATCGGGCGGACCACGTCGTCATTGCCAGGCAGGTACTTGCCAACCACGTTGCCAACACACCAGGTCATGATCGGATTGCCGTCATGGTGGAACCGGCCAGAGACGATCGCGGCCTCCAGCTCCTTCATTCCATCGGACATGTTGGTGTAGTTCTGAACCATGGTGATCGGGTTCAGTCCCTCGTCGTCCAGCTGGTGCGAGAGGTTCGCGGCGCCGTGTGGGTCAATGGGTGCCTCTTGCGCCGGCGTTTCCAGATTGGCTTCCTTGGCGCATTCCAGGATTTCCCGGTAGTCAACTTCGCTGCCGTCTGTGGCGTCCAGGTGCTTGGACTCAATCCAGCCCTGGTATCGCTCGCCGAGCCGGCGGTCTTCATTGTCGAACGCGGTGTCTTCCGGTACCCAGAATCTCGGGCTGACGCAGTAGTAATGCGTCTTGCCATCTACCTGGCGGCTGAACAGCCGGGCCATGCTGTTCATGTCGAGCTTTCGCGCAAGGTCGAAAGCCAGAATGCAATCCTCGCCGCGGAACTGGTCGATCGTGAGCGATCGGTCCTCGCAGCGTTTCCAGTCCTCCATGTTGAAGAACCCCTCTTTCGAGGAGACCCACACATTGAGGTGCTTGGTCTTGTACTTGTTCGCCAGCCGGGCCCGGGCCACTGCCTTGTCGCGCTGGCTCTTCAGGTAGTCGAGCTTTACCGAAACGCCGGCGTTTGGGTTGGCCTTGAGAATGGCCTCGTCGGTAGTCCAGTCGTCTTTCGGATCGATGGTGTAGATGATGGCGAACAGCTCGTCATCCTGGCTGGTGCCTTCCAGCATCTCGATGGCGCGTTCCCGCATTTCATAACAGGGCCCGGCGATGTCGAAACCCGCGGTGGTTATCACCCAAAGCAACGGCTGCGATCGGGCGCCCATGCCAGTGATCATCGTGTCGTAAAGGCGCGAGTCAGGATGTTCGTGATACTCGTCGATGATGGACATCGAGGGGCTGGAGCCGTCGCCCGGGTCTCCGATCACCGGTTCGAAAACGCTTCCATCCCCGCGCTCCAGCTTCTTTGCCCAGGGCACGATGCCAAATCGGTTGCGCAGGTTTGGCAGTTTTTTGGCCATCTTCAGGGCAGGGCGGAAAACCTCCCAGGCCTGTTTCTCGCTGGTGGCACCGCAATAGACCTCGGCGCCATATTCTTTATCTGCGCAGAAGGCGTACAACCCGGCGCCGGCCACCTTGATGGACTTGCCGTTCTTCCTGGGGACCTCTTCGTAGACTTCCCGGAACCGACGGAGCTTATCCTTCTTCCGGATCCACCCGAACACCATCGAGAAGCTGAACAGCTGCCAGGGCTCAAGGACGATCCGCTGGTTGCCTCTGGCCCACTCCCCTTTGGTATGGGGGAGGAGCTGGACGAACCTGCAGGCCCTTTCCGCCAGGTCCCGGTCGAACCGATACGGATAGCTCTTTGCTTTCGCTGCCTTCAGGTCATTCAGGTGTCGGGCACAAGCTGCCTTCACGTAGCTGCAGGCGACGATCCGGCCACCTACCACATCGCGGGCGTACTTCTGCGCCGCGTTCACATTGGGGTAGGCGCTCATAGGTTAGAACTCGTCGAATTCGTTGCCCTCGTTTTTGCCGTCGTCATTTGCTCCGCCACCGCCGAGCATTCTCATCCTGGTAAGCGGATCCAGCCCGAGCAGTGAGCCCAGTCTTGAAAGCTGCTGCACTGACTTGTCGCGGACGTTCACAACCGGGTGCATCTTCTCGCTGCCATCAGCGGTCGGGAGCGTTAATCCCTCGTTGGCAATCCGGATCTCGGCATCGAGCATCAACTGCCAGGCGTTGCAGTAGGCTTGAAGCAGTGGGGCGTCTTCGACTTCGAAGGTGCCGCGATCGATCAGAACCTTCGATTGTTGTTTCCAGATTCTCCGGGCTGCGTCACCCATCAATTCTTCGGGAGGATTGATCCGAGTGATCGAGCTTTTCTGAGTGCCAACCGACTTCCGTTTTCGGCCTCCGCCGGAGGCGCGAACTGGAGCGTTGTTGTTCAACCAGGACCTCCGGAAAAAGTTTCGTTATTTCTCACGCAAAAAAAAACGACTGAAGGCGCGGTGTCCGCTGGACAAGGCTGTAGAGATTTACCCACCCCCGGGTCGTCAGTCGCCTCGAGCTCGCGCCCTCAAGGCCTCCCGCTGGGTCTTGGCCTGGTGGCACGGGTGGCAGGTGGCCTCAAGGTTGCCGGCAACTGTGGCGCCTCCCTCAGCCTCTGGGATGATGTGATCAACCTCAGTTGCTGGTGTCGCTTTCCGCTCTCGCTTGCACGGCTGGCAGAGGTACCGATCACGCTCAAGCACCTGTTCTCGCAGCCGGCGCCAAGGCCTGCCACCTCTGCCTCTGCCTGCACGGCCTCGTGTCCAGCTCTTGGCCTGGTCGGCGTGAGCCTCGCAGTAGCCGTGCTTCTCCCTGGTGGTCATCCGGCACAGCTTGTCCCGGCAGGGCTTGGCGGTACGCTGTGGCATCAGTCGAGTGTGCTGCCGTCGAGGTAAGTGGTCGGCTCCCTGTCCTCGTCATCCATGCCCTCGGCCTCAGCCATCGCCTGAACCAGTGCGGCATTGCTGCTGGCCAGGCGATTGATGGCATCTGTCTGCTGGCGGATAGCTTCGATGAGCTCGGCAGTCTGTTGTTCGTTCACTTAGATGCCTCTTCGATTGGCCGGTCGTTCCATGCCCTGACGTCATCCTTATCGCCCTCGCACGCGGTAGCCACCTTCTTCAGCTGCTCAGCCCACACCGGGCACCAGTCAATCCGCCGAGGTGGCGCCGGAAGTGTCCGCGGTACCAGGTAATCCTGAGGAACCTGCTCCTTCACGTACTCGGTTCGGGTCAGCCACTGTGCCGGACCGCATCCGCTCATAAACAGCGTCAGGCCACACATACTCAGGACCAGAGCAAGGCGCATCTCTAACCAACTCCTTCAGCTCGGCCTCGGTCTTGGCCAGCTGTTCGCTAAGGTTTCTCTCTCGCTCTGAGCGGATCAGGGCTTGCTGATCCCGCCAACGGATATCCGCCTGCAGCTGAGCGATCTGGGATAAGTTCTCTTCGTTGGTGACCCTGGCCTGATCCATGGCCTGTGTGAGATTGGCGTTCTCCTGCAGCAGCTGCTGGCGGTCTGACCACAGCCACCAGAATGAGAGGCCCGCAACGACCACCAAAGTGGCGATGATCGGAACCGCATACGCCGAGAGCTTGGCCTTCACAGTGCTCAGAATCATTGCTTCACCTTGCCTGCCCAGGCCTCAGCGATGTTGTTGCCGAAGTAGCTGACGATCAGTGTGGCGCTGATGCCGTATGACCAGCCGATGACCACCCCCATTGATTCAAGGACCTTCGGATCATAAATGCCCAGAAGGACCCAACAGGGCGTCTGCAAGATGGCCCACCATTTGCCGGTGTAGTACCCGCGCCGGCGGTGCTTCCACCAGCGATTCGGGTCCGGATGGCTTTCAGTTGCGTCCATATTGGCTTTCAAGGAGGCGGTCGAGCTTCTCGTTCATCCGCCGGATATCGACCTTGAGCTCGTTGTAAGTCTTTTCAGTGCGCTCCTGGTCATTAAGCCGGGCCTGCTGCAGCGTCTGAACAGAACTTTCAACCAGTGAAAGTCGCTCATCCTGCTTGGACTGATCCCTGGCAATGGAAACCGCCAGCAACACAACCGTCACCAGAACTGCGATGGGAATGCCCTTGTCGATGTGCCAACCTCGGCGATCGCTCACTTCAGACACCGCGTACCTCGCCAGCCCGCATGATTTCCGACAACTCAACGGCTCTCACGCCAACCTGGCGGGCCCATTTCGAATTGAGCATTTCGTCTGCTGCCCGATCCCAGTCCCGACGACCGATAGCTGCCCACATGTTCTTGAAGCCCATGAGGCCGGCAAACCCAAGATTAAAAGCCATATTGCCGATCACGGTTTGACGAATAGGATCCAGGTCCCGGTATTCGTCCACGGTCTCCAGCTGACGCTCAACCTGGTCGATGTCGTTGTCGAGCATGAAGTCAGCCTCATCGCGACTGATGCCCACGTCTTCCAGGTTGCGACCATAGCCGACGGTCAGCTTGCCCACTGTGTCGAGGTAGGGCTTCAGTCGGAGGCCTTCGTGGCGCTCCAGCTGTGATCTGAGTAGTTGGCGATTCATAGGCATAAAAAAGCCCGCTCGGAGGCGGGCGAATAGTCATGTGTGGTTGCGGCTGCTGAATTGTGAAGAGGGCGCCAACCTCACCGAGCGGCTATGTGTCATGCCCGCCAGGCCGCACGTCGTATCTGGTCCGGACACAAAAAAACCGCCAGCTCCAAGTGGAGGGCGGTTTTATTGGGGATGGTTTCCCAAACTAGAGCCAGAGTACCAAAACCACCCCAAAACGCAACACCTTATGCCACGCCCTCCCGCTCCTCCGACATCAGTCCAATTTCATTGGCAACTGGAGCAAGGGCTTTTCGCTCCATGTTGTCGAGGATACCCAGCATCTTGTCCCAGTCAGCCGCCCAATGCTCAGCCCAGTTTTGAACGCTCGGAAGCCTCTCGCCATACATATGGTAAAGGAACCTTGATATACCAGCAGGACCACCAAGCGTAGATCCACCGCCAAATACCACATCACGGTGATGGCGCATTGCTGCATACATCAAGAGCTTCAGCCGAACGATTCGCTTACCCTGCATGGCTAGAAGCCTGTCCTTATCTAGGGCTTTGAAAAATTCATTTTGCAGGTATTCATGAACACGCTCGCAATCTTCTGCGCTGAACTCAGTCGCTGGCGCGTACATTATCGCCCCGAAAGATCTCAGCGGCTTGGGCAGTGTCTTTATTGCCCCCTGAATTCGAGACCTCCACATTGCATCCCATCTCTCAAAAAAGTCAGAACCGCCTTTTAATGACTCCGAAGCTGTCACGAGAGGCTTCCGGCCAGAAAGCACGCGGCCCCTATCTGTTTCCTCATACAAGTTTCGGTACCATCCCTGAGAGTAGACCTGGCCTGGCTCCTTAGGTGCTTTCTCTTCAGCGTTTTTCTTCGGAGTACGCGCCCGAGCGAGGGCGTCATCCTTTGGAATGTAAAAAGCATCGTGCCATGCCTTACGCGCAGATAATCTCATGCAGCCCCCTTAACTTCGATGTGGCCCTTCTCTATGAGCCGGTCCTGAGTCCTTATAACCCCTTCCAGGTGCCAGAGGTCCCGGGTTACCCTGGAATATCCATCATTGGCATACCCGCCATCCAGCCAGCCATGACATGCTGAGCAGGCATAGGCCGCCTTGTGGTCTTCATTCTTTCCACCAACGCCACCGCCATTCAGGTGAGCGAGGACTGTGGTGTCTGGGTTTCGATTACAAACCCCAGGGACTCTCACCAGGCAAGGCTCACCTTTGGCGCTGTCCCGGATCTTGCTCCGCTTCGGTCTGGTGGATTTCACTTGAGCCCGGAACTTCAGGCCACTCTTTGATTTCAGCGATGTCTTGGTTTTCAGCGGCGTTTTTCGAGTCAGCATGTCAGTCCCCGTGGTACCGTGATCCGCCAGCGCCATAGCCCCGGCCGTTGCTCTCTGCCCTCATGGCCGCCAGCTGTCGCCTGACCTCCACCAACTCCTGGTTGCGCTCGCTCAGCCGGATTCGCAGCTGAATCACCAGGTCTTCCTTTGAGAGGCTTTCGCCGGTCTCCTTACAAACCACACCGGACGCTTCACAGCGGTCGCAGGGCATCTCATAGAACATCGGCTTCACAAAGCCACCGCCATGGCACTTTGGGCAGGGCTTGAGCGGCCGCTTCTCCTGGTTGAACGCCGGGCCCGATCGCTTCCTCATGCAGCCCTCCGCTTTTTCCTTTGAATGCGCGGATCCTCCCAACCGGCCAGATCCAGCTCGATATCAATCGCTTCCGGGCTTACCTGGTAGTGACGGGACAGATAAGACTTGCTCAGTTTTGGCAGCTGCTGATCAATGCGGGCCTTCTCTGCTGCACACTGGCGGATCAGCGCCTGGTCTTCTTCATCGAGGGCAACAACGGGCATATGCTCCCGGACCTTCCTGATCGTGAAAGAGCTGCAGCCAAACTTCACTCCCAGAAACTTGTCGGAGAGCTCCTCGGACTGGGCTCGAAGATCGGCGCCGTGCATGTAGTCTTTCGCCGCCTGGCGAGCTCTCATCTTGGAAAGGTGGTTGGTTCTCAATGCAAACCTCCAATGCGCTTGGTCTTATCGTCTACTGCCAGCCCGAGGAACTCCTCCGTTTTTTCATGGTGGATGCGGACCACGCCTTGCTCACCCCCGCCCTGGTACACCAGCCGGGCCTTTTCCTTGTCGCCTATCAGTGCCGGCTGGTCCGTCGAACGACCACGCTTGAAGCCAGATTGCAGGCTGTTCTCGTGCTCGCTGGCGCCGATGAGCTTTCGAGGGAAGCTGTCGGGTGGTGTAGTGGTGAAACCTTGGTAGAGCTTCAGGAAGTTGTTCCGGAGGAACGGATATTCCTTGTTATCGGTCAGGGCAACGGTCTGCCAGCCGCCAAGCCTCTCGATTGCTGCGTGGATTTTCGGGTCATCGAAAACCACAGAGCGGTAGTTGCCCACGCAACGGATAGCGAAATCGACCTTGGCCCAAGCCTCCCCGCTGGCGGACTGGCTACTGCCCTGCAGCAACCGGACGATATCGGCAGGCTTGGGCGGGTACTGGCCCGTATCTGGGTTGGTGATGTGCCGAGATAGGGCGTGCTCAATGTCAGCCAACGAGAAGGCGATGAGCGACTGGAATACCATGTAAACCACCCTGGGCTCGGGGCTCTTGCCATAGATCTCATGGGCCTGTGCCCACATATCGCCAAAGGCCTCCAGATCATTGGTGTTCATAGGTCACTCCTTGCTGGCTGTTCGAGCGCTGCTCGTGGATGCGGCGGAGCTCGGCGGCTCGATCGATACCTGCCTGTTGCGGGGCTTTCCGGCGCTCTGACCTCCGCTGCATGGCAACCTGAGGCCACTTGTCGCGAAGCTTTTCGGGGGATTGGACGTGTGAAGCCCAGAATTTCTCGTGACGGATAGCCCAGTCCCACAGAATCCGGATGTGGCGGTGCTCCCGGCCATCCTGCTCTCGCATCAGCCGGATGGTGTTTGCCCAGCGGGAGAATTTCGGTTCTCGTGGCTTGTCCTCTCCCAGCTGATCGACCAGTGCGTCCCACATCCACACCGCAAGATCGAGATCGTCTTGTGTCCCCCAGAATCGGCCGTTCTCGATGGCGGCATCAGGCCTTGAGGGCTGGCTTTGCTCGTTGGGGTGATCTGGGTCGTCCTGCGCTGGGTGGTTGTCCGGCCGGTCAGGCCCGGACGTCTTTCCTGCCGTAGTCTCTGAGGTAGTCTCTGAAGTAATCTCTGTAATAGATTGGCGGTTTCCGCCCTCACAGTCTGGCGGGTTTGTGCATTCTTGAATGGCGCTTTCCGCCATACTGGTTGCACCATCTGTACATTCTTGATTGGCGGATTCCGCCATTCTGGAGGACAGCGCTTTCAGGGCGGTTTCCAGAGCGTCAACGTTCACTCGGAAGTACAGCTTCGCCGGAACACCTTTCCTGATCTCTTCCAGGAAGCCGGCCTTTTCCAACCGCTTGCGAGCGGTCTCCTGCTCCCGGCGTGTCATGCCGGTTTCGGCCTCCCAGTCGGACTGAGACTTATAGAACCAGCCGTCCTTGTTGGAGGTCCGGCCATGCCAGTAGATGCACTGGGAGAGCATCAAGGCACCAGTGATCCCGACACCCAGGTCGACGAAAGCCCTCTGGAAGGCGATAGGCCTGTCGAATAGTTCAATACCACTCACGCCACGTTCTCCTGGTCATCGAACAGGACGTGGCTGTAATGGCCATCCCAGTCCTTTCGCATTTCAAGCCGACCCTGCTCATATTGGGCATAGAGCCACTTGGCTCCCTTCTGGGTGAGCACAACCTTCTCGCAGGGCCGATCGTCTCGGTTCAGATAGCGCCGCTCGGTGAAAAGCTTGTCCCGGTAGGCGGCCGCACTACGGTAGCCGTGGGGAGTCCGTAGTAGTCGCTTGCGCTCCACCAGGACAGGCTGCACTCGGTTCAGGTTGACGCCATTTAGCATTCGGCAGAATTCCACAGGCGTCAGGCCGGCCTTGAGGTTCTCGGCCAGGTCGTTGCAAACAGCGTTGAGGCGGTTGGTTTCGCCCTTGTAGTGGTCAACCTGGGAACTGAGGTCCTCGAGGGCGATCCGGGCTTCTTTGGTCAGGTTTCGAGCCCAGGAGGGCAGGGCAGCCTGCTCTTCCAGGTACTGCCAGCGGTCTACCACTGCAGCGGTGAACTCCGGAGAGAGTCGGGCAACCAGCACGAGAGAGTCCCGCTTGTTGAAGCGATACTCCTGGTAGATGTTGCCGCGGTGTTCGTAATCTGACCCCTCCAATGGAGAGGTTAAGATTTGATCAGCCGCCAGGCGTTCTGCCGACCGCTTAACATTGTCATGACGGCTTCCGGTGAGATCCGCGATCTCACGGCTGCTCATCGTTGGGCTGCAGTTGTTCCTCAATACCAGATCAGTCATAATCGAATCCTCTACTGATTACCCGGCGAGGTGTTACCAGCACCGTTTGAGCCGGGTTTTCTTTTTTCAGGCCTCTGGCCCTTTCCCCGTAATCACCACCCGAATCTCTCCATCCGGCCGGACGATTTCGTCGCGTTTCAGGAATGGATGTGTCCGGAAGTGGCAGTCATCGATCTTCAGTGCGTCCGCCAGTCCATCGCGGCCTGACTTGAACGCGGCAATAATGTTGTCGTCGTCCCGGGGTCGCCGATTGGGTGGATGGAAGCCCAGGAACACATGAATTTCGCCGCCAGCTTCGACCAGCTCCCTCAGTGGAGTGAGATCCCAATTGCCAGCCTGGATGGCCTCCAGTGAAATCATCTTGCAGGTGTAGCGATAGACTTCCGCAGCCCGGGCCCTCTTCGCCCAATGCCCTCGGGAGTTCGGACTCAGGGCCTTGTGCGGCCAGGGAAGTTTGATTTCGAGTTTCTCTGGCATTGCCTGCTCCGACTGCGTAATTCAAAAACTGTCTTAACGTGACATGTCACGTTTTCTCGTAGTGACTCCGGGCATTCCGCCAGCCTGGCCTTTCTCTCTTCCCGATCGGCGCCGGCGGCAACGTAGGCGTTCCATTCACCAAGTGATTGCATGGTCCACCTCAAAGCGTTCTCTGGTAGCAGGCGAGGGAGTCGAACCCTCCGATATCCGGGTTATGAGCCCAGCGAGACACCGTTTCTCCATGCCTGCATAACTGGCGGGTTTTCCGGTATCACCGCTCTGGCATTTGTTGATCCGGTGCCACCCGGGACCCCCTACCGGTGGGAGCCACAAGTTCGCAATGTCATTGCGGTTGATGCGTCGGCCGGGAACCTCCCAACCCCTTACACATCCGAGGAGGGCTCTACCTGACGCGGCAGACTGAGGACCTGCCAGGTCATCCTTGGTCGAGGGAGCAGAGCCCTCCCGGATGCGGCCTGTCTTTCCAGGCTGTCAGCGCGATCAACTGGGGCGGTGGTGGGTTACCTTTGACTCGCGCTGCTGGCGTTCTATCGCCGGGACCCTGTCCCCGGCTGCAATGTCGGCACCTCGGCTTTCGCCTGGCCAGCTTTACCGTCTGCTTCTGATAGCGCTGCAGCTCGCGCTTGCTTCAAACCCTGTACAGATATCCACCCGTAGTCAGGCGGGTAATCCGCCAGCTCCGGAGTGGTTTAATGGAAACCATCAGGCGGCACTCTCCGGGCCGTGATCGACAGGAAAGCCGGACCCTCGGCGCTCGTGATCGCGTCGTTCTTGCTCTCTGCGTTCAGCGGCCCGGCGCTTAGCACTACGGCGGTCTAAAAAGTCAGCAGCCCGCTCAAGTGGAATGCCGTCCGTTTGGTTCGGGTAAATGTCCGGGCGGAGTTCGTGGGGGGTGACCTGCCAGTCTGTGGCTTCGCAGACGGCGAGAACTTTTTCAGCCGATACTTGCCGGTGCCCTGAAAGCCATTGGTAAATCAGGCCCTGGGTAACCTTGAGGTGCCCAGCGAGCTGTCTTTGAGTAACCCGATTCCGGGCCATGTATGCGCGTAGTGTCTTCATGACCTGAGATATTAGTGATGCTATTACCTTGGGTCAATAGTATTGCTATTTGTGCGAGGTAATAGTTTTGCTATTCAATGCCGTAATGGAGACAAACCGAACCTTATCCGAAGAACAAATTGCTGATGCCCGTAGGCTTAAAAGCCTGTGGGAGAGGGAGTTTAAGGGCAAAATATCTCAAGAAGAGGCTGCGCACCTCTGCGGATGGAGGACTCAGGGAGCTTTCAATCAATACTTAAACGCAAAAATACCTCTTGGACTTCCTGCCCTGCTGAAAATATCTGAGGCGCTGGGCGTGAGCCCGGAAGAAATTTCCCCTCGGTTGGCAGCTAAGCTTCCGAAGAAGGGCTCTGTCGACTTCAACCTCTCCGGCCAATCCTACATACCTGGCTCTGATAATCCGCCAGCCGCGGCATCCTCGGAAATTGATCTCCTCCTGGCAAAAGCCACTCCACGTTCACGGCAGCAGTTATTGAGGATTGCGGAGGCGGCGGCAGACGGTCGCCTCAGCGAATCTGACATCAAGATGTTGAGTGATATCGCCAAACGACTGGAAAAAGGAAGCACCAATCACAGTGACGACTACCCAAACCTCAAGCCAGACACGGCTGATCCGGATTCTTGATCCTTCAGCGTATCGGGGAATGCTTCACTGGGTTGATCCAGAAGATGGGCATATCTCCGACGTCCATGTGGCGCGCTATGCAATAGATTTAGAAACCTCGGTGGAGGCCTACTCCAAGATTTACCCATGGGAAGACGGTCGTAACCGTGGGATGGTTAATGAGATCACCGGGTACCTGGTCTGTCATGCTCTGGGAATTCCCCAGCCGGCCCGGGCCTTTGTTGCTTACGTGCCCTTGCGGGAAATCTGCACGCCGGACTCTTCCCCTATGATCCGCCAGCTGGCCGAGCAAAGAGCTTATTACCCGGCATTCTGTACCCAGAGGCTGGACGGAAAGAGCGCCGCCTATCGGCTTCCACGGGTCGCGCTTCCTGGTCTCATAGAAGACGTGAAAGCATGGGACAAGCTGCCCACTACAATGGCCGTCGATGACCAGATTGCGAATGTCGACAGGCATCTCAATAACTTGATCAGGCTGGGTAGCAAGTCCTTTGCTGTGATTGATAACGGAATTCTGGCGGCTGCTCCCCGGGAAGGTGTGCATCACTGGACGGTTGATCGCCTGGACGCACTGGCGCTGTTCCGGAACAGACTCTGTGAGCACGTTTTTAACCAGGATCCACCAAACAAGGTGGTCAGTGCCACCCTTGGGGAAGCCCAAAACTGCGCGCCCGCCGTAGATTCAGTGATCGACGAGCTGGAGTTCTGGTGGTCTCAACTACTATCCGGCGAAGATTACGAAAAATTCAAAGCGTTCATTCTGGAAAGGACGTCTCAGATTGAAGTGATCCTGAGACGACGATACAACCGGCTGCTATAATTGGCATTATGATGCTCGATTCCCTTATTACTCATGCAGACACCGCCGGCGCACCCAATGTAGTGGGTCGTTATCGGCTGCTGCGCGTTTGTCCGGACCCGGTGGCGGACGAGTGGTTCAACGTGGGAATCTATTTTGAGGCCGCGGACGGGAGCCGAGACTATCGGTTGCTCGAAAACATGGAGGCTTTTAAATGCCTCTATGGCGCCCATGGCGTCGGCAACCTGAACAACCTGCTTTCAGTGGTCGCTGATGCGGCTAAAGCGGGCAGGCTGAATGAGCTTGGCCCTCACATCCGAGCCGGGCAAGAGCATTACGCGGCTGGCGAATCCACAGACGAGATTCTGTCCCAGATGTTCGATACGTTTGTGACCCTGAGCAGAAGACAAGTTGAAGAAGCCGAACCGAAAGAACGCACCGAAGGTCTCAACACAGTCGATCTTAGGAAAATAGTGCTGGGAGAGGTCAAGTCGAAGTACCGCGGCCTGTATAACCGCTCATTTCATGACAAGCCAATCTCGCTGGCGGATCCAGTCAACGATGAGAAGCGGGAATACGACCTGCCGATATTCCGTCAACCAAAACTCGGAAACGACACAACCAGGTTTGCCTCAATCATCTCGGCCTTCGTGAAAACCGATATCAACCGGGCGTATCACCTGGACCGTGGTGCTCTGACCCTGTTGAACGCCCGGGACGTCCTGAAGCAGAAGGGCCGGTCAGAAGGTGCTTTCTTTATCCTGCGGCCCCACGAAGGCGCTCCCGGTTTCGATGAGCAAGTGATGCGAAAGATCGACGACGATATCGACACTGCGATTTTTCATTTCCGGCATGACAAACACTTCCACTTTGAAGTGTTTGATGACCCCAGAATTCTCACCGAATACGCAATTGACTACGCGAGCTGACTGACAGCTTGTTCACGCGCCGAGTTCACGCTGCGCTGACATCGCCAGGAAAGCAGACCGACTCATATGCCGGCTTCTGGCCTCGTCGTCGATCCTGCGCAGCAATCCTTCCGGCAGGCTGACGTTCAGCCGAACTGATTTAGTTTTCAGCTTGCCGGTGTCGATATCCACCATCATCCAGATCCCGCCCTGGTAATCGGGATTGGCCATCAGCTTGTCCAGCGGGGTGGGTGAGGGCACCACCATGTCCTCATCCTCGCAGTACAGCTCTACCGCCTCCTGGATGTTGCCCGCCAGCTCGTCCCAGCCGTCCGCCGCAGAGAAGCAGCCGGGGAAGTCCGGCACTTCCGCGCCATGGGCGTGCTTGTCATCACCTGTATGTACATAAACCGGGAACAGCATAATTACCTCCAGTCCCATCCTGCTTGCCTGTAAATGCTGCGCAGTGTGCCCAGCGGCATATCCTTTCGCGGGTGTGGCACTACCACGTGCCCGGGCTTATCCGGGTGTTTGAACTTCTCGTGGTCGCCCTTGCCGCCCACTTTCACCCAGCCTTCCGCCTTCAATCGTTTGATAATGTCTGCGCTTTTCATAGTGTGTATGTTTACACAACTTCATGAGGCTGGCAATTTGCTGGTCTCCGCAAGATGGTATTAGTTAAAAAATAATAGCAATACTATTGACTGCAAATAATAGCGTTGCTATTGTTCACCCATAACGTTGATCAGGGAGACAACAAAATGGGCCGCAGACAGAAACCAACCTATCCCCGAATGGAAGTTGAGCTGGCGGATACATCACTTCTACCGCC
The DNA here is from genome assembly GCA_002718255.1 of Marinobacter sp. GTDB lineage: Bacteria > Pseudomonadota > Gammaproteobacteria > Pseudomonadales > Oleiphilaceae > Marinobacter. The sequence continues at coordinate 77,305 of PBED01000010.1, read as the reverse complement.
GCGCCGTGCGGAGGTCGTAATGCTGGCGGCCCGAGGAATGAGCACCAAGGCCATTGCCCGCCAGCTGGGCATTTCTCCAGCCACGGTTGAGTGGCATCTGGACGAAGCCAAGGACCAGTTCCACGCGCTGGATCGGGTGGATCTTGTCTCCCAGGGCTGGATGCAGGGGCTATTCCGGGCCCGGATGCTTGCCTGGATGCTTGTCGCTTTCTCATCGCTGCCTGCAATGCGCAGCAGGCCCACACCAATCAACGGTACCCGTCCGCCAGCTGTGCGCAGCGTGATTGGCCGTACTGCGATCCGCGAATTCCGTGCTTAACCAGGAGATCACCATGGCAACTCTGACTATCGAACTTCCGGAAAAGGTTACCCAGGGCCAAATGATGGAGGCGCTGGCCTCCCTGGGCTGCGAGCTTCGGCTCTCCAGTGATGGCAGGAACTACAAAGCCGTGCCTAGAGAACAGGGCAACGTGGTCCGGATGCCGGCGAGGGTCCGGGAGATCCGCCAGCCGGGGCCCGGTGTCGCGTGAACATGGACGGGGTGGCTCCAGAGCCGTTCGCAGTGGCTGCTGCCGCGATCGCGATCTGGGTGCTGGCCCTGATTATCGAAACGACCAAAGCAAGAGGGAAAAAGGATGTTGATTCTTACAAGGCGCACCGGAGAGACGATCGTCATCGAGACCCCGAGCGGGGAAGTGGTGGAGGTCACCGTTCTGGGGAACAACGGCCCGCAAATTCGCATGGGCGTTACCGCGCCAAAGCACACAAGCATTGACCGTGAAGAAATCTACAAGCGGAAGAAGGCGGAGGCCAGTCATGGCTGAGTGCTATGCCCACGAGGTGTTCGGGAATCTGTCCTGCTTTGCAGGAACCCCGGACCAGGTGAAATCGGCACTGGCTAACCAGGTAGGTGACGACATGGTCGACTGGGGCAGGGTGGTACCGCTCCAGGTGGAAACGGCCAAGTCCCGACACGCTGACGAGCTCTACCAGGTGCTCCGGGATCTCACCTCAATGGCAAAGCTGGGTGTTCCGATTTCATGCATCAACACATACCTGGCAGCGATCCGGAACGCGGAGCAGCTGCTGGAGAAAGTCGACAACGAATCCACGGAGGATTCCATCCATGAAAAACAAACTGTCTGATTTGAACGATCACCTCTTCGCCCAGCTTGAGCGCCTCAATGACGAGGATCTGAAGGGGCAGTTACTCGAGGAAGAGATCGAACGTAGCAAGGCGATCACTGGCGTGAGCAAAGAAGTGGTATCGAACGCCAGGCTGGTTCTGGATGCTGAGCGCTATAAGCGTGAGCACGGCATGACTACTGGCCCGAAGATGTTGGAGTGAGTCATGGCAACCTGGAATGCGCAACGGGATGACTGGCTTCGATCGCTGTATCCGGACACTCCGAACCGAACGATCGCGAAGATGCTCAATTGCAGTTACCTGGCAGTGAAAAACAGGGCGACGGTTCTTGGACTCAAAAAGGATCCAGCATACATGGCCAGTAAGCCGGGGTGCTTCAAGCCAGGGCAAGAAAGCTGGAACAAGGGCCTCAGCTATCAACCAGGTGGCCGCTGCTCAGAGAACCAGTTCAAGCCCGGGCAAAAGCCGCAAACGACAGTGCCGGTTGGTACCGAGTCGGTCGACAAGGATGGCTACCTGAAGCGGAAGGTTCGTGATGATGCGCCACCAGGTATGAGCCGGAAGAACTGGAAGTTTGTGCACGTCCTGAAGTGGGAGGAGTACCACGGCCGTCCGGTACCGCCAAAGCACGTTGTGCGCTTGAAGGATGGCGATAAGCGGAACTTTTCTCCAGAGAACCTGGCGCTGGTAAGCATGGCTGAGAACGCAATCCTGAATAAGTTCTTCGCCATGGAAAACCCGCCAGAGGGGAGTTTCGACGTCCTCCACAACCTGGCCAAGATCAAGTTGGCAGCGAACAAACGGAAACGGGAGCTGACATGTTGATTGCAAGTTACGACCAATGGCGCGAAGCGAAGAAGAAGGTACTCGAGGAAGAAAACCCGGAGATCGATTGTGAAGAGTGCGGGGGTCTTGGGGAAATCTACGAGCGTTGTCACTGCTGCGGTGGCGAAAAAGAAGAGGAGTGCGATCTCTGTGATGGTCGCGGGACCATTCGCTATCTCGATTCTTCAAAGCCACGGCCAGGCAATGATCTGGTGGGTCAAAGAGTTTACTTCCAGGAAGTGATCGCAGATCTCAAGACCTGGTGCACCTACACCAAGCAGGACTTTCTCCAGGTGGCCGGCGGGTTCGTTAGCGAATTCAGAAAGCAACACGGAATCAGGGGTCGTCACGGAATCACCAGGTATAAAGGGCGGGCCTAATGGACGGAAATACAGCCAGAACCATCCTCAGCCTGAACGATCAGCGGGACAAGGCAGAAGCCAGCAAACGGGAAGCGCTCCTGGAGCTGGCCGAGATGAAGCATGAGCTGCAGATTCTCAGGCACATGAAGCGAGAGATCTTGGTCTGCCTGCTCGATCGACGGCTGCCGCACTACCAGCGGGACGGATCATCACCCAGCTGCCACCACACAGTCAGCCGAATAGCGAGGATTGTACGCAGTGCACACGCAGGTAACTGACCTGAGCCACGAGGATCGCGCTGAGGCGATTATCGAGCTCATCGAGAACACCGGCATGGCCTATGCCCATTCAAGCGGCTGTGTGGTGCTGAAGGACGGAACATGGCTCCAGCCTGAGCAGTGGCAAGTGTGGGTGGAGCATCTGAAGAATGAGGAGAGGGAAGCATGCTGACGGAAGCACAGAAGAAAAGGGTGGCCATGATTATTGGCTCTTCCGCCCATGATTGCGAGGTGTCCATGGTGTTGAACGCCGGAAGCAGCCCGGTTCGCACACTTACTGAAGTTGCCGAGACGCTGCACTACATGAACGCCAACGGCATCGAGAAGATCAGCCATAGAAAGGCGCTGATGAAGGCGGGCCGGAAGGCGCTGAATGTGTTGGGGGAGATGTAAATGGCCATGACACCAACCGAACGTAAACGCCGCCAGCGTGAGCGGAACAAGTTCCTGGACATGAAGCTCTTCACCATGGAGCTGGCTGCCAACGAACGGGCAGCGATCGAGGAGGCGGCCCGGCTTCGGGAGTTCGACGACCAGACCGAGTACATCCTCGCACTGGTTTACAAAGATCGTGACATGTCACGAAAGGAAAACGTGTGCAGCTATCCCGACTGTAACTGCCCGTTCGATATGGGGCCAGATGGAAAATGCCTGGTTGGGAAGCCGAGGAAGGGTGAGGTTGAGCATGAATCGAATTGATCGGGTAATTGAGATTGAAGACCTTATTGCTCGCGGGGAAATGACCGCCGCGCAGGTTTTCACTCAGATGAGGCAGCTGGTGATTACAGAAACACCTGGGGCGAGATGGCGGGAGGCTGGCGAGCCGGATCCCCACGGCGACAAATTTAATCAGGAGCGGGCCCAGCTGTGCATGGGTCACTTTACTGATGACGAATTGGCCAACGAAGTTTTCTTGAGGCCCACCATAGGGAACCTGACGGCCGCAAAGGAGCGGATTCGCTGGCTGTCTCGGAGACTGGAAGCGTCCCGCTCAGGGCAGGGCGCCGAGGAAAAGCTGCCGCACGCCGGCCTAGAAGTAATGGGCAACATCCAGATTAACGAGGGTGGCGATCTGCAAAATTATTACCGGGCCCTGGTGCTGACTTTCAACACCAACGAAGACGTCCGCCGGGCCATTGCAGCAGAGCAATGCACCTTCGGGTTTAAGGAATAGGCCATGAGCGAGCCACAACTGCAGATGCCCCGGGCCTGTGATAGCTGCGAACACTATAAGCCGGTCGGATGGGACGAGGACAAGCACTGTCCGTTTAAGGGGCAGTCCGCCAGCTCGCCCAAGCCTACACGCACACCCTTCGGCCGGTGCGATCTTCACGGCACCGAGGTGTTCGCCACCGAGATATGCAATAGCCACGAGCCAGAGCCTTTCGTTCACCTGGTGGACGTGACCAACAGGCCTGAGCCGAGAACTGCGATACAGGAGAGATTGCTGTGAACAAATTGATCAAACCCACGATGTGCATTTATCACGCGAACTGTGCCGATGGTTTTGGTGCTGCCCTGGCTGTATGGCTGCGCTTTGCAGATAACCGTCCTGAGTTTGTGCCAGCCTCCTATGGTGAAACGCCGCCGAACTGTTCGGGGCATGACGTTCTCCTGGTGGATTTCTCTTACAAGCTTCCCGTACTCGAGCAGATCCTTGCTCAGGCAAAGAGCGTGACGATTCTGGACCACCACAAAACCGCCGAAGCGGACATCCAGCCCTTGCTCGATGACGGCCGTGTTAACGGTGAGTTCGACATGGGCCGGTCGGGCGCGGCTATGGCATGGGACTGGTGCTTCCCAGATGAGGACCGCCCTCGGCTGATTGAATACATCCAGGACAGGGACCTCTGGCAATTCAATCTGGAGGGCACCCGGGAAATCTCCGCAGCGCTTTTTTCATACGACCAAGACTTCGAGGTGTGGAAAAACATACTCACCGCCCTCGAGGACGATGAAGGCCAGGAGTTCATCCTCGGTATGGGCCGAACCCTGCGGCGGAAGCACAACAAAGACCTGAATGACCTCCTGAAAGCCACGAAGCGACGGATGCTGATCTGCGGGTACTCAGTACCAGTCGCCAACGTGCCATATATCTTCGCGTCGGATGCCGGGAACATCATGGCTGAGGGTGAGCTTTTCTCCGCCAGCTACTTCGATACTCCTGAGGGTCGCAAGTTCAGCCTCCGCTCGAAGGAAGGCGGGATGGATGTAAGTGAAATCGCAAAGCGATTCGGTGGTGGCGGCCATGCCCGGGCGGCTGGCTTTCAGGTTCCGATCGGATGGGAAGGGTGTGACTGATGGGACTGCCATACGAAAACGCCAGCAGCGGTGACAAGGCCCTCGGTGAGATCCAGAAACTACTACGCGGGTTCGGGTGCCAGAAGTTCGGCAGCATGGTGGACGACCAGGAGCAGAGCCTGACGGTCCAGTTCCAATACAGGGGCAAGATGGTCAGTGTTCGGGCCAGCTTCGCCGGATATGCAGCGGCCTGGCTGCGGGAGCACCCCCACACCAGTCGAATGCACAAAACGAAGCAGGAGCACGAACGCCAGGCGTACGACAAAGCCAGCGTTGCTGTGTACTCAATTCTCCGGGACTGGATCAAGGGGCAGGTGACGGCCATCGAAACCGGGATTCTCTCGTTCGAGGGCGCTTTCCTTGGTCAGATGATGCTCGAGCACGGCGAGACGGTTCTGGATTACGCGCAGAGGCAGAAGCTTTTGCCGGAGCCGGGAGGTCAGGAATGAGCACTAAATATAGAGATCCCAAACACGTTCCATCTGAAACGCTTATCGCTCGACTTAACGAGCTGGCCGATGCAATAACCAGAGGCGGTGAATCGAAGGACGAAGAACTCACAATGCGCGTGCCTGCAGAGTGCGATCGAGACGCCGACCTAGTAATTTCAGAAGCCGCCCGAAGGCTGGAGAAGGCAGAAGCGAGAGTGAAAGACTTATCGAAATTCATCCGTGCAGGTGATCGTGTTTGTTGCGAACTGGAATCATGGCTTGCAACCGAGCATGACAAGGAGAGCCAGCGGGCAATAAACATCTGGAAGAAGCTTCGCCGGCAGGCCGAAGAGGCTGAGAGCCCAGGAGGTGAGCAGTGAGCCAGGAAGAAATTATGCGGGACGGCTATCAGCCGAACGTTAACTGCATTCATTTCTACCGCGGGCGATGTGCCCACCCATCGGCGAAGCGATTAATCCTGCCGAATAAGCTGCGTGTCCTGACTGGCAGCTCGGACGATCGATGCAGCGGGTGTCGCTACCAGGTAAAGCATGAACGACCAAGTCCGCCGTCGAACCCGCCAAGACCGCCAGGAGGTGAATAGTGAGTCAGATGGAAATGTTCGCCGATGAACCGCCAGCTCCAGCCTTCGAGCACGGCGGTTACATGCCGCCAGCAACTCAGATCTATCGCGGCCAGGAGTTTCCAGCCAGATACAAAGCCGGCCACGGAATGATAACGCGGGAGCCGCCGACGCTGTTCTGGCTGATGGATCGGGTGATCGAGGTTCTGCAGGGCCGAACGGTTCACTGGTACGACATGAGCAAGGCCGTTGGCTTTCCGATTGAGACTTACACGCTGGCCTTTCATCTGAACCTGATGGTCAGCCGGGGCTTGATTGAGGATGAGCCGGTCTACCTGGGCGGCAAGAGGCCGGGCGATAAAGATTACGCGGGATTTCAGTATCAGTATTCACTGCCAGAGGGGGTGCCTTCATGACGGAAGTAATGATTCAGCCGCGGATCATCCGGGCAGGCCAGGCCCCAGACTATTGCGGCATGGGGCGGGAAGTTTTTAACAAAGAAATTCGGCCGTATCTCACTGAAATTCCGATAGGCGAGATCGGAAAGGGATTCGATCGCCTTGATTTGGACAGTGCCCTGGACGAGTATATTTCTCGGCGAGGGCGTGCTCCGGCCCAAAAATGGAGTGAAGTAGCATGTCGAAAAGTGGGAACGGTCTCCGCCTCCGTGGCGGGACATGGCACATCGAGAAGCGAATTAACGGACGGAGGATTCGCGAAAGCACTGGAACGAGCGATCGGGTAGAGGCAGAGCAGTACCTCGTCCGAAGGCTCGAGGAAATCCGCCAGGCTTCGGTCTACGGTGTTCGGCCAAGCCGAATCTGGCGGGAGGCGGCTCTCAGGTACGCCCGGGAGTTCGCACACAAACGGAGTATAAAGCGGGATGTGCAGGATCTGAAGTCGCTGGATCCTCACATTGGGAAACTGCCCCTGAGCCAGGTGCATTCCGGAACGCTGCAAAAGTTTATCGATGCGCGACGGAAAGAGGGCGTGAAGGCTGGCACCGTTAACCGATCGCTGGCGGTGGCTAGGAGGATTCTCCGTCTGTGCGCGGAGCTGTGGCGGGACGAATACGGAATGACCTGGCTGGAAACCGCGCCAATGATTCCGGATGTGGACTGGAAGGATAAGCGGGACCCAGCGCCGGTTACCTGGGCAGAGCAGGGTAGGCTCTTCCAGGAGCTGCCGGAACACCTGAAGGATATGGCCGAGTTCGCGGTGCATACCGGGTGCCGGGAAAGCGAGATCTGCGCTCTGAAGTGGGAGTGGGAGGTGTCGCTACCTGACAAGGGGTTCGGGTTCATCCTGCCCGCAAGCGTCACGAAGAACGGCTGTGACCGTCTGGTGGTCCTGAATGCAACGGCGAGAGCCGTGGTAAACCGCCAGCGAGGGAAGCACGAGCACCAGGTGTTCACCTTTAGCGGCCGGCCGGTAGCCTCTATCTTCAATAACGCCTGGCGGAAAGGGCGGAAGAAGGCAGGGCTCACACATGTGCGCGGGCACGATCTCCGGCACACCTTCGGCAGGAGGCTGAGGGCGGCAGGGGTGAATGAAGAAACCCGGGCAGAGCTCCTGGGGCACAAACGCGGATCGGTTACCACACACTACTCGGGGGCTGAGGTCGCTGAACTGGTGAAAGCGGTGGAGCTAATCGCGGAGAAGAGAGGACCGGATTCCGATGGCGTGGCCGTGGTGAAATTCCGGTTTGGGCACAAAATGCCCACAGAGGCAAAAAAAAGGGTCACGACGTGAGTCGCAACCCTTTGGAAATACTGGTAGCAAGGGGCGGAGTCGAACCGCCGACCCCAGCATTATGAGTGCTGTGCTCTAACCAACTGAGCTACCTTGCCATTTCGCTTTGGGCATCGCCCCAAACGAGGCGCGTATTTTCAGTATTTGGGCTCTTTCTGTCAAGGCTTAGGGCCCAGTTTTTCCTGAAAAATTACACGTTGAAGCGGAAGTGGATAACGTCGCCGTCTTTCACGATGTATTCCTTGCCTTCCAGGCGCCATTTTCCGGCATCCTTGGCCCCGGCTTCGCCGTTGTACTGAACGAAATCGTCGTAGCTCACCACTTCTGCCCGGATGAACCCGCGTTCGAAGTCGGTGTGGATCACGCCGGCGGCCTGAGGCGCTGTGGCGCCGATTTTTACGGTCCAGGCACGGACTTCTTTCACCCCGGCGGTAAAGTAGGTCTGCAGGCCCAGCAGGCCATAGCCCCCGCGAATTACCCGATCCAGGCCTGGCTCTTCCATGCCCATTTCTTCCAGGAACATCGATTTTTCATCGTCTTCCAGTTCGGAGATTTCTGCCTCTATCTTGTTGCAGATGGGCACAAGCGCGGCATTTTCCGACTCAGCGATCTGTCGCACGGTGTCCAGATGCGGGTTGTTCTGGAACCCGTCTTCGCTGACGTTGGCAATGTACATGGTCGGCTTCACGGTCAGCAGGCAGAGCTCTCGGATCAGGGCCATCTGGTCCTTGTCGAGGTTCATGCTGCGCACCGGTTTGCCCTCGTTCAGCACCGGCAGCAGCTTTTCAAAGATTTCGAGCTGAGCTTTCGCTTCCTTGTCACCGCTCTTGGCCACGCGCTGAACCCGCTTGATGGCTTTTTCAACGGTTTCCAGATCGGCGAGAGCCAGTTCGGTGTTAATGATTTCTATATCAGAAGCCGGATCAATCTTGTTGGCAACGTGAATGACGTTGTCGTCCTCGAAGCAGCGCACCACATGGGCAATGGCGTCGGTCTGGCGGATATTGGCCAGAAACTGGTTGCCCAGGCCCTCGCCTTTCGAAGCACCTTCTACAAGGCCTGCGATATCCACGAACTCCATGGTGGTTGCCACCACCTTTTCCGGCTTAACGATCTCGGCAAGTTTGTTGAGGCGCGGGTCGGGCATGGCGACAACACCAGCGTTGGGTTCGATGGTGCAGAACGGGAAGTTCTCTGCGCCAATGCCGGATTTGGTCAGTGCGTTGAACAGGGTGGATTTGCCGACGTTGGGAAGGCCGACGATGCCGCAGTTAAATCCCATGGAATGCCTCTGCTGGTACTGGAAAATTTGGGCGGATTATACCGGTTTGAAACTGTGCAGGCGATTCATGGCGGCGGGAAGCTTGCCGCTGGCTGCATCCGGTAATACCCGCATGATTTCGTCGATCACTGCGTTCAGTTCCTCGGTCTCCTGTTTGCCCAGGCGGCCGAGCACGTAGCCGGTTACCCTGCGGCTGTCGCCGGGGTGCCCGATTCCGATGCGCAGTCTCTGNAAATCGTTGGTGCCCAGGTGGGCGATNGNGTCNCGNAGNCCGTTNTGTCCNCCGTGGCCGCCNCCTTTCTTGAGCTTNGCGGTACCCGGGGGCAGATCGAGTTCGTCGTGGGCAATCAGAATCTGTTGGGGCTGAATCTTGAAGAAGTCTGCCAGCGCCTTGATGGCCAGGCCGCTGCGATTCATNAANGTGGTNGGATTCAGGAGGTGCAGGTCNAGGCCCTGCCANTGAATNCGGGCNTAGAGCCCGTGGTACTTCTTTTCGGGGCGGAGCGTCTGGCCCGCNGNGCGNGCCAGAGCTTCNACGAAGAGNGCGCCGGCGTTNTGGCGGGTATTCTCGTAGTCAGCGCCGGGGTTNCCCAGACCAACCACCATGACAATATCCTGCGCCATTCGCCGNTGCCCTCCTCAGNNNAGGAGTGATTACTCCTTGTCTTCGCCGCCNTCTTCGCTTTCTNCGCCNTCTTCGGCTTCNTCATCANCCTTNGCGCCGCGCGGCTTNTGGATAGCCACAACCGGCAGGTCNTGATCNTCACCCTGGAGCAGGGCGGCAATCTTGACGTCTTTCGGCAGNTTCAGNTCGCTCAGNTGAACTACCTGGTCCATNTCGACANTGGTCATGTCNACTTCGATGAANTCGGGCAGGTTCTGCGGCAGACAGATCACTTCAACTTCGTTGATCTGGTGGTTCGCTACNCCGCCGTGGAGCTTGATAGCCGGTGCGGTGTCTTCGTTGATGAAGTGCAGCGGTACGTTGACGTGGATCTCGTGGTCCTTGTCAACACGCAGGAAGTCAGCGTGGGTCAGGATCGGCTTGTACGGGTGACGCTGCAGATCCTTCAGGATNACGCTTTCTTTCTTGCCGTTCAGCTCAACGGTCAGAACGTGGGAGAAGAATGCTTCGTTCTCCAGNGCTTTNTTCAGCTCGTTGTGCCAGATGGCAATCGGAGTTGCATCCTTGTTGCCACCATAAATGATGGCCGGGATTTTCCGTTCCTCACGACGCAGGCGGCGGCTCGCACCTCTCCCCTGATCGTCACGAGGAAATGCTTCGATAACAAATTCCTGAGACATGGTAATAACCTCAATCGTCACCTGAACTGCCCGCGACCAGGCGTAGGATCAGGTGATGTTTCTGAAAAGCCGGATTTTTCCGGCTGACTAAAAGAGTCGGGAGCCTGTGTAGGCTCCCGACCCGGTAACTGCTTGTAATGCCTTGATATTANGACCGAAAGGTCACTCAGGCATTCTCGAACATGGCACTGATGGACTCTTCGTTGCTCACGCGGCGAATCGACTCCGCAAGCAGCCCGGCCATTCCGAGGACGCGGATTCTATCACAATTATGCGCTTTGTCACCCAGCGGGATGGTATCGCAGACCACAAGTTCGTCCAGCTGTGAGGCATTGATGTTATCAATGGCNGGGCCGGAGAGAACCGGGTGGGTGATGTAGGCAACCACGCGGGCCGCGCCGTGTTCTTTCAGGGCGTTGGCCGCTTTGCANAGCGTGCCGGCGGTATCAATGATGTCGTCTACCAGGATACAGGTCTTGTCTTTGACATCACCGATGATGTGCATTACCTGGGAAACGTTCGCTTTCGGGCGACGCTTGTCGATGATGGCAAGGTCGGCGTCGTCCAGGCGCTTGGCCACGGCACGGGCGCGAACCACGCCGCCAACGTCCGGAGATACCACGACAAAGTTCTCGAAACGCTGCTTGAAGATGTCTTCNAGCATGACCGGTGTGGCGTAGATGTTGTCNACCGGNATATCGAAGAAGCCCTGGATCTGNTCGGCGTGCAGGTCNACGGTCAGNACCCGGTCAACGCCGATGCTGGAAATCATGTCTGCGACCACCTTGGCGCTGATGGCNACACGGGTAGAGCGTACCCGGCGATCCTGGCGCGCGTATCCGTAATAGGGGATAACGGCGGTGACCCGTGTAGCGGAAGCACGGCGAAGTGCGTCGGCCATCACGATNAGTTCCATCAGGTTATCGTTGGTGGGGTAGCAGGTCGGCTGGATGATGAACACATCATGGCCGCGGACATTCTCATTGATCTCGACGGTGGTTTCCCCGTCGCTGAAACGGCCNACAGTGGCCTGACCCATGGGAATGTGGAGTTTGCGGGCAATCGCNTGAGCCAGTTCAGGGTTGGCGTTGCCAGCGAAGATCATCAGTTTGGACACGACGGCATCCTTCTCAGTATCGGCGTTTGATTCAGAAGAAGCGGGAGAAAGGTGGCTGGGGTGGCAGGATTCGAACCTGCGCATGACGGGATCAAAACCCGTTGCCTTACCACTTGGCGACACCCCAGTATCGTGCTTTTTTGGCATCATTTCAGCTCTGTCAGCTTTTTGTGNAGAGGTGAATTGTTCACCCCTTTAGCTACGAACCCCGTGATGCCGGAGGGTTTGCTTTCCCAGATGATCCGGGCTGCGGATTCTGTCGGGAAACGTCCAAATATGCAAGCCCCGGTTCCGGTTAATCTTGCAGGTCCGAATTGTGAAAGCCATTCCAGGCTCTGGTTAACCTCAGGATACAGTTTTCGAACCACATCCTCACAGTCGTTTCGGTACCTCGAGGCGTCTCCCTCAAAAGCGGGCGCTATTTTGATTCTCGGGGTGTTCCTTGTCAACCCTTGCTCGGAAAAAATCTTGCCAGTGTTTATGTTGCAGCCGGGCTTGAGGACAACGAACCAGTCTTCCGGCGGATTTGCGTTGGTCAGTGTTTCACCAACTCCCTCACCAAAGGCGGCATGGCCCCGGACAAACACCGGCACATCGGCGCCCAGGCCGAGGCCTATTCCGGCAAGCTCATCGGTGCTCAAGTCGAGCTGCCAGAGATGGTTCAGGCCCAGCAGAGTGGTTGCAGCATTGGAGCTGCCGCCGCCCAGACCGCCGCCCATGGGCAGCCGTTTGGTGATGCCGATGGTGACTCCGGGCAAGTCGCCTTGAGCCCTCTCAAGGAGTGCTCTGGCCGCTCGAATGATGAGGTTGTCCTCGTCGTCGACACCGGGAACAGGCTCCGCGAGCCCTACTCCCGGCTCGCCGGGTGTCAGGGTGAAGCTCAGCTCGTCGCCGTAGTCCAGGAACTGGAACAGTGTCTGAAGCTCGTGGTAGCCATCGTCCCGGCGCCCGACAATGTGCAGGAACAGGTTCAGCTTGGCCGGTGAGGGCAGTATCAGGTCAGGTGTCACTCGGGCTGCTCCTGCCAGTCGCTGACCACCAGGCGTACCCGCTTGTCGTCCTTGAGGGCGGTAATCCGGGCGGGCAGCGCAGGGTAAGCGGAGAGGAAGGCCTGCCAGCGGTCGTAGCGGATTTCCCAGCCGTTCTGGCGGATTATGGCCAGGGTGCCCTGATTATCAAACAGCAGGCGATAGTCGCTGGCGGGGGATGGCAGGCCCCGAATCCACCAGGTCAGATTCTCCAGTGGCAGTTGCCAGCCCGTGGCCGCCTCGACCAGCGCTTCCGGTTCGCCCGAGCGGTAGGTTTCGCCGTTCGGAAGGGTTAACTCGATAAACCCGGGAACCCCTTTGAGTGTCGTGCTGCCCATACCGAGGAAAGATGAGGAGAGGGCAAGATCGTAGGCTTCGCCATCCTGAATCCAGTGATTGATGATGGCGGTTCCGCTGTCGGATGGCTGGCGTACGGCCAGCTTCCCGGACAGCTTCCAGTGGTCGAGTTTGTCGAGACTGACTGCGCGAGTGGTCCAGTCAGCCGGAGGCTGGTCTGTCATGCCCTCCGGCAATGGATCGATCTGGATCGTAGTGCAGGCGCCGAGGGTGGCAAGCATCGTCAGTGCGGCCAGAATTCGCGCCAGTCTCATTCGGTGTCACCACCATTGGTCAGCCGATCGATGGTTTCTCTGAGCACTTCGTGATTGCTGTCCTGTTCGAGGCCTTCCTGCCAGATGATTCTGGCCTGTTCTTCGGCTCCGTTCATCCANAGCGCCTCACCATAGTGAGCGGCAACTTCCGGATCGGGGAAGGCGGCCCAGGCNCGGGAGAGGTANTCNAGCGCCGGCTCGAGCTGGCCTTCGAGGAACAGGACCCAGCCCATGCTATCGAGNATGGCCGGATTGTNCGGGTCCAGNCGCAGNGCTTTCTCGATATAGCCGCGGGCTTCTCTNAGTCTGTCTGTNCGNGTNGTCAGGATGTAGCCCAGGGCATTCAGGGCAACGGCGTTTTCCGGTTCCTGTTCGANAATNTGCTTCAGGTCGGCTTCGGCGTNGGCAGGCTGTCCGATGCCATCGTAGAGCATGGCCCGGGCGTACCGGATCTCGATATTGTCCGGATGTTCTTCCAGGGCTNCCGTGGCGGTGCTCAGGGCCTGCTGTTGTTGTTCCTGATCCAGCAGCAGGTTCACCTCCAGCAGCCAGAAGTTCTCTGCCTGGCGGGGATTGNCNTCGCGNAGCCTGCGGATGCGGTCAATGGCGTCCTCAAGCTGGCCATTCTCGGCCAGCAGAGANCTGGCGCGGGCCAGGGCCGGGAAGTAGTAATTGCCCTGTTCCACGCTCTGGTAATAGCCAATGGCCTGCTCGGTATTGCTTGCCTGGTCTTCAATGCGGCCCAGGTAGTAGTTGGCTTCGCTGNTATGGTGGCCCTGTTCGGCCAGTTGTGTCAGTTCTTGCCGGGCCAGGTCGGTCTGCCCNTTTTCAAGAGCGACCAGTGCATGAGAGAGTCGCAGGCCCGGCGTGTCCGGGTACCGCTTTACGAGGCGATTGAATTCATCCTGGGCAGCCTGTAATTCACCTTCATTTATAAGCATGCGGCCGTAAAGGGTGCCCATTTGTCGGTTGCCCGGAAAGCGGCGGGTGTTGGTCAGCAGGTAATCCAGGGCGCTGCTTTTCTGANCGGTCTGGTAGAGCAGATCGCCCTTGAGAATGATAGCCGGCTGGAAGTTTGCGTTTTCCTGCANCAGTGGTTCGAGTCTGTCCAGGGCTTGCTGTGGCTGCCCGGTTACTTTCAACAGGAGCGCGATGCTGTATTCCAGTTCCGGGGTGTCGGGGTGGCGGTCCGACATCTCATTGTAAAGAGCGAGCAGTTCCTGCTGTTGCTCTGGCGGCAAATTGGCCGCCANAGCGGCAAGGCTGTCGAAGTCAGCATCGCCGCCCTGATCCATGATCCGTTCCATGTGATGGATGGCAGTNTGGAGGTCGTTTCCCTTTACGGCCTGGATGGCAGAAATCCTGTGGGCCTGGAGATTATCCGGGTCGATGTCCAGCCANAGCTCGGCGAGCTGTTTCTGGGCGTTATCGCCGTTCAGGGATTGGGCGATTCGCATCGCCCGCTCNATCACCACCTGGTCTCGGGACTGTTTGGCAGCCTTNAGGTAGTTAACCAGGGTAATGTCGTAGCGTCCGCGCTGGGCTGCAATTTCGGCAGATAGAAGCAAATAGAGGGTTTCGGGCTCAAAATCGGCGTATTCAACCGGCGGTTGTGGTTCTGTCTTTTCCCCAGCGGCGACGGTTTCGCTCTTGGCAGGCGCTTCCTCTGTGCCGGTGAGGCTGGCACANCCTGCCAGCGTGAGGCCAAGCAGGCAGGTAAACAGAAACGGTACGGATTTGTGCATGCAACTTCCCATGATCTGTCGAAAACGCATCTGAAATAACCACGCTCCAGCCCCGGAATTGAGGTAGATCGGGTCGCGGCCTCAGCCGAATCCCTATAATGGCATAAGCACCTGATCTTGCCCAACCTGTCCGCACTTGCCGAAGCTGCGGTGGTTTTGGGTGGCAGCTCAGGCCGCTGGCCGTTAAAATGTCCAGTAATTGCGCGTCTATAAACCGCTCATCGGCAAAAGGTTGTACAACCACGAAATGGCACTGGTAACGCTGGGAATCAATCATCGCACGGCCCCCGTAGAGCTACGGGAGCGAGTGGCGTTTACGCCCGAGCGTATGGCGGAGGCGTTCGCCGAGCTGCGTGCGACGTCAGGCGCCACCGAGGCGGCGATACTGTCNACCTGTAACCGGACCGAGCTGTACCTGGCCGGCGATGATGACTGCGCNCCCATGGTGCTTCGCTGGATGGCCGGCTTCCATGGAATGGACGCCGCGGAACTGGAAGAAGCGCTGTACGTGCACCGCGATGGCGATGCCGTCAGGCACATGATGCGAGTGGCCGCCGGCCTGGACTCCATGGTGCTTGGCGAGCCACAGATCCTCGGGCAATTGAAGGATGCCTATTCGCTGGCCAGGGAACACGGCGCCAGCGGCTCGTTCCTNTCCCGATTGTTTGAACATACCTTCTCGGTCGCCAAACGAGTGCGGACNCAGACTGCCATCGGTGAAAATCCCGTTTCTGTTGCCTATGCCGCGGTGAGCATGGCGCANCACATATTTGCCGACATGTCCCGCAACAAGGCCCTGTTGATCGGTGCCGGCAAAACCATCGAACTGGTGGCCCGGCACCTTGCGGATGCCGGCGTGAAAGACTTCCTGGTGGCCAACCGTACCCTTGAGCGGGCACAGGCACTGGCAGAATCCCGTGGTGGCAAGGGCATTGTGCTGTCCGAGATNCCGGAACATCTGGCCGATGTCGACATTATTATTTCTTCAACGGCAAGCCCATTGCCGATCCTTGGTAAAGGTGCCGTTGAGCGAGCCCTGAAGAAACGCAAACACCGCCCCTATTTCATGGTGGATATTGCCGTGCCCCGGGATATNGAGCCGGAGGTGGCCTCGCTGGATGACGTGTATCTCTACACGGTGGACGACCTGCGCCAGGTTATCGAAGAAAATATCCGCTCTCGTGAGGGTGCGGCCCGGGAGGCCGAGAATCTGGTGGCGTCCGGGGTTCAGGATTTTCTGAACCAGCTAAGGGCGCTGGATGCGGTGTCCACGCTCAAGCAGTTCCGTCAGCGTGCCGAAGTGCTGCGCGATGCGGAGACCGANAAAGCCCTGCGCGCCCTGCGCAATGGCACAGATCCTGAAACCGTGCTGCGCAGTATGGCACGCGGCCTCACCAACAAACTCCTGCACGAGCCCTCTGTGCAGGTTCGCAAGGCCACCACAGAAGGTCGCACCGAGGTGACAGAGTGGCTGCGTGAGTTGCACCAGCTGGATGCACTGGACGCGGACACGACGACAACCCCGGAAAAACTATGAAGCCATCGATCCAATCCCGCCTCGAGCAGCTTTCTGACCGCTTCGAGGAAGTCAGNGCATTGCTTAGTGATTCNTCCATTATCTCCCAGCAGGACAAGTTCCGGGACCTNTCNCGGGAGTTCGCCGAGATTGAGCCCATTGTTCATTGTTTCCAGGCCTGGCAGCACTCNCTGGATGACATCGAGGCTGCGCGCGANCTGGCGAAAGANGGCGACGCCGANATGCGGGANATGGCCGAGGAAGANCTGCAACTTGCCGAGCAGAAGAGCGANGAGCTCGATGAAGAGCTCCAGCGCCTGATGCTGCCGAAAGACCCGAACGACGGCAAGAACGTATTTCTGGAGATTCGCGCCGGCACCGGTGGTGACGAAGCTGCCATTTTTGCCGGCGACCTGTTCCGGATGTATCTGCGCTATGCCGAGCGCCGGCGCTGGCAAGTGGAGGTNCTGAGCGAGAGCGANGGCGAGCACGGNGGCTTCAAGGAACTGATTGCGCGCGTGGCCGGTGACGGAGTGTATGGTGCCCTGAAATTCGAGTCTGGTGCNCACCGGGTGCAGCGTGTTCCGGAAACCGAATCCCAGGGCCGGATCCATACCTCCGCCTGTACTGTGGCGGTGATGCCCGAGGCCGATGAGGCCGAGGCCATCGAGCTCAACAAGGCGGATCTGCGGGTAGACACGTTTCGTGCGTCAGGTGCTGGCGGCCAGCACGTGAACAAGACCGATTCGGCGATCCGGATAACGCATTTGCCAACGGGCATTGTGGTGGAATGCCAGGAAGAGCGTTCCCAGCACAAGAACCGCGCCAAGGCGTTGAGCCTGCTGGCCTCTCGGCTTCAGAATGCCGAGACCGAGCGGCAGCANAAGTCCATGGCCGAGACNCGCAAGAGCCTGGTGGGNAGTGGCGACCGGTCCGAACGGATNCGNACGTACAACTTTCCCCAGGGGCGGGTGACGGATCATCGGATCAANCTCACCCTTTACAAGCTCGACGAAGTCATTGCCGGTGACCTGGACGCCGTCGTCGTGCCTCTGCAGCAGGAGCACCAGGCCGAGCTGCTCGCCTCTCTCGCCGATGACCAGTAAACCCTNACTGACCTGNGAAGCCCTTCTGANGGAGGCATCCAGCCGAATTGAAAGTGATTCGCCGAGGCTGGATGCCGAGCTGCTGCTNAGCNACATTACGGGGCTTAGCCGAACCAGTTTCCGGGCCTGGCCGGAGCGGGAAGTGACCAATGCTCACGCNGAGGCCTTTGAGGCGCTTGTGCAGGANNGNGTGGCCGGCAGGCCTGTGGCACATTTGTTGGGGCATCAGGAATTCTGGTCACTGCCGCTGAAAGTCAGTGCCTCCACCCTGATTCCAAGACCGGATACCGAATGCCTGGTGGAAGTTGCTCTTGCTTTGCCGCTACCACCGCAAGCCAGTGTGCTGGATCTGGGAACAGGGACGGGCGCCATTGCCNTGGCTCTCGCCAGTGAGCACGTGGGCTGGCGAATATCTGCCTGTGATGCCGAGCCCGAGGCAGTGGCNCTGGCCCGTGAAAACGCCGTTGCCCTTGGCCTGAACCTTTCCGTGGTCCAGAGNTCCTGGTTTTNGGGGCTGGAGCCAGAGAGGTTTGATCTGATTGTCTCCAATCCACCCTATATCCCCGATAGCGACCGCCANCTTGAGGAAGGGGACGTTCGATTNGAACCTGCCTCGGCCCTGGTATCCGGGAGCGATGGCCTGGATGATCTGCGGCTGATTATCAGCCAGGCGCCGGACTGGCTGGTTGAAGGCGGCTGGCTTCTGGTNGAGCATGGNTTCGATCAGGCAGAGGCCGTGGCACAGTTGTTTCACACTCGCGGGTTTAAAGCCGTTGAGACCCGGCAGGATTATGGCAACCGGGATCGGATGACACTCGGACAATGGTCTTCGGGTGCCTAANAGTGGAGATGCAGATGCTCAGTGACGACGAATTATTGCGCTACAGCCGGCAGATCCTGATGCCCCGGTTCGATATTGCCGGCCAGGAAAAGCTGCAGTCGGCCAGGGTTCTNGTGATCGGTGCNGGCGGNNTGGGGTGTCCTGTCGCTNTGTATCTGGGNGCCGCAGGTGTCGGGACCCTGNCCCTGGTGGATGACGATANTATCGANCTGGCCAACCTTCAGCGCCAGATCGGTTTTGAAACCTCGCNGCTGGGTGAATCCAAAGCGGAAAGCCTTGCCGATCGGATNCGTCGGATCAACCCGCTGGTGTCNGTTATCGCCCTGAATCAGCGCCTCGAAGGTGAGGCTCTGACGCGGANGGTCGCGGAGGCAACCCTGGTGGTGGATTGCACGGATAACTTCAACACCCGGTTTGCGCTGAACCGTGCCTGTGTGGCGTCGAAANTNCCGCTGGTGTCNGGTGCGGCNATTCGGGGCGAGGGNCAGGTTTCGGTTTACGACAGCCGGCGGGAGGANAGCCCCTGNTACCANTGTCTNTATCCGGANCAGGGCAATGAGGATCTGACCTGTTCNGAGGCGGGNGTNATTGCGCCNCTGGTCGGGATGATCGGGGCGACNCAGGCCATGGAGGCCATNAAGGTGATTTCCGGGGTTGGCTCTCCTCTGGTGGGGCGATTGCTGATTCTGGATGCCTGGGAGATGCAGTGGCGGGAGATGAAGCTGGCTCGGGATCCTGATTGCCCGGTCTGTTCTGGCTGACTTTGGTGNCTGCGGAGTTGGCGATGGTCTGCCCAAAACACGCCGTGAATACGTCCCNGTAGGCTCCGCTCCGCCATCCATGGCTCCGCAGGGTTTTGGGCAGACCATCGCCAACCCCGCTTCCGGGTTTTGAGTCAGCCCNCCAGAGACTTTCAGTTCTTCAACTCTTGGAACTTGGCTATAGCCTCCTTCCTGCTTTCTTTAAGATCAACGATCTGCCTCGGATACCCCTTNGGAATAACACCACCTTTCGNACCCGGATCGTGAATCCGTTTGCTATCCAGTTTCGCTAGCTCCGGTACCCACTCCCGGATGAAATCCCCATCGGGATCGAATCGCTCGCTCTGGGTAACCGGGTTGAANACGCGGAAGTAGGGGGCGGCGTCGGTGCCGGTGGAGGCGCTCCATTGCCAGCCGCCGTTGTTGGAGGCCAGGAAGCCGTCGATCAGTTTTGACATGAAGTAGGCTTCGCCCAGGCGCCAGTCGATGAACAGGTTTTTGGTGAGGTACATGGCGGTGATCATGCGCAGGCGGTTGTGCATCCAGCCNGTCTGGTTGAGTTGGCGCATGGCGGCGTCGACGATGGGGACGCCGGTGTTGCCGGTTTTCCAGGCTTCGAACNTGTCGCCCGGGNTNTTCCANTCNAGNGNTTCGGTTTCCGGTTTGAAGGCGCGGTGCATGCTNACNCNGGGGNAGTGGTACAGGATGTTGATGTAGAAATCCCGCCAGGCGATTTCGGTGATCCAGGTTNCCAGGCCTTCCTGGTTGCCGCCGGCGCCCTGCGCCTGNCGGCCGGCTATCAGGCATTGCCGGCCAGAGAGAACACCGTTGGCGAGATAAGGGGATATCTGGCTGGTGCCATCGATGGCGGGGAAGTCACGCTTTTCCTTGTACGCACCGCCGCGTTTTTCGAGGAAGCGCTCGAGCTGGTCGTGGGCGGCATCTTCACCGGTTGCAACGAGGGGCTCGGGGGCGTCTCGAAAGGCTTCGGGTATGGAGTCAATCTGTTCCGGGCTTACGGCGTTACCCCTGGCTTTGGGCGTTGGGAANAGACCCGGATGGGTTTCTTCTATCCAGCTGCGCCAGCGTCTCGAAAACGGTGTGAATACGGAGNAGGGGTCATTCTGTTGGGTGAGGATCTCGCCTACTGGTGCAACTGTCTGGTCGCGGTATTTGCGAACGGCAATGCNGAGTTGATCAAAGCGGTGTTTCAACGCCTTGTCGCGCTTGCGCTCGTTAANGCCGTACTCCTCGTTGAAGTGCAGCNCTGTCACCCCGTGCTCTTCGCAGTGGCTCTCGAGTTTGCCAAGGCTGTCGTCGAAGCGTTTTGCCTGAATAAAGGACAGCGGTATACCCAGCTTGGCCAGCTCTTCGGCCAGGGCGTTGGCGTGNGCGACGACGAATTGCACCCGGGCCGGCGACCAATCGTGTTCCTGCCATTGGNCCGGGGTGAGAATAAAACAGGCTCGCACCTCTTCGCTGCTTTCGCAGGCGGCTGTGAGGGCGGGGTTGTCGGCAACCCGGAGATCGTTTCGGAACCAGACCAGTTGTGTCATCCGTAATCCATAGTTGTCTGAGGGATTGATGTAAGTGTAATTACAGCCCGGTGTATCAATAAAATCACCAACTTGGATATTCGCCCGGGCTGGCTGATTGGATTATAGTTAGGACACTTTTACAGCAATTCAGCCGGCCGATCCTCAAGGAGTTCTGTGGCAGGAATGGAGAACAACAGCGAAGGTCGCCGTGACGGCGTTTGGGCCCAGCCTTATTCACTGGCTTCCGGCCAGACCCAGTATCATCAACTGGGTCATATTCGTTTGTGGGTGACTCTGTTGGACCAGGAATGGCAGATTCGTTCAGAAACGCTGGAACTGGATACGGATCCGGCCAGTTGGACAGAAACCATCGGCCACACTCTGCCTTCGGCGTCTGTGCCGCTGCAGCGTTTCATTCGGGAAAACCAGTCGTCGACCGTGACATTCCTGCCGGCACTCGCAAACATGCCTACCGTGATTCGTCCTTTCCAGCCCCTGACGATTCCCGCCGGCGGCCGTTGCACAATCTACGTGGGCACGCTGGTCTGGATGAAGGTCTGTGCCGGCGACAAGCAAACCGTGTTGACGGAAATTCCCCTGGCGTCGCCTTCGATGACCTGGGTGGGCAGAAATACCATGGAGGGCGAGCTTTGTTATACCTCTCATAGTTTTGCCCGTCTTGTGCTTGAGGCGGTGCCGAAACGCCCCTGGCGAGCCGTCACGCCGGTGACGCTGATCAACCGGCGGGATGAGCCCCTGCTGCTTGAGCGCTTCAGTCTGCCCACGCCGTTGCTGTCATTGCACCAGAACGATCGGGGCCAGCTCTGGACGCCGGGGGTAACCGTTGAAGTTGAGACCGACATGAATTCAGCGAGTCTGCATGTGGAACAGTCGTTGCTGGCCGCAGCGGGCACCTGCCGGCCGGTGGCGGATGCTCGTGAAAAAATGGCCCGCGGCCGGCTTGTCCGGGCGTTTGACCGGATGTTTGGCTGAAACGGATCTGATGGAGTCGACGCTTTGCTGGAAACAATGCAAACAGGCGTAATGCAGTTTTTTACCGATATTGCCTGGGGGCAGTGGATCAGTTCCGCCTTTCTTGTTGTGTTGGGGCTGTTCCTCGGGTCTCTGGCGGCCCGCAGTGTCGGCCGTTTCATGGCGCAGCGCACCTCCCGCCATCATACCGTCATGGTTCGGCGGCTGGTGTTTTACGTCATCGTGGTGCTGTTTTTTGTGGCGGCCCTGCGGGAGGCCGGGTTTTCTCTGGATGTGGTGCTCGGCGCTGCCGGTATCCTCACCGTTGCCATTGGTTTTGCTTCTCAGACCTCGGCGTCGAACATGATCAGCGGCCTGTTTCTGCTGGTGGAAAAACCCTTTGAAATCGGTGACTTCATTGAGGTAGACGCGACCATCGGGGAAGTCGTCGGCATTGATATGCTGAGCGTGAAGTTACGCACGCCGGACAACCTGTACGTGCGGATTCCCAATGAAACGCTGATCAAGACAAGGGTGGTCAACCGTTCCCGGTTTCCGATACGCCGGCTCGACCTGACGGTGGGGATTGCCTACGCTGAAGATGTAGAGCGGGTGGAAAGTCTGCTTCTGAATCTGGCAGAAAAGAATCCGGTCTGTCTCGAAGAACCCAAGCCCTTCACCTTGGTGACAGCGTTTGGTCCATCCTCGGTCGATCTGCAGTTCTCTTACTGGGTGCCGAAGGAAAAGGTGCTTGAAGGGAGAAGCGGCATGATGGTCGCGATCAAGAAAACCCTGGATCGGGAAGGCATTGAAATTCCGTTCCCCCACACCAGCGTTTATGCGGGTAGCCATTCAGAGCCGTTCCGTGTTCAGCTGTTGGGGCCGGAAAAAATCACTGAAAAGGATCTCCCGGATGTCGACAAAGACAGCTGACGTTATCAAAACCATCCCACCGACCCCCGCCGAGAGTAAGATGAGTCTTGGCTGGCGGGAATGGGTGGCGCTGCCGGACCTGGATATCAGCCGTATCAAGGCGAAAATCGATACCGGAGCCAGAACTTCCTGTCTCCACACGTTCCGCACTGAACCCTACACGGAAAACGGTGAACGGCGCGTGCGCTTCTGGGTTCATCCGGTACAGAACGATCTTCACCAGGTGGTGGAGTGTGACGCCAGGGTGCTGGATGAGCGGAACGTGTCTGATTCCGGCGGCCACAAGGAAATGCGCCTGGTCATCGAGACCACGCTGCTGATTGGCGGCCAGAAATGGCCCATTGAAATGACATTGACCAACCGAGATTCCATGCGGTTCCGGATGTTGCTTGGCCGTACCGCTATGTCAGGGCGCTCAGTGATCTATCCCGAAGCTTCCTATCTTGCCGGCGAGCCGGCCTTAAGGACTGAAAAATGAAAATAGCGGTACTGTCACGAAACCGTCACCTCTACTCGACCCGCCGTCTGGTGGAGGAGGGCATTAATCGTGGCCACGAAGTGAAGGTGATTGACTGCCTTCACTGTTCGATGAATATCACCTCGGCCAATCCACAGATCCACTACCACGAGGAGGTCCTTGAGGATTTCGATGTGGTGATTCCGCGGATCGGTGCATCGGTGACGTTTTACGGAACGGCGGTGTTGCGCCAGTTCGAGATGATGGGCGTGTTTCCGGTGAATGAATCCGTGGCCATCAGCCGCTCCCGGGATAAGCTCCGCTCGCTGCAATTGCTGGCCCGCAAGGGTGTGGGAATGCCGATTACCGGTTTCGCGAACAAGCCGGACAACGTTCCGGAGTTGCTTCAGATGGTGGGCGGGGCGCCGGTGGTGATCAAGCTGCTGCAGGGTACCCAGGGCATCGGCGTGGTGCTGGCAGAAACCCGCAAGGCCGCGGAGAGTGTGATTGAAGCCTTCATGGGCCTGAAAGCGGATATTCTCGTGCAGGAATTCATCAAGGAAGCTGGCGGTGCCGATATCCGTTGCTTTGTGATTGGCGACAAGGTGATCGCCGCCATGAAGCGTCAGGGTGCCGAGGGCGAATTCCGTTCGAACCTGCACCGGGGCGGCACTGCCTCCCTCATACGCATCACCCCACAGGAGCGCAGCACTGCTATCAAGGCCGCCAAAGCCATGGGCCTTAACGTTGCCGGTGTTGACCTGCTCCGCTCCAGCAGGGGGCCACTGGTAATGGAGGTGAATTCGTCGCCTGGCCTTGAGGGCATCGAGAACGCCACCGGCAAGAACGTTGCCGGCATGATCATTAACTGGACCGAAAAGAATCAGAAGCCCTGGAAGACCCGGACCAAGGGGAGAGGCTAAAGCATGGCTCGTGCCCCCTATGAAATTGCCGGGACCCAGGTAAAGGCCGGAACCCGGCAAACCGTGGAAGTTCCGGTCGCCAAGCTGTACACCCATACGCCGCTGCACATTCCCGTTGAGGTTGTGCACGGCCGGCGAAGTGGCCCGGTATTGATGGTGTGTGGTGCCATTCACGGTGATGAGATCAACGGTGTTGAGATCGTTCGTCGGGTGCTCACCAATTCGGCGTTGAGGCACCTTCGGGGCACGTTGGTTGCGGTGCCTATCGTGAACATTTTCGGGTTCGTGCAGCGCACCCGATACCTGCCTGACCGGCGGGATCTGAACCGCTGTTTTCCCGGCAGTGAAAGTGGCTCCCTGGGCGGGCGTATTGCCTACCTGCTGCGCACCCAGATTATGGAGCGGGTTACCCACATTATTGATTTGCACACGGGTGCAGTTCATCGATTCAATCTGCCGCAAATTCGTGCCGAGCTGAAAAATCCGGAAACCGTGCGCATGGCCGAGGCCTTTGGTGCCCCGATCATAATCAATTCGGGGCTCCGAGAGGGAAGCCTGCGGGCCTACGCTGATTCACAGGACATTCCGGTGATCACCTTCGAAGGCGGAGAGGCTCTGCGATTTGATGACGTGGTGATCGGCAGCGGTGTGAAAGGGGTTATTCGGGTGATGCGTGAACTCGAAATGATCCCGGCGAAGAAGGGGCCCAAGGCACCGAGAAAGCGGTCTGAAACCGCGGCCAATTCCCAATGGGTGCGGGCGGATATCGATGGGATCATGAGGCCTGTCGCCCGGCTGGGCCAGAAGGTTCGCAAAGGCCAGAGGCTGGCCATGGTGGCGGATCCCTTCGGCGAATCGGAAACCGCGGTGGTGTCACCCTGCTCAGGTATCGTAATCTGCGTGAATAACCTGCCACTGGTAAACGAGGGCGAGGCAATTTACCACGTCGCCCGATTTGACGAGCTCAGCGAGGCGGAAAAAGCGATGGATTATTTCCGCAGCAGCTACGAGGGCGATGTCGGCGACGATGTGGTTCCCGTGCACCCCTGGGATGACCGGCAGAAATAACCGAGAGGGCTGTCATGATCTGGGATCAGTCGTTTATCGAGTTGGCGCCGCTGCCGCGGGGTTTTCATCTGGTCACCAATGAAATCCTTGCCCAGGCGCCGGACCTGACCAACTGCGAAGTCGGCTTGCTGCACCTGTTCATCCAGCATACCTCCGCTTCGCTGGCGGTGAACGAGAACGCCGATCCGGATGTGCGGGGCGACCTGGAACGCCATTTCAACGTCATGGTGCCGGAGAATGCGCCGCACTATGAGCACGTTATGGAAGGGCCCGACGACATGCCGGCTCATATCAAAAGCATCCTGGTCGGCCCCTCGCTGACCCTCCCGGTCAGCCATGGTCGCCTGGCACTTGGAACCTGGCAGGGACTTTATCTCTGTGAGCATCGGGATCGAGCCGGTAGTCGTCGTATTGTGGCGACTCTTCAGGGTCGCTGGTAGCCAGAACCCGAAACGCCCTACGTGTCGGGATTCACCCATCTGCTCTTTCCGATGGGTGGATTTTCACCCATTTTCCAGCGCCTGACCTTGCTCTGATTCTAGTAAGGCCCTGTTTTTCCGAGTTAATCGAGATCTGGTCTGCTCCTTGCTGATTGGGTTACCCACCGGAGCTGTTAGAGCTTCGTTGAGCACCCAACAAACAAAATGAATCGGGAGCATTCCTTATGAAAAACCAAGCCGTAATGGCGGTGGCCTTTGCCTCCACCTTCGCAGTCGCAACCCCCGCAACAGCCCAGGATCGTTCGGACTGGCCGAGCAACTTCACCGTTGGTACCGCCAGTCAGGGTGGAACCTATTTTGCCTACGGTTCCGGTTGGGCGAACTTTGTGGCTGAAAACCTGGGCGTTTCCGGTGGTGCCGAGATCACCGGCGGACCGGTTCAGAATATGGCGCTGGTGCACACCGGCGACCTGAAGTTTGGCCTGACCACCATGGGCCCGGCTCGGGAATCCATGGACGGTAACAGCCCGCTTGCGCCGGGCATGAAGATGGACAACGTCTGCGCCATGTTCCCGATGTACGAAACACCGTTCTCGGTGACCGCACTCTCCAGCTCTGGCATTACTTCCATCGCCGACATCCCTGATGGCGCTACTATCGGTTTTGGTCCGGCGGGCTCCACCTCGGACACCTACTTTCCGCGCATGATGGAGACCCTGGGTGTGAACTTCGAACGCCGCAACGGCAGCTGGTCTGATCTGGGCGGTCAGCTTCAGGATGGCCTGATTGATGTGGTTGCCTTCGCCGCCGGTATTCCCATTCCTGCGGTCAGCCAGCTGGAAGTGCAAACCGACGTGAACATCATCGGCATGAACGATGCCGAGGCCGAGACCATTATCAGCAACTTCCCGGTGTCCGAGTTCATCATTCCGGCGTCCACCTACCAGTCCCTGGATGCGCCTTCCCGCGTGGTATCCATGTGGAACTTCGCGATGGTCAACTGTGATGTATCTGAAAGCTTCGTGTATGAAATCACCAAGCTGACCATGGAGAACAACGACAAGATGGTCTCCATTCACAAGGCGGCCCGTAACTCGGTACCCGAGAACTACACAAAGAACAACGTCCTGCCCTGGCACCCGGGCGCTGCGCGTTGGTTCAACGAGAATGGTTACCCGATCGAAGACAGCCAGATCAAGTAACAGTGCTCGAGCAGGAGGCTGCCCTGCAGCCTCCTGCAATGTATGGCCAGCCGAGTTCTGGCTCCGATTTGCCTGCAAGCAGGGTGTGTCATGACTACCGAACAAGATTCCAAAGACCTTCCGGACATTGAAGTGGGCGAAGACCATGTACTCGCGCACAACGTGGACGAGGAACCGGTCGAAGCCAACCGCCGGCTTTTCGAAGGCGGCCTGCTGAAATTCGTCGCGCTGCTGGCGATAGCCTATTCAGCCTTTCACCTGTATTCCCTGAACATAGCGCCCCTGGAAACCTGGTCGTTCCGGATTGTGCACATTGCCGGTGCCCTGGTGCTGGGTTTCGTTCTGTTTGCCGGCGCCCGGTTTGTGTCATCGGAAGAGGGCGGCGCACGCCACCGGTGGACAACCTGGATCAGTGCCGGTGCCATGCTGCCGGCTCTCTATGTGTTGTATCAGACATTTTCGTTCTGGCAGATGGTTCAGAACGGCGCCATGCGGATTCCGGTCGAACTGGAGGTGTGGCACTTTGGCTGGCCGCTGCTGGCGGCGACCGGTGTTGGCATTGTCATGAGCTGGTTTCATCAGCGCGAGCGATCGGTATTCAGTGTGCCCGACCTGGTGTTGATAGTCTGCTCGCTGGCCGTGGCCGCCTATTTCCTGGTGGTTTATAACACGTCCATGCGGATGTCGACCGGCACCTCCTTTGCGCCGGTGGGTATCTCGTTTGCAGCCATTGCCGGCACGGCCCTGATCATGGAACTTACCCGGCGCGTGGCGGGGATGGCACTGGTGATCATCGGTCTGGTGTTTCTGGCCTATGTTTTCGCAGGACCCTACCTGCCAGGTTTCCTCGGTTACCCGGGGCTTTCGGTTCAGCGTTTCTTCAGTCAGGTGTATACCGATGCCGGAATCCTTGGGCCGACCACGGCGGTGTCTTCGACATACATCATTCTGTTCATCATTTTTGCCGCCTTCCTGCAGTCCTCGAAGGTGGGTGACTACTTCGTGAACTTTGCCTTTGCGGCGGCCGGCCGTTCCCGGGGTGGCCCGGCCAAGGTATCGATCTTTGCATCGGGCCTGATGGGTATGATCAACGGCACCAGTGCCGGCAACGTGGTATCCACCGGCTCCCTGACGATTCCATTGATGAAGAAGGTGGGCTACAGCAAGCAATCCGCAGGCGCTGTCGAGGCGGCCGCGTCCACCGGTGGTCAGATCATGCCGCCGATCATGGGCGCCGGCGCCTTTATCATGGCGGAGATTACCGGCATTCCCTACACCGAGATAGCCATCGCGGCGATCATTCCGGCGATCCTGTATTTTGCCTCGGTCTACTTCATGGTGGATTTTGAAGCCGCCAAGACCGGCATGCGCGGCATGCGTGAAGACGAGCTGCCAAAGCTTAGAACCATGATGAAGCAGTGCTATCTGTTCGTGCCGATCATAATCCTGATTGTCGCCTTGTTCATGGGCTATTCGGTGATCCGGGCCGGCACCCTGGCGACCGTTTCTGCCGCGGTCGTGAGCTGGCTGTCACCCAACAAGATGGGTCTGCGGCATATCCTTCAGGCACTGGAAATTGCTTCCTATATGGCGATCCAGATTATCGTGGTGTGCGCAGCGGCCGGGGTAATCGTGGGCGTGATTTCGCTGACGGGAGTGGGCGCGCGCTTCTCTGTGCTGTTGCTGGACGTTGCGGCCACGAGCCAGTTGCTGGCGCTGATCTTCGCCATGTTCATTTCCATTCTACTGGGTATGGGGATGCCGACCACGGCGGCCTATGCGGTAGCTGCCTCAGTGGTCGCGCCCGGCCTTGTCCAGTTGGGTATTGAACCGCTGACGGCGCACTTCTTCGTGTTCTACTTCGCTGTAGTTTCCGCGATCACACCGCCGGTTGCGCTGGCCTCCTATGCCGCTGCAGGCATATCGGGCGCCAACGCCATGGAAACCTCCGTGGCCTCGTTCCGGATTGGCATCGCAGCCTTCATCGTGCCTTTCATGTTCTTCTACAACGGCGCGTTGTTGATGGAAGCCGGCTGGTTCGAGATCGCGAGGGCGCTGGTAACCGCAACCTTTGGCGTTTACATGCTTTCTGGCGGCGTGCTCGGTTGGTTTGCGAGCATTTCCGCGTCCTGGATAACGCGACTCCTGCTGATTGCGGCCGCGTTGCTGATGATCGAGGGAGGGCTCTGGACGGATCTCACCGGTATTGCCCTGGCGGTCCTGGCGTTCGTCATCCAGAAGCAGCGTAAAACTCGCCTTGCCACAGCTGGCGCCCTGTAACGGGGGCTTGCTGTCTGGGTCAGAACAACCGTGCCATGGAAGCATCGCACGGTTGTTCTGCACCCGGCCTGGCTATACTCTAGCGGCTTTCCGCGGTTTTTCGGGAACCGGACCCTATGCCTTACCGTATTGGCGTTTTTCTCCTTTTCGTGGCGACCCTGGTGGCCGCCTGGCTGCTCGGTGGCTGGGTTGGATACCGGCAGGTGGAGCAGGAGAGCCTGGAGGAGTCCTTCCGGTATCGCCAGTTGGTGGCCAACGAACTGAACCGATATCTCCCGGTGCCCGAGCTGATGGCCGAGCATCCGTTACTGCAGCGGGCGCTGGAGGCGCCTGACAATCCCTCTGCTATTCTCTCGGCCAATGAACAGATGCAGCGCATGGCCACTATCGTAGGCAGTTCGGATGTCTACCTGATGGATGCTCGCGGCCTGACGATCGCAGCCAACAACTACCTGCAGCCAGACAGTTTTGTCGGGCGGAATTTCAATTTCCGGCCGTATTTCTATGAGGCGATGGAGTCGGGCGATTCGGCGATCTATTTCGCCCTCGGCCTGATGTCTGGCGTTCGGGGTCTGTATTTCTCGCATCCGGTTCGGGACGAGGGCGGCCAGATTATCGGGGTGGTCGCCGTGAAGGTTCTGGTTCACGAACTGGAATCCCAATGGGATCGCCCTACTGGCTTGCGAGAGGCGGAGATGGTCGTGCTTGATCATAATGGCATCAGTTTTCTCGCGAGCAGGCAGGACTGGCTTTACCGCAATTTCTCGGGGATGGCCGATGCCGTGCCCGACGAGTATTCCCGCCGGCGTTATCCAGGCCGTGATTTGACGCCAATGGCACTGAAAACGTTGGGAACCCCATGGGGGCTTCTCGAGCAGTCAGCAACGGTCCGTATCCAGGACAGTGGCAAACCCCGGGAATATCTGAGCGTAAGCACGCCTCTGCCAAGGATGGACTGGACGCTTCAAGTCATGGTGAGCACTCGCTCGGTCGTCTGGACCCGGTTGGGTTTTGCGGTCGGTGGGGCAGCGCTGTTCTTTGGTGGCCTGTTGACCTGGCTGTACCTGCGCGAGCGCTACCGGCGCGAGGCTGAACTGGCTCTTCGGGGCGAGCAGCTGGAGCGAAGCGTGGCCGAGCGAACCGCAGACCTGGAGAACTCCAATCGCAAACTGGTGGAGGAGATCCGGGAGCGAGAACGCACCCAAACCGAGCTGCGGGAAACACAGCAGGAGCTGATCCAGGCTGCAAAACTGGCGGTGCTGGGTCAGATGTCCGCGGGCCTCAACCATGAAATGAACCAGCCTCTGACGGCCATTCAGACCTATGCCCGAAACAGCCGCCGCTTCCTTGAGAAAGGTGCCGGGGAGATGGTGGATGCTAACCTGTCAGAAATCATCCTGCTGTGTGACAAGATGGCGGAGCTGACCCGGCAGTTCAAGGTTTTTGCGCGCAAATCCGAAGGCCCGCCAGCGGTGGTGGATCTCCGGCAACCGATTGACGCATCCCTGAAAATTATCGTTGCCCAGCAATCGAGCTCGGAAATCGATATCCAGTGGCACCGTCCGGACTCGCCGGTGATGTGCCACGGTGACCTGATCCGGATAGAGCAGGTTATGGTTAACCTGATGGCGAACGCGGTTCAGGCGGTAGAGGGCGGTGCACGGCCGGAAATCCGGATTGATATAGAAGAAACCGAGCAGCACTGGAAATGCCTGGTGCGCGATAACGGGCCCGGATTGCAGGGCGACACCGAACAGATTTTCGAGCCCTTTTTTACCACCAAATCGGTCAAGCAGGGACTGGGTCTTGGGCTTTCCATATCGCGCCAGATTGTGGATGCGCTGGGTGGCAGCCTGACCGGTCGTAACCGCCGGGATGGGCCGGGCGCAGAATTCGTCGTAACCCTCAAGAAGCGGGAGGCCATGGAATGACAGAACCCTCGGTAATCTTTGTGGACGACGATCCACACATCCGCCAGGCTATTGCCCAGACACTGACCCTGGAGGAGTTGCCGGTCAGCTGCTTCGAAGATGCGCCATCGGCGCTGGGACATATCAACGCCGACTACGACGGCGTGGTTCTCTGCGACTACAACATGCCGGAGATGACCGGCCTGGAGTTGCTGGACCGGCTTCGAGCTATCGATAACACCATTCCCGTGATCATTCTTACCGGGCAGGGCGACATAAGCACGGCAGTAACAGCCATGCAGCAGGGCGCTTACGACTTTATCGAGAAGCCGTTTGATCATGATGAACTGATTGAACTGCTCCGTCATGCCCTGGAAAAACGGCATCTGGCCCTCGAGAACCGTCGACTGAAAGCACAGCTGCGACACCTGGCCAGACCCGGTCCACGAATGTTGGGGGATTCGCCGTTGATGCAAAAGGTCATGGCGACCGTTGATCCCATCCTCGATATTTCGGCCAATATTCTTCTGCACGGGGAAACTGGGTCCGGGAAGGATGCGCTGGCCCGATACATTCATGAGAACAGTGGACGCAGTGCCCACAACTTTGTAGCAATCAACTGCGGCGCGGTGCCCGAGAACCTGATTGAAAGCGAGTTGTTTGGCCATGAGGCCGGGGCGTTCACCGGGGCTGAAAAGCGCCGTATCGGCAAGATCGAGCACGCCCACAAGGGCACCCTGTTCCTGGATGAGGTTGAGAGTATGCCCGTGCCCTTGCAGGTGAAACTCCTGCGGGTGCTGGAAGAACAACGGGTCGAGCGTCTGGGCAGCAATCAGGTTCAGGAGGTGGATGTCCGGATCATTGCCGCCACCAAGGCAGATTTGAAAAAACTCAGTGACGACGGCGAATTCCGGCCTGATCTCTATTACCGGCTGAATGTGGTCAAAGTTGACATCCCGCCGTTGAGAGAGCGGAAAGAGGACATCCCGCTGCTGTTCCATCATTTCGTGCTGATTGCCGCGGCCCGTTACGATCGGGAGAGCATACCGCTTGATGCTGGTCAGGCAGCCCGGCTGATGCAACATTCATGGCCCGGCAACGTTCGCGAACTTCGGAACCTGGCTGAACGTTATGTCCTGCTGGGGCCGGCAGCGCTGGATGAGAACGAACCTGCGGATACGGCCAATGTGGCGGGTCGACAGACGCTCGCCGAAATGATGGACGGTTTCGAGCGTTCTGCCATTATCAGCGCCCTGAATGCCAGTCATGGCAGCATCAAGGACACCATGGTCCAGCTCGGTATTGCCCGGAAAACCCTGTACGACAAGATGCGCAAGCATGGGTTGGACAAAGCCCAGTTCAAGGATTGATGAGCAACAAAAATTTACCGGCATGGTTACAGGCTGGAAACAAACTACGCAGTATCATCAATGATATTGCCCCCGGTTTTTGCGTAGTCTTTGCGACTTTTTCCATGCCGGATCGCCCGGCGAATTGATCACTTAACCAAAAAGACTACCAGTCATGAAAAACCTGACCATCCAGACACGGGTACTGTTGCTGGCCCTGGTGCCGGTGATTGTGCTCACGGCATTCCTGACCAGTTACAACCTTAACCAGGCCAGTGCTATTGGCGAAGAGGCCGTTGCCGGTTTCTCCTCCGATATGGAAGAGAGTAAACGCCAGGAACTGCAGAATTATCTGGCCGTTGCAAAGTCTTCCATCGAGCATCTCTATAATCAGCCTGGGTCCGCAGACGATCCGGAGGTGCGCGAGAAAGCGTGGGAGATCCTGCGACAGCTTCGTTTTAACGATTCGGGAAGCACCGGTTATTTTTTTGCGTATGACACCCGGGGTGTCAATGTGATGCACGGCGTCAACCAGTCTCTGGAAGGCAAAAATCTCTGGGACTTCCAGGATCCCAACGGAACCTTCCTGATTCGTGAGCTGGTAAAGGCGGCGCGCAATGGCGGCGGTTATGTGCCTTATGGTTGGAAAAACAGCGAAACCGGACAAGTAGCGCCCAAGCTGGGCTATGCGGAAATGCTGCCCAAGTGGGGTGTGATGATCGGCACCGGCTTCTGGATTGACGGCCTTGAGGCCCAGGTAGCGGCGATGGAAAGCCAGGTGGGGACTTCACTCGAGGACGCCGTGATAGGCTCAGTCAGCACCTCACTTGTCGCATTGGCGCTGATCGTCCTGCTTGCCCTGATCGTGGTCCGCAGCATCATTCGGCCCCTGAAATCGGCCGTGTCGGCAATGAATGACATCGCCAGCGGCGATGGCGACCTGACCCGTCGTCTTGACGTTTCCGGCAAGGATGAGCTTGGACAGTTGGCGACTGCCTTTAACAGTTTCGCCGACCAGGTGCACGGACTGGTTGAACGCGTGCTGTCGTCTACCCGCACGCTGAACGAGGCCACGGCTGATTTGAACCAGGTCATGACTGAAGCCGAGCAGGGCGTCGAGCGACAGAAATCCGAGAGTGATCAGGTGGCAACGGCGATGAACGAAATGACCGCAGCTGCCCAGGAGGTTGCGAGCAACGCGAGTGAAGCCTCCACGGCCGCCGATCATGCCAATGGACAGGTTTGCGATGCCCAGGGCCTGGTACATCAGGCTACCGAAGTTATTGGCGGGCTCTCCGAGCAGGTGGGAGAGGGCGTTCGGGTTATCGAGCAGCTTGGCACTGACTCTCGCCGGATTGATAGCGTCCTGGAGGTCATTCGCGAAATTGCTGATCAGACCAACCTGTTGGCCCTCAACGCTGCGATCGAAGCGGCACGGGCCGGCGAGGCCGGTCGGGGTTTTGCCGTGGTGGCTGACGAAGTTCGAACGCTGGCTCGCCGGACCCAGCAGAGCACCCAGGAAATCCAGGATATGATTGAGCGGCTTCAGTCTGGGGCAGGGAATGCGGTCAAGGTAATTGCTTCCATCAGTGAGCGCAGCGAAGCGACCGTGGAAGAAACCCGGCAGGTCAACGATGCGCTGCAGCGCATTGGTCAGGCTGTGGCAACGATCACGGACATGAATACACAGATTGCCAGCGCAGCCGAAGAGCAGACCAGCGTTTCCGAGACCATTAATCAGAACGTGCATGAGATCGTCGCGATTACCGAACAGACGGCGCAGGGAACCCGTCGGGCCGGAGATGCAACTCAACGGCTGAAGAACCTGGCGTCCGAGATGTCAGAGCAGGTCAGTCGGTATCGGGTGTAGGCATTACTGATTAAGTGAGAAAGGGGCAGAACTCGGGTTCTGCCCCTTTTTTTCGTTCTTTAAATGCTCGCCAATGTCAGAGATTGGCTTCGGCAAATTCTGCCAGTAGCGACCGGGGAACACCCTGCAGGTGGATGTGGGCGCCATGTCGAAAGCGCTTGAATCGTTCGGTCATGTAGGTGAGGCCCGAACTCAGGGCACTCAGGTAGGGGGTATCGATCTGCGCAAGGTTGCCGAGGCAGATCACCTTTGACCCGTTGCCGGCCCGGGTAATGATGGTCTTGATCTGATGGGGCGTCAGGTTCTGTGATTCATCGATAATGATCAGACTGTGCTGGAAGCTGCGGCCCCGGATGTAATTCATGGATTTGAAGTGCAGGGGCACTTTGCTGAGGATGTAGTCAACGCTCGCCGTCATGTTCTCATCGTCTTCATGGAGTGCTTCCAGGTTGTCGACGATGGCGCCCAGCCAGGGCTCCATTTTCTCGGCTTCAGTGCCGGGCAGGAACCCGATGTCCTCGTCGAGGCCCTGGGTGGAGCGGGTGGCAATAATGCGCTTGTAGAGCTTGCTGGCCACGGTCATCTCGATACACGCAGCCAGCGCCAGGATGGTTTTGCCCGAGCCGGCGGAGCCGGTGAGGTTGACCAGGTGGATGTCCGGGTCCAGGAGCAGGTTCAGCGCCATGGCCTGATAGATGTCCCGGGGAACCAGGCCCCAGACTTCCTCGTTCATCAGGTCGTGTTGGTGCAGGTCCTTGATGATCAACTGGTCGTCGGAGAGGTCCACCACCTTGCCGACGAAGCCCATTTGATCGATGACGAATTCATTGATGTTCAGCTTCGCCAGCTCGCCTTCCCGCTTGAGGATATGTTCGGTCGAACCCTCCCGCTGAACAGTCTCCACTTTCTCGATGGTGTCCCAGAAGGAGTTGGGGAATTCCCGGTAGCCCTTGGGCAGAAGATCAATGTCATCGAGCAACTGGTCGTTGTGGTAGTCCTGAGCTTCGACGCCGAAGCCCCTTGCCTTGAGGCGCATGTTAATGTCTTTCGACACCAGGATAATGTCCCGGGACTTGTGGCGGTTCTGGAGAGCAGCCAGGGTGTTGATGATCTTGTTGTCGTTCAGATGCTCTGGCAGCGAATGGTTGCCACTGTCACCGGTGCTCATCAGGATCGAAAGAGTGCCCAGGGGTTCGGCCTTCTTGCCACGCACGATGGGAACACCTTTCTCGATCACCTTCGGGCTGGCATCGCCCAGCAACTTATCGATGTTGCGGATGGCCTGACGGCAGTCAGCGGCCACGGCTTGCTTGCCGGATTTGAGGCTGTCGAGTTCTTCGAGGACCGTCATCGGGATGATGACATCGTGTTCTTCAAAGTTGAGGAGGGCGTTCGGGTCGTGGATCAGGACGTTGGTGTCGAGGACGTACATCTTTCGGCGAGCTTGCGGTGCTCTGGGCATAAGTGGCGCTACCTCTCTGGTGGCTCAGTCGTTATCGGCGCAGCGTTGCGTGAGTTCCTCATCCGAGATCACTTTCAGCATATCGTAAGTCGTTATGATGCCGGTAATTTTTGAATCATTCGTGACAAAGATCCGGTGCAGGTGATCGCGCATCATGATATTCGCAATGTCGCGCACCGGCGTCTTCTCGTCAACCGATAAAACAATGGGGGTCATGATGTCCCGGACTTCTACCGGCACCTTGCCCATTTCCTCAAAGATCACCATTCGCAGGCGTCGGGCTTCCTCCCGTTCTTCGGGAGTCAGATGCCGGTCGGCATCGGAGCGCGTGGCGTTCCAACGGAATTCGGTGATGTCTTTAAGAGTGGCAATGCCGACAATTTCGCCGTCGTCATCGGTGACGGGGCTGCCGGTTATCTCGTTGTCGGTGAGGAAGCGGGCCAACCGGTCCATGGTCCAGGATTGCGGGACGGCCTTGATGCTGGGTGTCATGATCTCGTAGGCGAGAACGGTCATTGATCTGGGCTGCCTTCTAGAGTCCTTTCATAAAGCTTAGCGCGTGATACTCCGCGCGTCATCCCTTACTGTGCGCCGGGACTCAGGGTTTGTTCATGCGAAGGCCGGTCAGTTGGCCCTGCTCGTCATAAACCAGTTGGTACCCCTGGTACTTTTTACTGTTGGCAACGCGTTCCAGCGCTTTCATCGACCTCACGGGAATATCCACCAGCAGGGAGTTCACCAGCCAGCCGGGTAGCGCTCCGTTGGGGTCCGTGTGCTGGACCCACACCATCCGGGTGCTCTCCCCCTCTGGTGTGAACCGGTACAGGGTGTCCGAGCGATCGACTCTCACCCGGCTGCTGTTTTCCGCCCGCTGATCGGGCATGGCGTTCAGATCCATGACGATCTCACCGGAGGCCTGATCACCCCGTGTGCGTATGCGCA
This sequence comes from Marinobacter sp., assembly GCA_002718255.1. Classification (GTDB taxonomy): domain Bacteria; phylum Pseudomonadota; class Gammaproteobacteria; order Pseudomonadales; family Oleiphilaceae; genus Marinobacter. The sequence goes on along the minus strand of PBED01000010.1, from coordinate 40,968 downwards.
GGACATAGTCGCGGTCAGTAACCGGCCAGGGCATGTCATTCACGGAATAGGCAAAGCGATCGTGAAACACGCCATTGCCAAACCCATGGGATTCCGTGCAGTTGTGCACCCACTCGATGCAGGAACCGGGGTTGGCCATCACAGCCATCAGGTTTTCGATAGGCGCGTCGAGCACCGCCACGGCCTTGAAGGCCTTGAAGCTGGAGCCTGGCTGCTCGATGGTATAGACCCGGATGTGATCGGCTTCCTTGCGTAGCGTCCACGCCTCGTCGCTTTCACTGGGCAGTTCAGCACGGGCACTGGCGGCAACGGCAAACACCAGCAACGCACAGACCAGCCCACTGAGCACCGAGGCCCAGCCCGTAATGCCATGGGCTATGCTCTTTCTCATAGGGTACACTTCCTTGCAGATGGTGGGCCGAGTCTAGCATGGGGCTTTTGCCGGCATGGCCACGGAAACAGTGGATTGTGAACCAGGTAGCGACCTGTTGATTTGGTAACCGAAATTGGCCCGATCTGACGACGACTATGACCATTAAGAAACTTATCAACGGCAAAGGGCAGGTGATTCCGGGACTGTTGGATGAACCGGTAGAAGATATCAACTATCTGGACTATGACCTGCGTACGGTGATGGACCGCCCGCGTTCAAAGCTGGCAAGACGCTGGCGGTTCAACCAGTTCCAGTTTGTCAGCGCCATGGGCCCGGGTTGGGTGTTTGGTCTGGCGGTGGTGGATCTGAAACTGCTGGGCAGCGGATTCTTCTATCTCTATGACTTCGAGACTGGCCAGATGTTGGAGCAGTCTTTCCTTCAGCCATTGGCCCGGCAAACCTGCATTGAGCCCCGGCCAGAGGAAGGGGTGACAAGGTTCAGCAAGGGCGACGTAGCCGTGCGAATTGCGCCTTCCGCGGATGGCCGGACAATTACGGTCTCGGCCCCGGGAGGTATCCGTATTGAACTGACGCTTTCAGAGGATCGGGACCCGCTCCGGCTGGTATGCCCGGCCGGCTACAATGGCTGGGTATTTACCCGCAAGTCGGCAGGCTTGCCGGTGGAAGGGGAAGTGCGCTGGGATCATCGTATCTGGCGCTGCGACGAGCAGACTCGGGGATCCATCGATTGGAGCTGTGGCTTCATGCGCCGAGAAACAGCCTGGAACTGGGCCTGCCTGGCTGGCCAGCTTGCGGATGGCCGGTCCGTGGGGTTGAACCTTGCCGCAGGGGTCAATGAGACGGGAATGACAGAAAATGCGCTCTGGCTGGATGGTGTCTGCCACAAACTGGGCGCGGCAAGGTTCCGTTTTGATCGCTATCAACCAGGCGGCGACTGGCATGTGAGCACGGAGGATGGTCGGGTCGATCTGCACTTTGTCCCCGCTGGTGTGCGCAAGGAAAAACTGGACGCCTGGGTACTGGCATCCAACTTCCGGCAGTACGTGGGCTCGTTCAGTGGAACGGTGACGGATGAGGCTGGCGGAAAAATTGAGGTTAAAGGTCTGCGGGGCCTGATGGAAGACCACTTTGCGAGGTGGTAAGAAATGGCCTGTCCCACCCGGGACAGGCCAGATAAAGCGGGTTATCGCTCCGGTAGCGTGACGTTCAGCTCCAGTACCGAGCAGCTCTCGTTGCGGTCTACCTCAACCTGAACCATGTCGTCGCTGATCTGAACGTACTTGCGAATGACTTCCAGCAGCTCCTGCTGCAGTTGGGGCAGGTAGTCCGGCTGATCACGCTGGCCCCGCTCGTGAGCCACGATAATCTGGAGGCGCTCTTTGGCCACGCTGGCGGTGTTCTTCTTTTTACCCTTGAAGTAATCGAGGAAACTCATCCCTTAGCCCCCCTTGAACATCCGTGAGAAGAAACCCTTCTTCTGGGACGTCATGAAACGGTGTTCCCGTTCCTCTCCCAGAAGGCGTGCAACCGCATCATCGTAGGCCTGGCCGGCATCGCTGTCCTCTTCGAGGATAACCGGCAAACCCTGGTTTGAAGCGTTCAGAACAATCTGGCTTTCCGGAATGACGCCCAGCAGAGGGATCGCGAGGATTTCCTCTACGTCCGCCACGGACAGCATCTCGCCCTTTTCGACACGGGACGGGTTGTAACGGGTCAGGAGCAGGTGTTCCTTGACCGGATCCTGCCCCATTTCGGCTCGACGGGATTTGCTCTGCAGAATGCCCAGAATGCGGTCGGAATCCCGCACCGAAGATACTTCGGGATTGGTAACCACAATCGCCTCATCAGCGTAATACAGCGCCATCAGCGCGCCATGCTCAATGCCAGCGGGGGAGTCGCAGACGATGTAATCGAAGGTCTCGGAAAGCTCGTTGATGACCTTCTCGACGCCATCTTTGGTCAGTGCTTCCTTTTCCCGGGTCTGGGAGGCCGGAAGGATGTACAGGGTATCGACCCGCTTGTCGCGGATCAGCGCCTGGTTCAGGGAGGCTTCGCCCTGGATCACGTTTACGAAGTCGTACACCACGCGACGCTCGCAGTTCATGATCAGGTCCAGGTTGCGCAGGCCCACGTCAAAATCGATGACTACTGTCTTGTGGCCTCGCTTGGCAAGGCCGGTGCTGATCGAGGCGCTGGTGGTGGTTTTGCCAACGCCGCCCTTTCCTGAGGTAACGACAATAATTCTAGCCAAGGTTCTGTTCCTGTTTCTCGGTGGATTCGTCGTGTCTGCCGAATTATCCGGTCAAGTTATTGTGTTCAGCTCCAAAATCAGGCCTTGTCCAGTGGCGTTACCACCAGCAGGTCGTCCCTGAGCTGGATTTGCACAGCGCTTTTCCAGCCATTGTCCTGAAGATCTTCGGAGATTTTATAGTGTCCCGCGATGGACACAAGCTCCGCTTCCAGCGATTGACAGAAAACCCGTGCGGATTCTGCGCCATGGATGCCGGCCAGTGCCCGGCCCCGAAGCGGGCCGTAAACATGGATGTTGCCCGCCGCGAGCACTTCGGCACCGGCCTGCACCGGTGCCAGGATAACCAGGTCACCTTCCGGTGCGTGGATCTGTTGGCCGGAGCGGACCGGCTGGGAGATGATTTTGGCCGGAGGTGGGTCACCGGCAGCGCTTGTCGAGGCTGCAACAACTGCCGCTTCCGCTTCGTCCGCGGCCGCCTGTTCGGCTTCATGGGTGCGATCCCGCTGACCGTTGCCGGGCAGCAGTGCCAGAGCAGCCCCCCGGGCCAGACGGCGCTGGTCGTCGGTGCCACCGCGAACGCCAATCACATGGATGTGGTTACGCCGGCAGGTGCCGATGATCTTGAAGAAATCCAGTTCACTGTCCAGTCCCTGGTATTTCTCCAAACTGATGATCAGCGGAATATCCTTGAAGAACCCGGGGGCCTGGCTGATCTTGTCTCGCAGTACTTCTTCAAATTCGCTGTCGTCAAAATAATAGAGCTCCAGGGCTGTCATGGACACGCTGGCGCTTTTTAGCTGAAAACCCTGTTTTACCCCGGAGGTGGCGGTATCGCTCATGAAGGCGTCTCTTCCCTGGTCATGTTGTCGGTTGGGTTGGGGCGCTGCCGGAGTGGCACGCCTTCGAATCGGATGCCTGACCATCCGGTGCTGATAAACTGGCGGATGTTGCCATGGCTCTCGCCGGTCGGGTCGTCCAGAACCTGCTGATAGTGTTCGGCAAACAGTTTGAGCGTGTCCACTTCGCTCAGGTTGCAGTACTGGCCAAGGCCAAAGATCCGGCAGGACCCGGCGTTCTCGCCCTCCGCGTTTACCAGCGGGCCGTTGCGGAAGCCGCAGGGCTGGTACTCAAAATGCTCTTCGATCAGCGCCAGGGAGTCTTTGAAGCTGGCGTGGCCAGCGTCCAGGGATGCCAGGTGAATCCTTACGGCATCGTTGACGCTCATTATTTGTGTTCCTGCTTGGGACCTGTTTGATGGAGCGCCTTCCAGTCCTCATAGGGCATGCCGTAGATTTCCTCACGGGCCTGCGGGTCAGAAATCTCGAAACCCCGCTCATCCGCCTCTGCCCGGTACCACTTGGACAGGCAGTTGCGGCAGAAACCCGCCAGGTTCATCAGGTCAATGTTCTGCACATCGGTGTTGTCACGCAGGTGTTTGACCAGGCGACGAAAAGCTGCGGCTTCAATTTCGGTGCGTTCTGCTTCAGGAATCGGGTTGCTCATGGTGGCCTCGCAATGGTTGATGCGCCGGTTGTTGGGGTTCCTGACATTCTCTGCATGTTAGCTTAAGATACAAGGCTGTATAAATGTACAGAAAGTCGACGCGAGCCCTCTGATTATGCCACAACGCAAGATCATCCATGTGGATTGTGACTGCTTCTACGCGGCCGTGGAGATGCGGGACGATCCCAGCCTACGGGATGTGCCGCTGGCGGTGGGTGGCGATGGCGGTCGGGGCGTGGTGACTACCTGCAATTACAAGGCCCGGGCGTACGGTGTGCGGTCGGCGATGCCCGGCAGCGAAGCGCGACGGCTCTGCCCGGGGCTGGTGACGGTGCCAACAGATATGGGCCGGTATCGGGCGGTCTCACAGCAGGTGATGGCTATCCTGCGGGAACTGACAGACCTGGTGGAACCGCTCTCTCTGGACGAGGCCTTTCTGGACGTCTCCGATGTGACCGATCACAAGGGCAGTGCCACGCTTATGGCTCGCCACCTTCGGGAGAGGGTGCGCCAGGAAGTCGGTATCACTATTTCCGCCGGCGTGGCGCCCAATAAATTTCTCGCAAAGATTGCCAGTGACTGGGAAAAGCCGGACGGGCTGTTCGTGATTCGCCCTGAGGACGTTGGGAGTTTCGTGCAGGCGTTGCCTGTCGAAAAACTGTTCGGAGTGGGGCAGGTGACCGCCTCGAAACTGCATGCTCTGGGGGTCAAGACCTGCGGCGACATGCAGGCGCTCGGGCCCGATGTATTGATTGATCGGTTCGGCAAGCAGGGCTATCGACTCCACGAGATGGCCCACGGCCGGGATGAGCGGGCGGTGGTGGTATCGCGGATTGCCAAGTCGGTAAGCGTGGAACGAACGTTTTCCCAGGATTTGCCAGATATGGCCGCCTGCCAGACCGTCATGGCCTCACTGGTTGCGGATCTCAACCTTCGCCTGTCGCGCAAGGCCCGCCGAAAACCGATCCACAAACTCTTCATCAAGATCCGCTACAGTGATTTTTCAACCCATACCCTTGAGCGGGTTCGTGAGCAGGTCAAAGAGCCGGCTCTGGATGATTATCTGCCACTGCTGGCTGAGCTGGTCACTAACCGGGAGCGGCCGGTGCGGCTGCTGGGTCTTGGTGTGCGTTTCCGCAATGATGATGCGCCGGTTACCCAGTTGCGTCTGTTCGATTAGAAGTGCAGCCAGCTCATGGCCGCGTAACCCATCAGGCCACCGATCAGGGCGCCGGCAGCGACATCGCTGGGGTAGTGCAGGCCGAGCACCACCCTCGATGCCGCCACACTCAACGTAAACGGAAGCACGATGAGAGCCAGCGCCGGTTCCGCCACGGTCAGCATGACCTGAAAGCAGGCAGCGTGCAGCGTGTGGCCGGACGGGAAGCTGTAGCGGTCCAGGGGCGGTGTGCCGCAGTTGATGGCGGGAAAGGATATAAATGGACGTTCACGGATGAGCCAGCGCTTCAGTAACTTGTAACTGAGGGTGCAGGTGAGGCCGGTCAACGCCATAAGCAGTGCCAGCCCTGGCCCGGATTCCGGTCGGAGAAAGGGGATGAACAGAATCAGTGCGTACCAGAACCAGCCGTCGCCGAGTCGGCTGACCAGTCGGAAATACCCGAGGGCGGGCCGGAACTGAACAGCGCGGTTAATAGACTGGCAGAAAGCGACTTCCCGCTGGTCTGCCAGTTCAAAGAAGCGAGATGCTTTGCTTGTTGATGGCATGGTATCCGGCCTTTGCGGTTTGGTTGAAAACCAGTTGTTCAAATTGTTCGATCTGCGAGTTCCAGTTCTGTTCCAGAGCGTCCAGCCTTGCCTGGGCCCTGATCCGGTTCAGCAAGGTTGGTTGATCGGCCAGGCGGAGAGCGCTGTCGACGTATGCTTCATCCTCGTCCAGAGGCACCTTCATGCCGTTTTCTTCGTGGCGTATGTGTTCGGCTGCGGCGGCGTCGTCAAAGCTGACGACGCCCAGTCCGCTGGCCATTGCCTCCAGCACCACGTTGCCGAAGGTGTCGGTTTTGCTCGGAAACAGGAAGAGGTCGCCTGAGGCGAAATGGCGTGCCAGGTCGTCGCCCCGGCGGGTGCCGCAGAACACGTAATCTGGGTGGCGTTCAGCCAGCTGGCGCCGTAGCGGGCCGTCGCCAACCAGTATGAACCTGGCCTGGGGGTGAAGGCCGCGAATACGTTCGAAGCAGGCAACCGCCATCCGAAGGTTCTTTTCCGGTGCCAGCCGGCCGACATAGAGAATGGCGCGGTCATTGGCCTGCAAGCCCCAGGATTCCCGCAGTGCGCTGTCTCGCTTGTGGGGAGTAAAGCGATGACAGTCCACGCCCCGACTCCAGAGGCCGGTCGCCGGAATACCCATGGCGCGGGTTGTCTGCTGCATTTTTCGAGTCGGCACCAGGGTGATGGCCGTGCGGTTGTGGAACCATCGACCGTAGAGGCACAGCAGCCTCTCCAGCATGCCGACGCCATAATAACGGCTGTAACTGTGAAAATTTGTGTGGAAGCCCGAGCTGACCGGAATCCCTATCTGCCTTGCGGCTGTGGTCGCCGCAACGCCCAACGGGCCCTGAGTGGCAACGTAGACGGCATCGGGGCGGTCAGTGGTCAGGAGCTTTTTCAGGTGGCTGGTGCGGGCCAGGCCAAAGCGCAGGTCCGCGTACCCGGGTAGCGGCAATCCGGTCACCACATGTTCACGGGAGAAGAGTGCCTCGCCAGCACTGGCAAAGTGGCCTTTGCGCTCATGCTGCTGTCGCGGCCGTATAACCGTTACCCGGTGCCCACGTTGCATCAGCCCCTGGCAAAGCTGCCTGAGCGTGTTTGCCACGCCATTGATTTCCGGCGGAAAAGTCTCCGAAACAATGGTAATGTGTTGTGAGCGCCGGTTGGCCTGCATGGTCTCGGTCACGGTGTTTCCTGTGCTTCCTTTGACATGCCCCTACTATGAAAAGCCGGCATGACAGTTATGCGACACTCCCGTGACATTCCCTTTACCCGTTAACCGAACCGAATCGGAGACGATATGCAAACGCGAAAGCTTGGAAAGACCGATCTCGACGTTACCCTGATTTGCCTGGGCACCATGACCTGGGGGGAGCAGAACACCGAAAAGGAAGCATTTGAACAGCTGGATTACGCAGTCGCCGAGGGTATCAACTTTATTGATGCCGCAGAGATGTACCCTGTGCCGCCCCGGGCGGAAACCCAGGGGCTGACCGAGACCTACCTGGGAAACTGGCTTGCAAGCAGGGGCAACCGCAACGAACTGGTAATTGCGTCGAAAGTGGCGGGACCGGGCAACGGACTGAAGTACCTGCGTAATGGTCCGCGCCTGACCCGGGATCATATTATGGAAGCCTGCGACGCCAGCCTGAAACGCCTGCAGACCGACTACATTGATCTGTACCAGGTGCACTGGCCGGATCGCAGCACGAACTTTTTCGGCAAGCTCGGTTACGAGCACAACCCGGAAGAATCTTTCACGCCGATCGAGGAAACACTCGAAGCGCTGAATGATCTGGTTCGGTCCGGGAAGGTCCGGCACATCGGACTGTCCAATGAGACGCCCTGGGGCACCATGGAGTACCTTCGTCTGTCCGGCGAGAAAGGCTGGCCGAGAGTGGCCAGTATCCAGAATCCCTACAACCTCCTGAATCGTTCATTTGAGGTGGGGATGGCGGAAATTGCCCACCGGGAACAGGCCGGTTTGCTCGCCTACTCACCGCTGGCTTTTGGCATGCTCTCCGGCAAATATCTGGGCGGCAAGTGGCCTGAAAAAGCCAGAATGACCCTGTATGAGCGTTTCAGTCGCTACACCGGCAGTCGTGGCATGGATGCCACCCAGGCCTATGTTGAGCTGGCTCGGCAGAACGGATTGTCTCCGGTCCAGATGGCGCTGGCTTACGTGAACAGCCGTAGCTTTGTGACCAGCAATATCATCGGAGCAACATCCATGGAGCAGCTGCGGGAAAACATAGGGTCCGCAAAGGTCACCCTGAGCCCCGAGGTACTGGAAGCGATAGAGGCCATTCATCAGGAATTCACCTACCCCTGCCCCTGAGCCCGCCGGCTTGGTTGGCTTGAACCCCCGGCTGAGAGGCGCTGGCCGGGGGTGCTGTTACAGTCTGAAATATCGGGGATCATAAATTGACAAAAAGATGCTGATGCCGTGACAAAAAGTCGGCGTCTTTGTGTGCAGATTCACATTTTTCCGGCTCTTAATCATTAGACTTAAGCCTAAGGTATCCGTAGACTCCCGTGTCGGAAAAAAGGTCTCAGGCAGTGTCATGATTATTCGAATCTTTGTTGCGTTACTCGCTCTCAATCTTGTTGCTTTCGTCGTTCGCGCCGAAGCATCCGAGCGCGTCTTCGAACAGGTCGAAAGCAAGACAGCCAGCGAGCAGATTTTCGAAATCCAGGAACGGGTTTCCGGTGATTTTGACGAGGACAGTTCCGATGCGTTTGCCGAAATCGGTTCCCGCCTGCTGAGCCTTACCTTCACCCGTTCGAAGCACTCCGGCAAGCATTATGCGTCAGATCCGGCCCAGGCCGACCATGGCATTGCGCTCCTGAACGAGGGTGCCTGCCTGAACCTGAAGTGGAACTTCTGAACCCCGCAATTCCCCGCACCCGGCAGTATCATCAAACCCCAGAATCATGATCTGGCGCATTGTCTGTGCCCGATGCTCGTGTGATCATCTCCGTTAACATGCTGATTAGCCAATAAGGAGCTTGGTAATGGCGGGTGATAGAGGGCAGTTATCAAATGATGTGAACGCCTGTGTTGACGAGGTGATTCGCCGGGTTGGCAAGGAGATTACTCTCGGTTTGCCGCTCGGGCTCGGAAAACCGGTTCGCTTTGTTAATGCGCTATACCAGCGGGCGAAAGACGATCCGGAAATCAGCCTGCACATTGTTACGGCACTGTCGCTGCTGGCGCCAAAGGGCGGCTCCTCGCTGGAAAAGCGTTTCATGGGGCCTTTTGTTGAGCGCCTCTATGGCCGGATTCCTGAACTGGCCTATGCCAAGGATGTATCGGCAAACCGTCTTCCTGAGAATGTTCAGGTCTCGGAGTTTTTCTTCAAAGCCGGCAGTTATCTGAACAATCGTTCCCAGCAGCGGCATTACGTGTGTACCAACTATACTCATGCCGTTCGCGATCTGATGGCGGTGGGTGTCAATGTCGTCGCCCAGATGGTGTCGCCGGGCGAGGCCCATGGGCAGCCCGGCCAGGTCAGTCTGAGCTGCAACCCGGATCTGACGCTGGACCTGATTCCCCTGCTCCGTGAGCGCGAGGCGGCTGGCACGCCGGTGGCGCTGGTGGCCGAGATGAACCAGAACCTTCCCTGGTTTGGCCATCATGCGGCGATTGAAGCAGACCGGTTCGATGTCTTGCTTGATCAGCCTTCGGGAGACTATCCGCTGTTCTCAGCGCCCCAGATGTCGGTCAGCCCGGAAGACCACCTGATCGGATTCTACGCCAGTACCCTCCTGAAGGACGGCGGTACGCTCCAGGTTGGCATCGGCTCACTGGGCGCGGCCCTGGTCCACAGTGCCATTCTCAGACACAGTCACAATAAGGCCTGGCGGCAGGTGTTTGACCATCTCCAGGTTGATCAGCATTTCCCCGTCGTTCGCGAGGACGGTGGCACCGGCCCCTTCGAGGAGGGGCTTTATGGCTGTAGTGAAATGATGGTGGATGGTTTCCTGTACCTGATGCAGGAAGGCATCCTTACCCGCGAGGTATACGATCACGCCGGTCTGCAGACATTGATCAATCGCGGTGATATTCCCAGCGAAGTGTCTCTCGCAACCCTCGATGTCCTGCGGCGCGAAAAGCTTATTGATAGCCCGTTGCGGGCAAAGGATGTTCATTGGCTGGTCCAGCACGGCATCTTTAAAGAAGCTGTCGAGTTCAAGGGCGGCCGTTTACGTATTGGTGATCAGTCGGTCGAGGGTGATCTGGACAATCCGGAGGCCCGGCAGGCCATCCAAACCCTCATCCTCGGGGAACGGCTGACTGGCGGTATCGCCATGCACGGCGGTTTTTACGTTGGTCCCGAGCAGTTTTACCAGTACCTCAGGGAAATGACCGACGAGCAGCGTGCAAAAATCTGCATGACCAGCGTGAACTTCATCAACCACCTGTATGACCACCGGTTCGGAGACCAGAAGCTGAAAGCGGCGCAGCGCGTTCATGGCCGGTTCATCAATTCGGCTATGATGTACACCCTCAACGGTGCTGGCGTATCGGATGGTCTTGAGGATGGTCGTGTGGTCAGTGGTGTCGGTGGCCAGTACAACTTCGTTGCCATGGCTCACGAGCTGCCGGGCGCACGTTCGATCCTGTCGCTGCGCAGCACCCGATCATCCCAGGGCAAGGTACTGTCCAATATCGTGTTCAATTATGGTCATTGCACCATACCCCGCCATCTGCGGGACATCGTCATTACCGAGTATGGGATTGCCGATCTGAGAGGGCAGTCCGACGAGCAGGTCTTCCTGAGGCTGATCCGCATTGCTGACTCCCGGTTCCAGCAGGAGCTTCTGAAAAAAGCCCAGAAGGCGGGCAAGGTGGATCCTGCGTTCAAGCTGCCTGCCGACTGGTGTAACAATACCCCGCAAGCCATCCGTCGTGCCGTTGCGGCAGCGGGAGATGCCAGCCTGTTCCCTCCGTTCCCGTTTGGCAGGGACTTTACCGATGAGGAGCTAACGTTGGGGAAAGCCCTTAAGGGGCTCAAGGCCGCAACGGCCACTCGCCGTGGTAAACTGTCAACCCTGTTACAGGCCCTCCGGGCCCGGGATGACGAAGGCCGTTACGGGTCCCTGCTTGAGCGCATGGGCCTGCGTAACCCTTCAGGATTGCGGGACAAGCTGGATCAGCGACTGGTTATTCATGGCCTGCAACAGCTCGAAACACCACCGGATACAGGAAACTCGAAAACCTGATGACAGCTTCACAAGCAAGACCCGACGTTTTTACCGTTCACTATGTTTTGAAGAACAAGATCGGCGAGCTGGTTGATACTTCCGAAGGCAGTGAGCCCCTGCACTTCGTCTATGGCAGTCCCGAGATTATTGAAGGGATCCAACAGGCGGTGAAAGACCGCAACGTGGGCGATTGCCTCGAGGTAACGGTACCGCCGGCCATGGCGTACGGTGAGCACAAGCCCGAGCTGGTGCGCAAGGTGCCACGTTCACTGTTCGAAGGTATCGAGAACCTGCAGATTGGCATGAAGTTCCAGACCAACACGGGCGATGAAGCGCAGATCGTGCAGGTTGTCGGGATTGATGGCAACCTGGTTAAGGTGGACGCCAATCACCCATTGGCGGGCTTTACCCTGTACTTTGATCTGGAGATCGTTGGCCGCCGTGAAGCGACGGAAGATGAGGTAGCCCAGGGTCGTCCCCTGTTCTGAGGCACTCGGTTGCCGGTCTGTCGTATTCACCACGGTATATTCGGGTCAGTCCTTCCAGAACGGTCTCTCTCAGGCTGGCGGCGAACTCTCCGGCCGGTATCTTTTCCGACGGGTGTAAAGGTTCGTGGAAGACTACGTCGACCCGGGCAGAAGGCTGGGCTAGCATCCGCAACAAATGGTGGTGGAACTCATCATCCTCAATGAAGGGAGCCAGATGGTCGGGTCGGCCTTCCCGGCGATAGGCAATGGTGATCGGCTGTACCGGCGTTCTGCTCTCTGGAGCGGCCTTGAGCAACAGGCCATGGAACGGCAATACCGTCAGACCTGCGCTGGTGGTTCCTTCCGGGTAGACCAGGACATTCTCTTCAGCCTGCAAGTTCTCAATAATCTGGTCCCGAACGCGGCGGGCCTGACCGCCTCCCCGCCGGATGAAAAGCGTGCCGGCCTGTCGTGCCAGCCAGCCTATGACCGGCCATTGGCCAACCTCGGCTTTCGACAGGAACCGGATCGGTGCCAGGCTCCCCAGAATCGGAATATCTGACCAACTGATGTGGTTGCTGACGAACAGAACGGTATCGTCTGAGGGTGAGCCATGCTGGTGTATACGCAGTCCCAGGCACCGGCAGGCCCACCGGAAACAGAATCTGGCCCAGGGTGTCCGATCGATGGCTTTGCGGGTAACCACTTCACTGACCCTCAAACCGGCGGCCAGCATCGTGGTGGCTGCCAGAAAAGCCATAAAGGCAGTGATCCGAACGCAGAGTCTCAGCCAGCTCATCTCACAGACTCCCGTCTTCAGGATGCCGAGCGCATGAAGTGCCGGCTGTAGCGGCCGGCCAGTTTGCTGACCTCCAGCACAACCAACAGGTCGGCACAGCGAAAATCCGGATCCCAGCAGGGCTCACCGCAGACACGGGCACCAAGACGCATGTAGGCTCGGATCAGCGCAGGAACGTCCACCGGTCGATCGCTGTCCCGGGTGTGGGTCAGATGCGGCATCGCGCGAAGTGGCTTTACCAGAAAGGCCGGATCGGCCAGGTACTCGTTCTGGAGGTGGCGGGCGATGCGCCAGGCTTTCAGGCCTCCGTCAGACATGCCGATGCTCGCGCAGCCAATCATGTAGTCAACACCGCGCTCAACCAGATATTCGGCCACTGCCGACCAGAGCAGGCTGATGGTCGCGCCATTGCGATAATCCGGGTGAACACAAGTGCGCCCCAGCTCGGCTATGGTGCCAGGGAGTCTCTCCAGGGCGCTCAGGTCGAACTCCCCGGCCGAATAAAAGCCGCCAACGGCTGCCGTGTCTGCCTGATGCAGGATTCGCGTGGTCGCTACCAGCTCGCCGGAATCCAGGTCGGTTACGACCAGGTGGTCACACACGGTGTCGAACTCGTCGGCGTCGATGCCTGGCGTCTGTGCGCCCAGGTCGCTGCCATACTCTTCCGAAAACACCCGGTAACGCAGTCGCTGGGCTGCTTCGACCTGTCTGGGGCACCGGGTCATGTCGGTTTTCAGGCGACGGGCGCTGCGGCGGGCTTTCGCGGTTTGTGTGGTCATGGCGTCGTCTCTTTTGTTTCCATTTCCCGACAAGCCTATGAAGCCGGTATGACACATCGGTGACCACCAGGTGACGTGTCTGTGACATCGGGGTCCGATTGGCGGTTACGGGAGCTCTGTCACAGGGTGTAACGAAGCAGCGGTTCCATGTATATTTCTGAATAGCATGTATAATTGCTGTTACAGCAGGTTGCCTGTATCGTCAGGTACACAGAATGACCTGAAACCGGAATAACAAAACCAGAGATGGATGGCGTGGAACAGACAAACGAAAGTTGGCGAATTCTGATTGTCGAGGACGACGAGCGGTTGGCGGAGTTAACCCGCGAATACCTTGAAAGCAACGGGTTGACCGTCTCCCTGGAAACTCATGGTGGTGCCGCGGTAGAGCGGATCCGTAACGAGCAGCCGGATCTGGTGGTTCTGGATCTCATGTTGCCTGGCGAGGATGGGCTTTCCATTTGCCGACGGGTGCGCCCCTTCTTTTCCGGTCCGATCATCATGTTGACTGCCCGAACCGACGATCTGGACCAGGTCCTGGGTCTGGAAATGGGTGCCGATGACTATATTGGCAAACCGGTCAAACCCCGGGTGCTGCTGGCACGGATTCGCGCCATGCTGCGTCGGGTGACCGAAACCGGCTCGGGGTCGGCGGACGAGGCAGGGGGCGAAGAACCGGTGCGCCTCCAGTTCAATGATCTGGTTGTCGACCGCTCCATGCGGGAGGCCTGGCTGAGTGAAGAAAGCATTGATCTGACCAGCGCCGAATTTGATTTGCTCTGGTTGCTCGCCAGCAACGCGGGCCGCGTGCTTAGCCGGGAAGAAATCTTCACCGCCTTGCGTGGTATTGAATACGATGGTCAGGATCGATCCATTGATGTTCGCGTTTCCCGGATTCGACCCAAGATTGGCGATGACCCCATCCATCCGCGACGCATCAAGACCGTTCGTAGTAAAGGCTACCTGTTCGTAAAGGAAGCCTGACGATTCAGTCTCTGGAGCCGGTGTGCCATTCGCCCGCATACCGGTGTTCCATGCCAGGGTTGGTACCATGCCCCTGAAGTTCTTCCTCAAGCTTTATGCCCGCCTTGCCGGCCTGACCGCGCTGGTTGTTTTTTTATGTGTCCTGCTGTTCACCGGGATCAACTCGGTGCGCTCCCAATTCTGGCATGAACGCTTCCCCGAGCCACTGATGCGCTGGCTGGCTGCGGCCCCGGCACCATTACAGCAATACCACTGGCTGAGTTCGGCGGTTGATCTTCGCATGGGGGCTGCTTCCCGTTTCAACCTGTCACCGGTGGCTCTGGAGCGACTTGGCTACGGCCAGGTGGTTGGCATCGACAGTGACGTAGGGTATCGGGTTCTGGTAACCGGACTGAGCGGAGAAATCCTGCAGCTGCGTCTGAACGAGCCCTACCGGGATGTGTCAGAAACCATTGGGTTGATTTTCCGGTGGCATCTTGATTCAGCCTCTGCGGATGACCGTCTCAATGTTGCCTCGCAAATGGCCCGTTCTCTCAATGTCGAAGTGCAGACCCTGGACGACGCCGACCTGCTGCCGGACTCTGACGTTCTGGACCAGGTCGCCGAGCGGGGCCTTGCCTTCTACACCGACGAATCAGACGGTTGCGGACGGGTGATCGTTCAGCTATCCGACGGTGAGTTGTACCGGATTGACATGCCCGCGGGGTTTGATCCCTGGGCCTGGCCGGTTGTCCTGCTGCTGGTCCTGGTGCTTGGCGGGGTTTTGGCCGTTGCCGTTTTCCTCGCGCTCCGGGAAGTGGACAGCAATCTCAGAACCGTTGAGTCGGTAGCGGTTCGAATCGCACGTGGAGAAATGAGCGCCCGGGTCCAGGCGGGCGAGGGAACGCTGGTAACCCGTCTGGCCTCGTCATTCAACGGCATGGCCGAACACATACAGCGCCTGGTGCAGGTGCAGCGGGAAATGATCCACGCGGTTTCGCACGAATTGCGCACTCCCGTGGCCCGTATCCGCTTTGGCGTCCAGATGATCGAGGACTGCCAGGACGAGGCTGCCCTGCAAAGGCAACTGGACGGTATTGATGGCGATATCCAGGAACTGGACGAGCTGATTGATGAGATCCTGACCTATGCGCGGCTGGAGCAGGGCGGCCCGGTTTTCTCGCTGCAGGAAACATCGGTAACCGACATTGTCCGCCAGGTGGTCTCTGAGCAGCAGATGGTCCGGCCCGAGCTGAGTATCGAAGGCAACATTGATGAGGTCTCGGAACGTTGGGCGCTGTCGGATATTGAGCCTCGCTACCTGCATCGGGCGATCCAGAATCTGGTAGGCAACGCGGGACGCTACGCGGCTGGCAAGGTGCTGGTGAGCTGTCATTTCGACGAGGACAACTGTCGCGTTGACGTTGAAGACGATGGCCCCGGCATTCCAGAGGAAGACTGGGAGAAAGTGTTTACTGCGTTTGCCCGACTGGACGACAGCCGTACCCGAACCTCCGGCGGCTACGGCCTGGGTTTGTCTATTGTTCGCCGGATTCTCTACTGGCACGGAGGGCACGCCTTCGTCAGCAGGAGCGACACGCTTGGCGGTGCAAAATTCAGCCTGGTCTGGCCCAGAAAAAAACCGGTGGACTCCATTGTGTGAGCCAGACCCCATCGCCTCACCTGATGTAACAAAGCAGCTACACAAGCACTACTGAAGTTTTTGGCGGGCCGGTCAATACTGCAAAGCGTAAGGGATGACTTTTGAGGTTGTAGTTCTTACGAACTTTCCTTGTTTCATTCGTCATTTGAGGGCCGGTTTTCCGGCCCTTTTTTTATGCCTGCTCCCAAATTCCATATCGGTCACCCTTTCCCGTCTGCTCTGCTGTTAGAATTCCGGGAAACAAAAGGAGGCCGTCCATGACCCGTTATCTGCTTGCCATCGACCAGGGCACAACCAGTTCCCGTGCTATTGTTTTTGATCAAACGGGCAACAGCGTTGCAACCGATCAGCAGGAATTTCACCAGTATTTCCCGAAAGATGGCTGGGTGGAGCACGATGCTCGGGAAATCTGGGACAGCACTCTGGCGGTGTGTCGCGGCGCGCTCGACAAAGCGGGTATCGACGCCTCGGAGCTCGCGGGTATTGGTATCACCAATCAGCGGGAAACCACGGTGATTTGGGACCGCGCAACCGGCGAGCCGATCTACCACGCTATTGTCTGGCAGGACCGTCGAACCGCGTCCTGGTGTACCAAGCTGAAATCAGACGGCCATGAGGACACGGTTGTTGAACGAACCGGGCTGCTAATTGATCCCTACTTTTCGGCCACCAAGATAGCCTGGATTCTCGATAACGTGGAGGGCGCCCGCGCCCGGGCCGAATCCGGTGCACTGGCTTTTGGAACGGTGGACAGTTGGCTGCTCTGGAACCTGACGAACGGAAAATCCCACTGCACCGATGCCACCAATGCCTCGAGAACGGCTCTTTTCAATATTCACAAGCAGGACTGGGACGACGATCTTCTGGCCCTGTTTCGCGTGCCGCGGGCCTTGCTGCCGGAAGTACTCGATAGCGCCGCAGACTATGGCACCGCCGAAGTACAGTGGTTGGGCGCGCCAGTTATGATTGCCGGCATTGCAGGGGATCAGCACGCGGCTCTCGTGGGGCAGGCCTGCTTTTACCCGGGCATGGCCAAGAGCACTTACGGCACCGGCTGTTTTCTCATGCTCAATACGGGCGATAAGGCCGTTCGGTCCGAAAATCGGTTGCTGACCACCATGGCCTATCGGCTAAACGGCAAGCCCTGTTACGCGGTAGAAGGAAGTATTTTTGTTGCCGGTGCTGCCATGCAGTGGTTGAGGGACGGGCTCAAGCTGATTGCCCACGCCAATGAATCTTCCGCCCATGCGGAGGCGGTCGGAGTCGACAATCCGGTTTACCTGGTTCCGGCGTTTACCGGCCTGGGAGCCCCTCATTGGGATCCTCATGCTCGCGGCGCCATCATGGGCCTGACGCGGGATACGGGCATTGGCGAGATCGTTACCGCCGGCCTGCAGTCGGTCTGCTATCAGACCAAGGACCTGGTGCGGGCGATCCAGAACGACGGCGCCCGACTTGAATCGCTGCGCGTGGATGGCGGTATGGTGGTGAACGACTGGGTGATGAAGTTCCTGGCCGACATACTGAATGTCACCGTTGACCGGCCCCGGGTTACAGAGACAACCGCTCTCGGAGCTGCCTACCTTGCGGGACTACAGACAGGTATTTTTGACAACCTTGAGCAGATCTCCGCGCTCTGGGAATGCGAGCGGCAGTTCCATCCGGAAATGCGCCCGGCTTTGCGAGAATCTCTCTACGCTGGCTGGCTGGATGCTGTCGAGCGCGTCTGCAACAACTGAATCTCTCAATCAGCTGGTGCGTTCGAAGGCAATCAGGTGATCCGCCTCGACACGCACCGGCACATGCTCACCCAGGTTGAAATCCAGGTGACTGCGGAACAGGGCTTCGAACTCTGTGTCTTCGGAACACCGGAAACGGTAGAGCGTGGAAGTGCCGGCAAAGGTTTTCTCAACCACCTTTGGCTGCAGATCCGAGTCGGGGTCATGAACGATGTCATCGGGCCGGATCAGAACGTCTACCAGGGTGCCGGGTTCCCATTTGTAGGCCCGGTTGCCGTGGATCACGCCGAGCTCGGATTCAATAGTATCCGGCCCCAGGGCGGTGCCGGGGACGAATCCGCCCTGACCCACGAAGCTGGCAACGAAACGATTTGCCGGTTCATGGTAGAGGTTGTAGGGCACGTCCCACTGCTGGATCCTGCCGTCCCGCAACACAGCGACCTGATCGCACATGGCGAAGGCTTCCTGCTGGTCGTGGGTAACCAGAATGGCGCTGATGCCGAGCGTCTTCAGGATTTCGCGAACATCCAGGCTCAGCCGACGGCGCAGATCCGCGTCCAGATTGGAAAACGGCTCATCCAGCAAAATCAGCGTGGGCTCGGGTGCCAGGGCGCGGGCCAGGGCAACGCGCTGCTGCTGGCCGCCAGACAGTTCATGGGGATAGTTGTCGGCCAGATCCTGCAGATGCACGACATTCAGTAGTTCCATGACCTTCTGCCGTTTCTCTGCCTTGTTCAGATTCCGCAGACCGAACCCCACGTTGTCAGCGATAGTCAGGTGCGGAAACAGGGCGTAATCCTGGAACACCATGCCGATCCGACGCTTTTCCGGGGGCAGGGTGCGTCCGGGCAGGCTGATGGCCTGGGACTGCAGCGAAATCTCGCCACCACTCAGTGGAAGAAAACCGGCGAGGGCGCGCAGTATGGTACTTTTGCCGCAGCCGCTCGGGCCAAGCAGGCAGCCGATGTCGCCATGGCTCAGGGCAAAGCTGACATCCTTGACCACAGAATCCCCGCCGTAGCCGCAGGACAGGTTATTGACCTCGAGCAGCCAGTCTGCCGGAGATTGTGCGGTTGTGCTCATGGAATCAGTCCAGCCGGTTCAGGATGAGAAATTCGAGCAGTGCCTTCTGGGCGTGCAGGCGGTTCTCGGCCTCGTCCCAGACCACGGAGGCAGGATGCTCCATCATGTCCGCCGATATTTCCTCACCACGGTGAGCCGGGAGGCAATGCATGAACAGCACATCCTTATCGGCCACAGAGAGCAGCCCGGGATTGATCTGATAGCCACTGAACGCCCTTTCACGGGCTTTCTGCTCGTCTTCCTGGCCCATGGAAGCCCAGACGTCGGTCACCAGGAGCTGGGCGTTTCGGGCCGCCTCGGCCGGCTCCCGGAACACCTTGACCCGGTCTTCGTGGCCCTTGAGCATTGATTCTGCCGGCTCGTAGCCCTCAGGACAGGCGATGTTCAGGTTGAAATCGAACTGTGCGGCGGCATTGATGTAGGAGTGGCACATGTTGTTGCCATCGCCGATCCAGGCAACGGTAGCGCCGCGAATACTGCCGCGGTGTTCCCGGAATGTTTGCATATCGGCCAGCAATTGGCATGGGTGAAAGTCATCGGTCAGCGCATTGATCACCGGCACCCGTGATGCAGCCGCGAAGCGCTCCACGGTTTCATGGGCAAAGGTGCGGATCATCACCGCATCAACCATGCTGGAGATAACGATAGCCGAGTCTTCTATCGGCTCGCCCCGGCCAAGCTGGGTATCCCGTGGCGACAGGAACATTGCGGAGCCGCCGAGCTGGGTCATGCCGGCTTCAAAAGAAACCCGGGTTCGCGTTGATGATTTTTCGAAGATCATCGCAAGGACACGGTTCTTGAGGGAGTCCCGAACCTTCCCTTGCCGCCACTCGTTGCGCAATGCTGTGGCATGATCAACCAGGCTTTCCAGCTCGTTGGTTGTCATGTCATTCAATGTCAGAAAATGTCGTGCCGCCATGCAATGGCCCTTATCTCACCGAACCCCGCTGCTGGCGGGATTGCCTGAACGTTGGCTGAAAAAATGGGGCATCAAGTCTAGCCCTTCGGAGCAGGTATGACAACGCTGTGGCCGGGCTGGAACTGCCGGTGTTGCTCGAGGTCAAATCAAGGTGTTTGGTGAGGTGTTCGGCACCCGTGTACAATAGCGTCAAGAAAATTGCCGTGTGGCAAGACTGTTCCAACAGAGGTGAATGTTCATGGATATCAATGAAACCATTAAGAGCCAGCTTGAAGAGAATCCGATCATCCTGTACATGAAGGGCAGCCCACAGGCACCCCAGTGTGGCTTCTCGGCCAAAACCGTACAGGCGGTAATGGCCTGCGGCGAACGCTTTGCCTTCGTCAATATTCTGGATAACCAGGAGCTTCGTGAAGCCCTGAAGGTTTACTCCAGCTGGCCCACGTATCCCCAGCTGTACATCAATGGTGAGCTCGTTGGCGGATGTGACATTGTTCTCGAAATGTCCGAGAGCGGTGAGCTGGCCAAACTTGTCAAAGAGGCGGCGAAGCAGGCAGAAGCCTGATCACTGCCGCTCAGAGCCGTTTCGGGGTGAACAACAGTTCCACCTCGAAGCGGTTCGCGCTCCCGCTATCCTTCGGTGGCTGAGGGTAGGGGCTAGCCGCCAGCGCAGCCCGATATGCAGCTTCATCGATTGGCTTGATTCCTGTTGATTTCAGAACCCTTGCCCGGGTCAGGGCGCCATTTCCAAGCAACTGCAGTTCGACTTCCATAGCGACCGTGTCAGTGAGGCTCCTCATGGCCGGCACTCTCAGTTCTTCAAGTTGATGGGCCAGATGGACGGCCAGTTTGACCACATAGGGGTCGAGCTCGCCCGGTGACTCCGTAACCCTCGTAATGCTCTCCTCCGTTTTTTCAGGGAGCTGTTCGGGTTCTTCTCCGGCAGCAGAGCTGGCGCTTGACTGTGCGGCTTCGCTCCGGGGGACGCTGGTATTTGTTGCCTTTGTCGGGGCGGGGGTTTGCGGCTCGCGGGATGTCACAACCTCCGGTTTGGAGAGGGGTTCCGGCTCAGGAGGATCAATCTCAAACGGCGTTACCCGTGGTGCATCCCGACGAGGACTGAGGTCAGCTGACGGGTCGGCAACCGTTCTAAGAGTGCCCGGGGCTACCAGCTCAAACCTTACACTCTCCCTGTGCGTGACCGTTGGTTCTTCCTTGGGCGAGGAGATGCCTGAAAGCAGGAGCGTGTGTAGGAAAAGAGCCAGAGACAAGGCAAGCCCAAGCCGGTAGGCAGCCGGCAGGGCATTGGGACTGCTTTTTTCAGGCATTGGCGTCAGGCGGTCTTGCTCCGGAGGGTGCCGACAACCGCATCCAGGGCCCGATCAATCAATGCGCCCTGCTCAAGCAGGGTCAGCCGGCCACGGCGCATTTCATGGGCCAGTTCAACCCGGGTTTTCTCAATCACTTTCAGCCCCATCCGGTTCACAAAGACAAAGCAATCTGCTTCATCAATGATGGCGGACAGCTTGCAGCGGAAGTTTGCACCATTGACCAGTCGAAACTCGACCCAGTTACCAATCTCGATACCGTCAATCTGGGCAACATATTCCGAGATTGCAGCGTCTTCCAGTTCCTGCTGGCGCTCAACGGCCGTCTGGTGAACGGTCGCGATTTCCTCTTCCGCCGGCTCTTCAGGAGAATCCTGTAGTGCTTCGATGGCAGCATTGGTCCGGAATGCCTCTGCCAGCTGATGCTTGAGCTGGCCCATCATTTCATCGAGTCTCGATGAGTTATAGGAGACCTCTTCAAGTCCTGACCGCAGTGATTTCAGCAGGCCAGGCACGACCCGCACCCACTGGTCTCTTTCGTCATCTTCCTGATGGGGGTGAAGACACCAGATCAGATCATCGACGACCTTCACCGTGGCATTCCACCGATGCTCCACGTCATCCCTGAGATAGGCAAGAAACATCACGCGGCTCCAGCCATTCATCAGGATGTCATGGATGGACTCCGGCAGTTTGTAACGGGACACCTTCTGTTTAAGAAGATTGTCGACGGTTTGTTGAGCCGTCTGGGACTTGATCCGACCCCGCTCGGATTCACGGGTTCTCTGCTCAACCAGAGACGCCTTTCGGTTCTCCCGTTCAAGGAACTGTTCGAATTCCTGATTGAGGGTTTCAAAAAGCGAAACATCACCGTCAAATTCGTTGAGAATCCTTTGCACAATGTTGTGAATCTGTCCGTAGAGTTTGTCCTTGGTTTTCTCGTCGCTGCTACTCCAGCCAATGCCTGCTCTCGCCAGGGAGTTCAGGAGACGTCTGGCCGGGTGCGTAGCCTGGCTGAAGAAACTCTTGTCCCTGATGACCACTTTCAGGATTGGAATCTGCAGACGACTAATCAGGACCTGAACCGGAGCGGATAGGTTGTAATCGTCGAGTATGAACTCGAACAGCATGGAAACCAGGTTAATGAGGTCTTCATCGACCTCGTTAAGCGCCGGTTTTCGACCATCCCCGGTATCGGTCTGGGAAAGGAGCTGTTGTACCAGCTGACGGAGATCAACGCTGACAGGTTCGCCGGCGCTCAGGTTGCCCTGGTCCTGCCGGGGGGCTGAAAGCGGCAATGAATTGAGAAGGCTTGCCAGCTCGGAGTCACCCACGACCCGGACATTCGGGTCCGAGGCACGGGGAGGTATGCCCGCATTGGCCCGTTGCAGCGCCAGCATCTGTCGGATCTGTTCGAAAACCGCGCTGCTGCTGGCGGCCTGGCCGGCCCGTTCTGCCGCGGAAGCGTCCGGCGCGCTTTCCTGTTTTGGCGCCTCTGCCGACTGGGGACTGGAGGCCTCATGCTGCTGACCGGATTTGCCGTGATAACGGAAGTTCGGAATGATCCCGGCCTGGATCAGTATGCGGTTGGCTTCGTCCAGCAGCATGCCGAGGTTGGACACAACATAGCGGTCAAACTGCTTGAGCAGGATCAGGCGCTCACGGATCTGGATCTCAAGGGCCTGTATTGCCTCTGTGAACGCACTGCAAAGGTGTTCCGGTGCCATCGGATTGACCGGTGATTCGTCGGTGGCTTCCGGGTACACCTGACTGAAACGGGTCTGGAGTTGCAGCAGTGGGCCCTGAAAGTGCGCCTTTGCCTTGGTGATCATGGCGTTGAGGGCAACCTGCTCCTCAAGGTCGTCATTGCCGACCAGGGCAAGAGTGTCGGCGCTGGCCTGCTTGCTCAGCTGTTCTTCCTGAAGCGGTCCGGTGTGAGGGGGGGTGGCAAAATATTGGGCAACGGTGTTCTGGAAATGCCGCTCGACACCCTTACGCTTGATGCGAATTTCACGCATCGCCTCGAAGTACCGGTTCTGTTCGTTGTTGCTGCGGGCATTATTGGCCAGCTCGAACAGCGAATCGTCGACGGCGTCGAAGGCGCCCTGCAGCAAATCACCGAGCCCGGCGACAACCGTGTCCCGGATGCGGGTGACCTCCGCAGGAACCGGTCTGTTACTTCCGGCTTCCCTGTGTTCGCGGAGGTAATGTATGCCGGACTGCTTGTTCATGGCAGACTCCTGTTTACGCCTCAACCGGATACATGACCGAGCTTGAAATCCTTGGATTCTCGTTATTGGTTAAATTTACCGCATTTTGCCCAAAGTTAACATGACCAAACGCTAACGTGGGAGCAAATTCAAAAAAACACGGGGTGCCCAACAGGCACCCTCGTGCAGATTACTGACTTGCAAGATAATTTGCGGTCAGTTCACGTAAACCGGGCCTATGCCCATGCTCCAGATAACAACACTGATGGCGAGCAGGGCAACGAACATAACCAGGCCAACCGTCAGGACTGCAGAAGCGAACATGAACCCCTTGTCCGCCGGGATCCTCATCAGAATCGGTAGCCCTTCGTAAAGCAGGTAGACCGCGTAGGCAACCGCCACCAGGCCTGCCAGCATATTCACCCATATGTTCGGATACGCGGCGATTACGCCAATCAGGAAAATCGGGGTTGCCGTGTACGCCGCCAGAGCAACGCCTCTGGGCGTCCGTTCTACCGCATCATACGTTGCGGCGAAAAAATCAATGAACTTGCCGAGTATAAAAATGCCGGCAAGCATGGCCGCGTAGAAAAGTGTGGAAAGCTGGAGTGCGCTCGTTACCGACAGCTTGGTGATCTGGCCATCACCAATTTGCCAGCCTACCTGGGTTGTTCCGATGAAGCCGGCAACCGCAGGGATCAATGCCAGCAGCAGAATGTGGCCGGCGTACAGTCTTGTGACAGTCTCGGATTCATTGCGGATCGCCTCCCACTCCTGGTCGGGATGGGCGAGCAGGCCAAACGTGTGTGTCAGACTCATGGACGTATTCCTTGTGATTGTTTTTGTATCGCACGCTCCTTCAGTGTTGGTGGGGGATCACCGGGGGTCAAGCTGGCGGTTAAATTTTGATCTTTCAAGAACGGGAGACGCTATAACCGAAGGGTCTATAGCGCCATAGGGAGGAGGTGTCCGGGTTTTACTGTTTCAGTGACAGAGAACGTTTTTTGCGTTTTTTCGGGTGCACAATGGCTGCTTTCACGACATTGTCCTTGATCTGCAGCACTTCTACCCGATGGCCGTCCACTTTCAGGCAGACGTTGGTGTCGGGGATGTTCTCCAGGGTTTCGGTAATCAGGCCGTTAAGGGTTTTAGGGCCATCGGTAGGGAGCTTCCAGCCCAGGGTCTTGTTGATGGTTCGAACGGCGGAAGTGCCATCAATAATGAACGTGCCGTTGTCCTGCGGAATGATGTCCGGGCTGGTGGCGGCATAGTCCGTCGTAAAGTCGCCGACGATCTCTTCAAGTATGTCTTCCAGTGTCGCGAGGCCAAGAACGTCGCCGTATTCATCGACAACAACGCCGAACCGTCGACGACCTTTCTGGAAGTTGATCAGTTGGGTGTTCAGGGGCGTGCTTTCCGGAATGAAATAGGGTTCCTGGCAAAGCTGCATGATCATGGCCTTGTTGATTTCCTCCTGTTGCAGCAGTTTGGAAGCGCTGCGCAGGTGCAGTATGCCCTGAATGTTATTGATGTCGCCCTTGAAGACCGGAAGCCGGGTATGCTGGCTGCTGCGCAGTTGGCGCAGAATGGTGTCGGTGTCGTCTTCCAGGTCGATACCCACTACCTCGTTTCTCGGCACCATGATGTCATTCACGGTCACTTTTTCCAGGTCCAGAATGCTGACCAGCATGTCCTTGTGCTTGGCGGGTATCAGGGCGCCTGCCTCATTCACCAGTGTTCGCAGTTCTTCCCGGCTGAGGTGGTCGTTGGCAGCGTCTGCGGCGGAAACGCCCAGCAGTTTCAGTATGCCTCCGGTGAACAGGTTCACCGCCCAGACAATCGGATACAGGATTTTTAGCAGCGGACCGAGTATGTAACTGGCCGGGAAGGCAATTTTCTCGGGAAATAGTGCTGCAAGGGTTTTCGGAGTGACTTCTGCGAAGATCAGGATCACGATGGTCAGCAGGATGGTGGCAATCGCGATGCCGGCATCGCCCCAGACCCGAATCGCGATAACCGTGGCGATCGAAGAGGCGAAGATGTTCACGAAGTTGTTGCCGATCAGGATGACGCCGATCAGCTGGTCGGTTCGTTGCAGCAGGCCCTGGGCGCGCTTGGCACCTTTATGGCCGGTTTTGGCCATATGTTTGAGACGATATCGGTTGAGCGACATCATCCCCGTCTCGGAGCTCGAGAAGAAACCGGAAAGGAGGATCAGTCCAACCAGGAGAATAAACAGCGCGGTGAGCGATGTTTCGTTCAAAAGAGGTGTCCTTATATTGCTGACAAGTAGCGAAAATAGGGTTTCGGCGAGCGTTGTGTCAAGAGAATAACCGGTGCTTCCGGTGTCAGCCGCCGCGCTGGAAGATCAGTTCCAGCACAAACTTGCTGCCGTAGAAGGCCAGCATCAGGAGTGCGCAGCCAGCGAGGGTCCAACGGCTGGCGGTGATGCCCCTCCAGCCTTTGGTGTAACGACCAATCAGGAGCGCCACAAACACAAGCAGGGACAGGATCGAGAACAGGGTCTTGTGGGCGAGATTCTGGGCAAAGAGATCCTCTATAAAGAGGGCGCCGGTCACAATGGCCAGAATCAGCATGACGACGCCAGCCCAGACCATCTCGAACAGCAGCGACTCCATGGTTTGAAGAGGTGGCAGGTTACGAACCAGCAGGCTGTTGTAATTGTGCTTCAGTTGGCGATTCTGGAAGTAAAGTAGAACCGCCTGGATGGCCGCCAGAGTAAAGAGGCTGTAGGCTGTCACCGAAAGCGCAATATGGGAGAGCATGCCGTAGCTTTGCTCGGACACCAGTCTCGAGGGTCCATGGGTAACCAGGGCGAGAATAATGGTGAGGCCGGCCAGCGGGTACACGCCGAGAAACAGGCTTTGCACCGGCTTTTTAAGGTTGAGTCCCAATAGAAGGAAGACGATCAGCCAGGAAATAAGCACGGAGCTTTTGAAAAAACTGAAATCGAAGCCGCCGTCGTGGTGGACTGTCTGGCCAATGAGAAGTCCGTGGCTGGTCAGGGCGAGAACGCCAATCAGGGTAGTAATGGCAATGTTGCTTTGAACCCGGCCTCTGAAATGCAGGGCCTGCAGCGCGGTACCGACGCTGTAAAGAAAAAGAGAGGTGACCGCGAGAATCAGCGTTCCCATGACTTCCTTATTAACCACTGTTCTGACTGGGGATCGGCGCTGGTTTGCGCCGATTTGACCGGGCTGGTCGTTTCAGGGCGATAGTCTGGTTATAATGTCGCGATTATGCAACTGGAATCAAGGAGTCGTCGCCGGCTCTGCCGATTCACGCACTCAATTTATCCGGGGTACGGAAGAGCAACATGTTTGAGAACCTCCAAGACCGACTTTCCGGCAGTCTGCGCAAGATTTCCGGCCAGGCGCGCCTCACTGATGACAATATAAAGGACACCCTGCGGGAAGTGCGCATGGCGCTGCTGGAGGCGGATGTCGCCCTGCCGGTGGTGAAGGACTTTGTTGAGGGCGTCCGCAAGCGTGCCATTGGCCAGGAGGTGCAGCGCAGTCTGACGCCGGGCCAGGTCTTTGTGAAAGTTGTCCAGCAGGAGCTGGAACGCGTCATGGGCGAGGGTAATGAATCCCTCAATCTGAACGTCCAGCCGCCGGCCGTAGTCATGATGGCGGGTCTGCAGGGTGCAGGTAAGACGACCACGGTCGCCAAACTCTCGCGCTTCCTTAAAGAGCGGCAGAAAAAATCCGTCCTGGTGGTCAGCGCCGACGTCTACCGTCCGGCGGCGATTCGCCAGTTGGAAACCCTCGCTGGCGAAGTGGGTGTCGAGTTCTTCCCGAGCAGTGCCGATCAGGACCCGGTTGATATTGCCGAGGGTGCCATTGCCGCGGCCAGGAAGAAGCACATTGATGTGGTAATTCTTGATACCGCCGGCCGACTCCACGTCGACGAACAGATGATGGGAGAGATTGGTCGGCTGCATAAAGCGGTCAACCCGGTTGAAACCCTGTTCGTGGTCGATGCCATGACGGGCCAGGATGCCGCCAACACCGCCAAGGCGTTCAACGATGCCCTGCCGCTGACCGGCGTGGTGCTGACCAAAACCGATGGCGATGCCCGTGGCGGTGCCGCCTTGTCTGTTCGTCACATTACCGGTAAGCCGATCAAGTTCCTGGGTGTTGGTGAAAAGTCTGATGCGCTGGAGCCGTTCTATCCGGACCGGGTTGCCTCCCGGATCCTGGGTATGGGCGATGTGCTCTCGCTGATTGAAGAGGCAGAGCGCAAGCTTGATCAGAAGAAGGCCCAGAAGCTCACCAAGAAAATCAAAAAGGGCAAAAGCTTCGATCTGGAGGATTTTCGGGATCAGCTTCAGCAGATGAAGAACATGGGTGGCATCGGTGGCCTGCTCGACAAGTTGCCCGGCATGGGGCAGATGGCCCAGGTGGCGCAGCAACAGGTCAACGACAAGTCCATGGGGCAGATGGAGGCGATCATTTGCTCCATGACGCCAAAAGAGCGGCGTTACCCGGATGTGATCAACAATTCCCGCAAGCGCCGTATCGCCACGGGGTCTGGAACCCAGATCCAGGACGTCAATCGTCTGCTGAAACAGCACAAGCAAATGCAGAAGATGATGAAAAAGTTTGGCAAGAAAGGCGGTATGGCGAATATGATGCGCGGCATGGGCGGCATGATGCCCCCTGGCGGNGGTGGGGGAGGCGGAATGCCCCCGTTTGGCCGTATGTAAAAAGCCTTACATGGAAAACGGGGAAACAACTGGTTTTGCTGTTTTCTTTGGCGCTTTTTTAGCATAGAATAGCGCCCCTTTCGAGTATGGGTCTTCGCGTCAGCTGGTATTCAGCAGGCGTGAATCGTACAAAGTTCGTTCAACAGAACAGGATATTGGTTAAATGGTAATTATCCGTTTGGCTCGTGGCGGCTCCAAGAAGCGCCCGTTCTACCATCTGACAGTCACCGACAGCCGCAAATCCCGCGACGGTCGTTTTATTGAGCGTGTAGGTTTCTTCAACCCGGTAGCCCGTGGTCAGGAAGAGAGTCTTCGCGTTGATCGTGATCGTGTCAATTTCTGGCTCGGTCAGGGCGCGCAGACCAGCGAGCGCGTTGCACAGCTGCTGAAGGCTGCTGGGTAAGACAGTACTGACACCGGGGTTTATGGCATGACACAGAATTCGCAGGAAACTGTGATCGGCCGGATTACCTCGGTGTTTGGGGTCAAAGGATGGCTTAAAGTCTTTTCCTACACAGACCCCAAGGAAGGAATACTGAACTATCCCGATTGGACTCTNGATCTGGATGGCAAGCGTATTCCGGCCAAGCTTGAGGAAGGNCGCCGCCAGGGGCAGGGGATCGTCGTCAGGCTGAAAGGTATTAACGACCGTGATCTGGCCCGCACGTATTGTGGTGCCGAAGTCAGGGTTTCNACTGCTGAATTGCCGCCGCTTCCCGATGGGGAGTACTACTGGTTTCAGTTGGAAGGTCTTGANGTGTTCACGGTGGATGATGAGTGCCTTGGTAAAGTGCACCATCTGATGGAAACCGGATCCAACGATGTTCTGGTGGTGCAGGCAACAGCAGGCTCCATTGATCAACGTGAGCGTCTGATCCCCTATCTGCCGGGCGAAGTGGTGCAGAGTGTTGATCTCGCCGCAAAGCAAATGGTGGTGGACTGGGATCCGGAGTTCTGACGGGTGTGGATTGGCGCAGTCAGTCTGTTNCCGGAAATGTTCGGTGCGGTGACGGATTACGGGATCACAGGGCGTGCGGTTCGGGATGGTCTGCTGACCTTTCGGACCTGGAATCCCCGTGAATTTACCCANGACCGGCATCGNACGGTAGATGACCGGCCCTATGGTGGCGGNCCGGGCATGCTGATGAAAATTCAGCCCCTGAGGGACGCAATCCATGCGGCACGGGAATCGGCACCCGGAAACCCNTGTGTGGTTTACCTGTCGCCCCAGGGTGAGACGCTGAACCAGTCTGTTGTCGAGTCGCTCGCGGCAGAACAGCAACTGATTCTGGTGGCGGGCCGGTACGAGGGTGTTGATGAGCGCCTGATAGCGACGGAAGTCGATCGGGAAGTGTCACTGGGCGATTTTGTGCTGTCCGGTGGCGAACTGGCAGCGATGGCTGTTATCGATGCGGTTACACGCCTCATCCCCGGAGCGCTGGGTCATGCGCAGTCGGCAGAGCAGGATTCTTTCGCCGACGGTTTGCTGGATTGTCCGCACTACACCCGGCCCGAGGTTTACGAAGGTCAGGCGGTGCCGGATGTTTTATTGGGCGGTCACCATGATCAGATCCGGCGTTGGCGGCTCAAGCAGTCGCTGAGGCGAACCCGGGAGCGACGCCNCGACCTGCTGGAAAAGCGGGTGTTTACGGACGAAGAGCGTGAGCTGCTGGAAGAGATTTTGAACGAACCGGGTGCCTCTGAATAATCAGGGCATTAACAGATTGGGTATCAGGAGCATTACGATGAGCGGCAAGAACAACATCATCAGTCAACTTGAAGCAGAACAGATGACCAAGGAAATCCCCGCGTTTGCGCCGGGTGACACCGTGGTCGTTCAGGTTCGCGTAACCGAGGGTAACCGTGAGCGTCTTCAGGCGTTCGAAGGTGTCGTCATCGGCAAGCGTAACCGNGGNATGAACTCCTCTTTCACCGTACGTAAGATCTCCTACGGTGTNGGTGTTGAGCGTACTTTCCAGAGCTTCTCNAAGCTGATCGAAAGCATCAGNGTGAAGCGTCGTGGCGATGTTCGCCAGGCCAAGCTTTACTACCTGCGCGACCTGTCTGGCAAGGCGGCTCGTATCAAGGANAAGCTGGGCTGATCAGCAGTGCGCTGAACAGCAGTCAGNAAAAGGCAGCCGAGGGCTGCCTTTTTTGTGTCTGAGGTTTCGGTATGCTTGGTGTGTTGTGGGACCTATGCAGTCTGGGAACTTGCCATGAGAGCAGAAGATGAATCGGTGATCGTCAGGTTTGTTGATGCCATCTGGCTGGAGGACGGACTGGGCGAAAAAACCCGCCAGGCTTACCGGAGCGATCTGTTGCGGTTGTCGGAATGGCTCGAAANTCAGCCTGGCAAGCCGCTGCTCAAGGATGTTCGCAGAACCGACTTACTGGCGTGGATGTCCAGTGGCCTCGCGCAGGGCGTCAAGANCNCCACGGCGGCCAGGCGGTTGTCCGGGCTGCGGCGGTTTTATCGGTTTCTGCTGCGAGAAGGCCTGATTACTGAAGACCCGACCCTTCGGATTGACAGCCCCAGGCTGCCTCGGCGTCTCCCCGACTCGCTGACCGAGGGCGAGGTGGATGCGCTGCTTTCCGAGCCGGACCCCGGAATTGCCATCGAGCTCAGGGACAAGGCCATGCTGGAAATACTCTACGGTTGCGGTCTGCGGGTCTCGGAGCTGACCGAGTTGCGGGTTGATCAGGTAAACCTTCGTCAGGGCGTGGTTCGGATCACTGGCAAGGGCGACAAGGAGAGNTTGGTCCCCCTGGGTGAAGAGGCAGTGGACTGGTTGCTGCAGTATATGAAGGAAGGGCGGCCGGAACTCCTTAAAGGGCGATCCTGCGATGCGCTGTTCCCGGGCAACCGTGCTGCGGCGATGACTCGTCAGACTTTCTGGCATCGTATNAAGCACTACGCGGTTCGAGTGGGTATTCGCAAACACCTGTCGCCTCATACACTCAGGCATGCCTTTGCCACGCACCTACTTAATCATGGTGCGGACCTGCGTGTGGTGCAGATGCTGCTGGGCCACTCTGACCTGTCGACAACACAGATATACACCCATGTGGCTCGTCAGCGACTGCAGTCGCTGCACCAGGCTCACCATCCCAGGGGCTAGCCGTGGGGCGGTTNCGCGATTGGGGGTGAACTTTCTTTTTGTGTATTTGTCGCATTGAATTGATTCCCGGCCTGTGCCAATACTGCCCGGGTTGTTTAACTGNTTACTGGAAAAGGTTGTTTGCCAGAATGAATATGAAACATGTGGTTGTGGCGCTTGGAGTTGTCCTGGGTGCCTTTGGCGCGGCNAGCGTCAGTGCCGGTGAAGTGGAAGACCGGATTTCCGAGCGTCTGACCCAGGCTGTCCCAGGCCTCAAGGTGGTGTCGGTAAAAGAATCCGAAGCCAAGGGCCTCTATGAGGTTCAGAGCAACAATGGCGACACCATCTACGCGACCGAGGACGGCCAGTACCTGATGACGGGAGATCTTCTCAAGATTACCGATCAGGGCATTGCCAATGTCACCGAAGCCGCCCGCACGGAGGCCCGTCGCGAAATGATGGCGGACTATGGTAACAAGGGAGTTATCAGCTTCCCGGCGAAAAACGAAAAGGCCGTGGTAAACGTGTTTACTGATATCGACTGCCCTTACTGCCGGAAGCTGCATGACGAGGTGCCGCAGTTGAATGGCTATGGCATTACCGTCAATTACTACGCGTTTCCACGGTCCGGCCCCAATACAGCGTCTTTCAAGAAGTATGAGTCGGTCTGGTGTGCTGACGATCAGCAGGCGGCCATGGACGCAGCCAAGGCCGGCCGCTCAGTACCCGACGCAAGTTGCGAAAATCCGGTGGGCGAGCAGTATGAGCTTGGTGGCCGGGTAGGGGTCACAGGGACACCTGCCATTGTTCTGGAAGATGGCAACATGGTTCGTGGCTATGTCCCGGCCCAGCGTCTGGCGGAAGGCCTCGGGCTACTCTGAAATCCTGGCGCACCTATCGTACGGGATGCGTTACACGGTATTTTCGAAGGATCCGATTCAGGGCTTATTCAGTGAGGCCTGAATCGGTATACTATGCCCGCCTAATATAATTCATCAGCACCCCTTCGGGATCAGAGGTGAGAGTTTGAAAGACGTCAGTGTCGGAATCTGCGGATTGGGAACCGTCGGCGGCGGTACCTTTAATGTCTTGACCCGCAACGCCAGGCTGATTGCCGGTCGGGCCGGATGCAATATCCGGATTACCCGGGTTGCCAGTCGCCGGGCTCGCGAGGATATGGACCTCGGCGATGTGCCCTTCAGCACCGACATTTACGACGTGGTGAACGATCCCGACGTGGATATCGTGGTCGAGCTCATCGGTGGTTATGATGCGGCCAAAGAGCTGGTGCTGGCGGCAATCCGCAACGGCAAGCACGTGGTTACCGCGAACAAGGCCCTGATTGCCGTCCACGGCAACGAAATCTTCGAGGCGGCCGAGAAGGCTGGTGTTGTGGTGGCTTACGAGGCGGGTGTCGCCGGCGGTATCCCGGTCATCAAGGCTGTTCGTGAGGGTATGGCGGCAAACCGCATTGACTGGATTGCCGGCATCATCAACGGCACCGGGAACTACATCCTGACCGAAATGCGTGCCGGTCGGGAATTTTCCGAGGTTCTCAAAGAAGCCCAGGATCTTGGGTACGCCGAAGCAGATCCGACCTTTGATGTGGAAGGCATTGATGCCGCCCACAAGCTGACCATACTGGCATCAGCCGGGTTTGGCGTGCCTCTTCAGTTCGAGAAAGGCTTCACCGAAGGCATTTCGAAGATTACCCCTTACGACATTGCTCACGCCGAATTGCTGGGTTATCGCATCAAGCACCTCGGCATTGCCCGTCGCCGCGATGATGGCATCGAGCTGCGTGTGCATCCGACCCTGGTGCCCCAGAGTCATCTGATTGCCCAGGTTGATGGTGTCCTGAACGCGGTCCTGGTGGATGGCGATGCCGTTGGCCAGACCATGTATTACGGTCCCGGAGCAGGGGATGAGGCAACCGGGTCGGCTGTTATTGCCGATATCGTCGATGTGGCCCGTGCCGTGGCGACCGAAAGCAAGCTGCGTGTGCCCTACCTTGGCTTCTCACCGGACGCCATGGAAGACCTGGATGTGCTGTCCATGGAGGACATTCAGTCTGCCTACTACCTGCGCATTACCGCTCTGGATCGTCCGGGTGTGCTGGCCAAGATTGCCTCCATTCTGAGTGAGCATGGCATCAATATCGAGTCGATCATGCAGAAGGAATCCGAGCTGAAGGACGGACGTATTCCGGTGATCATCCTGACCCANACCGTTCAGGAGCGCCAGATCAACCGTGCGATCGAAGAGTTGGAAGCTCTGTCCGACACCGATGGCNANGTTGTCCGCATCCGCGCTGAAAACTTCAACTGACAGGTACGAACGTGAGATACATCAGTACGCGGGGTGAAGCGCCCGCACTGGGCTTTGAGGATGTTCTGCTGACCGGTCTGGCGACAGATGGCGGCCTCTATGTTCCTGAATCCCTGCCACATTTTGATCTGGAAGAAATCCGGAGCTGGCGCGGGCTTTCGTACAGTGAGCTGGCGTTCAACGTCATGTACCCGTTCGTGGATGACGCTATCCCTGCGGATGATTTCCGCAAGATGCTGGACGAGACCTACTCGGTTTTCGCCCACAAGGCCGTGGCCCCNCTGGTTCAGCTGGATACCAACGAGTGGGTGATGGAGCTTTTCCGCGGNCCGACGCTGGCGTTCAAGGATTTCGCCCTCCAGCTGTTAGGGCGTCTCCTCGACTATGTTCTGGANAAGCGCAAGCAGCACGTGGTTATCATGGGAGCGACNTCCGGTGACACCGGCTCGGCTGCCATNGAGGGTTGTCGCNGGTGCGAGCACGTGGATATTTTCATTCTGCACCCCTACCAGCGGGTGTCAGAGGTTCAGCGCCGNCAGATGACCACCGTNCANGGTGAAAACATCCACAACATTGCGGTGCGTGGCAACTTCGACGACTGTCAGCGCATGGTGAAGGAGAGTTTCGGCAACCAGTCGTTCCTGGGTGGCAAAACCCAGCTGGCAGCNGTCAACTCCATCAACTGGGCCCGGATCATGGCCCAGATCGTCTACTACTTCCATGCCTCCCTNGCNCTGGGCGGTCCGGATCGGAGCATGGCGTTTTCCGTGCCCACCGGGAACTTCGGCGATATCTTTGCCGGCTACCTTGCCAAGAANATGGGGCTGCCAATCTCCCAGCTGGTCATTGCCACCAACCGTAACGATATNCTGCATCGCTTCNTGAGTGGNAACAAATACGAGCAGCACCAACTNGAACACACCCTGTCTCCGAGTATGGATATCATGGTGTCCAGCAATTTTGAGCGCCTGCTGTTTGATCTCCACGGCCGGGACGGGCTGGCGGTGAAAACCCTGCTGGAAAACGCTGCGAAGGGGCCCGTCAGTATNGAGGACTATCGCTGGAAGCATGCGCGCAAGCTTTTTGACAGCGATGCGGTGGACGACAAGGCCACCTGCGACACCATNCGTGAGATCTACGAGCAGAACGAGTATCTGCTGGATCCTCACACCGCCATCGGCGTCCGNGCAGCGCGNAACTGCCGCCGTGATCAGGNGGTGCCAATGATTACCCTGGGTACCGCACACCCGGCCAAGTTCCCGGATGCCGTGGCAGAGTCTGGCGTCAGTGTAGAGCCNCCGCTGCCGGCGCATATGGCCGACCTGTTCGAGCGGGAAGAGCGGTATACCGTATTGGATAACAATATCGACGGTGTGCAGGCATTCATTGCCAAGCACTGGAAAAACGCCTGATCGGGTATGACACCAAAAAAGATCCTGCGTCGCCCCCAGCCCGANACCNTTCCGGACTGGGGGCAAAACCTGCCTCCCTTGCTTCGCCGCCTCTACGCTGCCCGTGGCGTNACNTCTGATGAGCAGCTGAGCTACACCCTGAAACACCTGGCTTCACCCCTGTCTCTGAGNGGTATTGACCGGGCCGTTGAGCTTCTTGCCGAGGCTATCGATCAGCAGCAGCGGGTGCTTGTGCTCGGCGATTTCGACGCCGATGGTGCTACNAGTACAGCCGTTGCCATGCTTGGACTCTCCATGCTGGGTCTGCAGAGTATCGACTTTCGCGTNCCCAGCCGGTTTGCNGATGGCTACGGCCTGACGCCGGGTATTATTGAACGCCTGCGCGACGAGGGTCAGCTNCCGGACCTGATGGTCACCGTTGATAACGGCATATCCGCGGTTGAAGGNGTTCGNGCGGCCAAGGAACTTGGCGTGAAAGTGGTGGTGACCGATCACCACCTGGCCGGCGAAGAGCTTCCGGATGCCGATGCCATCGTCAATCCAAACCANCCGGGTTGTCCTTTCCTGAGCAAGAACGCGGCCGGTGTTGGCGTNATGTTTTACGTGCTCACAGCGTTGCGCAAGCAGCTCCGGGAAACCAATCGCCTGCCNNATCCCGANCCNAACCTGGGGTGCCTGCTGGACCTCGTGGCGCTCGGTACNGTGGCTGATGTTGTGCCTCTGGACCACAACAACCGGATCTTCGTGGAGCAGGGCNTGCGCCGNATACGCCAGGGTGAGGCCCGTCCCGGTATCCTGGCGCTGCTGGAAGTCGCNGGNCGGGACCACACGGCGATCAGCTCAACCGACCTNGGATTTGTGGTNGGNCCNCGCCTGAATGCNGCNGGNCGGCTNGATGACATGAGTATCGGGATTGCCTGCCTGCTGGCAGACAGTCCGGACGAGGCTCGCCGACTGGCCCGGGANNTGGANACCTTCAANCGNGAACGNCGNACCATCGAAAAGGACATGAAAGCCCAGGCCCAGGATCTGCTGTCTTCAATGTCGCTGGANCTGGATGGACTGCCCTGGGGNCTTGCGCTTTTCGATACCGATTGGCACCAGGGCGTTATNGGAATTCTGGCTGCCCGTATCCGTGAGCAGACCCATAGACCGACCATTGCCTTTGCGCCGGACGAAAACGGCGAAGACATCAAAGGTTCTGCTCGCTCCATTCCCGGGCTTCATATCCGGGATGTGCTTGCCGTGGTCGACTCACGTCATCCGGGGATCATGAAAAAATTTGGCGGTCACGCGATGGCTGCGGGCATGACCCTCGCCAGNGATGATCTGGATGCCTTTTCCGNGGCCTTCGATCNNGCCGTTCGAGACACCCTNTCGGCCGAGGATCTGGAGGCGGCGATCACAACCGATGGGCCTCTGGGCGCAANTGAACTGTCGTTGGACACCGCNGCGCTGCTCAANCGNGCCGGCCCATGGGGGCAGCATTTCCCGGAGCCACTGTTCGACGGCGANTTCCGGGTGGTCAGCCAGCGGATAGTCGGCGAAAACCATCTGAAATTGGTGTTGCAACCTGTCGAAGGCGGCGGGATCATCGACGGNATTGCCTTCAATACCGGGCCGGAAGTGCCTGATTACACGCGCACCGGTGCGCGGGTGGTTTACAAGCCGGATGCCAATACCTTCCGGGGGCGCACCAATCTCCAGCTTCTGGTGGATTACCTCGAGCCTCTTGCCTGATTCACGGAAACCCGCAGGCTGATTTACAAACCGATTTCCGGTAGAATCCCGCCTCTGTTTTTACTCTCCATTTTCNAGAGCGAGTAAGGGTTTCATGGAAATNAATCCCATTGTGACGAAGATTAAAGAGCTTCGTGAGCGCACTGAAGCGCTCAGGGGGTATCTTTGACTACGATCAGCGTAGTGANCGACTGACCGAAGTTGAGCGCGAACTGGAGCAGCCNAGNGTNTGGGACGACCCNGAGCGGGCNCAGGCTCTGGGCAAAGAGCGCGCNGANCTTGANCTGATCGTCAAGACCATCGACAACCTCACCTCNGGCCTNGAAGACGCNGAGGGCCTGCTGGANATTGCCGCAGAAGAAGAGGANGANGGCACCGTTGCNGAGATCGANTCAGATCTTGAGGNNCTTGATAAAGAGCTCGAGAAGCTTGAATTCCGCCGCATGTTCTCCGGCGAAATGGACGCCAACAACGCCTANCTGGANATNCAGGCCGGNTCCGGNGGCACNGAAGCCCAGGACTGGGNNAACATGCTNNTGCGCATGTANCTGCGCTGGGCCGAGCGNCGNGGCTTCAAGGCCGANATNGTNGAACTGNNGGANGGNGAAGTGGCNGGCATCAAGAGTGCCACCATNCACATCCAGGGCGANTANGCNTANGGCTGGCTNCGNACNGAAACCGGCGTNCACCGNCTGGTGNGNAANTCNCCGTTNGATTCCGGCAACCGTCGNCANACNTCTTTCTCTTCCGTGTTTGTNTCACCGGAAGTGGANGACAGCTTCGAAATNGANATCAANCCGGCGGATCTGCGGGTNGATGTNTANCGNGCNTCCGGCGCCGGTGGTCAGCACGTNAACCGGACCGANTCNGCNGTGCGNCTGACNCACAANCCCACNGGNATNGTNGTGGCCTGTCAGGCNGGCCGAAGCCAGCACCAGAACAANGACCAGGCCATGAAGCAGCTNAAGGCNAAGCTNTTTGANCNNGANATGCAGNAGCGNAACGNNGAGAANCAGAANGCCGANGACNCCAAGNCNGANATCGGNTGGGGTAGCCAGATCCGNTCCTANGTNCTGGANGACAGCCGTATCAANGACCTGCGCACCAAGGTNGAAACCAGNAANACCCAGTCGGTGNTGGANGGTGACATNGACAAGTTNATNGAAGCCAGNCTGAAGATGGCGCTGTANNCNGCGCCNTTGCCANNCNAANCCGGACNANTCCGACTTCNTTAGTGAGCCAANATGACTGANCANACNCAGAANGCNGCACAGCATGAGGANAACAAGCTGATTGCCGAGCGCCGCGCCAAACTGNCNGNGNTGCGCGANCAGGGCAATNCNTTCCCGAANGNCTTCCGTCGNGANGCCACCGCCGCNGAACTGCAGGCGAANTANGGTGATAAATCCAAGGAAGAGCTGGANNNNCTNGGNATCAAGGTGGCCATTGCNGGCCGCATGATGCTCGANCGCAAGGCNTTCAAGGTGGTNCAGGACATGACCGGCCGNATCCAGATCTATGCCTCCAAGGANGTCCAGAAAGACACCAAGCANTGGGATNTGGGNGANATCGTGGGNGTGCGTGGCACNCTGTCNAANTCNGGCAAGGGCGACCTGTANGTGACCATGGANGANTANGTNCTGCTNACCAAGTCNCTGCGCCCGCTNCCNGANAANCACAAGGGNCTGACCGACACNGAAGCCCGNTANCGNCACCGNTACGTNGACCTGATGGTNAACGAGGACAGCCGNCGNGTGTTCNATGCNCGNTCGAAGATCATCANCGCCATGCGNCAGTACTTCNCNGAGCGNGANTTCATGGANGTGGAAACCCCNATGTTGCAGGTGATTCCNGGNGGNGCCACNGCNCGTCCNTTCGTGACNCATCACAACGCNCTGGGNATCGANATGTANCTGCGCATTGCGCCGGANCTGTTCCTNAAGCGCCTGGTGGTNGGNGGCTTTGAGCGAGTNTTCGANATCAACCGNAACTTCCGCAANGANGGNCTNTCNACCCGNCANAANCCNGANTTCACCATGGTCGAGTTCTANCAGGCCTACGCNGANTACAACGACCTGATGGACCTGACCGAAGACATGCTGCGTACCATCACCCAGAAGGTGCTGGGTACCACCACTGTAATCAACACACGGGTACTGAAAGACGGTAGCGAAGAGACCATCGAATACGATTTCGGCAAGCCGTTCGAGCGCCTCACTGTGGTCGACGCCATCCTGCGCTACAACCCGGACATCACCCGTGAGCAACTGGCTGACGACGCACAGGCCCGAGAAGTGGCCAAGAACCTTGGTATCCACGTGAAAGACATCTGGGGCCTGGGCAAGGTGCAGATCGAAATCTTCGAAGCCACCGCCGAGCATCGCCTCACCCAGCCGACGTTCATCACCGAGTACCCGAAAGAAGTGTCGCCTCTGGCCCGCTGCAAAGACAGCGATCCGTTTGTGACCGAGCGCTTTGAGTTCTTCGTGGGCGGTCGGGAGATTGCCAATGGCTTCTCTGAGCTTAACGATGCCGAAGACCAGGCCGAACGCTTCCAGGCCCAGGTGGCTGAGAAAGATGCCGGCGACGACGAAGCCATGTTCTACGATGACGACTATGTCATGGCCCTCGAATACGGTTTGCCGCCGACCGCTGGTGAAGGTATCGGCATCGACCGCCTGGCCATGCTGCTGACCAACTCGCCATCCATCCGCGACGTCATCCTGTTCCCGGCCATGCGCCCGGAACACAAGGCCGAACAGAAACCGGAAAGCGAGTAAGCCCATGCACCCTGCCGAGGCACTGGCTCAACAACTGAAGCCCGGCCGCGGCTGGGACCAGTGGCTGGCGGACGAGTTCCGCCAGCCCTACATGCGGCAACTGGCCGAATTCCTCGCCGCCGAGGAACAGGCCGGCAAGGTTCTGTATCCCCCCAGCTCCCACTGCTTCAATGCCCTCAACAGCACACCGCTGGCCAACGTAAACGTAGTGATCCTTGGCCAGGACCCCTACCACGGCCCCGGCCAGGCCCATGGTTTGTGCTTCTCTGTGCGCCCTCAGGTTCCGCCACCACCGTCCCTGGTCAATATCTTCAAGGAAATCGAAACCGACCTGGGTATCGCGCCACCGGATCACGGCTGTCTGCAGCCGTGGGCAGAGCAAGGCGTGCTACTGCTCAACAGTGTCCTCACGGTCGAGCAGAGCAATGCCGGAGCCCATCAAGGCAAGGGTTGGGAGCAGTTTACCGACAAGGTGATCGAAGTTATCAACCGGGAGCGCGACAACGTGGTGTTCCTGTTGTGGGGCAGCTACGCCAAGAAAAAGGGCCAGCACATTGACCGGAACCGCCACCTGGTTCTGGATGGCCCACACCCGTCACCGCTCAGTGCCTACCGTGGATTCTTTGGTTGCCGGCATTTCTCGAAGGCTAACGAATGGCTGAGGGAGCAGGGCAGGCCCTCCGTTGATTGGGCTTTGCCAAGCAAAGCTGCGTTGATTGCCAAGTATAAAAAGTGACGCGCTGACGAAGGCAATGCAAAGGTAGTCTTCAGGGCGGGGCAGGCTGCCGAAACCGTGCGGAGCCGAGCATACAGGGAGGTATTCACAGCGTGTTTCGGGAGCTGGTCCCATCGCAAGGACGGGCGCCAAACTCCC
This sequence comes from Marinobacter sp., assembly GCA_002718255.1. Taxonomy (GTDB): domain Bacteria; phylum Pseudomonadota; class Gammaproteobacteria; order Pseudomonadales; family Oleiphilaceae; genus Marinobacter. Next base: position 976 of record PBED01000010.1, on the reverse strand, counting down.
AAAACCACGAGGTATTACTGAAGCAGCGCCATAGCCGCTTCCATCTGCGCATTCAGATCCTCTTCCTCGCTCATATCGACATTCGGATCCAGTCCCAGCCGATCGAACGCAGAAATCTTCGTCCAGTCCATCTCGTTCCAGGGATGATCGCTCCCGGCAACCAGCTGCAGGTTGGCCACCATGACCAGATCGGCATAATCCGCTGCCGGCACCTCACGCTGGAAGTTGGCGTATTCCAGAGGCACATTCTGCAGTTCCTTTGGAAAATCCCATTTTTTCAGAATCATAGAGCCAATACGTGGGTGCAGCTCATCAATCACATTGTCCAGCATGATGCTGCTGATCTGGATATCCTGATCCTCCACATAACGCAGAATCGGCAGAATACCGATCAGGTGCACCAGGCCAGCCAGCGTTGCCTGATCCGCCTTCAGGCGGGTGTAATGTTGCGCCAGAACATGGCACACGCCCGCCACTTCGGTGCTGGTCTGCCAGGTGGCGCGCAGGCGCTTGTCGATCATATCTGACGTGGCCTGGAACATCTGTTCCATCGCCAGCCCCATGGCCAGATTACTGGTGTAAGCCATACCCAGCCGGCTGACCGCCATGTTCAGGTTTTCGATGGCGCGACTGCCGCGAAACAGCGGGCTGTTGCACACCCGGATGATACGCGCCGAGAGCGCCGTATCGTTGCTGATGACCTTCACCAGATCGGCAATGGCAGAGTCTTCGGACTCGGCAATCTCCCGCACCTGAAGCGCTACCTCAGGCAGGGTTGGAAGTACCAGCTTGTCGTTTTCAATGGCAGCCGTCAGGTCAGACTTGATGGTTTCAACAATATTGGCCATGGTCAGTTAGGTTCCACTTGTCTGGAGGCATCCCACGTACGGGGATAAAACCGGTATGTGTTTTAATTTATAGCAAATTTTTCCGGTATTTCCTGTCAACTTATGTATCCGGCTGTTCGGCTTTCTCT
>PBED01000009.1:0-149405 GCA_002718255.1 Marinobacter sp. | reverse complement strand
CTACTGTGAGGAAGTGCAGGATTTCACCAGTCGTGAACTGTTCCGTAGCATTCTTGATAGTGAAGAAGAGCATATCGACTGGCTGGAAACCCAGCTGGAAATGATTTCCCAGATGGGCATTCAGAATTACATCCAGCTTCAGTCATCCGCCGCGGAGTAAAACGAGACAATGGACTTGTCCTGTTTTAAAGCCTACGACCTGCGAGGCCGGGTTCCCGATCAACTGAATCCGGTCCTGGCCGAAAAAATCGGACGCGCTTACGTGGAAATCACTGGCGCGAAAAAAGTCATCGTGGGCTACGACATCCGGCTGTCCAGTCCCGACATTGCCGAGGCACTCAGCTCCGGCCTCATGGCCGCCGGCGCGGATGTGTTTGATATCGGCCTGTGCGGCACCGAGCAGGTGTATTTTGCCACCAGCCATTACAAGATGGACGGCGGCATTATGGTGACTGCCAGCCACAATCCCAAAGATCACAACGGCATGAAAATGGTCGGCCCTGAATCCCGGCCTATCAGCTCCGATAACGGTCTGAACGAGATTCGCGACCGGGTGCTGGAGCCATTCGGTGATGCACCTCAGCAGGGTCGCTACGAACCACTTGAGGTGATGAGCGCCTACGTGGACCATCTCCTGGGGTATATCGATGCCGGTTCGCTCAGCCCGCTGACCATTGTCTGCAACGCCGGTAACGGCGGCGCCGGCCTGGTGATCGATGAACTCGAACAGCACCTGCCCTTTGAATTCGTGAAAGTGCACCACCAGCCAGACGGCCATTTTCCCAACGGCGTACCGAACCCGATCCTCCCGGAAAACCGGGCGGCGACGGCCGACGCCGTCATTGCAGAAGGCGCTGCCATGGGCATCGCCTGGGATGGCGACTACGACCGCTGCTTCTTCTTCGACGAAAACGGCCGTTTCATAGAGGGGTACTACATTGTTGGTTTGCTCGCCGACCAGTTCCTGCGCAAAACCGGCGGCGGCAAGGTCATCCATGACCCCCGTCTGACCTGGAACACCCTTGATCTGGTGAAAGCCGCCGGTGGCGAAGCCATCGAGAGCAAGACCGGCCACGCCTTCATCAAACAGAGAATGCGTGACGAAGATGCCGTGTATGGTGGCGAAATGAGCGCCCACCACTACTTCCGCGACTTCGCCTATTGCGACAGCGGCATGATCCCCTGGCTGCTGGTTGCCGAACGCCTCTGCCAGTCCGGCCAGACCCTGTCGTCGCTCATCGATGCCCGAATCGAAGCCTACCCCGCCAGCGGCGAAATCAACCGCACCATCGATGATCCCCCCAAGGTCATCGCTGCGATTGAAGCCAAATACAGCGTTGGCGCCAAAAGCGTCAGCCACGTGGACGGCGTAAGCATCGAATTCGACGACTGGCGCTTCAACCTACGAATGTCCAACACCGAGCCGGTTGTACGGTTGAACGTAGAATCGCGGGCGGATATTCCGTTGATGGAAGAGAAGACGGAAGAATTGCTGGCAGAAATGCAGAGATTGAACGAGGAGAGGTAACTCCTTTTTTTGGGGCCGAGTGGGACGCTTGTCCTCATGAAACTGTGCGGAGCCAGGGATGGCGGAGCCCAAGCGTCACAGGGATGTGCCGTTAGGAGCGTGTTTCAGGAGGACAAGCGTCCCAGTCGGTCTTGCACCTGAAGTCAGAGCCAGTCGTTCAGCATAATCCCGATACCGAACCGCTGAATCCGGTGGTTATAGTCGATCAGACTCTCCCCATACCCGTTGTAGTACTGGAAGAACCCCTTAACCGTATCCCCCATTGGGAAACTGTACCCGAACTCCACCGACGTCTTGTTATCATCCGACCGCAGGTTATTCATCAGCCGCAACGAAAACGTCCGATCCTCGGTCAGCTTGTATACCGCATGGTAATTGGCATACCCCAGGTAGCGCTGGATGTCCGCATTATCATCGTCATTGTTCTCCGGAATCCGATACCAGGGCTGGACCATAAAGAGCCAGCGATCATAACTGTACGCGGCTGAGCCCATGATGCGATTCCAGCTCCGGGACCTCGGTTCAGACTGCCCGTTGGACTGGTGATTGAATCCGAGGGTCACGCCATTCAGTCGGCCCGGTCCGATATCCCAGTCGGTCTGGTATCGGGCGAATATCTCCGGCTCGTAGTTGGTTTCCCGGAAAGGCGCGGAGTCGTCCTGGTTGTACACCTGCCAGAACGAGGTCTGGGTATAGCCAAACCAGAGTGTTGTGCGGTCGTCCAGAATTCCCGTCAGCAGTGGGACCTTGAAACTGATCTGGTACTTGGCTTCTTCCCGTTCCAGGTCGTAGTCATAACCGATGGACCCTAGCCGGGGACTGGATGGCGATTCGTTCGGGTCTTTCACCCAGCTCACCGGCAGGATGTAGGTGGGCCGGTGCCCCACAAAGCTGCCGGAAAAGGAAAACACGGCTTTCTCGGCGGCCACATAGCGGTCCACCAAGGCAGACATAACGCCTGCGTCGGAATCGCCTTCCAGGGCACTGCCGGCAACGGCATCGAGATCTTTACCATTGGGCGCCAGTTGCTCCGCGCTCTTCTCGGCCTGTTCCTTGGCGCTTTCCGATGCCTGGGCCTGGCTCTCAGTGGGTTTGTAGAGGCTGTCAAAACAGGCCAGTCGCTTGATGCCATCGTCAATCAGGGCGCACTGTTCGGGTGAATCAATGGAGGGCGCTTCCTCAGTCTGTGCCGACACGTTTACAGGCACCGACAGCATCAACGAGAAGGTAATGATGGCCGTGGGCGGCGCCAACAGGTGTGGGGATGTCATCAGGTGCTCTCCTAGCTGGCGGTCAGACTGAACCAGGTGTTGGCAATGCCATAGATCCAGACGCCGATCAGGGTGACGGCCAGAAGTGAGAAAATAACCTTGTGCTTGAACCGGTTGCCACTTTCCGCCGAGGCTACCCAGCGCAGGTACATGAGGCCGATAAAGCTGATGAAGACCCCGAGGCTGGCGAAGGCTGGAATCAGCAGCCAGCCGGCGCTGATGGTCTGACCGTCGCTGGTCTGGCTGGAAAACCACCCCATGGAAGCCAGCAAAACGGCAAGCGCCGTAAATTCGGCAATCAGCAGCGGTTTGCGCAACGGGTGGGGTGAAGTCGGTTCCGAATTGGTCATGGAAACAGGTCCTGAATGATGAAACGTCGGCGAACACCATGGTAACCGGATTGTTCGCGAAACACCCTCTGACTTACGAAATCGCAATTAAAATGGTTGAAATCAATTTATGATTTTGCTGTTTGGTTTTTTTGCCGGGTTTCAGTCGCTATAATGCGGCGACCGAAGATTATAACGCTCAAATGCGAGGTGCATTGTGAAGATGAAGAGAGTCCTGGCTGCTGTATTGGTCGTTGCAGGCCTGACAGCGGGCGCCGTAATGGCAAGTGTCGAAGATGAAATCCGTGCACGCATCCAGCCAATAGGGGAAGTTTGCCTGCAGGGTGAAGAGTGTGGTGAAGCTGCGGCGGCCACTGAAACTGCCAGCTCTGGACCTCGCTCCGGCAGTGAAGTTTACGATGCTGTCTGCATGGCTTGTCATACCACGGGTGCTGCAGGTGCGCCGGTGATTGGCGATGCGGATGCCTGGGCACCGCGCATCGATAAAGGGCTGGACACTCTGGTCAGTCACGCTATCAATGGCTTCAACGCGATGCCGGCAAAAGGCGGCTGTTCAAGCTGTCCGGATGAAGAAATCCAGGCGTCTGTTGAATACATAGTTGAGCAGAGCCAGTAAGGCAATTGTGATATCAGAAAAAGCCTCCGACATTCGGGGGCTTTTTTTATTTCACCATGACTCCAGCACCGCACTTCGCTGGACTACGCCTAGGCTCGCTACAGCAAGTTTATCAATAACTTAAGCGAATTCATCATATGCCGGTGCTTTCCGAAACTTGACCCGGCTTCCTTCCGCTTGGCTCCTAACGGGCTCCTGGAAACGGGTCTTTCCAAGGAGTCTGCTATGGCTAAGATCAAACTCACCAAGTCCGCAATCGATGCGGCAAAACCTCAGGCGCAGCCCGTTGAGCTGCGTGACACCCTCGTCCCCGGCTTCCTGTGCAAGATTACGCCGGCCGGCCGCAAGGTCTTCATGCTCCAGTACCGGACGAATGCCGGTGAGCGGCGCAAGCCGGCACTGGGCCTGTACGGAGAACTGACGGTCGATCAGGCCCGCTCATTGGCACAGAGTTGGCTGGCCGAGGTTCGCCGGGGCGGCGATCCGGGAGCCGCCAAAGCCGAGGCGCGCAAGGCACCGACGGTCAAGGAGCTGTGCGCAAAGTTCATGGAGGACTACTCCAGGCATCGTAACAAGCCCAGCACCCAGAAAGGCTACCAGGGCAATATCGACCGCAACATCATCCCAATCCTGGGGCGAATGAAAGTCCAGGATGTGAAACGATCTGACGTAGCGGTGATGATGAAGAAGTTGGACTACAAGCCAGGTGAGGCGAACAAGGCCCTGTCTGTCCTGCGTAAGATGTTCAACCTGGCTGAAATTTGGGGCTATCGCCCGGATGGCTCGAACCCATGCCGGCACGTTCCGCTGTATACCGGTGGCAAGACGACCCGCCTCATTACCGATGAAGAAATGGCCAAGTTGTTCAAGCATCTTGACCAAATCGAGACCGAGGGCTTGGTACCTTATGTCATCCCGTTAGCGATCCGTCTGCAATTCGAGTTCGCTGCCCGGCGCTCTGAAATCGTCCTGCTCGAATGGGAATGGATTGATCTGGAAAACCGCCGGGTGGTCTGGCCTGACAGCAAGACCGGTGGGATGTCCAAGCCCATGAGTGAGGAAGCCTATCGGCTGCTTTCCACGGCCCCTCGACAGCCCGGAATGCGTTATGTGCTGCCGTCGCCACGCAACCCGCTTACCCACCTGACCTATGGGGAATATTACGGTGGCTGGACTCGGACGCTCAAAGCGGCTGGTGTACCGCATGTTGGCACCCACGGCATCCGCCACCGCTCAGCCACTGACATTGCCAACTCGGGTATTCCGGTGAAGGTCGGCATGGTGCTGACCGCGCATAAGACGGTCACCATGTTCATGCGCTATATCCACACCGAGGATGATCCGGTGCGTGAGGCGGCCGAGCTGGTGGCTAATCGGCGCAAGGCCATCACCGGGCCGAAGCCTGACAAGGGAGCGTCCGTATGAACCGGCCAAGTCTCCTGGAATCTGGACAATCATACCCGTTACGGGTATATTTTTGGAGTGATAGTCTATGACGGTTTTTAAGCGAAAGGACTTTGCGCGGTGGCAGGCGAGCGAGAAATTGTCCGATGCGGCCCTATGCAAGGCTGTCAGGGAAATGGAAAGTGGGCTGATTGATACAGACTTGGGCGGCCATCTTTACAAGAAGCGGGTCGCCCGGCCTGGTGCAGGTAAGAGCGGTGGCTACCGTACCTTGTTATCGGCCCGTGTTGGCCACCGCTATATATTCCTGCATGGGTTCCCGAAGAGTGACAAGGCCAACATCACGCGGGACGAGAAAAAAGCACTGCAATATGCTGGCAAGGTATTTCTGGAGCTATCGGGTACGGCGTTAGTGAAGGCATTACAGGCAGGCATTCTACTGGAGGTATGTTGTGACAAGCAAAATCATTGAATCTTTGCGCGGTGACTTAGCTGCATTGCACGATGCTGACGCGATCAGCAAAGTAACCATGCGCCAGTTCGACGCGATTTGCCCGCCGCCAGTGCGCGAATTCAGTGCCGACGATATTAAACGTTTGCGTGAAGCATTGCACTTCAGCCAACCCGTATTCGCCCACCACCTGCATACCAGCGCTTCGACGGTACGCAAGTGGGAGCAGGGAGAAACCCGTCCCGCTGGCCCGGCGCTCAAACTGCTTAACGTTATCGCCGACAAGGGCTTGCAGGCCATTATTTGATTCAGTAACTCCGGCGGAGAGACAGAGAATGGCTTCACGCATTGCCCCATTCAGTTCCCAGCACTTGGAAGCGGCCTGCCGCGTTCTTGCTGACACCGCACAGGGGTTGACCGGCACGCAAATTGGCCGATTGCTTCAAGAGATTCAGGTAGCCGATCCTTCGCCAGATATGACCAAATGGAAACGGTTGTTCAATGCACTGGCTGAAGCACAGAATCGGCACCAGGTCGGCAACCATCTCATCATGTTCATCAACCGTGCGATGAATCCAGTGAGTTATGCCAGCAATTCTGGAGCATTTGCATGGCGCCGCGATGAACTCAATGTAGTCCTGGCCTTTTCGGGGTTCTACGTGCGTAACGATGGCAAAGTCGCTCATGCTGACAAGGCCAATACGCTGGACGAGGCCCGTGCTCGTGCGGGCCGTCTCAGAGCTGCGTTGGAGAGTCGTGCGGTGCATGCAGAGGTTCTGAATTACTGCCGCGCGGAACTCATGGAAGAGAACTATTTTCACGCGGTCTTTGAGGCGACTAAGGGTGTCGCCGAACGGATTCGTCAGCTTTCAGGTCTCGGTGGAGATGGGGCTGACCTGGTCAATAAAGCATTTGGGGGGCAGCAGCCCGTTCTTGTCTTGCGAACATTGAGTACTGAGTCTGAAAAGAGCGAGCAAAAGGGCTTTGTAAACCTATTGGTCGGTCTGTTTGGGGCGGTACGCAACCCTCTTGCCCATGCCGCCAAGACGCAGTGGCCGATGTCTGAACAAGACGCCCTGGACATCCTAACGCTGGCATCTTTGATTCACCGAAAGCTGGATGGCGTCTCCAGGTTTGCTGTTTCGATGTAAGGGGGCACCATGGACGAGGCGATTGTTGTTTTCTCCCGGAAAGGGATCTTCAAGGCCTCTATCGCTGCGCGGGACGTCCGCAGTCGGGAGCATGCGCGAAAGCTGTGGCCTTTGGTTTCCGCTGACGGATCGCGACAGATGGTCACCTGGGTCAGTCCCTCCTTCAACAATGGAAAACTGCGCCGGCGATCCCATTTTAGAGTACTGCCTGCCCAGCACGTCTTTAAGCCTAAAACGCACTTCGACGATGAAGAAGCTAGCCGGTGGCGCGCTGTGCAGGAGAGCCCCGAACACCGCCGGGCGAAAGAGCTAGTTGCAGAAGAACTTTCCAACCGTCTGAATGCCGGGCTTGCCATGCTTTGGGCATTCAAAGATGAAGATGCATCCGATTATCCGCTGGAAGGCAATTTGTTGCTTGGTGCCGATCAAGTGGCAATTGAGCACTTCCTTGAAACACCGTTTGGTAGTCAGTTTAGGCTCGATGTGGCCGTGCTTGGCCCGCCAGTCCAGGCTGAGCCGATGGTACTTGGCGGGGTTGAAATCGAACTCGGCCACGCTTTCGACGGACGCAAAGCGCTGATTGGAAAGTCGCTCGGATTCCCACTCATCTCCATCGATATCACCGAAATGACACTGGCCGAACTGACGCCAGAATGGGCGCAACGTGTGTTGACAGCAACCACGCGTAGCCATGAACAAGGGCGTCGGCAGACCTACATCTATCTCCATGACTTGTTGTATCCCCTCTATGCTCAATTGCCGGCGTTTATTGATAACGAGCAGCGCCACCAGTTTCTGGTGTTTGCCGATGATGAAACACTGAACAAGCTGGTGCGCTGGATGAATCTGTTGGCCGACAAGCTGGAGTATCCAAAGGGAATGGTTGCTGTAGCATTAGTCAACGGCAAGAACGACCAGGCTCGCAAGATGCTGGAGCGTGCCGGGCAAGTTGTTGGGCCCGATTGGCAAGAATTCAATGATCAGAAATGTCTTCGTCTGACCCTTCCTCGCCCAAAGGGGCCGACCGATCTTCAAGCGCACCGTTTCCACATGACCATGGCGCGAGTCCTGCTATCACACACCGATGCGTTGGTTGGCTATAAGTATTGCAACGGCGTGGACAACAATCACCCTGAAGATGATGTGTGGGTTGCAAAGCGCTGGATTGCAGATGAAAAAAGGTTCTCAGAGCACCGTGTATTACCAAAGCGATTGGCTGAGCCAGTCAATCGCCTAATCGCTGTCGTTTCGGATCTTAGACATAATCATTCCATAGCCCATCTGGAGGAATGAGCAAGGTATTGAGTTGTATCGGCTGACGTTCGTTGGTGATTGACGGACGTGTAATCTACACAACAACAGCGCAGACTACTTCATCTAAAACTGTCCTCCCGGTGTTTCTCCGTCGGGCTCGCGGGCTGCGCCCCGCGCCTCATACTGAGTCACAGCCATCCGGCTTTGATCCCTGAGTGTCTTCGGCCCATAGGCCTGCGCGCTCCGCTTGCCAAAAGCGAGTGGGTGCAGTGGGCGGGGTATGGGCGGTCTTGCTGTTTCCCTTCACCGTACCACGGCGTGCTCGCCGTCAAGGGCGGCGCGTGCTCCGCGCGCTTGCGTCCTGCGGCCGTGGGTCACCCCTGACGGCTTGCGCTGCGCCGTGCTGGCGCCGGTTCCGGGCAATTCCGCCCGAGCAACCGGAGCACGATCATGACTCAACTGTCCTTTTCCTCATTCGATTCTTCTCTGCTGGTACGTGACGCGCAGGGGCGCTACCTGCCGGCGTCGCCAGATCAAATTCTTGATGCGGCACGCCATGTCATCGACCAGAAACTCCAGCGGGGGATGTCTTTCACCTCACCAGCACTAGTCAAGGAGTACCTGTGTGCCAAGCTGGCAGGCTTCGAGCACGAAGTCTTTGCAGTACTGTTTCTCGATTCGCAGCATCGACTGATCGACTACACCGAGATGTTCCGGGGCACCATTGACGGTGCATCGGTGTATCCGCGCGAAGTCGTCAAGGAAGCGTTGCGGCTCAATGCGGCGGCGGTAATTTTTTCGCACAATCATCCCAGTGGGAATCCCGAGCCGAGCCGTGCCGATGAAGCCATCACCAAACGCCTCAAAGAGGCGCTGGCACTGGTGGACGTGCGCACACTGGATCACGTCATTGTCGCCGGTAGCGACACCACGTCCTTTGCAGAGCGTGGTCTGATCTGATCCAGCGGGGCTTCGGCCCCTTTTTTCTTAAACAGCTATTCTGAGAGTGGTCTAGGCTGCTCATCTTCTAATGGATCAGCACTCTCAGTCTCTTTTTCATTTCCAGACTTGTCTGTCTGCGTTGAGTTGTCGGCGGCCTCAGTGGGCGCTCCGGATTGTTGTGTGACATCTTCAATTTCTAGGGTTGATTTAGTGCCTGTTGCACTGGGAGGTGGAGTCTGAAAGCTTTCTATGTTTGTTTCGAGTGGCTTTTCTACAGAGTGAAAAAGCGGGATAAGAACAAAGGAAGCCAAAAATATAATTGAGGCATAAATCATGCCTTTATAAGTAAATTTGGCGGTCTTCTTGTATAGCCGGACGGCATCTAATACAGGGCGTAATGCCAACTCTCTGTAATCGGATCGGGTCAATGCAGTATGAACATTTTTGTGCCAACGCCTCATGTTTCGCAGCTCATTCACTAATGACTTCGTGCTGACATGGCGTTGGAGAGTTATGCTAGCCCAAGTGATTGCGAGAACAACGAGGCAAAAAATGATTCCCACCGCCGGCCAAGTACTTTTTTGTGATGTTAATAATGTCAGCCGAACGCCTAGTCCGGTTGCTAATGCCGCAAGACCAACGACAAAGCCAGTCGATAGCCGATGAACGCGTTCTACGATACGTGAAACATCTTCTCCGACGGCTTTCCGAAGGTCAGCCATTGCCTTCACCGTCTCCGCTGACTTGGATCTTACATAAGCGCGATGATCAAGCCGCGCTCCATCAAGCGCTTCTTGCAGTGCTTCAGGCAATACGGCTAGCCAGTCGGTATTGGTGTCCGAATCCCTAACAATTGCGGAAAGGCGTCGCACGAGAACTTCATGGCGTGCTTCGGTATCTTGCTTTACAAGTAACCATTCAGATACTTGGCAGACTTTCTCATAAGCATTGTTATCCTCGCATTCACTCCCAAGTACAAATGTACGCTTTCTTGCCCCATTAAGAGATATTTTTGTCTTATCTTCTTCCCAGACATCTGAAACAAAAAGAGTGGCTAGCTTCCTGGTTGCCTTGCTTCTCCAGATCTCCCACGGTTCGCCACTTCCTTTGTCGCCCAATAGTATCCAGCGATATGGATCAGCAGGAACAGTGATACCAGTTAGATCTCGTACGATGCCTTTTCTCGGGTCAATCGCATCTGGGCTCGGATCAAAATAAGGCAAACTAGGCAAAGGGATGCCATCCCAAGGCAAAACGGAAAACCCTCGGGTTTTGAATTCAGTAAATGAGCCCAGTACCAATAGCTCTCTGGATAGAGTTAACGACTTATCATCAAGAGCTGATGAAAACCCTGCTAACGTAGCAAAGAAAACCCTGCCGCCTACCGGCTTCTTTACGACAAGGGTAACATCCTCGTTCGTGATGGAATCTATGGAAATCTCTGAAAATTCACCATCGCGAATTGAAACCGACCACTCATCAGACATCTCTTTCAAGAAGTCGTCGTACGCCAGTTTAAACGAATCTGATTGTTCTGGAGAAACTCGGCCGGAAATATCGAGTTGCCCAATGGTTTCTCGAATATTTGGGTGCTCTCCTAACCCATCAATCAGGGATTCTAGGCATTTTTTCGAGTTCATCATCCCGTTCCAGACCGGTGGACCGTATCGTTATTTCAATACCGCCATTCTCCTCATCTTTTATTTCTACGTTTTTGTTCTCTTCATGCCCTGCACTGAACAAAAGTGTAATACCTTCGTTCGTGACTACACGACGGTACTCGGTCGCAGGCGGTGTGGCTCCCTCGAATTTGAATGCCTCTGTACTTATATTCTTATTGGCGAGTTTGCTCTTAAAGGTTTTCAGGATTTTTGCCTCAGGGTCGACTCCCTGCAATACAGCACTCAAAAACTCTTCGGGCTTTTCAAAGTCAAAACCGTCGAGTCTTGAGATCGCTGTCCGTACAAAGCGCTTAGGGGCTTTGGCAACTTCGGGTGGAACTTCACTTTTGTTTGCTTTTATAGATTCGACAGCGGCATCTTCAAGACGTTTAGTCAGTTCGATAGGCTCAAGCGTACGTTTAATATCCAAGAAGTTGGCAAAATGCTGGGTTGCGTCTCGGTAGCGGCCGGATGAATGATCAATGACAACGACTGATGATTGAGGCGTCTTATGCTTGGTGGATTTTCTATAATCTTGGAATCGAATGACCGCAGATTTCTGCATAGCCTTGCGATCTTTGGTAAATGTTTCCACAAGCGTCTGGAGATCAGGAACAGGATTTCCATCGGCGTCTAAAACTGGCGTACCGTTCTCATCTTTAATGTAGGAGTAAGAGACTACTTGCTGGTGCTCATACTTAATAACTGCGACCAGTTGAACATTGCCTGTCGTTTTAAGTGCGAAGAGCATTAATACGCCTGGAGCAAGACGCTTGTCCTGTTTGACTTTGTCTTTAAACCGGTCTGCGAGATCATGGGAGACCTGAATAAAATCATCGTCCCCGTCAGAGGTTGGTAGAGCTCGATAGAGAAGATCGGGAACACCTGCACCTGGAAGAAATTCGTACGCGGCCCCACGAAGGGTTTCTTTGACGCGTTCAACAAAAAAATCGACGCATTGAGGCGGTTTCACTTCTGCGAGAAAAGTGGGTGATTCCAACGCAGGATCGACAACGTGGAAAATCATTCGTTCAATGGTAAGGTTTTCAATCTCGGTCTCGTTGAGAAAGCTCATCGACGCTCCATTTTTATCCAGTCTAAGAGCAAGCCGTATATAAACTTGGTTTCAGACCGCTGTTATTCCTTTTGAGGACGGTTACGCAGGAAGCGTAGGGATTGATACTTCACAACCCCTTGGATTTTCAACCCACCCCTTTGTTTAACCTCCCAATTTACCAGAAATTCATAACATTTGGACACACTTTCACGTCTTCGCTTCGCGAACCGCGCTGCTCCAGGTTCGCTATCCGCTCATCCCTGACGGGACTGGCTGGTGCCAGCCTTTTACATCCCTGACGCCTACGGCCCGGCTTCCAGCTTCGGACCTGCGCGCTTCGCTTGCGTGCGGTCGGCACATTGAGGCGGCCGTTGCCTGTCCAGCCATCTCTCCTGATTCCATCACCTTGTCCGCGACTGTAGCCCGCATCCGTGTGCCATCAAGGCGCGCCGGACCGTGTCCTCGGCTGCGCCTGCGGGCCGCACCATCCCAGCGCTTGTCTCCTTGACGGCTCCCGTCCGCGCGCTCCTGACCGTCGCGGGCGATGAACTCAGGAAAGACGGTGGCAACGAGACCAGCCGGGTTCTTCGTGCCAACTACACCGAACAGCCGAAAGGCTGGGCTCCGAATCTAGGAATCCGGTGCGCGGTGTGACCAACAACCTATTTTGTCAGGAGTACAGACTATGCTTGCATCCCGTTTCGCTTCCCGTTCCCCGGTACTGCGCAGCGATTCCCCGCTGTCCGATGACCAGATTCAACGTGTGGCCCCGTCCATCTTCGCGGACGCCCCGCACGAGAGCCGTTCACAGCGGTATGCCTATATCCCCACCGCCGCCGTGTTGACAGAACTGCGCAAGGAAGGCTTTCAACCCTTCATGGTGGCGCAGACCCGCACGCGCCACGAAGACCGGCGCGACTACACCAAGCACATGATTCGCTTGCGCCACGCCAGCCAGATTAACGGTGCCGAAGCCAATGAAATCATTTTGCTGAACTCCCACGACGGCACCAGCAGTTACCAGATGCTGGCCGGAATGTTCCGGTTTGTCTGCGCCAACGGACTGGTGTGTGGCGACACCGTGGCCGATGTGCGCGTACCGCACAAAGGCGACGTGGCCGGACAGGTCATTGAGGGCGCCTACGAGGTGCTGCGTGGCTTCGAGCGGGTGCAGGAATCCCGGGACGCCATGCGGGCCGTAACGCTGGACGATGGTGAAGCCGAAGTTTTCGCCCGTTCCGCGCTGGCGCTGAAGTACGACCCCACGGACAACAAACCCGCACCTATCACCGAATCGCAAATCCTGATGCCGCGCCGGTTGGATGATCGCCGCCCCGACCTGTGGAGCGTGTTCAACCGCACCCAGGAGAACCTGACCAAAGGCGGCCTGTCCGGGCGCAGTGCCAACGGACGCTGCCAGCGCACCCGCGCTGTGCAGGGCATTGATTCCGATGTACGCCTGAACCGCGCCCTGTGGTTGCTGGCCGATGGTCTGCGCCAGTTGAAAGCCTGAACCCTCACGCGGTAGGGGCAGGCAGCAGCCCTTGCCGCGTCTTTTGCTGCTGCAACCCTGAACCGATAGGAGCTATTCCCATGACTACCATGACCCAACCCGAAACCCTCGACGCCATTGCACAGAACAACATGGCTTTGACGCAAGACCTGATACGTGTGCCGCTGTCGCAGCTTCGACCCTCACGCCGCAACGTGCGCAAAACCACTGGCCAGTCCATTGAGGCACTGGCCGCCAGCATCCAGCGCGTAGGCTTGCTGCAAAACCTGACTGTGATACAGGCCCGTGATGGCGAGCATTACGATGTGGTGGCCGGTAGCCGTCGCCTTGCCGCCCTCAAGCGGCTGGCGAAGAAACGGCGCATTCCCAAGGATTGGGCAGTGCCTTGCCTGCTGGTAAGTGATGGCAGCGCCCGCACTGTGAGCCTGACTGAGAACGTCCAGCGGGAGGCCATGCACCCGGCAGACCAGTTTGAAGCCTTCGCGGCACTGGTGGCCGAAGGACGGCCTATTGAGGACATTGCAGCGGATTTTTCCGTTACGCCGCTGGTGGTACAGCGCCGCTTGAAACTGGCGAACGTTTCCCCGCGCCTGATGGCCGACTATCGAGCCGATGCGGTGAGCCTCGACCAGTTGATGGCCCTTGCTATCACCGACGACCACGCGGCGCAGGAGAGTGCGTTCTACGATGCGCCGGAATGGCAGCGAAACCCGCATAGCCTGCGCGAACGCTTGACCGAGCGCGAGATTGAAGCCCACCGACATCCGCTGGTACGTTTTGTCGGGCTGGATGTCTACGAGGCTGCTGGCGGCGGTGTCCGCCGCGACCTGTTCGCGGAAGATGACGAAGGCGTGTATCTGACCGATGCCCCACTGCTGGAAAGGTTGGCACAAGAGAAGCTGGCTGAAACCGCCGCCGCGGTGAAGACGGAAGGCTGGGCATGGGTCGACGCCACACCCGCCATGACCCACGCCGATTTACACGCCTTTCACCGTGCCCCCAGAGAGCGCCGCCGCCCGACTAAACGCGAAGCCGAGCGTATCGCAAAGCTGCAAACCAAGATGCAGGTCGTTGATGACGCCGTGGATAGTGCGCTGGACGCTGACGACGAGGACAAGGCCGATGCGCTGCAAGTCGAGAGCGAGCGTCTGGGCGAGCAATTGCAGGCGCTGGAAGATCGCTTGCAGGACTACGACCCGAACGTGAAGGCTGCCGCCGGTGCCATTGTCACCATTGATCGCAATGGCGAGGCTGTCATTCATCGCGGCTTGATGCGCGAGGCTGAGGCCAAGGCGCTGCGCACGTTGGAACGGTTGCGGGAGGGACTGGCTGGCGTGGATGCTGAGAGCGACAATGAAGGCGACACGGCAGACGAGGCACAAGCCCCGGTCATATCCGACCGGCTGGCGCAGCGGTTGAGCGCGCATCGCACCGCAGCGCTGCAAATCGAAGTGGCCCGGCATCCGCAAACCGCGCTGGCCGCCGTGGTGCATGGCATGGTGCAGACCGTCTTGCAGGAAGGCCATTACGGGCACGATCTGCCATTAGGTGTGAGCCTCAAAGCGCAAGACCGGTTGGAAGGCATGGCCCCGGACTGGCCGGAATCACCCTCCGCTGTGGCGTTGCGCGAATTGCAGCAAGTCGCGGGTGAAGCGCTGCCCGAGGACAGTGCCGAACTGTTCGCCGCGCTGCTGGCGAAGTCGCAGGATGAACTGGTGCGGCTGCTGGCCGTGTGCGTGGCTTCCACGGTGGATGTGGTGACGCCCCACGCTACGCCACACCAGCCCGGCGCGGAACTGGCGCAGGCCGTTGGCCTCGACATGGCCGCATGGTGGCAGCCAACTGCCGAAGGTTACTTCAAGCACGTTCCGAAGGCAGCGATTTTGAAAGCCGTGGGCGAGTACGCGCCGAAGCACGTCACCCGGCTGGCGAAGTTGAAGAAGGCCGACATTGCCAGCGAAGCGGAACGACTGGTCGAAGGCACCGGCTGGATGCCCGTCCTGTTCGCAGTCGAAGGCAGCGCCACGCAGGACGGCAAGTCGGAAGCAGCGCAGGACGCCGACGTGGAGGCCGACAGCGAAGCGGCAGACGCACTGGAGGCATGAGATAGCTGCATTCGGCACGACCCCGGCGCAGCCCGCGCCGGGCTTTTTACTGCCTTCAAAACCATCGCGCCGCCGCCTACGGTCAGGCGGCGGCGCAATGGCGCACAAGTGGCCTTGTGCGGGAACAGCTCAACCAGGCGGCGCAGTCAGCGACTGCCCGCTGGAATGCCAGCCCAGGGGCTGGCCTACTTTATCTTCTTTGTGTGGCAGCAGATATGCCTTATCATGAGCAGACAGCCGCGTCACGCTGAACCTGCTGCCGGGTTAAACGACGTCTCTTCCTCGCTTTTTTCGTTGACCGTGCCTATTCCCGGTCGATGCGTAATCGGCAGACATCGACCTTGCAAGAGGAATCTGGCATGTCTGACTCTACGTTTTTTGTTTCCAAGTCCGCTGTGCGCGCGCTCAAGCAGAGTGCACAACGGCATGTTCGTGGTGTTTCTTCTTCCCACCTGAGTGAAGGAGTTGCGGCAGCTTTGGGTTTCAAGACCCACGCTGCGCTGCGAGCCGCGCTTGAAGGTCGTGCAACCGCCGAGGCCCAGAAGCCCAGCAATGCCAGGCTAGTGCAGCGTCTGCGCCAGCTAGGTTATGCCTCGGTGCCTGATGACCTCCGATTGTTGCCGGAGTTCGAGCACTCTTATTCCCCTTTCCAGAACTTTCCGCTCAGGAAAGGACGCAGTGTGCGTTGGCGTGCATGGCGCAACCTGCTAGTAGCGGCGATTAATGCAGGTCTCGAACAGCGCTTGTTTGGGCTGTCGCCAGGTGAGAACTGGTGGCCCGGCGGTGTGCCGGAAAGCCATGAGTGTGAACGCAGCACTTACCGCTTCATGGTTGATGGAGAGATAGCAGCGATTGCCAGTGTGAACGCTATCAGCGGAGACGAGCTTTCCATCAGTGTCATTCTCAATCCCCGTAAAGCTGATATCCAACCAGAATGGTATTGCGGCCTGGCTGACGGCGATGCGGTGGCGCATTGCTGGCTGGAGCGGCGTTTGGGTGCGTGGATTCAAGACGGTGGTGAGAACTTCCGGTGCAAGCGTGTCATGCAGTCACGGCTGGCAGATCTGACGATTGAGCCGAATGGTTATTCGGATCAAGGCAGTTTCTTCATGTAGTGACCTGTTGCAGTAGGGGCGCATTCCCGAAATAAGGCGTGTCGGCGCGATGCGCCGTCGGGCTTTCGGGCTTGCGCCCCATGCCAGCAAGCTGTCACGGCCATTCGGCGTCAATCCCTCACGTCTTCGTACCTGCGGTGCTGCGCGCTCCGCGCGCCTATCTTGCTCCGAGGTCCGATGCACCGACTACGCCCCGGCTTGCTGCGGCAGGTTGTGCGAAAGCGTGCCGTCCCCGACGCTGGCAGTTCAGCGCAATCACGTCACGAAAGACAGTTCACCGACACGCCGCCCGGCCTCGCTTCTATGGAGTTTCCACATCACTCCTCAAGCATGTGGCCGCGAGCTGCAGGAGGGGTGGTCTGACCTTGTCGCCGGGGCTTTGACCTGGTTCGCGTCAGGGCGCAAGCCGGTGCAGGGGGCACGCGGAAATGCCGAGTTGTCCAGGTCTCCTTTCGGAGCGGTTCGGCCCAAGGCGTCCTTGTGTCGTTGTGAATCCTGGCGGTGGCCCGGCTGTGCCTCGGGCTTCATGGCTGCAACATTCCAGCAGAAATAATTTCCCTGCCGCTACGCGGCTTCCTCACGGAACAAATTATTTCTGCTTCCAGGCTCTCCACGCTGTTCCGACCGCTGCGCGGTGCAGCCAGCCCGGCCCCCGTCGGACGGATCACAACAAGGACGCACTGGCGCGACCTTGTTCAACCCGAAAGGAGAAAACATCATGGCTAACATCGGCACCTTCACCGCAGAGAAAGACGGCTTCACCGGCCAGCTCCGCACCCTGACCCTGAACGTCAAGGTCAAACTCGTTCCCAACGACAAGGGCGACAACGAAAGCGCCCCTGACTTCCGCGTGCAGGCGGCAAGCTACGACATTGGCGCGGCCTGGAAAAAAACCAGCGAAGCCGGACGGGAGTACCTGTCCGTGACCCTCGACGATCCCTCGTTTCCGGCCACGGTCTATGCCCGGCTCATCGAGGGCGAGAACGGCACGCACGATCTCATCTGGTCGCGCAGCAAGCCCAAGGCGGCCTGACGACCACAGCGCCCCGCCCACTGCGGCGGGGCACTTTTTTGCTGGGCCATTGCTGCGGTTGCTCGCAATTTTTGCAGCGGACGTTTTTAGAGCCTATGCACCCAACTCAGGCAGATAAAAATGGCTTTGCTCAAACATCTTGCGGCTAGTTCGCACCTCAACGTGTATATCGAGGTGTTGTGAGGTTACACAACAACAGAGTTGCTGGGATTTCCGATGCTTGGTTCTGAGCCGGTATCAAGAAGTACTCGATATAGTCTGCTGATACAACGGAATGCCTTCTGCGTGATGGATGCTCAACGAGGCACTGCAGAGCTTTTCTACATATATCAACAAAAGAACCATCGGTCACAAAGACAATCAGTGCTGCATGATTGTCATAGGGTGTTACATATTGGCACAACTGCGACAGCGCATCGGAAAGCGCGGCGGAGCCTCTCCAAATTTTGCATTCGGCTACTAACAGAAAGCCGGTATTGATCACACCTCTGACGGATGGTTTGTTCACTAAGATATCAGCATGCCCTTGGTACGCATGCGTTTCAGCACTGGCATCAAAACCTGCGTTCTGAATTGCCAGCACAAGTTGCGAGCGCAATGAGTTCTCATCAAGCCCCTTATGGAGCTGAGCATTTTTCTCCCAGTGTTTTACATGCTGCTGAATCACCTGCATGGGAGTCGAGCTAACCAGAGGTTGGTATGCTGAGGTTGCAATCAATACGTCTAAAAATTGCTCTACACGCTTAATAGTTTCCCATTGCTCCCAATACAGCCTGAGCATATAGCGGACGGTGTAATTCTCCGGGTAGTTTTCTTCGAAATCTTGCTGAGCAGCCCGGCCTATGGAGTTGTAATCCTGCTCTGGAGGAATTGACTTCCTTACGTTCGACACATACTCATCTATAAGCATTGACTTGTTTACATGTGAGGTATCGAGACTCTCCTTTAAGTAAAGGGCGCAACCGCCGCCCTCCGCATACATGTCTCTTATTGGTGAACTGTGGTTCACGTCAAACACGAACTCACTTTGACTCTTAAGGTGTACCCAGTCATTATGATGGCCGCTGAACTGGTTACACAGAACTTGCAGATTTTGCAGAATTTCCACCACATTCATATTGATATATCCTGTCTTTTTTGGCGCCCTTGTATCGCACTACACAAAACAACATCAACTACTCAGTGGTTTCTGCGAACCATGACAGTCCGCTTCTGTTCGTGTGCAGTCAATCAAAATTATTTCCGGCAATCGCTTCCAATGCTTGCCTAGTCTGTTCCAGCAACTGATCGGCCTTGCGCTCGCCATTGCCGGTATACGCCAGCGCTATCAGCGTACTCTGTAGTATTCCGAGACTACCGACCAAGGCTGAGAAAAGGCATGGCATAGCCTAAAAACTCCGAGTGAGGCGTTCTGTTTTCCTTCCACCTGCGAGGATTGGATGGTGGGGTGTCTCGGCGATCACTAACGGTCAAGATCAACCGTTTCTTGGCCCGGGAAACGCCAACAAAAAAAGCACAACGCTCCGCATCTTCCTCCCCCCAGAAAGACTGATTTTCAACGCCAAGAATGACAACCGTATCGAATTCGAGCCCCTTGCTCTTGTGGATGGTCAAAAGACGCACAGCCTGATCGTCGGAAAAACGCTCCAGTGCCTTGGGCAAATTGGGTTCCGACTTTAATAGTTCATCTACGCGGGTCTTGGTGTCGTTGACGACTTGCACTAGTCTCGCTTTTGACTCGTAATCATGGGAAAGTGCAGACAGAGTCTCGATGCCCACTTTGCTTAAGAAGGCGCGAACAAAGTCCCACCAGTCCGCGAATGGTTCACCTAATAGTACGCTCTGTACGACACTTTTCCTCTGACCAGCAATAAAGTTCTGGAAATCTCTTCGCACGCTGGACTGTACATCATCGTCAGCGAAAGGGATGAGTTGTGCCATCAATCGAATCCAGGCTTTGGGTTCTCGCTGCCCATAGAGAATGGACAGATAATCGACGATAAGCCTCGCGGCGGGCTCGACAGAGATATCTTGGAGTTGTTGCTCATTGCGAAAGGGTATGCGCCGCTGCTCCAACGCTTGGATTAGGTGGTAGCCATAGAGGTCAGGTTGCCGGACAACCAGGATCGCGATTTCTGAAGGTGGAAGTTGCTCATGGTTGATCCATGTGTCGATTGAGTCCGCCAGATGTTCGGCTTCCTCTTGACTATTTGGAAATTGCCACGCGAATATCTGGCCCTCCTCACCGGCGAGTTGTTCATCAGGCATAACGGAGGTGGAGTCCATCACCTTAATGATTTCGTTCTGCATACGCAGCAGACGTGGCTTAGAACGGAAGTTGCGATACATATTAAGTGGTTCAGCAACAAAGTCCGCTGCGAAGGTTTGGAATATGCCATCAAGCGCACCTGCCCATCCCATGATTTTTTGCTTGGTGTCGCCGACTGCCGTCAGACGGATAGCCGTGCCCTGGAACGCGAGTTTCACCAGCGCGTATTGCTGGTCGGTGCAATCCTGGAATTCGTCCAGAAAGACATCGCTGTAGGTCTGACGGACGGCGTTGCGGGCCGCGACGGATGTATTGAGTATCTGGATGGCCAGGGGCACCAGGTCGCTGAATTCGATCTGTCGTCGTGTCACTCTCCGGTCGCCGATTTGGTAGTTGACGTCGAGGGCATCCCGTCCGGTCAGCACCGGCCGGAAACGGTCGATGATCCGCTTGGCGAAAGCATGGAAGGTGTAGCTGTCGAAACGTGCTGCCAGATCGGAACCACAACGGCGTTGCACGCGCTCCTTCAGGTTTTTGCTGGCATCGACCTTGAATGAGATGGCCAGTATCCGTTTCGGGTAGCGACAGGTTCCTGTGCGCAACAGAAAGTCGGCGCGCTGTGCAAGCATTTCTGTTTTGCCTGCACCTGGCCCGGCTGTCAGCGCAAGACAACGCTCTGTTTCCCGTGCGGCACGCAAGGCATTGGGTTCGAGCGTCAGCCCATCCGCCGGTTGCCAATCGCCTACGGTGATCATTCGGGCAACTCCTCCAGTTTGGCGATCACCGCGTCCGCCAATCGCGCCAGTGATTCAGGCATGTCGTCGAGAAGTTCTTCGTCACTCAACTGGGCCAGTGCATCAATATGGGTCGCTGGCTTGCTACCTAGCTTGAAACGCTTGTGATAGGTTCCGAAAAGTGTACGCTCATCGTCATCGTACTGTTCCGCGTCGAAATGGCTGTCGCCGAGGACGGCTTTGATCGTGGCCTCACTCGGCGGATTAGGCTCGACACCGTACTCATCGGGAAACGTGAGTAACATCGCGAAGTCGAGGTCCATCGGATAGGAGAAGAAGACGCCACGCTCTTCAAAGGCTTCGATATAGCCAGGGTACTCTCGAACCCTATATTTATCTGAGTTCCAAGCGGGAATATTGTGATCTTTAGGCAGAACATCTTCGGGGTGGTATGCCAATAGCTGATCATTGGCATATTTGAACCGCCCCCATCCTCCTTGATATCGGGCGACATCCAAATCGAGCAATGTGAGATAGGGGATTTCAAGGGCCGAGAGCAGGCGCCAGAAGTGATTGACATGGCGACCGCCCAGGGGCGCAACGGTCACAGCAGACTCATCGACTGGAATACCTTTGGCACGCAGGATACGAGGCAGAACGATTTCCTCGCTATCACCTTCTCCAAGGATGACCAACCGGGAAAAGTAGATTTCGGGGTATGCTTGAACGGCTTCGCGGACAAACTTGTGGGCTTCATCTGTCCTTTTTGGCAAGCGAATGCGTGTGGTCTTGGTAGTTCGCTCACTGGTGAGCCGCAAATAGCGTATGTGCCTAGGATTGACTCGCCGAAGCATGGAAGGTGCATGGGTGGCGATCAGGGCTTGGGCATCTTCGTTACTCGTCATAGTGACCAGAGCATTCACGATTCTTCCCAAATAGTGAGGTGAGAGACTGTTCTCAGGCTCTTCAAGGGCGACGATCGTAAACACCGGGGGACGCAGCTTATCCGGGTCGAAGGTATCATCGTCACCGGCAAGGACCGCACGCCCGATTGATTGAGCCGAAAGCACCAGTGACAGATAGAGCATGGACTTCTGGCCATCACTTAGCCTGGAAAAATCGACCAATTCTTCGTCATGCCCAGGAGAAAACGAAACGGACAGGTGCCGTAATAAGGCTTCGATCTCGGATGCGACGAAGGTGATTTGAGGGTCGGCGAAGAAGCTGCCTTTATGCAAGGTGCTCCAGGTTGTCTGCAGGCTCTCGCTCAGAGTTGCGATTGATGGGTTGCCCGCGAGGCTTTCACTGATTTTGTCTGTGAAGCCTTTGATTTCTTCTCGCTCATTCTCCCAGTTTACGGCACGCAGCATGCGGCCAAGCAGAGCATTGGCGCTGTAGGCGATGTGATCAGCGGGATCTCGTCGTGCAGGTAAGTAGTGAACCTGCACATGATTGCGTTCCGCTCGCGTAACTTGTGCTGTCGTGAGAGGAGAACCATCGGCATCGAGATCCAATACATGAACCAGGGTTTCCTCGATGTCACCATCCACGCCCATCGTGGCGTCCAGGCGATATCGGACACGGGGTGGACCATCGGCGGAGTCCAGCCGCATATGGCCGAAATGAGGAGCTATCGTTGCGACATCATCGTCATCTTCAAGTTCGGGAAAGATAAAGTCGGCTTCGATCCAGAGCTGCCGTTCTTCAGGAACTTCCTCTTCGTCATAGGGAACGTGGAAATCTGACCGCCGGATGCGCCGTAGCGAGGGATCGAAGGCAAACAAGCGGCACAACGCCTGAAGTGCTGCCGTCTTGCCTGAACCGTTCGGTCCGATCAGATAGGTGATGTCGTTGAGGGTCAGTTCAGTGGGCTCCGGCCCAAACGACTGAAAGCTGAATAGCCGGATGCTCTGTAGTTTCATGTGACGCGTTATTCCTCTGTTTTATATGGCATTTTACGACAGCGATCACTAAGTTACAGATAACAGCCAAGCTATGGCTCATCATTAGCCTGTTTGAAGCTAGCTTTTTACATCGTTAATGAATTCACGCAGTTCGAGCTGTATCTGCTGGAGAAGTTGATCAACCTTATGCGGATTGTCACCACTATAGGCCAACGTCAACAACGTAAGCGGGTGCACCTCCATCACCTCGCACAGCTCAGCCAGCTTGCTGAGGGTCGGGCTTTTCAGATCGCGCTCCAGGGTACTCAGGTAGGTACGGCTCGACACGTTAGAGAAGGCTTCCTGGCTTAAGCCACGCGCCTTTCTGACGGCCTTCAATGCCTTCGCCAACGAGTACTGTTCTGCCACCAATGGTTTCCCCTCAAAAACCAAGATGACAGCCTATTGCGCCCTATAGGGCTACAAACTATAGTGTTCATTTGGTATTGCTCTGTGTTTTTGTGCCTTTACGGAAATCCGCTTTTGCGGATCATGTGCCATCCGGAGAGCCGTATTCGTGCCTTTGCTGATAGACGCCAAAGCGCTTTCACGCTTCTACGTATTTGTGGATTTGAGGGATTACGCTTGCGTGTGTTTGTACACAAACGCTGATGCAGTTCTGCGGTTCAGTGCCTTTGTGGTGGATGGGCGGCCATGACTGCACTCGTCACTGATGCGGAGCGTGCGCAACTGCTTGCCAACAATCAGGAGGCCGACCCGGTGCCCGTTGTGCGCTTATTCACCCCGGATGCGCACGCCACCTGGCTGCTAGCCTCGCTCGACCCTGCCGATGGCGACACCGCCCACGGCCTGATCGACCTGGGCATCGGTATGCCTGAGTTGGGGATGGTGAAATTGTCCGATCTGGCGTCCATCGTCGGGCCGCAGGGACAGCCCGTGATGCGTGATTGCTTCCTCCAGCCGACGCGGCGACTATCGGAATACCTGCGGCTGGCCGAGGAAAATGGGTCGATGACCGACTGAACTGCCACGTCAGTGGCGGCCCACTGTGTCTTTTTAGGTCTGACTTCAGACCGACAGGGTCTGGATAAGCAACCATGCACCGACGCAGTGCATAGCTGCTCGAAACAGTCATGATGCGCGACGCGGATTTTGGCAGGCTGGCCAATACGGCACGCCATTTTGGGGCGAGCCGCTGTCGCATTCGGACGAAAACCGCAACGCACCGGAGCCAATCGGTCTTGACGCTGACAATGATACCGTTTCATCCATGGCGATTCGATGATCGCTCCATAGCGTACCTGTTGGCCGTGGCGACGTACCTCAAGCCGAGGGAGGTTGCGCCATGGCTGATCCCTGCGCCCCGTCTTGGTATCCGACGGCGGCCTATCTCTACGTCCTGCACCTGGATGACCCGGCGCTGGCCTGGGAGTACCTGCGTCGACACCCGGATTACCGCCGGGACTGGCGCCGTCGCCGTCGATCTGACGCGGCACAACGCTGGGGGCTGCGCCTGCTGGAAAACCCGACCCTGGATGCGCGCGACGCGCACCCCGTGTGGTTTCCCGACCATGATGCCGTGCTGCAACTCCACCCAGATGCCGATCCGCCACCGAAGGCGGTGGCCTTCACGTTGTGGCAGCTTCCTGGCCGCAAGCACTTGATCCACGATGGCCAGCGTTTGTTGTTGGTCAGCCGCTGGGCGGGTGGCTGCCTGCGCTTCGCGTTGGCACCAGATCTGGCCGATGGCATGGCCTACGCATATGCCGTGCGGGCCAGCGACGCCTCCCAGGCACATTGTCAGGCGCTGTCGGCTTCCCTGAAGCAGTTGGCCACTGCCACCGGCACGTCCCTTGTGGCGGTGACTCGACCACGGCCCTCTCTCACGAGCTTATTGGAACTGCATACCTTGCAGGCGCTCGACGCGACCCTGGCGGGTGCGTCCTTGCGCGAAGTGGCCGAAGGGCTGTTCGGTACTGATACAGTCGCGGCCGACTGGCACGCCGACAGCGCCTTGCGTGCCCGCGTGCGCCGTCTGGTTCGCCGGGGCAATAGGTTGATGCAGAGCGGCTATCGCCACCTGGCACAACTTCCACCTGTTGAGCAGGGACGCGCGACGATGTCTGTAAAACGTCCCTGAGCAAACGCCCTGCCTTATCTGAGACTGCCTCCATCCGGTCACGCAGTGTGGCCGGACGTTTGCAACCGATGGAGGTGCCCACCATGCGACCCAATCCCTCGCGGCCCGCTGCCGCCGCAACTGATACGCCCGCGCAGCCCCAACGCTACCTGACCAATGACGAAGCCGCCGAGTATCTGCGCTTGTCGCCGCGCACACTGGAAAAACAGCGCGTGATTGGCGGTGGCCCCAAGTTTCGCAAATTCGGCCGCCGCGTCATGTACACCGTGGCTGATCTCGATGCCTGGGCCGACGCGCGCAGTTATGAGGCCACGTCCGATCCCGAATACGCCGAACGCCACGCGGGTGACTACCGTGATGGCCGCTGATCGGCAGTGTGTCGGTGGCCATCGTCATGCCCAACTCATCGCTGCCGTCCCGGCAGCAGCCAGCGCAGGGGGAACAGCTCGATCTGTTCCGCGCACTGCCGGGCGAGGACATGGCGCCGCGCGATGCCCAGGACCTGATGGCCTATCCGTTCTTCTCGTTGGCCAAGTCGCGCCGTATCGCGCCGATCGACTTTCGCAGTGGCAATATCACCCTGCGCGTCGAAGGCACCCAGGAACACGGCATCGCCACCATTTGGGACGCCGACATTCTGATCTGGGCCGCCAGCCAGATCGTGGAAGCCCGCGATGCGGGCATCCAGCCGTCACGCCGGATGCAGGCCACGCCCTACGAGATCCTACGTTTCATCCGGCGCGGCACCTCGCTGCGCGATTACCAGCGCCTCAAGGCCGCGTTCGACCGGCTGCAATCGACCACGGTGGCCACCTCCATCCGCGAGACAACCGGGCGGCGCCTGCACCGATTTTCCTGGATCAACGAGTGGAAAGAGCTGGCCGATGCCAACGGCAAGCCGCTGGGCATCGAGCTGATCCTGCCGGACTGGTTCTATGCGGGTGTCGTGGATGCTGCCCTGGTGCTCACTATAGACCCGACGTATTTCCGGCTCACCGGCGGCATCGAACGCTGGCTGTACCGGCTGGTGCGCAAGCACGGCGGTCGGCAGGCAAACGGTTGGCAGTTCGATTTCCCTTACCTGTATCGCAAGTCCGGCAGTCTGGCGCAGCCGCGCGATTTTGCCCGCGATCTGCGCAGGCTGGTGGTGAAGCAGTCACTGCCCGGTTACGAGTTGTCCATCGCACGCTGTCCTGGCGAACCGGAGATGCTTTTCTTTCGGCCCGTGCCGCAAACGGCACGGGGATAAGTCAGAGGATAACGGCAGAACAAGCTGTGAATGGGCACGTGCTATCGGGCGCGCGGAGACTCGTGCTATCAGGCGCACCGGTATCGTGCTATCAGGCGCGCAAATCGCAGGTAAGTTCAAGAACAGAAAGGGTTTTTCCAGTCCTTAACTTAGTATCTAACTTACAATCTTATCTAACCAATAATAATAAACAGCTATTACAGCGGTGGATAACCGCCAACTCGCAACAGCCAATGCGTTTTCCAGGCCGTTCATGGGGTCGCTTTCCGACAGGGAGGGTGATGCCATGATTGTCGCGTTGCTCAATCAAAAAGGCGGCGTGGGCAAGACCACGCTGGCCACTCACATTGCCGGCGAACTCGCACTGCGTGGTCAGAACGTCATCCTGCTGGATGCCGACCCACAGGGCTCGTCGCTGGACTGGACGCAGCGCCGAAGCCAACAAGGCTTACCCCGGCTGTTCAGTGCCGTCGGGCTCGCCCGCGAAACCCTGCACCAGGAGGCCCCAGAACTCGCCCGGAGGGCCGATCATGTCATCATCGACGGGCCACCCAGGATCGCCGCTCTGGCGCGCTCCGCACTGTTGGCGGCTGAACGTGTACTGATCCCGGTACAACCCAGCCCCTACGACCTGTGGGCCAGTGCCGAGATGGTGGCGTTGGTTCGCGAGGCCCAGGTGTTCCGCCCGCAGCTCATGGCGGCGTTCGCCATCAACCGACGTGTCAGTACCACCGTGATCGGGCGTGAAGCCCGACAGGCCCTCGTGGAACAACCACTGCCTGCACTGCGCGCCGAGGTACGTCAGCGCATCGTCTTTGCCGACAGCGTAGCCGCTGGTCGCCTGGCACGTGAAATAGCACCAGACAGCCTCGCTGCTCGTGAAATCACGGCGCTGGTGGATGAACTGTTGCGGTGGCCGTTATGAGCAAGACACGCAGCAAACGCATCGGCATCGGTGCGCGTCCGCCCGCCAATCCACAGGCGGAGGCATGGATTCGCCAAGGCGACGCTGATGCTGTCAACAAAGGCGATCTCTACACCGCCCGATTGACCCTCGACATCACACCCGCCATGCGGGCACGCATCAAAGTGTTGGCCTTCACCCAGGGCGTGACCGTGGCCGAGTTGCTGCGCGCGTTGCTGGAACGCGAGTTCCCGGAAAATCCATCATGAACACACAGTCTTCGGCGACGACGGCAGCATTGCCGCCACCGCTTGCCACGTTCTCCGGTCAGAACGATCGCGCACCGTTGACGCGCGTCTTGCTGGCCTATTTCGAATCCCGCTTCAAGCTTTACCTACGCTTCGGTGAACCCGTGCGCGTCGTTCGGTTCGACCACTGGCGACGCGTGGCGGTGTTCCTGCCGGGTGCCATAGTCTGCCGCATTCGCTGGCAGGCGAACGACTACGGCACGGTGCGTTGGCAACTGATGGTGATGCAGGCTTGTACGCCGCTTGATTCGGCGCAGCGTATCCCCGGCGTGCGGCCCGGTGCGCAACTGCTGCTGCACGCCGAAGGCGACAGACCAGTGCGCGCTGTACTGGAACGCATCGATGCCATTGAGGCGCTGGGCATCGCCGCCATCGACGTGTCGCCCGCGTACTGGTGTACGCTAGCCAACCGACTCGCTGCGGGTTTGCCGCTGCCTGAATACACCGCCGAGCGGCATGCCGCCTGGCTGGCCGGGAGGGTATTGTCATGACGCTCCATATCACCGAGTCAGGCTCTCCTCAAGCAGCATCACATTCTCGCTCGCGTCGCCGCGCCTGCATCGTTTTGGCGGTTATGTCCACCTGTGGTCTTGCCGCACTGGCCTGGGCGTCTTTTGTGCAGCCACTACCGCGCCTGATCTACAACCCATCCAACAGTGTGGCCGTGGGTTGGTACCGCCTTGATCCGCTGCAACATCAATCTGATTCGTCGCCACTTCGGCTGGAGGTTGGCAGATTCGTTCTGACCACGTTGCCGCCAGACGCCGCCATCTTGGCGGCGCAACGCGGATACCTGCCAAACCACATTCCATTGCTGAAACGTGTGGGTGCAGTCGCACCACAGCACGTTTGCATTGTCGCAGGCCGGGTGCGTATCGACGGTGTACCGGTAGCGACCACATTGTCTGCTGATCGGGTAGGCCGTCCACTGCCATCCTGGCAGCTTTGTCGCCGCCTCGAACCGGGCGAGCTGTTCCTGTTGAGCACGATCAATCCGGCGTCGTTCGACAGCCGCTACTTCGGTCCGGTCAGTGCATCCAGCGTGATTGGTGTCGCACATCCGCTCTGGTTGGAGACACGCCGATGATGGTCGCCGATTCACTGCGCTTCATCGTGCCATCCGGTGTGTCGATTCACTGGCCGTCACCACGTCGTTGCGCGTGCAGTGCGAACGCCGATCCTACATATCGAGCATCGCACTTAGCGCTGCCTTCCCACGTGCAGACGTCTTGCCTCGAACACGCCCGGCCTACGGCCAGTGACGTGTTCCCCGGCGGGCTGTCTGCCAGCAGCACAGCGCCGCCGGGCCGCCGACGCCCTGAGCGTCAGCGAAGGGCAAAGGCGGAAGGCAAGACAAAAGGGGGCGGCACCTGGCGGCCCGCAACGTCAGTCTGCACGTGGGGGGTATGCGGCACGATGCGGCTTTGCCGCCGTGCCGTGAGATGCATGAAGCCTGCGTCAACGCTGAGATACCGGCGTGCTTCATACGACGAAGCACGCCACCCTTTGCTGGGGGCGCGGTGATGAGTGACCAGCATGATGATGACTTTCGACTCCGCCCCGGCACCCCGAAACACCGGGGCAAGGGTCAGAGTTTCGTTTCCAAAGTCCTCAAGCAGACGGGGAAGACCAGTGGTGGCAAATCCTCGGCACGGGGTCAGACATCGGTGGGCAACACCGGCCAGCGCCCCGGTTCACGATTGGGCCGTGGCCATACGGCGGCTCAATTTACGGGAAAATCCCTGACGCCGTTCTCTCGCCGAGTCACCATCAAAACCCTGCTGGTCAATCAGCGCCGCGCCAGCCCGCAGTCGCTGGCGAAGCACCTGCGCTACATCGAGCGCGATGGTGCGGGCCGTGAGGGTGAGCCAGGCCGGGCCTACGGGCCGCAGATTGACGAAGCTGATCTCGATGCTTTCAAGGAACGCAGCCAAGGCGACCGGCATCATTTCCGCTTTATTCTCTCGCCCGAGGATGGGGTTGAGTTGGATGATTTGCGCACCTACACACGCCACCTGATGAGCCGGGTGGAAGCCGACCTGGGTACGCAGCTGGATTGGGTGGCAGTGGATCACTGGAACACCGACAACCCCCACACCCATCTGGTGGTACGTGGGTGTGACGACACCGGCAAAGACCTCATTATCGCTGGCGACTACATCGCCCATGGCTTCCGCCACCGAGCCGCTGAACTGGCGACGGAATGGCTGGGACGGCGCACCGAACTGGAGATCCAACAGACCTTGCGGCGTGAGGTGGAACAGGGGCGGTGGACGAGCCTGGATCGCACACTGCAACGTGAGGCTGACAACGAGCACCGGGTGCAGATCAAACGCTTTAACGATCCAAAACTACAAGGCCAGAGGCAACTACTCATTGGCCGCTTGCAGCACTTGCAGCAACTGGGCCTGGCGGACGAGGTGCAGCCCGGAATCTGGGACATCCACACTGACGCCGAGAAGACCTTGCGTGCTCTGGGCGAACGTGGCGATATCATCCGCACCCTGCAACGCGCCATGCGTGGGCAGTCACGAGAACTGGCTGTGTTCGAGCCGGGTCAGGATGACAAAGGCAGTGGTCGCACCGTCATCGGCCGGGTGGCCGCCAAGGGGCTGGCGGATGAACTGCATGATCGCGGCTACCTGGTGGTCGATGGTGTGGACGGCAAGGCCCATTACGTTGCGCTGAATGCGCGCGATGAGTTGGCGAGCTATCCCACCGGCGCGGTGGTGGAAGTGCGCGGCTCCGTTGAGCAGCGCACGGCCGACCGCAACATTGCGGCGTTGGCCAACGATGGCCTGTACCGCACCGACCATCATCTGGTGATCGAACAAGGCCGGGGCAATACTGGACGCGACCCGCAAGAAATCGTGGCAGCCCATGTTCGCCGACTGGAAGCGCTACGCCGCGCCGGTATCGTTGAGCGCGTGACCGAAGGGCTCTGGAAGGTGCCGGGCGACTTGCCCGAGCGTGGCCGTCAGTACGACGCGCAACGCTTGGGCGGTGTGGCTGTGGAACTGAAATCCCACCTGCCCATTGAGCGGCAGGCCCGCGTGATCGGAGCTACCTGGCTAGATCAGCAATTGATCAAGGGCGGTAACGACTTTGGTGACTTGGGCTTTGGCAGTGACACAAAACAGGCTATGCAGGAACGCGCGGATTTTCTGGTCGACCAAGGGCTTGCCGAAAAGCGCGGGCAGCGCATTGTGCTCGCCCGGAACCTGCTGAGAACTTTACGGAACCGGGAATTGGTACAGGCGGTAAAAGACATCGCTGCCGAAACTGGCCAGGAGCATCGGCCAGTCGCCGATGGGCAGCGCGTGGCAGGTATTTACCGACGCAGTGTCATGCTCGCCAGTGGGCGCTTCGCCATGCTAGATGACGGTATGGAGTTTAGACTGGTCCCGTGGAAGCCGGTGATTGAACAGAGATTAGGCCAGCAGGTCGCCGGAACAGTGAGAGGGAGGGAAGTATCCTGGGAGTTAGGGCGAAAGCGAACACCGTCGATTAGCTAGCTACTGACTATCAGTGATTCATTTTATGCCACTGCTCTACGTGCCCCCTTTCTTGTCGCGCAAAATATTACGTATGCATCTGGAAGTCGGTGATCACGATGTTCTTGCATGGCTTCGCTAAACAGCTCTAACCCTACCGCAAGTACCGTTGCTAACCTTGGGGTGGAATCGGTCCGCGTGCGACTTGCCAAACAACGACGAAGATTTCTCCGAGATTACCTACTTCGCAATGCAGCGTCTGCTAATGGCTAGTAATGCCCAAGTGGATTCCAGGCTGTCCCAGGCATTTCTTGTGTCATTGCCGCCCCTCCCTTTGATCGATTCATTTATAATCTCCACACCCGTATGCACGCATGAATGTCTTAACGGCGGTATTCACCCAGTGGTCAATCTGTACTGCCGATGCCGTTGCTTCTGGATGAGTAAAGCGTCGTAGTTGAGGTTCACTACGAACTAAGTTAATAAAAAGGCTGGCAGCTGTATGTGGACCTACTTCTAGAAAATCAACCTCACCTGAAGCTGCCGCACTTGTCAGTCTCTCGGACACCATGGTTGTTATAACTTGTGGCCCGGCCTGGTAGAAAGCTTGTGCTAGCTTAGGAAAACGTAGTCCTTCTGATACCACGGCACGAAACAACGCCAACCCAGAAGGGGAAAGTACAATATCCAGATAGGCTTTCGCCAACTTGGTCAAGGCTTCATTCAAGCGCCCTGGATAGAACTCTATCTCCTTCAATATTCGTGTGTGTGCGGTGCATTCCGCTTCAATGACTGCGGCGAAGAGCGTTTCCTTATTAGCAAAATGCGCGTAAACCGTGGATTTAGACACGCCTGCCTCTCGCTGGATCATATCAGTTGTAGCGGCGCTGTAGCCATGGGAAAGAAATACGTTTCTGGCAGCCTGTAAGACCGTAAGTGCCTTGCCGCTCAGTTCGACGTCATTCAAGGACAACATTCTCTCGGGTGGATTAGCTTGTTGCATCTGATTTGCTTCCAGATATGTATACGTGATGACCTATGCTTGACATCATACCGTACCGCTCGGTACTATCTCAAGCTCAAGTTAGATGTTTCTAAGGTTCATGAAATTCTCGTTTCAAAGGTGAATAAGTCTTCCCAATATTGTTCTAAACAAAAACATCGTACCGAGCGGTTCGGTACGTTTTTTAGGCTCTTATGATGTTACGACCGTTATTATCATCTCAACTTTGTAAGGCTAGTGCAGCTCTCAGCATGTTTCTGCTGGCCGGTTGCGCGGTGGGCCCCGATTTCGCGAAGCCCGACGACAGGCTTTCCGATGTTCGGCTGTCGCCTCGGACAGACGACGCGGCCGTTCACGAACTGTCAGCAGTGAACGTTCCCATGAAATGGTGGACATTGTTCAACGATCCGCTGCTGACCGATCTGCAAGATCGCGCACAGTTCGGCAACCTGAGCCTGCAAATGGCATCAGAACGCATTGAACAAAGCCGCGCGCAACTGGGTATCGCCTCTTCCCAGTTACTTCCCAGTATCGGAGGCAGCGCAAGTTATTCCCGCGATGCTCTCAGTGAACACGGTCGATTCGCCGCGCTTGGGGCGCCGACGAATGCAAACGATTTCTGGCAATTGGGATTTGATGCCCGTTGGGAAATTGATCTGTGGGGCCGTGCACGGCGTGCTCGTGAAGGTGCTGCAGCAGCGTTCGAAGCCACAGTGTACGATCGCGAGGCGATACGAATAGCGCTATCAGCCGAAGTGGGCCGAGTCTATCTTCAGTTGCGTGGAACACAGGCGCAACTGGACACCACACGACAAAACCAGCTAGTTGCCGAACGCGCCTTGGAACTAACAGAAAGTCGTGAACGCAACGGCGTCACCACTCGTTTCGAGGTGTCTTCCGCTCGCGCACAATTGGCTACGATCAAGGCCATGACACCCGAGTTGCTTCAACGCCGAAATACATTAATGAATGCGCTCGCCTTCCTGCTCGGTGAGGAGCCGCGCGCACTCGATGCACAATTGCTTGAGGCGATGCCTTTGCCTTCGTTGCCAACCCGTGTGCCAGTGGGTGTCCCTTCTGAATTGGCACACAGGAGACCGGACATTCAACGGGCCGAAGCGCAGCTTCATGCGGCAACAGCGGCTATTGGTGTCGCTAAGGCAGACTTTTATCCCCGAATCGGTTTGAACGGGCGCTTGGGTGTAGAGGCTTTCGAGTCTGGTGACCTTGACAGTTGGGACTCGCGCTTCTTCTCCGTCGGCCCAACAGTCTACCTCCCTATCTTTCAGGGAGGGCGCTTGAAACAACGGCTGGCTTTGAATGAAGCCCGGCAAAAAACAGCCGCACTCGCATATCGTCAAACGGTGTTGGCGGCTTGGCATGAAGTGGACAACGCCCTGGATGGGTGGGCTTCACAACAGAGCCTTCACGAGAACCTATTAGTTTCGTACAAAGAGAACAAGCAGGCACTGCATGCTGCCGAGAGAGGGTATCAGGAAGGCGCAGCTGACTATCTGAGGGTCTTATCGGCCCAACGTAACTTGCTTGCCAGTGAAACCCAACTCAATACCAGTGCGACCAACGCAACGCTTGCTTTGGTCAATCTCTACAAGTCCCTGGGGGGTGGTTGGGATACGGAGATACTTAATTCGGTCATGCTGCCTAGCACGGAACAGGTGCAAGTGTCAGCACCTCCCACAGTACACGCTGGAGTGGAGGCTGCGCAGTGAGTACGACTGCCATTCCGGGGCATACCCAAAACTCTGCGAGACCAGTGCAAGGACCTTCAAAGCAAGCTATCGCCGGGCTGACCGGTATTTTTGTCGCCGCCATGATGGCAGGGCTCAATGCCCGTGTTGGATCAATCGGGTTACCCGACATTCGTGGTGCGCTAGGCTCAAGCTTGGATGACACGTCCTGGCTTACAACGGCTTATACCGTTGGTGAACTCATCGCGACCCCATTTGCTTCCTGGTTTGCGATCACTCTTTCAGTGCGGCGTTTTCACCTATCCATGGTAGGCCTTTGCGCATTGATCGCCGCAGTACTGCCTTTTATCCAAGATCTAAATCTTCTGATTGGTTTGCGCTTCGTACAGGGCATGAGCAGCGGCGCGCTGATTCCTATCTTGATGATGGCAGCGCTAAAGTTTCTGCCCCCCAACATTCGCTTACATGGGTTAGCGTTGTATGCAATGACCGCAACGTTTGCACCGAATCTTGCTATTTGGTTGACAGGCCAATGGACAGATGGATTGTCTGATTGGCGATGGATCTACTGGCAAATTATCCCATTGTGCGCACTGGCCGCCATACTGGTGGGCTGGGGACTACCACGCGAAGAAATCAATTTCGGTCGTTTTCGCGAAGGCAACTGGCTTGGCATGGGTTGCGGTGTTACAGCCCTAGCCTTGCTTGCCATAGCGCTGGACCAAGGCGTAAGGCTTGATTGGCTGAACTCACCGATTATCACCGTCACTCTAGTGGCGGGGCTGGTATTGCTGGGTATCTATTTGCTCACCGAGTGGTTCCATAACGCTCCGTTCCTCAGACCACAGCTCCTTGGTCGTAGGAATCTTGGTGTTGGGTCATTGATTTTTACGAGTTTACTCGTGGTGCTCATGTCGGGTGCATTGTTGCCGTCCACCTACTTGGGTGCCTTGCAAGATTACCGTCCATTCCAAACCGCTCCAATCGGCTTGTTAATCGCGATACCGCAACTTGTCTTGGGATCTATCGTCGCACTTTTTCTCTATAAAAAATGGGTTGATGCACGAGTCATCCTCGCATTAGGACTTTTTCTAATAGCGCTTGCGTGTTTCTCTGGTGCGCAGCTGACCTCCGAATGGCATCGCGACCAGTTTTTCAGCACTCAACTGTTACAAGCGCTAGGTCAGCCCATGGCTGTCGTTTCGATATTGTTCTTGATGACAAGTGTGGTCGAACCTAGTGAAGGTCCCTATTTCGCCGGAACAATCAATACGCTCCGTGTGCTTGGGTCTCTCATAGGTGGTGCGTTTGTTGGGCAACTATTAACCGTGCGTAGTCGTTTTCATACCGAGATGTTGCTTGACCATGCTGCATTCGTCGGCAATTCAATCCCGCAGCCACCTGACCCATCAGCACTGATTGGCATCATCGCCCAACAATCAATGGTGCTGTCGGTTGCGGACGCTTATCGCGTACTTGGCAGTTTGTCACTGCTCCTGATTCCCCTGGCACTTCGAATGGCATATGTGCCAGCCCCGGATGTTAAGAAACCTTGAATACAGATAGTTGAAAGTGAGAACTGAACCATGGCATTGCCAAGATCCATTAAACTAACAGCCGTAACGGCACTACTCGCAGTAGCCGCGGGTAGCGTCTTTTATCTCAATCGGCACGAATCGGGTGCATCAAACCAGTCAACCGATGATGCATACGTGCAGGCCGACTTTACTTATGTTGCTCCCCAGATCGCTGGAAAGATCAATCAAGTATTGGTTGAAGAGAACCAGCAGGTGAAGGTGGGGGACCTACTCGCGACCATCGACAATAGAGATTTTGTGGTCGCTGTGGAGGCTGCCAGGGCACAGGTAGCCAGTGCCAATGCGAGCGTTGCCAGCCTGGCAGCGCGTCTGGAACAGCAGGACAACCTAATACACCAGGCACAGGCTGCGGTGACTATGGATGAGGCTGAGCTAGAGCTGGCGAAAGCCAATCACCAACGGTATCGCAATCTGGCCGCCGATGGTTCAGGCACTGTGGAAGCGATGCAGCAGGCCGAAACACAGTTGAATATCC
Organism: Marinobacter sp.; assembly: GCA_002718255.1. Lineage (GTDB taxonomy): Bacteria > Pseudomonadota > Gammaproteobacteria > Pseudomonadales > Oleiphilaceae > Marinobacter. The sequence continues at coordinate 114,167 of PBED01000009.1, read as the reverse complement.
GTCTGGCCAGCCAAGAGCGAAATCTGGCGGGATTACAAGCGGCCCGACAGCAGGTGGCCATTCTGCAAGCCGATCTGGATAAGGCTAAAGCAGCGCAGGCTCAGGCCCAAGCCGCGCATGCCGCAGCGGAGCTGAAGTTGTCTTATACACAGATAACGGCCCCCGTTGACGGCACCGTCGGACGGAAATCGGTGCGTGTCGGCGCCTTCGTCACCACCGGAAGCCCCTTGCTGGCAATAGTTCCCCTCGATGCTGTCTATATCACAGCCAACTATCGTGAGACGCAACTGGCACGTATCCAAACAGGACAAACGGTGGAGATCAAAGTAGATGCTTTACCGGGCGTCAGCTTGAAGGGAGTGGTAGAAAGCCTGGGTCCTGCCAGTGGGGTCAGTTACTCCGCCATTACTCCACACAATGCCACTGGTAACTTCACTAAAATCGTGCAGCGCCTTCCTGTACGTATTCGCGTGGATTCCGGTCAGCCTGAGGCGGATAAACTACGTGTCGGTATGTCGGTCGTGCCGACCATCCAAACCCGAAATTAATGAAACATGAATGTTGTATTTGAACGTTTCACTGCTCGATGGTTATACGACGACTTCGGAGATGGAGCAATTTATGTGGGATGAGCGCTATAAAAGCGAAGTCTATGCCTACGGTACAGAACCCAACGATTTCCTGATTGAAGTGTGTGCCAAGCTGCCCCGGGGAGACGTTCTATGTCTTGCCGAAGGCGAAGGTCGAAATGCAGTGTGGCTGGCTAGCCAAGGCTTCGCAGTAACGGCTGTAGACAGCTCAGGTGTTGGACTGGAAAAAGCTAACAAGCTGGCTAATGAACGCGGAGTAAAGATAAACACCGTGAAAGCGGATCTTGCGGATTTTGAAATTGGCGTTCAGCGCTGGGACGTTATTGTATCAATTTTTTGCCATTTGCCACCGGCTCTTCGACGAGATGTGCACCAGCGCTGTGTAAGTGGTCTTCGGGCGGGTGGGATGATGTTGCTTGAAGCCTATACGCCAGATCAACTCAACTACAACACTGGTGGCCCCCCTAAAGTCGAGATGATGATGGATGCACAGTCGTTAGACATGGAACTGAACGGACTTGAGTTCCTGCATCTTGAAGAGTGTGTCCGGGACCTGCATGAGGGTGAGTTTCACAATGGTACGGGTTCCATTGTTCAGGCATTGGCGATCAAACCAAAACAGTAGGCGCCCCATGCTCCGAGTGGGGCTCCGGTTGCAGCTTGTTTTCAGAAAAGAATTCGAAAGCTGATTTGGGGAGCAAAAGCGTTATCGGTTGAGTGACTGGACCGGTGCCCCTAAGACAATTTACAGGAGGCTATATGGCCCGCTGTATCTCTACAGCAATCTTGGATGTTCTGGCAGAGGCTGGTGCTCGCGATATCTTTGGCATGGTCGGTGATGTAATCAATCCGTTCGTGCTCCATGCGATCAAGGATCCCCGCTTCAATTGGATCACTGTTCGTCATGAGGAACACGCCGCCTACGCTGCGGCTGCCCAGTCAGAGTTGACCGGCTCCGTTGGTGTATGTGCCGGAACAGCAGGGCCCGGAGCCTTACACCTAATTAACGGCTTGTATAACGCGCAAAAAGAGGGCGGCGCGGTGGTGGCGATTACCGGACAGGTGCCGACTGCCCAGCGCGGCAGTGATTTTCATAAGGAAATGGATCTCACCAAAGTATTCGATGATGTCTGCGCTTACCAGGCGATCATTGAAACGCCCGAGCAGGTTCCGCGCATGGTCGAAATTGCGGTGCAGAAGGCTCTCACTGAACGGGTGGTGGTACGCATTGAAGTTGCAGCTGACATATTTCCGAAAAACATCGCCAGCGAACATTACACCCACCCACTGGTACATGAGCTTCCTGTCTTTGCGGCACCGGCTACACAGATTGAGAAAGCGGCCCGCATACTGGCCAATGGCAAGCGTGTCACTGTGTTTTGCGGTATAGGCTGCCGTGAAGCCAAGTCGGAGGTTCTCCGTTTAGCCCAAAAACTAGGCTCACCGATCGCCCATACATTACGTGCCATGGACGTGTTTGACTACCGTGACGGACCTGTGGTCGGGCTTACCGGCAATATTGGCAATCCGGCGGGGTTTCATGCCGTTAACGATTGTGATGTGTTGTTGATGTTGGGTACCGACTTTCCGTATACAGAATTTCTTCCTGACGGGAGGCCTATCATCCAGGTGGATACGCGGGTCGATCATATCGGAAGGCGGGCGCCTGTTACTCTGGGTCTGGTAGGAGATGCTGGCGCGACTGTAAGGGCACTGCTGCCTATGCTCGATGACCATCAACGTTCCACGGAATTCCGCGACTTATTACTGGGCATACGTGACAAGTGGCTTGCACACAGCAACAAGCAGTCCAGCCTTGGGCGACGGGATGAACCCTTACATCCGCAGATTTTCGCTAAGGCGATCAGCGATGCCGCGGCCGACGATGCAATATTCGCTGTAGACGTAGGTGAGTGCACAATATGGACGGCGCGCAATATGTCGATGGCTGGCGACCGCCGAATGGTAGGCGGTTTTAATCACGGTTCCCTCGGGCCCGGATTGCCCGCAGCTCTCGGCGCGGCAGCCCTATATCCATCCCGCCAAATCTGGGCTCTGTGTGGTGATGGCGGCTTTGGCATGTCCATGAACGATTTCGTCACCGCCGTACGCTACAACTGGCCTATCAAAGTAATCGTATTCAATAACAGCGAGCTGGGATTTGTCGCCATGGAAATGCAGGTTTCCGGTATGGCCAAGAGTCACGAAGCCACCGGGCTTACCAATCCGGACTTCGCAGCTTACGCAAAGGCCTGTGGAGGTGACGGCGTGAGAGTAGAACACGCGGACGATATTCTTCCCGCAATTGAAAAAGCGATTCTGTCCGACAAGCCCTTCATCATTGATGCCATTGTCAGTTCCGGCGAACTTGCTATGCCGCCTCATGTAACAGTCCAGGAGGTATGGGGATTTGGTATATCAAAGGTGAAAGAAGGGGTGCTTGGGCTGAAAGGTGACCATCGTGTCTGGCAGGAATGGCGGGATGAACTAAAAGGATTTGATAGATGACCCCACTACAGAGTGTATTTTGGCTGGTAGCAGTTTTTGTGTTTCCTGCCAGCGCCTACCTTTCCTATTCTTTCTGGCAACATGGCTACTTTATAACGCTGGTTCTGGGGCTTTATGTACTGGTGGGTTTATATGATATCTGGTTCAGTCGACATACGCTGAATCGCCTGTATCCGGTCGCTGCCTATTTCCGCTATGCACTGGAATACATTGGTCCGGAGATACGGCAGTATTTTGTGGCTAATGATACCGAGGAACTCCCATTTAATCGTGAACAACGTGCCCTGATATACCGCCGCGCCCAGAACCTGGACGATAGCCAGCCGTTTGGTACCGAACATGACATTACTGATACCGGCTGGCTGGGCGCCGCTCATTCCATTGCCCCGACTGTTATTCGGGAGGAGACAAAGCGTGTCGTCATTGGCGGTGCCCAGTGCAAACAACCCTACAGCGCCTCTCGCCTGAATTGCTCGGCAATGAGTTTTGGGGCGCTCAGTAGCAATGCGATTATGGCGCTCAATCGAGGGGCTAGGCTCGGTGGGTTCTACCATAACACCGGCGAGGGCGGCTACAGTCCGTATCACGAACAGGGTGGTGATATCGTCTGGCAGATTGGTACTGGTTATTTTGGCTGCCGCACACCCGACGGGAATTTTGACCCCAACGCCTTTGCCGAGCGCGCAATCCGGGAGCAGGTGAAAATGGTCGAGATCAAAATATCCCAGGGGGCGAAACCCTCGCATGGCGGGGTACTCCCGGCAGCCAAGGTCACAGAAGAAATTGCCATGATTCGCTTGGTTGAAATGGGCAAGGACGTATTGTCACCTCCCGCTCACCGCACCTACGATTCCCCCATAGGCTTGCTTGATTTTGTCACGCAGTTGCGAGAATTGAGTGGCGGAAAACCCGTGGGGTTCAAACTCTGCATAGGGCGTAAACACGAATTCATGGCGATATGCAAAGCCATGCTGGCAACAGGTGTTTATCCGGATTTCATCACGGTTGATGGGGCTGAAGGTGGTACGGGTGCGGCACCTGTGGAATTCAGTAATCGCTTTGGCATGCCCTGTTTAGAAGGGGTTAATTTTGTACACAATTGCCTGACTGGCATCGGCCTGCGCGACAAGATAAAGATTATCGCTTCGGGAAAAACGGCCACTGGTTTCGACATCGTGACCAAACTGGCGGTTGGCGCGGACGTTGTCAACGCCGCACGCACCATGATGCTGGCACTGGGGTGCATTCAGTCTCAGTCCTGCAACACTAACAAGTGCCCCACCGGTATCGCCACTCAGAATCCAAGAAGAGGACGAGCACTAGACGTGGAGCGACGCCACACGCGTGTAGCCAATTTTCAGAAACGGACACTAGATTCGGCATTCGACATGATCGGAGCCATGGGGATAGACGATCCGGATAAATTGTTTCCGCACCTGATCTGGCGCCGAAATGCGGACGAAACGTCGCAGCACTTCGATGATGTCTATCCAGATATAAAGAACAATTCACTGTTGGGCGACAACATTCCAGAGAGTTATGCCCATGACTGGCGAATCGCTTCAGCACAAACCTTTGCGCCGCAGCCTTGATTCAGTCTCTGGTTGGAAACGTACATCTACATGACGCTCAGAGCATCATGGTAAATGAATGCGGATATTGTAGAACCGATATGGTGACACCCTGTGACTTCTAGTTAACAGCAATGAATGGTTGAAGCGTATGTTTTTTTAGCAGTCTTTTTGATGTTGCGTAATCAATGTAAATAAAGCTCGGACATGAGGAGATATGGAACTTCGTCACCTTCGCTGCTTTCTTGCCGTCGCTGAAGAACTCCACTTCGCCCGCGCGGCCGAGCGCCTGCACATCGAGCAATCGCCGTTGTCGCGCACCATTAAGGAACTGGAAGAAGATTTGGGCGAGCTATTGTTTGTCCGCACCAGTCGCAGCACGCGGTTAACCCGTGCAGGCAAACTGTTTTTGGAGCATGTTCCGCGCGTTTTTACAGCTTTAGAGCAGGCGCGTGACAGCGTGAAAGCTGCGGCTAATGGTTTTCACGGGCAGTTGCGTATCGCGCTTTCAGATGGCGTGACTCCCTCGCGACTCCCGACCTTGTTGGCGCTGTGTCGCCAAGAGGAACCGGAGGTGGAAATACGCCTGTTTGAGGTGCCATTGTCCCAGCAACTTAGGGGCTTGCAGGATGACCTGTACGACGTGGGGTTCGCGCAATCCGATGAGGTAGGCGAAGGCATCATGGTTGCGGCGGTCTGGACCGATCCGATCATGGTTGCCGTACCTGCTCGCCACCCCTTGTTGACCCACAAGCGAATTCCATTGGAGGAAGTGCTGCGTTACCCCTTGGTGCTGTGCGACCCGCAGGCCTGTGAGGGCCATGCGCGCCAGATTGATCGACTGCTGCGACGGGTGGAGCAGGAGCCCATGATTGCTGAGCGCGTCGCTTCGTGTGACTTGATGATGGCGCTGGTGTCGGCGGGGTTTGCCTTGGGCCTGGCCGGCGCGACACACATCAGTACGAGCCGTGAGTCGGGTGTAGTCGCCCGGCCATTGTCGGGGCGTTCACCGATGCTGACGACCTATTTGCTGCATAGGGAAGCCGAGACCTCAGAGGTATTGGCCCGCTTCGTTGAGCGGGTACATGCCATTGAGCCTTCCGATGCGCCCAGACCTGTCAGACCACCAGAGCCCGATCCCGAAGAGGAGACTGAACCATGAAACACGCTGTTCTTTTATTGCTGGCAATCATGCTGACCGCCTGCAATCCCTCGGAGCCTCCTGCTCCGGAGGCAACTGACACCGCTAACATCCCAAGCGTGGAGGAGTTGGCTGCCGATCCTGACCGACTGAGAGAATTGCGCCAGCAGTGCAAGACTGACCGGCCAACGCTGGGCGATGTGTTGTGCAACCGCGTGGCCGAGGCTACGCGCAAGCGCTTCTACGGTGATGGCGATACCCCCTATATACCGCCGGAAGATTCGCCGTCATTCTGATTGTCCGCCATTTATAAAAAATTCTGCTTTTTCTGGCTGACACGCCGCAGCGCGCCCGCTCTTGCCGTGTTTTTATGGCTCATTCTCCTGCCTGAAACGATGTTTTTTGCATCACCTAGCTGTCGATAACGGTCTTTGACCGGCACTGGCCCGGCACCGATCCTCGCCTTATACGGCACATCCTTGTGTCGCAATTAAACGAGGTATCACAAAGGTATCGGGAGCCAGTCAATGCAGACTCAGGGCGTATTGTTCGGACAGATCGCAGCCGTTTTCGGTATCGTGATCGTTGGTGTGTGGGGTGCCACTCAGTGGACCGCCGCCACCCTGGGCTATCAGCCCCGACTTGGCTTGCCCTGGTTCGACCTCTTCGACACGCCGATCTACCTCCCCTGGAAACTGTTTGAATGGTGGTTCTTCTTCGGCGCCTACGCGCCGGAGGTGTTCGACACCGGCGGAGCTATTGCGGGCGGTAGTGGCCTGGTGGCCGTTGCGGTGGCTATCGCCATGTCGGTATGGCGATCCCGGCAATCCAAACAAGTCACCACCTACGGCTCGGCACGCTGGGCCAATGACACCGATATCCGCAAGGCGGGACTCTCCCAGCCGGTGGGTGTGTTCCTGGGCCTGCACAATGACCAGTACCTGCGCCATGAAGGCCCGGAACATGTATTGGCCTTTGCGCCCACCCGTTCTGGCAAAGGCGTCGGCTTGGTGGTACCCACCTTGTTGAGCTGGCCGACGTCGGTGGTCATCCACGACATCAAGGGCGAGAACTGGCAGCTTACCGCGGGCTGGCGTTCACGCTTTTCACACTGCCTTCTTTTCAATCCCACGGATTCCAACTCGGCCGGTTACAACCCGCTGCTGGAAGTCCGACGTGGTGCCCATGAAGTGCGCGACGTGCAGAACATTGCCGATATCCTCGTCGATCCCGAAGGTGCGCTGGAGCGACGCAATCACTGGGAGAAAACCAGCCACGCGTTGCTGGTAGGCGCCATCCTGCATGTGCTCTATGCCAGTGAGGACAAGACCCTGCGGGGCGTTGCCAATTTCCTCTCCGATCCGGCGTGCCCGTTCGAGCTGACCTTGCACCGGATGATGACCACCAAGCATTTGGGTGACGCACCACACCCTGTCGTGGCTTCCGCCGCACGCGAGGTGCTCAACAAGGCGGACAACGAACGCTCCGGCGTGCTCTCCACCGCCATGTCGTTCCTGGGGCTGTACCGCGACCCCACGGTGGCGGAAGTCACCTCGCGCTGCGACTGGCGCATCGCTGACCTGATCGCCGCTGAACATCCGGTCTCGCTGTACCTGGTGGTGCCACCATCGGACATCAGCCGCACCAAGCCGCTGATCCGATTGATCCTCAATCAGATCGGGCGACGACTCACCGAATCCCTTGACGGCTCAGACGGTATCGAGCGCCGCCACAAGCTGTTGTTGATGCTGGACGAGTTCCCGGCATTGGGTCGACTGGATTTCTTCGAGACCGCCTTGGCCTTCATGGCTGGCTACGGCATCCGCAGCTTCCTGATTGCGCAGTCACTCAACCAGATCGACAAAGCCTACGGTCAGAACCATTCGATTCTGGACAACTGCCATGTGCGGGTGACCTTCGCCACCAACGATGAACGCACCGCCAAACGCATTTCCGAGACATTGGGGACCGCCACTGAACTGCGCGCCCAGCGTAACTACGCTGGCCACCGGCTTGCCCCCTGGCTGGGTCATCTGATGGTGTCGCGGCAGGAAACAGCCCGGCCGCTGTTGACACCTGGCGAGGTTATGCAGCTACCGCCTGAGGAGGCCGTGGTAATGGTTTCCAGTGTGGCACCGATCAAAGCTAAAAAGCTGCGTTATTACGCGGATGCCAATTTTAAACAACGCATACTGCCACCGCCTGAACTGGCCGATGCGTCCCAGGTCGAGCGTTATGCCGATGCACCTCCCTTGCGGCCAGATGACTGGAGTGAGCTGGAGATTCCGACCACGCCCGCTGCATCGGTTGAAGCATCCACTGACGGTTTGGGTGGCGAGGATGACGGAGGGCCTCGTCGTCAGCCTGAGTTATCCGACAGTGTCGCCTACGTTCCTGAGCCAGAACACACGGTCAGTGACCTAGCGCTCCTGGATGACGATGACCCGGCGCCAGTGCTTCCCCAGCAGCTTGACCCGGCCATGCAGCGCGTGGCACGGCTGGCGTCCCTCGACCCGGATGATGGAATCCTGCTATGAGCCGATACCGCCTGAATCTCTTTATCCAACCTGAGCACGCCAGGCGCTTGGATGAGCTGGCCGCCAAGAAAGGTGTCTCGAAGTCCAGCATTGTCGCGGCAGCGCTGGCGTCCTGGTTGTCACCGGATGCCGCCGACCAGCGTGAAGCCGCCATCGCCAAGCGGCTGGATCGGCTGTCGCGCCAGTTCGAAAAGCTGGAGCGCGACCAGAACATTGAGATCGAGACCCTGGCGCTGTTCGTGCGCTACTTCCTGACGGTAAGCACACCGGTGCCAGAAGCGCATCAGGATGCGGCCCGCGCCCAGGGCAAGGTCCGTTTTGAGCAATTCGTTGAACAGCTTGGCCGACACCTGCTGCGCGGGCGCAGTCTGGTGCGTGATGTGGTGGAGGAGCTGCACCCCGAGCCCGTGTGTATGGATGACACCTCAGCGCCCTATGAATCAGCGGAACACACGGGGGAGCCTCTGTCATGAACGCCTCGTCCGCGTCCACGGCATCACTGGACCGGCGCATCCAGATGCTGCGCACGGCGATGGGGCCGTTGATTGCCGCCGCGCTGGAAGACCCGGACGTGGTGGAAATCATGCTCAACCCCGACCGCACGCTGTGGGTGGACCGCCTGTCCACCGGTCGTGCACCAATGGGAGCGGAACTTTCCACCGAAGACGGTGAACGCATCATACGGTTGGTGGCCGCCCATGTGGGTGCAGAAATACATCGCGGTCAGCCTCTATTATCCGCCGAGCTTCCGGAAACTGGCGAACGCTTTGAAGGCATACTGCCACCCGCTGCGCCGGGGCCGGCCTTCGCCTTACGCAAACGCGCTGTGGGCGTGATTCCGCTGGCGCGCTACATCGCCGACGGCATGATGACCGCGCAACAGGCCGAGTTTCTGCGTTGTGCGGTAGGTGAGCGCCAGAACATTTTGATTGCCGGTGGCACCAGCACGGGCAAGACCACGCTGGCAAACGCCTTGTTGGCGGAGATCGCCACCACTGGCGACCGCGTTTTGGTGCTCGAAGACACCATCGAGCTGCAATGCGCCGCCCGCGATCATGTGCCTCTGCGTACCCGTGCCGGAGTGGTGAGCATGAGTGAACTGGTGCGCGCCACCATGCGGCTGCGCCCCGATCGTGTGGTGGTCGGCGAGGTACGCGGTGGCGAAGCACTGGATCTGGTCAAAGTCTGGGGCACGGGCCATCCCGGTGGCATTGCCACCATTCACGCAGGCTCTGCGCTTGGCGCGCTTCTGCGTCTGGAGCAACTGATTCTTGAAGTGGCGGTGAATCCACCGCGTCCTCTGATCGCCGAAGCAGTCAATGTCGTGATTCATATCGCTGGACGTGGCCGCAAGCGCCGTATTGCAAGCATTGCCCGTGTAACGGGCTTCGATTCAACGGGTTACTGCCTCACGGACGTACTGCCCATCGTGCCGACATCTTCCGATCCCACCCCGTCCACTGATCAAACAGGAGAGCCGCTATGACCGTACTTGTTACTTTACGTATTTCTGATCACCCATTGTCTGTCTTGGTGCGATTGCGCCCATTGGCCGTCCTTGCTGGACAAGGGCTGTTGCTGGCCGTGTTGATGCTCCTGCTGACCAGCACAGCACAGGCTGCCGGCTCCTCCATGCCCTGGGAAGGGCCGCTGCAATCCATTCTAGATTCTATCCAGGGGCCGGTGGCACGCATTGTCGCGGTGATCATCATCATTGCCACGGGGCTGGCGCTGGCCTTTGGCGATTCCAGCGGGGGCGCCCGCAAACTGATCCAAATCGTGTTCGGACTCTCCATTGCCTTCGCCGCTTCGTCATTCTTTCTGTCGTTCTTCAGCTTCTCGGGCGGGGCGGTGGTATGAGCAATGCCAACGACCATGCAACAGGGTTTGCCCCCGGCTTTGAGATTCCGCTCCACCGTTCGCTGACCGAGCCGATTCTGCTGGGCGGTGCACCGCGCACCGTGGCCATCGCCAACGGAACCCTGGCTGCTGCAGTGGGGCTGGGCCTGCAATTGTGGATTCCAGGGCTGGTGCTGTGGATCGTCGGTCATTCGCTGGCGGTGTGGGGTGCACGAATTGATGCCCAGTTCATGCAGGTCTTCGCCCGGCACATCAAACACAAGCCGCTACTGGACGTGTAAGGAGATGCCGAGATGCTGAACCTCACCGAATATCGCCAGCGTCCCGTGCTGCTGGCCGACTGGTTGCCCTGGGCCGGACTGGTGGCCTCCGGTGTTGTGTTGAACAAAGACGGCAGTTTCCAGCGCACGGCGCGGTTTCGTGGTCCGGATCTTGATAGTGCAACACAAGGCGAAATGATTGCCACCACCGCACGGCTCAACAACGCGCTGCGACGGTTGGGATCGGGTTGGGCGCTGGTCATTGAGGCCGAACGGCAGCCAGCGGCGGACTACCCGCAGTCTGATTTTCCCGAGGCGCTGTCCTGGTTGGTGGATGAAGAGCGTCGCGCGGCCTTCGAGGACGCGGGCCAGCACTTTGAAAGCAACTACCACCTCACACTGCAATACCTGCCGCCGGAAGAATCCCATGCCCGCGCCGCCAGGATGCTGTACGAAAACGCCCCCGGTGAGGGTGTGGATTGGCGGGGTCGGCTGGATGCCTTCGTGGCGGAAACTGATCGCGTGTTTGATCTGCTCGATGGAGTGATGCCGGCCATTGCCTGGCTGGATGATGGCCAGACGCTGACCTACCTGCACGCGACAATTTCGACACACCGCTACGAGATCGGTGTTCCCGAGGTGCCGTTTCACCTGGATGCGCTGCTGACCGACTGCTCACTGGTCGGCGGGTTGGCGCCGATACTCGGCGATCACCACCTGCGCGTGGTGTCGGTGCGCGGCTTTCCGACCTCGACCTGGCCGGGCATTCTGGACGACCTCAACCGCTTGGGCTTCGCCTACCGCTGGAGCACGCGCTTTCTGTGCATGGACAAGGCCGAGGCGGAAAAGGCACTGGGCCGCCTGCGCCGCCAGTGGTTCGCCAAGCGCAAGAACGTGGTGGCGCTACTGCGCGAAACCATTTTCCAGCAGGAAAGCCCATTGGTGGATACCGACGCCAACAACAAGGCGGCGGACGCCGATGCCGCCTTGCAGGAGTTGGGTAGCGATCAAGTCGCTTTTGGCTACCTGACGGCCACGGTCACGGTGATGGACACGGATGCCGACCTAGCCGATGAGAAGCGGCGCATGGTCGAGCGTGTGATTCAGGGCCGTGGTTTTGTCACCATTCCCGAAACACTCAACGCGGTTGACGCCTGGTTCTCTTCCATTCCCGGTAATGCCTACGCGAATGTGCGCCAACCCATCGTCTCGACGCTGAACCTGGCGCACCTGATGCCGGTGTCGGCGGTATGGGCGGGGCCGGAGAGGAACGATCACCTGGATGGCCCGCCGCTGATCGTCACCCGCACCGATGGCGCCACGCCGTTCCGACTGGTAACGCACATCGGCGACGTGGGGCACACCCTCGTCGTGGGGCCGACCGGTATGGGCAAGTCGGTGTTGCTGGCCACACTGGCGATGCAGTTCCGCCGTTATCCCGCCTCGCGCATCTTTGCGTTTGATATGGGCCGCTCGATGCGCGCCACCATTTTGGGCCTGGGCGGCGAACATTACGACCTGGGCGGCGATGGCGGCATTGCCTTCCAGCCGCTCGCACAAATCGAGCTGGCCAGCTACCGCACTTGGGCTGCTGAGTGGGTGGAAGGTCGCTTGCTGCACGAGGGTGTTGCCATTGGCCCTGACGAGAAGGCGGCCATCTGGTCGGCGCTGGAGAGTCTCGCAGGGGCGCCAGTGGAGCAACGCACGATGACCGGCCTGTCCGTGCTGTTGCAATCCAACGCCCTGCGTCAGGCGCTCGCACCCTATGCGTTGGGCGGAGCCCACGGCAAGCTACTGGATGCCGACCATGACCGGCTCGGCAGCGCCGAGGTGCAGGCCTTCGAGATGGAAGAGCTGATGCACAGCAAGGCGGCGGTGCTGGCTGTATTGGGCTATCTGTTCGCGCGTTTTGACGAACGTTTCGACGGTGCGCCCTCGCTATTGATTCTCGATGAGTCCTGGCTGTTCCTCGATGATCCGGTGTTTGCCGCGCGCATCCGTCAGTGGCTGAAGACGCTGCGCAAAAAGAATGTCAGCGTTATCTTCGCCACGCAGTCGCTGGCCGACATCAAGGATTCCAGCATTGCGCCGGCCATTATCGAAAGCTGCGCCAGCCGCATCTTCCTGCCCAACCCGCAGGCCACCGAGCCGCAGATCCGTACCATTTACGAGGGTTTTGGTCTCAACAGCCGGCAAATCGAGATCGTCGCTACCGCGCAGCCCAAGCGCGATTACTACTACCAGTCACGGCTGGGCAATCGCCTGTTTGACCTCGATTTGGGAGCGGTCGCGCTGGCGTTTGCGGGAGCTTCCACCCCGCAGGATCAACGCGCCATCGACCGTGTGCTGCTGGACGCTGGCGAGCCGGGGTTCGCCGGTGCCTGGCTGCGTCATCGCGGTCTCGACTGGGGCGCTGATCTGCTGCCGTCGTTTCCGGGTTGTCCGCCAGTGATCGATTTCAGTTCCAACACCCAACCACCGGAGGTCCCATTATGAAGACTCAACCCCGCTTATTGTCTGTGTCGCTGGCAGCCGTGCTGTCGATATTGTTATTGGCAGTACAGCCTGCTGCCGCCTTCACCGTATTCGATCCCTCAAACTTCGTGCAGAACACCCTGACGGCCATCCGCACACTGGAGCAGATCAATAACCAGATCAATCAGCTTCAGAACGAAGCACGGATGCTGACGAACCAGGCCCGCAATCTGGCGGGCCTGGATTTCAACGTCGTCAGCCGGCTGCGCTCGACGCTGGCCACCACCGAACGCCTAATCGCCGAGGCGCAAGGGTTGGCCTATGACGTGCAGAACCTCGACCGCGAGTTCGCACGGCTGTACCCAGAAGAATACGCCGCTACCGTCAGTGGCGACCAGATGCTCCATGATGCGCAGGAGCGCTGGCGGCACACCCTTGACGGGTTGCACACCGCGATGCGGGTACAAGCACAGGCGTCGCAGAATCTGGCACATGACGAAAGCGCGTTGGCTGACCTGGTGAATGAGAGCCAGTCGGCGGAAGGCGCCTTGCAAGCCATGCAGGCGACCAATCAACTTCTGGCCTTGCAGGCCAAGCAGTCGATCCAGGCCCAACAGCTTCAGATCACCCAGGAGCGGGCCGCCGCATTGGAGCTGGCGCGCCAGGCGGCCGCCGCCGAGCGAGCCCGTGAAGTGCGACGCCGGTTCCTCGGCACCGGCACACCCTATACGCCGCAACGCGTGGATTTCTATTCCAACTGATCGGGCCGGGCCATGAACGACGTGACGGTCATCGACCGCTTCCTGAATACCTTCTCTACCTACATCGACTCGGGGTTTGGGTTGTTGCAGGGTGAGGTCGCGTTCCTGACTGCCACACTGATCATCATCGACATGACCCTCGCCGGTTTGTACTGGGCGATGAGCCACGCCACCGGTCAGGGCGAAGACGTGGTCGCCAGGTTGCTGCGCAAGGTGCTTTATGTCGGTGCCTTCGCCTACATCATTGGCAACTTCAACTGGTTGGCAGGGATCGTGTTTCGTTCTTTTGCAGGTCTTGGTCTGACGGCCACTGGCTCGTCATTAACGATGGAGCATTTCCTGCAACCGGGGCGACTGGCCAAGACCGGCATCGACGCAGCAGCGCCGATTCTGGAACAGATTGGCGAGATGGCGGGCTTCCCCGAGGTCTTCGTCAATCTCGATCCCATCGTGGTGATGTTCCTCGCCTGGCTGGTGGTGATCCTGTGCTTCTTCATCTTGGCGATCCAGCTCTTCATCACTCTCATCGAGTTCAAGTTGACCACGCTGGCGGGTTTTGTGCTGGTGCCCTTTGCCCTGTGGAACAAGACCGCGTTTCTAGCTGAGAAGGTGCTGGGCAACGTGGTGTCTTCCGGCGTCAAGGTGCTGGTGCTGGCCGTGATCGTTGGTATTGGCACGGGCCTGTTCGCGGAGTTCCAGGTGCACCCGGACGAGCCGTCCATCGACCATGCACTGGTTCTTATGTTGGCATCGCTCGCGTTGCTGGCGTTGGGCATCTTCGGACCAGGCATCGCCACCGGGCTGATTTCTGGTGGGCCGCAACTGGGTGCCGGGGCTATGGCGGGTGCCACCATCGGTGCTGCCGGAACCGCCATGGCCGTGGGTGCTGCTGCCACAGGCGTGGGTGGCGCGGTACTGGCCGGGGCTCGGATGGCTCCGGCTGCTGCCCGATTGGCCGGTTCTGGCGCACGGACGGCTACCTCGACCCTTGGCAGCGCCCGTTCTGCATTCCAGTCCGGTTCGGCTGCCGCCGGTGGTGGCCTCAAGGGAACAGCAGCGGGCCTTGGCAATGTTGTCAGGTTCGGCGCTCAGGCTACCGGGCGAAGTACGGTCGCTCGTGCTTCCGCTGCCGGGCAGCGTATGACGGCTCCCTTTCGGGCGGGCTGGAACGGCTCGTCGCCTGATGATAGTTCGGGCGGCAGCACCATTGGCATGGGCCAGACCGCCGCATCCCCAGCCCAACAACAACCCGCTTGGGCCAAACGCTTGCACCGCCGCCAGCAGATCACCCAGGCCGCCACGACGTCGGCACATACCCTGCGCGGTGGCGACAGCAGTGGTGCGGGTTCTGGCCCAAGTTTGCGTAATCAAGATGAATGAGGCGATACCTGACCCTCAAGGAGAAGGCTTATGCGATTCAAACGACCGAGGGTGCGCTATGCGGAATCGCCGCAACCGGCCACCCCGTACCAATCCGCCGCCCAGGTGTGGGACGAGCGTATCGGCTCGGCCCGTGTGCAGGCGAAGAACTGGCGCTTGATGGCTTTCGGCTGCCTGATGCTGGCCTTGTTAATGGCGGGCGGTCTGGTGTGGCGTTCGGCACAGTCCATCGTTACCCCCTACGTGGTGGAGGTGGATGAGGCGGGACAGATACGCACCGTGGGCGAAGCCGCCACGCAGTACCGGCCTACTGACGCGCAGATTGCGCACCACCTGGCGGGTTTTGTGACACGGGTGCGCGGGCTGTCCATCGATCCCATTGTGGTGCGGCAGAACTGGCTCGACGCCTATGACTACACCACCGACAAGGGCGCGGCGGTGCTCAATGATTACGCGCGTACCAACGACCCCTTTGCACGCATCGGCAAGGAGTCGGTAACGGTGCAGATCACCAGCGTCGTGCGTGCCAGCGAGTCGTCGTTCAATGTCCGCTGGACCGAACGCCGCTACGTCAATGGCGCTGCCGCCGGACAGGCGCGCTGGACCGCCGTCGTGTCCATCGTGCTGCAAACCCCGCGCACCGAAGACCGCCTGCGCAAAAATCCCCTGGGCATCTACGTCAATGGTCTGTCGTGGAGCCGTGAACTGGATACGTCCGAAGGAGCCCAGCCATGAAACCGTCTTTCCGTTTTTACGCTTTTCCACTCATCCTGCTGGTCCTGTCGGGCTGCGCCACGCAAGGCAAGCCGCCACCCGCCATCTCGCTTGATGAGCCCGTGTTGGCTCATCCCTTGCCCGAGCCGCCCCTGCCGGTGGAAGTGGTGGCGGTGCCTGAAGTGCTGCCGATGCCGGGGCAGATGAAACCGCTGCTGGAGGTCGAAGAAGCGGACTCCGTACCTGAGACTGCCGATGAAACCGTGCGCGTGTCCAGGGCCAATGAAGAAGCGCGTATGGCGCCGACGCGTGAGGGCTATGTCAATGCCATCCAGGTCTGGCCCTTCACCGAGGGGGCGCTGTATCAGGTCTATTCGGCAGTCGGACGCGTGACAGTGATTGCGCTCCAACCGGGTGAGGAACTGGTGACCGTGGCGGCTGGGGATACCGTGCGTTGGGTCGTGGGCGACACGTCCAGCGGTGCTGGTGACGAGCTACGGGTCAATGTACTGGTCAAGCCGATCCGTTCGGGCCTGAACACCAATCTGGTCATCACCACCAGTCGGCGTACCTACCTGTTGGAACTGACCTCGACCGACCAGGCGTGGATGGCGTCGGTGTCCTGGGACTACCCGCGTGACCAGATGTTGGCCCTACAGCGCCGCAATCAAACTGCGCAGGCGACAGTACCCATTGATACTGGCCTGGCACTGGAGAACCTACGCTTTCGCTATGCAATCAGCGGCAGCCAGCCGCCTTGGAAACCGTTACGCGCTTTCGACGATGGCCGGAAGGTCTATATCCAGTTCCCGGCGGGGATTGCCCAAGGCGAACTGCCGCCGCTGTTCGTGATCGGAGCCGAAGGGGATGGGCAACTGGTGAACTACCGGTTTCGCCCGCCGTATTACATCGTCGATCGGCTGTTCGGCGCGGCGGAACTGCGCCTGGGCGGTGACAAGGGCGACGTAGTACGCATCGAGCGCACGGATGGCGTGGCACGGAGGGATTGAATATGAATCAGGACGAAACTGCTGACCGGAGCACGACGCCAGCGGATAAGGTCGCCCCCGACACCGTGACCCTGCGTGCCCAACCGCGTCCGGTGACGCGACTGAACCGTCGTACCCTGACGATCCTGACCGGAGGCCTGGCAGTCGCTGTGCTCGGGGCTACATTCTGGTCATTGCAGCCGCCACAGAGAAGGAGCACTGAGCAAACGGAGTTGTACAACGTGGAGCGAGTGTCACGCTCCGATGCGCTAGAGCAGTTGCCCACCGACTATTCCATGCTGCCACCTGAGGCACCGCCCGAAGTGCCGGTATTGGGACCACCGTTACCGGGGGATTTGGGGCCAGCTATTGTGAATGCGCAACAGCCAGCAGTGGCCAGTTATTCGGCACCCGGCCATGATCCCGCCGCCGCGCTACGCGAAGAGTCGGAAGCGGCGGCTGCCTCGTCGCTGTTCTTCCAGACAGGCAATCGAAATCAGACTAACCCAACTGTCACGGTGGCTTCGCAGTCTGCTGTACCAGACATGGGGAGCACTCTGCCGGCTTTTGATGCACTGGTCGGCAGCCCGGCTTCAGCGGTGGCGCAACCGGCTGATTCGACGGCGGTGCAGAACTGGCAAGACCAGAAAGAAGCATTCCTGCAATCCGGTTATACGGAAACTCGTAATACTGGGCATCTGCAATTGCCAAGTTCACCCTATCAGGTCATGGCCGGTACAGTGATCGCCGGGGCTTTGGTGACCGGTATCCAATCCGACCTGCCTGGCGATGTGATCGCCACGGTCACGGAGCCAGTCTACGACACGGCAACGGGTCAGCATCTACTGATCCCGCAGGGCTCCCGCATTCTGGGACGCTACAACAGCCAGGTCAGCTACGGGCAAAGCCGCGTTCAAGTTGTCTGGAACCGCATCATCCTGCCGGATACTTCCTCGCTGGCGTTGGACAACCTGGTCGGCACCGATCCGGCAGGTTACGCCGGTCTGGAAGATGGCGTCGATTGGCATTGGGATCGCGTCTTTGCCGGTGCGGTTCTGACAACGCTGCTGGGTGTTGGCGCGGAACTGGCCGCGCCGGAAAACCGGCAGGATGGTGATCGCGTCATTATTGCGGGTCGCGACAGCGCGCAGGACAGCATCAACCAGGTGGGCCAAGAGATGACCCGGCGCAACCTGAACATTCAACCCACCTTGACGGAGCGGCCCGGCTTGTCGGTTCGCATCATCGTCAACCGCGACTTGGTACTTCGTCCTTATCAACCACTGTTCATCAATCAGGGAGCGTCGCAATGAATACCACCCGAAAATTACGTCTCGGCCCACTGCCCAAGACTGAAACCACCAAGCTGACCTTTGTTTGTCCGGCCAGCCTGAAAGCTGATCTGGAGCGCTATGCTGAGTTGCATAGCCAGACCTACAGCGAGCGGGTAGACGCGGTAACGCTGATCCCGCATATGCTGGAGGCGTTCATGGCGAGGGACCGGGAGTTCAAGAGAATACGCGCCAGGACCTGAGGTAGGGGCCATGAAAGCTTGAAAAAAGGAAGATCGTGGCCTGATGTGACGTCCTCAGATGTTGGCCACGCCTTCCTGGGGAAGTCGCTGGTGGGCTGCCATCAGCGTCTTCATTTCATGTGTGACAAAATGTGGCATCCACCCACACAGCGCCTCAAAATCAAACCGTTCGCTGTTGGCATTCCCTTCAGGCGTCACTAGACGATTGAGGATAAGTTCTTCATATAGCCGCTCATCCAATTGCAGGCTGATACCATACTCATCATGCAGTTTGCAGTGCAGCTGATGGGCAATTTTCAAGCCCGCCACATCCAGGTCACCAAAATAGAGCAGTTGTGCTACCTGTTCGGCCTTAAGCAGCTGTGACACACACTCGGCCTGGCCTGACACTTTGTTACCCGCCCCGTAAATCACCAGTGACCAGCGTGTCTGGGTGCGATTGATTTGGCATAGCCTGTAATACACATCTGAATTTTCTACGATGACAGCCGGAAGGTCGGGGTGGCCTGATGATTCATACGGTAGCGGTGGTGCTCGCCGAATGGCACCCAGGTCGGCCAAGGTCAGCGCGGTATGCTTCCAGCCACCATGTGGCATGGAATCTAGTGCTTTTTCATCACCAAAGATCAGCAGCGCCCGCTCGCGGTGCCCGAGCGCGCCCGGAAAAAGCGGCTGTCCGCACTCAGATTGACGAAACAGATGCGCATTGAGTCTCTGTAAACGCTCCTTGACCTGCGGCGAGAGCGGCCCTATAACGCGCTCAGCCAACCAAGGGTGCCAGGCGATGTCTGGCACCGCCTTCTCGGACGCAACTGCGCCTTCGTAAACAAAAACGTTGGGAAGGCGCAGGCCACGCCAATAGGTCTGCCAGTTTGCTTCGCGCTTGGGCTGGGCTCGCCAGTCACCCTCGGTCAGTTGCGCAATCGCCTGACCTAGCAGGTCGGGGGTGTCATGGCTCAAGGCTTCTTGGCGATGTGTGCGCAAAATCTCATCCAGTACCACCGTGGCCTTCACTGTGCGGGCTGCCTTGCCGGCAGCAAGACGGTGCTTGTTAACAGTTGACTCCAGGCGGGACAGCCACGTCATTACGCCACTCATACCAAACCTACCTTACAAGACCGTCACGGGCTGTGGTTTTGCGACCAGGGAAGCCGCCCACAAGGTATGGCGCTCGTTATCAACAGTCACTAGATCACGCCGCTTCAGCTTCTGAACCTTGTTTAGGAATAGATGGTTATCAAACATCGACTGGGCATTTTCGTCCGAAATGCCGGTCAAGTAGATAAGCTGGATGTTGTAGGCCTTGGCCATCTGGGTCTGAATTCGCATCAGGTCATCGGCATTCGATTTGCCCAGCGGGTTGTCGGCCAGCAAGAAGCCTGCACTTGAAATACCCGTGTCGTACTCTCGCACCTTGCCGACCGTCACAAACAACAGGAAAGCGGATGTGAGTCGCTGCCCCCCAGAACCCTCCAGCCGGGTGATATGGGTCCATTGTGGGCGACTGGCGTTCGTTTTCAGCAGACTTACCTCCAGATCCCCTTCGCCAAACACCGACTGAACCAGATCGGCCGTCAGGGCGTCTCGGTTGGGTGCGCGGGGAATCTGGCCTTTGGCAATCCAGTTTTGCAAGCGGGCGCTGGCAAACCCTCTGAGATCGGTTGTGAGATCATTAAGTCGGTCTGTCATCTTCACAATAGGACGGCCGGGCAGCACGGGGCAGTCATCCGGAATCCTGACTGATTTGGCACGCTTCAGTAGTTTAATCGCCCCCTCTAGGTGAGCAGTCAGGTGGGTAACGGTCAGATCAATCGAACGCTGGAACTGCTCCAGGCTGTCCTGAACCGCCTCAAACACCTGCGTGATTCCCGTGCCGACGCGCTCCAGATCGCCAAGCACCTCGTGGTAAGTTGCGATCAAATCCAGCTGTCGCAAGTATTCCTGACTGGCACGGCCGTCCGGGTCCTTGGCCAACTCTTCTTCGATCCGTTTGCGGAAGTGCCCCCAGACCGTGGCTACACGCACATCTTGCTGCTGCAGCGTTTCTTTCAGCTGCGCGTACGTTTGACAATGGGTACGCAGTGTATCGGCATACTCAGCGATGTTCAGTATCTTGGCGGGCAGGCCTGCCGACGAGGTCGGTGTGATGGGCTGAATCATGGCCTGCGCTGTTTTGGCGCTTTGTAGCCGCTCCTTCACATCCTCGATCTTCTTCGCCTGGAGCGTCTGCTGCTCCTGCAGGCGTTTGAGCTGGTGGTTGGTTTCATGGAGATTATCGACTAATTCGACCAGAGACGCCCGGATTACTTCTATCTCGGTGGGCTGCTCCTCCCACACAAAACCTTCGTCCAGCGACTCTCGCGTCTTCTCGCAATTCTCGGACAGCTTTTGCAGAGTGGCCTGCGCAGTAATCTGACGTTGTGAGAGTTGCTGCTGCTGCGCCTCGAGCTGCGCGATGCTTTCGTTAATCAGCGCGAGGTCACTGATGGCCGCTGCTTTGATCGCATCCGGATACGTCTGGTAGGCGGAATGTGCCGACAGCCGATCAAAGGCGTCGCGTTGCGCCTGCTCAGCATCTTTCAGCTGTTGCTTGAGCGCCGTTACCTGATTACCCTGGGCGGCTTCGAGCAATTTCTTGTGCGCCTGAACGGCCGCCTCATGGGCGTCTTGAGGACTCCGATCAGCGACACCCTCGGACGCCGTAATCCCCGAATAGAATGCACTGTTGCGCAGGCGGTCCCACTCGCCGATCTGTATGCGGATGCGTGTGCCCTCGGCGCGCTTGCTCTCCGCCACCCTGTTTTTCTGCGCCAGTTCATCACTTTGGCGCTCGAGAGCTTCCTTGTTCCGCTGAATCTGCCCGGCCAACTGATCCAGCTTCACCATTGCAGCGTCGCGTGTCGCCCATTCCGTGTCAACAAAACGGGTCAGTGTATCGTGTGCTCTTTCGGCTTGGTTGCGGTGCTGCTGTGCACTTTCAAATTGCGCTTGAGCCTTCGCTTTTTCGTCGCGTAGTTTCTGCTCATGCTTCTGTGCCTGCGCCAGTTGGGCATCGGCGTGTGTCAGTGCAGAGCGGGCTTGATTGCGCTGTTCGATCAGGCTCGACCAGTGACAGCCGTGCTGATCGTAGTGCAGGCGCCAATCGATCTTGAACGACTCCAGTTCTGTCAGGGCACTTTCCGCAGTCTCTACACAGGCCGCTTGTGAGGCCACGACGTTCTCCAGATCCTGCAGTCGCGCGTTGTAGGCTGCCTGGCTGTAACCGTGCTTGTCTGGGTTTGAGAGAACTACCTGTGCCGAGTCGGGTGTCATTCCTTGGAGATCCCGTGCTTCATCTAGGCGGTGAATGGCAATGGGTACCCCTTTCCAGAGCAGTGTTGCACTGATGGTGCTGACCTGAGTGAACGTCGCTTCATCCAGTGCGACCAGGCTCAGGTAGCGACCCGGGTTTCGGTCGATCACCGCAGCGATGCGCGGCGCATCGTCGTTGAAGGCGGAGGCCAGGTAGTGAGGGAAGGCCCAGAGTTTATCTCGCGCAATTCCCGCATCATAAAACGCCTCGAGCGCTTGTTTGATCTGCTTGGTAACCAGTTCGTGGCCAGTGAGTTTTAACTCATTCAGCTGGTGCTGGGCTTCCAACAGGCGCTGTTTCATCCCATTCAGCGTTTGGGTGTCCGCCTTTAACACCTCGCTGATCCGCGATCCGCACTGCGCGCTGTGCCAGTTGGCATCCTCAAGACCAAGGGCGTGCTGGGTCGGCGCAGGTAGCGCCTGACAGACTTCGGCCAACAGGTGTGCGCTGTCTACCGCCGCCTGGTGCTTTTGCTCTGCGTGGGTGAGAGACTGCCGGGCTTGGCTTTGTGCCACCGAGGCCTGATTAACCACCTGCTGATGCGCTTCCAGCGTCTGCTCTGCCTTACCAGAGGCGACCTTGGCTTGCTCCTCGGCCTGCTCGGCATCACGCAAGGTCAACCCCAGTCGGTGCTGGGCGGCCGCAGGGGTTTCCCCTGTGCGGATCAGGCCCTCTTCACACAGCACATCCCGTCGAGTTTCTCCTTTGCGCTTGTCCTGCCTGCACTGGTTGCTCTCCGACTCCAGGTTGCCCAGCTTCTTCTGCAGCTTGCCACAGGACTGACCGAGGGCGTCGCTTTCCTTGTTGAGCAGAGCCAGCGCCTCCGTGATCTCGGCCTCCTGCTGGCGGTGGCCGCTGATTGCCCGCTCCAGCACGCCAAGCGCCTCGCCAGCAGTGCAATCGAAGATCACCTGCAGCGGCTTTTCTGTTTCGCTTTGGAACACCGCCAGGGCCTTGTTCGCCTGGTGGTACACATCTTGAGTCTTTGCATAGACTTTGTAGTCTATGGCGGTGCGAGTGATCTCAATCTGACGCTGATTCGTGTCGGCTTCGTCTTGGAGTGCGGCGGCTTTGGCCTGTTGTTCGTCGAGCTGATGCAGGGCGAGATCGTGCTCAAGCAGGGCCTTGCGCTTGCCCTGTAGGTCGCGGTGAGACGTTATCTGGTCAATCTCTTTCTGCAGGCTTTCCGCTTGGTCGTCGAGCCGGGCTTGCTCTGTCTGAGTGTCCTCAATAAAGGCCGTGAGATCACGCATTGCCTCGCGGAAGCCATCATCCATCTGCCGTTGCTGCGTCTGGGCATTTTCCAGCTGTCGTGCCGGCTCAAGAAAGGCACGCCAGTTCGATAGCACATCCCCCAAGAAGGATTCGTTACGGCGAATCACTTCTAACTCACCCTGGCGTTCGACCTCGTGCGCCACTAGACCACTCAGCTGCTCCGTGGTGTCTTTGGACATGGTGCAAGCGAAGAACGCGCCGAGGAAGTCCTGCTCGGTTTTGTAGTCAATGAACTTGGTCAGTCCACCTTCTTCGGAGTTGAAGGTGACCATCGTTTTGATGAGATCAACATTGATCCGCTGCTCCAGCAAAAACGCGCGCCATTCTTTATTCACCTTGGTTTTGCGCCAGTGCACGCCACCTTCACCACCCGACTTGAGATTGAGCCAGCCGTCAAAGCTGTGCAGGGTGTTGGCGTAGGGACGCAGCTCGCGATTGTGCTCGGCGCGCGAGTATGAGGGCACTTCGTCAAATGGAGTGCCCAGCAGGGAGTCGGGTGCGTCGCAGATAAACAGAACGCGGTCTACATCATCTCCACGGCGCTGGTGGGCGTGTCCCAGCAGCAGGGTTTGCCCGGTTTCATTGACCATCTCCACCAGGATGACAGACAGCTCCTGGTGGAAGTAATTGCGGTAGTGGTATTCAGTCTGGCGACGATTGGCCAGGTACTGGGTGAAGTCGTTGACGGACGGCTCAAAGACCGATAACAGCAATGCGATGTAGGTGGACTTGCCGCCCCCGTTCACCAGTTGCTGATAAGTGTTGGCCACGGCCTTCGCCCTCTTGGAGGGGGTGCTGCGTGCTGCGTCAGCAGGCTGACCGGTCGCATGAGTGAGGCCAATGTAGTCCAGCGTGAGATCTTTGTAGAATGCCTCTTCGTGGCCCGCACCATCCATATAGACCCGTTTAATCAGCCACATGACTAGACCTCCAGCGAGTGTTGAGTTTCAGCGGTTTCGACGAGGTCTGGCTGGCCCCTGACAGCAGTAAGTTCCGGATTGTCAGCTGACGCAGTTGCATCGTTGTCGACGAGGTCGGGCGGCTGCTCCCCTGTCGCGGGATCGATATCCATTACAAAGCGTACCGTCTCCTCGATGCCGGTAAGGCGCAGATAGTGTTTGAGCTTCTGGGTCGGGTACCAGTCGGACTCTCCCGACAGACTGCTGTCCTCGGCCAGGAAGCCTTCTTCCTGCAGCAGCTGTATCCAGCGCATCGCCATTTCCGTTTGCGAGCGGATACTGGAGACTCGCCCCACCTTCTCGTCGTGGATGCGAGGGATGCGTTCTTCCTGCACAAACCGGGCAGCCAGGAGCAGGCCGTCCACCGCATCGTCACCCTCAGCTTTGCGTTGCGCGATCACCTGGTCGGCAACTTCGTTGAGCTTGATCACTACCGAAGCGGCATTGGTTCCGCTGGTTTGACCGGATTCGACCCGAACCGCATCGGGATTGGGAAACATATCAGCCAGCAACGCAATCAGGGTTAATCCCGCGAAGAGGCGCTGTTCCTTGCGCTCTTTGCTCATTTGCTCGGCTACGGTTTCAGGCAGCAGGCGCTTATTCAGCCAGCCCAAGGTGGGGGCATAAGGGCCACGACCATCCGCAGTCAGCAATACCCCGTATGTCTCGTGGATGCCGAGGTAACGCAATTTCATACCGGCCGCGACGCCACGAATAATTTCAGCGAACAGAACGTCGCCCTGAAGCTCCAGTGCTCGCTGAATTGGCTCATCCCCCATCTTGTACCCCAATGAACTCATGATCGCCTGTGTGGCGATCTCGGCGTAGCGTTTAGCCTGTTGATGCATGTCGTACATAACTACTCCTCAAAGGGCAGTGCGGGGGCGACTGTCAGTAGGCTGATATTGTCAGCCCGCCAGAGCGCTGTTTCGATAGGGGCGTCGTCCACATCCACCTCGATGGTGGGGTCGCTGTTGGCCGCTAAGCTGCCGATGAGGAGCAAGCAGACCTGTTGCTCCAGTTCGGACAACTTGCCGTTTGCGTAGGCGTCAAACACATCAGCAAAACTGACGCGACCCCGATCCTTCAAACGGTCACTAACCCAGTCGCTGCAGTGCTTAACTACCGAGTCGGGAATACCGCGCAGTGTGGCTTCAATGGCAACGGGCTGCTCGGTGGGGTCCTGAATCTCGCGTGGAAGCACTTGCTCGAACTGATCGAGATACAGGTTCAGCACTGCCTCAAGGTCGAGCAGGGTGTGTAGGTCGTCATCCTGGCTTCGAGGAGCCAGCAGGCGTGCGACCAGCTCATCCATTCCTTGTTCGGCGGTCGCTGGAGCATGGGCCAGTAAGGGCTTGAGTGCACCTTTTTCCAGAGTCTCCCGAAACAAGGTGTTGTCTCTGGGAATGATTAGCTTCAGGCGAGCCCGCTCAAAATCCTTGTTCACGTCGTGCAAGCGATCTTGATAACTCTGCGTGAAGGCGCTGACCTCGGCAAAGATCTCCTGCGCCTTGCGCAGCTTGTGTAGCTTGTCGGGGTGCAATTCCGAGCGTCCATCAGCCAGCATTTCGGTAATGGTCGACAGGGTGTTCTGAATATGCCCCAGCACCTCCTGAGTCTTATCAAAGGAGTCGCTGAGTACGGGACGGATATCGTGCGCATAGGATGTGCTCAAATCACCCGACTGGGCGGCGCGTACTTTCATCCGCATCCCAATCAGGTATTGCTCCAACTGCCGCTGGGTTGACTGGATCTGCTGTACCGCTTTATCGATCTCGCCACGACGGATGGTTTTGAGCGTTCGCCAAGCGAGAATAGCAGCTCGCTCTATCGGCGTTTCATCCAAACGGAGGGTGTAAAACAGCATCCCCTCATCGGTCAGAGCCCAGAGAATATCATCAGAGCCGGGCACTTGGTCGTGGCGTATCAGGCGAACTACCTGCTCATCGGAATGCGCTCGTTCGGTGAAATCGTAGTATCGGAGGCGGAAAGGGTCTTTAATCGCCGCGAAAATCTTGCCGGCTACCTGCGTGTAGCTCGAGGCTTCTTGTCCCGGGTACGCCTCCTGCAGGTGCTCCGCCAAGCACCACTCCGCTTCTTTGCGAGTCATGCCCGGTTGGCGCTCACGGTCGGCGTAGTAAAGCATGGCGTCGAAGAGGTGCATGATGGCCGCGAGGGCGTCAAAGTCGACTCCGTCAAACAACTTGCGCTGTAGGGCGCTATAGATCGAATCCAGCGTCCGCACGACCAGCAGCGCGTGAGACTGAATGGTCAGCTCACGACGTGCCATGGATTCATTGCGAGCCTGCTCCAGAAACTCTAGCAACATAACGCCCTCCAGCTTAGAGGGAGTTACTATAGTTAACTATGTCACAATATGCAAAATAACTTTGCTTGTTATAATTTTATGGCAATGTTACTTTCCTTTCAGCCGGTCACCCCTATACTGGGCTCGGGCATCAGAATGAAGCTGAATTGCCCGGTCTCCAGCCAACGCAGAACAAGAAGTGGTATGCATTATTCAACGTTTCTCGAGAAGCACAAAACATCTCTCAGCCACGCTCAGTGGTTGCGTTTGCGCTATATTGAGCGTCAGTTGCTGTGGGAGCGAAAAGTCACTTCGCGCATGATTGCGGAGGAGTTTGGTGTCTCGCCACAGCAGGCCCGTACCGACGTTCGAGCCTACTTGGAGTTAGCGCCAGGTAACGTTTTCGAGCAAGGCGGCGGTCGCAAGGGGTATTTTCCCAGCGCTACGTTTTCACCAGTTTTACTTGGGGATAATGACCTGGTATGGCGTGCGACGGCAGAGTTTCAACCGCCGCAAGCGGCCCACGCGCAGGAAATTCCGATCATCCATCGCGCGGTACCTAGTCGCACACTAGCGGTTTTCCTGTCTGCGATCGAACAACAGGGCCAGGTTCAAGCGACCTATGCGTCAATGGAAAACCCGGCAGGTACTCTTCGCACACTAACCCCCACGGTCATTATCACCGTCAATGGGCGTCAGCATGTGCGTGCTTATGACTGGGGCAGTTCGGCGTTTAAAGATTTTGTTTTGGCACGATTCCTGGACGTACCGGAACTGATTGCCCCAGCGGCAACCCCGCCGCATGATGACACGGCGTGGGGGGTCGCGATCCCTGTACGTTTTATTGTCAATCCGGCTCTAAGCAAGGCGCAGCAGCGGGTGATTGAGCGGGATTACCTGCTAGACCCATGTGAGTTCAGCATTCGCGCGCCGATGATTTTCTATTTGTGTCCCGAGAACAACCTGCCTAAGACTGACGATGAGTATGCACAGGCTACTGATCCTGGCGGTCATGGCCCTTTTGTCTACCCTGTTCTCGCTGTGCACGCCCAAACAGGTGAGCCCATTCACAAGTACCGCCATGCAGGCCAGCGATAGATAGCTCTTCTCTTTGCTAATTTTTTGCCATGCGCTGTTACTGGGCGGGTGGTAACTTAGATAGCCGTGGCGGCGCGCAGAATTATTTGAGAGAAAATTAAAAGCCCACTATGAAAGCAATCCATAGTGGGCTTTTTGTGCACCCTGGGGCTAACGCTTTGACCGGGACGCCTCGACATTTTTATGTCGGCAACAGCCCGTCTGACGTCTTATCCCCAGATGGCGATGTTGAATCATCAGCCAGTTCGATCAACCCGCTTGTCTCGGATTTCGTCATCGCCGGACGAGTGCGGTTTGCGTGAAAGAACTTCGCAACGGACTTAACGTCGGTGACGGTAAAGGTCTCCGGATCGCTCGGATTGTTTCGCTGCGAGTTTTCTGTCAACTGAGCGGCGATGGCTGAGTCCGCGACGCCCTTTTTTCGCGCAGCTACGACGCGCGCAGCTGAATGCCCAGTACGGTCAATCTGATCGCTCGTCAACGTTTCCCAAATGTCGACAGCCTTATCGAGTTTCTTGCCCATGGCCCCCCCCTTATGCCCAATGGCCGAGTGGCCAAGTAACGCCATCAGCTAGATGGCAGCATGCTGTCTGACACTGCTGTAGCCTACGAGCCACCATGCTACCATGGACAAAGTGCGTCGTCCCTTAGCAACTTGACCGCTACTGCACGATCCAGCTTGCTATCTTGACGCTCCTATATGGCTCCCAAGCCACAACACTGCACTTCCTGCAAGCGGCCCGAAAGATAGCTAACCTCTTGCTCCACATATGATTTCAAGTCTCGTGTGTTTTACACGAAAGTCTTGACGTTAGTCTTTTTTTATGGCCTTTCAGCCTTCCAGTTTTGGGGTTCAGGGGAGCGTTCTACGCCTCAGTTCGCCGGCTATCATGGCTGTTTCGCCGGAGGCGGTTTGCAGGGTGATCGACCAGCTCTGGTGTTCTGGTTCCCGGTGGTGCATGTTCTCCATCGCTGCCAGGCGTGGGTCCAGCCAGCCAAAACTGGTACTTTGTGACAGTGTTGCCCATCTGTCACTCTCCTCACCGGGCGCTCCCGAGAGAGCAGGGGCGTTTGGTAGAGCCTGCCAGCTCGGGCTGTCCGTATTGACCATAACGGTCTTGCCAGTAAACCTCAGAAAAGCCTCGTCTTGAGTTCCCAGTACTGTAAGCGGGGTGTCGCCCCGATAGCTCAACAGGATGCCCGGGCGTGGGGCATCCAGAATCATGGCGTTCAATCCCTGAATGTTCGGCTGCTTGGTAATGCGGGCCTGTACGATCTCAGAGGGAGTGCCCCCTGCGTCAGGTGCCCCGTGCGCCCCTGCTGGCGCGGAGTCCATCAGGGGCAGCAGGCCGAACAAAACCAGAGGCAACCCGCCTTTGCTGATTCGTCCGTTTTTCATAATGTACTCCCTTTGCCTGGTCACAGAATCTCAAGTGTTGATTCGATAATTCCGTCGGCGGTCGTGGTCTCGCCCGCCACCTGGGTTGGCGCCATGCACTCGAGATTCTCGTTGACCACGGTGATGGGAGCCGATATCGAAGGCACCCTTCCTTCAGTCGTCTCTTTGCTCAAGAACAACATGTATTCGCCGGCGGGTAACACGTTGTGGTTGTCGGGCATTTTCAGGGTTAGCTTGTTGCCATTGCCTCTTTCCATGATCAGCTCAATGGCGCGCTGGTCGCCATCAATCACATGGGTCATGACCGTGCGGCGAATCAGTAGCGCTTTGTCGATCTGGTCTGCCTGGTCAACCTTTATATTGAAGCGATCCCCAATAGTCAGGTTGCGCGGCGCGCTCTGGATTTCCGGGCGGTCATCACGCATGGCATAGGGTGGTGTGTAGATTTCAAAGCTGGGATCCCGTCCGTCATACGGCGCCAAACCGAAGTCCTGAAGATCGACAAAGGTCAGGTAAGCGGTGTTGATCGGTGAATGCCCGGCAATCATCACACGACCGTCTTCCATCAGTACGGCCGTGTTGTGGTAAGTCCGTGCCCGGTGGCCCGTTGCCATTTCAGTCCAGGTGCCCGTTTCCGGATCAAAGCGCTCGGCCGTGCGAATAGGCCCTTCAAGGCCGGGCGCGACAACGCCATCACGGTTGCCGCCGCTGAACACCATGACACTGCCGTCCGGCATCAGAACATTGGTGCCATACCAGCGTGGCTGGTTGAGCGGTCCAGTAAGACGGGACTCGTAGCCGATGTCATCGCCATTCGTGGTGATTCGGTCTATACGGCTCTGGTCTGTGGGCAGGTAGCCGCCGGGATTGGTCAGCAGGGCGTAACTGGGCACGCCACCGGCAGTCAACAGCTCCACGTCTGTGTATTCGCCGTTGGCATTCGGTTTCAGCGGGAGCATGGTTGAAGAGGTGGAACCGCGCATGCCGCCGGCAATGGCCATTCGCAGGTCTTCTTCTGAAATGCCCAGCTCTGCGCCGCTTTCCAGCAGATCAGATGGAGCTTCCAGCACATCGCCCAGAAGCGAGCCTACCTGGTCGAGGGAAAGATTGGTGATATTCAGTGTGCTGCTGAGCTGGCCCAGCCCGACTTCATCAAGTCTCAGGGGCAGTCCGGCATAGCCGATGTCGTTCCAGCGCTGGGTTGCGGGATTGTAGCTGGCGACAATGTTCCACAAGGCCTGGTCATACCCCTGGCCAAATGGATTGAACGCCTGGCCGCCCGCGTTATAGAGCACGTGACCGTTGGGCAGGAGATGCATTCGCGGGTACAGCGGCAGTGACCTGTCTGCGGTCGAAGGATTCTCCGTCCACACCCCTGCGCAAGGGTTGTAGGTTTCCGTTTGGACGACGTTGCGTCCGCTATTCAGAGGCTCGTCCGGATAGACGGGCTTCAAAAGCTTGGTGACGCCGCTCGCCACAAAGACGTCGCCATTGCCCAGAGTGACCAGCGACGGGTACCAGCGGCCGTAGGTCATATCACCGCTCTGGCGCCAGGTGTTGGTTGCCTCATCGAATATCCTGGAGTTCTTGATACCCTCCAGTTCCGCGACACCCAGGGGCAGGCCGTCAATGCCGGGCTCCGAATAATAGTCCGTACCGCCGACGGCCATGACATCGCCGTTTGCGAGGCCGATAACATCCGAGCAGAACAGGGCACCGTCGTTTTTGCTGGTGTTATCTGCAGTATCAATCAAGCCGTCGAGTTCGGTGCCGTTGAGCAGGGTTTCGCTGTCATTGCCGTCCGGGTTGGCACCGGCATCCAGCGGAGAGGGTTTGAGCCACGACGGGTTGTCGTTTTCATCCAGCGACAGTACCCGTGTCTGGTCATTGACTGAAACCTCGCCAAATTCGGCGACGATCGATAGCTCAACATTCTCAGTGCCTTCCAGCGCGTTCAAATAGAGCAGGCGACCATCTTTCAGCAGGGCCATGGTGCCTGCTGCCGGTTTGCACTCATCCATGCCATCGGCCCGGGTGATGCATTTTTCGTCGGTTTCAACAGCCTCACCGTCGACAATGATGGTGGGTTCCGCAAACGGTTCGCTGAAACGTCCCTTCTCTGAGTAATCCTCTGCCAGAGTCGTCTGGCTCGATGAATCCTCGTTAGAGGTCCCGAGGAGTCCGCCCAGCAGACCCGCGCTGGCGGTCGTGGACCCCGCCGCAATGAGCAGAAACGAACCGGTAAGCTGACACAATCGATTGCGATGTGTGGACATAAAGCTCTCCTGATCTTGTTGTTGTCGAAGTGGGATTTGGTCTCCCGCTTGCAGGAACGGATCAGGGGCGTCAAAAGTTGCAGTATTTGTGAAAAAAAGTGAAATCTACAGGCCGAGATCGCCCAGAAGGGCGCTCAGAGTGGCTTTTCCCTTCTTCTGGTTGGCTTCCACATCAAGGTCGCCAGTGCCTTCCCACTTGAGATCTTCTTCGGGCAGTTCATCAAGAAAACGGCTCGGGATGGTTTCCAGCTTTTCCCCGTACTGTTTCCGGGTAGCCGCATAGGTCAGCGTCAATGTTTCCCGGGCGCGGGTGATGCCGACGTACATCAACCGCCGTTCCTCCTCGATATTGCCTTCCTCGATGCTGCTGCGGTGGGGCAGGATTTCTTCCTCAAGCCCCATGATGAACACGTGGGGAAACTCCAGACCCTTCGACGCGTGCAGGGTGAGCAGCTGAACTTTGTCACTGTCGTCGTCTTCTTCCCGCTGCTCCATCATGTCCCGCAGGATCAGTTTGGTAATGGCATCTTCGATGCCGAGTTCATCGGCTGTGCCCTTGCCGTCATCAAGCATGCGCTGGATGGATTCCACCAGGTACCAGATGTTCTCCATCCGCCGCTCGGCCTGCTTGGGCGTGCCGGAATGCTGGTGCAGCCATTCCTCGTACTCGATGTCCGTGAACAACTGCTTGATGACTGGTATTGGATTCTCGCTGTGCAGTCGCTCACAGGTGCCATCGACCCAGTGGGCAAATCGCCGAAGACGATCCAGCCCCTTTTCGGTTACGTGAGTCTCTGCGCCCATATCACCCAGGGCCTTGAACAGGCTGACGTTCCGCGAGCGGGCATAGTGGCTGAGCTGTTCCAGGGTGCGCGGGCCGATCTCCCGGCGGGGCACGTTGACCACCCGCAGGAAGGCGGCGTCGTCATCCGGGTTGATCAGCAAACGCAGGTAGGACATGGCATCCTTGATCTCGTTCTTCGAGAAAAAGGACTGGCCGCCGGAGATCCGATAGGGGATCTGGTAGGCCTGCAGTTTCATTTCCAGAAGTCTCGCCTGGTGGTTGCCCCGGTACAGCACGGCAAAGTCCCGGAAATCGAGGCCTTTTTTCAGCTTCTGGTCGAGAATCTCGGTGGCCACCCGGTCGGTTTCCGCGTCTTCGTTGCGGCATCGGACAATCCGGATTTCCTCGCCGATGGTGTGATCACTCCACAACGCCTTCTCGAACACGTGGGGATTATTGGCAATTACTGTGTTGGCACTGCGCAGGATCCGGGCAGTGGACCGGTAATTCTGCTCAAGCTTGACGATTTTCAGGCTAGGGAAGTCTTCCTTGAGCTGGGCCAGGTTTTCGGGCCGGGCACCGCGCCAGGCATAGATGGACTGGTCGTCGTCTCCAACCACGGTAAACGCGGCCCGCTCGGCCACCAGCTGCTTGACTAGTTCATACTGGCACACGTTGGTGTCCTGGTATTCATCCACCAGCATGTAGCGAATCTTCCGCCGCCATTTCGCGAGCACGTCCGGATTCGAGCGGAACAGCATCACGGGCAGCAGGATCAGATCATCAAAATCGACCGCGTTGTAGGCTTTCAGGTACTCGTTGTATTTCTTGTAGATAATGGCAATACGCTGTTCACGCTCATCGGCAGCCTTGCTCAGGGCCTCGGCGGGCCCCCGCATGGCGTTTTTCCAGGAGGAGATGGTCATCTGGATGTCGTTGAGTTCGTCCCCGGCCTCGGCGCTGGCTTCCCGGAGCATCAGATCCTGTAACAGGGCCTTGGCATCCTCGGCATCAAAGATCGAGAAGCCGGGGTGGTAGCCAAGATGCGTGTGCTCCTCACGGATCATGTTGAGGCCAAGATTGTGAAAAGTAGATACAATCAGGCCCCGGGTCAGCTTCCGGTCAACGATCCTGCCAACCCGCTCTTTCATTTCACGGGCAGCCTTGTTGGTGAAGGTGACTGCGGCAATATGACGCCCCGGTATTCCAAGTTGCTCGATCAGGTAGGCAATCTTGCGGGTAATCACGCTGGTCTTGCCACTGCCTGCCCCGGCAAGCACCAGCATCGGGCCATCGGCATAGCGGACTGCTTCGCTTTGTCTCGGGTTGAGCTTGTTCACAAATAAATGGCCAGAATGGAACGAAATGGGGATAACGGACGTGGGCTTATTCTACACCAGACAGAGTTGCTGTACCTTGACGATCTATCGACTATGATTGATAGAACGGACTTAGTTGTTCACGCATAAATGGATCCTGCTAGATGACACTGCCACTGGAAACCGTGAGGCCCGGACAGTTGCGCCTTTTGGTTCTGACACCAGATTACGCTGATTTTCTCTGGCTGAATGCTCTCCTGGCGGGTGACGTCGAATTCAGTGCGGACGCAACCTGGTGCCCGGATCTGGTGGATTGTGATGATCTGATCCGTAACGCAAGTTTTGATGTCATCGTCTGGGACTGCGTGTTCCATGGTGGCTCAGAGGCGTCTTTCCTGCAATATCTGGCGGTCGCCAGCAATGAAAAACCGGTTCTGGCCCTCAGTGCCGAGCCGCCGATGGAGCGCGCGCCAGAGTTTCTGGCTGCCGGAGCTGCCGATTACCTTTGTCGTCAAACCCTGGACCACTGGACGTTCCGTCGGGCCGTGAAATGCCTCTGGTATCGGGACCAGTTGTCCGAGTCCGCCCATGGTCAGCTGGGCCGCGAAGTCGCCACCGGTTTTATCAACCGGGACCTTTTCTTCGATCGTCTCCAGCAGGCCTTGCTGCGGGCTGAGCGTGCAGGCCATCGGCTGGCCTTGTTGCACCTCAATATCGATGACTTCCGCAGCATTAATGAATCTTTCGGTTACCAGAAAAGCGACCAGTTGATGATGAAGCTGGCAGAGCGTCTTCGTCATTCTCTTCGTCGCGTCGATTCGCTGATGCGTATCGGGGGTGACGAACTGGCCATTATTGTTGAAAAGGTCGAGGACTCCCTCGATATCACCCAGATTATCCGCAAGGTGGTCAACGCCCTTGATGAGCCGGTTACGATCGATGGCCAGACGGTCGTGGTTAGTGCCAGTCTCGGTGTCGCAACCTACCCGGAAGCCGGAGACAGCGCCGAGAATCTGTTGCGCAGGGCCAACCGTGCCATGTTCGAAGCAAAACGGGACCCGGGCACCAGCTACCGTTTCTACGACCGCCAGCTGCACATTTCCGCCGGTTACCAGCTTCGTCTTGAGGCGGACCTCCGCAACGCCCTTCGAGGCAAGGAACTGGAGCTTTACTATCAGCCCCGGATTGATCTGGCCACGGAAGAAGTACGGGGTGTCGAATGCCTGTTGCGCTGGAATCACCCGGAGCGCGGGCTGGTGGGGCCGGACGAATTCATTCCGGTTGCCGAGCGCAGCGGGTTGATCGTGCCCATTGGTTACTGGGTCATCGAGCAGGCCTGCAAACGCCTGCAGGAATCCGCCGAGCTCGGTTTCCCCGGGCTGGTGTTCGCGGTCAATCTGTCATTCCGGCAGTTTCACGATCGCAAGATGACCGAAACCATTTTCCGCATCATCTTTAACGCCAACGTCGATACCAGTCTGCTGGAGCTGGAGCTGACCGAGAGTGCCATGATGCACGACCCGGATTATGCCCAGCGCTGCCTGCGGGAATTGAACCAGCTGGGTATCAGTTTTGCCCTGGATGATTTCGGCACCGGCTTTTCATCGTTGAGCAATCTCCAGCATCTGCCCATCTCGCTGGTGAAGATCGACAAGTCTTTTGTGCAGGAGTTGGGTAATTCGGCAGATGCCGAACACATTATTCGGGCCATAATCAGTCTGGCCCACAGCCTTCAGATCAGCGTCGTCGCCGAAGGCGTGGAAACCGAAGGGCAACTGGAGTTTCTGCGCCAGCAGCATTGCGATGAAATCCAGGGCTATTACTACGCCCGGCCCATGCCCTGGGCGGATCTTGTGCAATTCCTGAACAAGCGGGGACAGGCCGCTTGCCTGCAGCAGTAAGCCGCTGTACCTTTGCTGGTTTATTGGCAAAGCATCAGACAGAGGTTGCATGAACAGTATCTCCAGGCGTATCGCCAAGGAACTCGGTGTCCGCGAGCAACAGGTTAATGCCACCGTCGAACTGCTCGACGAAGGCGCGACCGTTCCGTTTATCGCCCGCTACCGGAAAGAGATCACAGGCTCACTGGATGACAGCCAGCTGAGGAACCTGGAAGAACGTCTGCGCTATCTGCGGGAACTGGAAGACCGTCGTGCCACTATCCTCAAGAGCATTGAGGAGCAGGGCAAGCTGACCGACGAGCTCAAGGCCACCATCCAGGACGCCGACACCAAGAACCGTCTGGAAGATCTTTACCTGCCCTACAAGCCCAAGCGCCGGACCAAGGCCCAGATTGCCCGCGAGGCGGGTCTGGAGCCGCTGGCTGACGCCCTCTATGATGATCCGACTCTCGATCCTGAAACCACTGCCCAGGGCTACCTGAACAAAGAAGCCGGCGTGGAAGATACCAAGGCTGCCCTGGATGGCGCCCGCTACATTCTGATGGAGCGTTTTGCCGAGGATGCCGAGCTGCTGGGCAGCCTGCGGGACTTTATCTGGCAGGAAGGCCAGCTGAACGTCACCGTGGTGGAAGGCAAGGAAAACGAGGGGGCCAAGTTCCGTGATTATTTCGACCACGTTGAGCCGCTTAAGAAAGTTCCGTCCCACCGTGCCCTGGCCATCCTGCGGGGCAGGAACGAGGGCGTTCTTGGCTACACGATTGTTGTTGGCGATGCCGAGGATGACCGCCGTGCGCCCCACCCGGCCGAGCAGCGCATCACCGCTCGCTGGAATATCCGGGACAATGGTCGTGCTGCCGACAAATGGCTCTCGGAGGTGGTTCGCTGGACCTGGCGGGTGAAACTCTCCACCCAGATTGAAACCGATCTCATGGCACAGGTCCGCGAAGCGGCGGAAACCGAAGCCATCAACGTGTTCGCCGCCAACCTCAAGGATCTTTTGCTGCTTGCGCCGGCCGGTCCACGTCCGACCCTGGGCCTGGATCCAGGGCTACGCACCGGGGTGAAAGTGGCTGTTATCGATGGCACTGGCCAGGTGGCCGGCCACGGTGCCATCTTTCCCCATGCGCCGCAGAACCAATGGGACCGTTCCATCGAGCAACTGGCGGCCTGGTGTCGGGAGTACAAGATTGAACTGGTGGCCATCGGCAATGGCACCGCTTCCCGGGAAACGGAGAAGCTGGTCGGCGACCTCAGCAAGCGTTACCCCGAATTGAAGCTGGCCCGGATCGTGGTCAGTGAGTCCGGTGCTTCGGTCTATTCAGCCTCCGAGTTCGCCTCAAAAGAACTGCCCGATCTGGATGTCACCATTCGCGGCGCGGTGTCCATTGCCCGCCGGTTGCAGGATCCGCTGGCCGAACTGGTGAAAATCGAGCCGAAATCCATCGGGGTGGGGCAGTACCAGCACGACGTTTCCCAGGTGCAGCTGTCACGAAGCCTCGATGCCGTAGTGGAAGACTGCGTAAACGGCGTGGGTGTGGATCTGAATACCGCGTCAGCGCCACTGCTGGCAAGGGTCTCGGGCCTGAACCAGACCATCGCCCAGAACATCATTGAGTTCCGCAACCAGAACGGCATGTTCCGCAACCGGAAACAGCTGCTCAAGGTCACCCGTCTCGGGGACCGCACGTTCGAGCAGGCGGCGGGTTTTCTGCGTATTGCCGGCGGCGAGAACCCCCTGGACCGGTCCTCCGTGCACCCGGAAGCCTATGGCGTGGTCGAGGCCATCGCCCGGAAAAATAATCGCGAAGTGGGCGATATCATCGGCGATTCCTCGTTCCTGCGTGGTCTGAATCCCCAGGATTACGTAACAGAACAGTTCGGTTTGCCGACTATCAAGGACATCATCTCGGAACTGGAGAAACCGGGGCGGGATCCGCGACCGGAATTCAGGTTCGCAAGTTTTGAGGAAGGGGTCGAAACCCTGAGCGATCTCAAACCCGGCATGGTGCTGGAAGGGTCGGTGACCAACGTGACCAACTTTGGCGCGTTTGTGGATATTGGTGTGCATCAGGATGGCCTGGTGCACATTTCCGCGCTGTCCCACACCTTCGTCAAGGATCCCCGAGAAGTGGTCAAGGCCGGGGATATCGTCAAGGTCAAGGTGATGGACGTGGATATCCCGCGCAAGCGAATTGCCCTGACCATGCGTATGGACGATCAGCCTGGCGAGAAAAACGAAGGCAAGCCAATGGCTTCCAACCGCTCCGGAGCCAGCCGCAAGGGCGGAAACCGGAATGCCGGTAATGGCGGTTCCGGTCAGAAATCCCCACAGGGCGCCATGGCTGGTGCGCTGGCCCAGGCACTTGCCTCGGCGCGCAAGGACAGCTGACGGGTTTACAATCTTTTCACCGGCCGGTTATGCACAAGAGCAAGCCGGCCGCAGCAGGAGTCGACCATGGCTGAATCCCGCCATTCCGTATTTCGTCAGTTCGCTGCCAGCGACTGGGATGGTTTCCTCAAGGGTGTCGAAAAAGAAGGGCTGCGGGTGGATCGCAACGGCTTCATCGCCCAGACTCCGCACCCCGAAGCCCTGGGGTCGGCGCTTACCCATCCGAGGATTACCACTGACTATTCAGAGGCCTTGCTGGAGCTGATCACGCCGGTGTTCGACAGCACGGCAGGCATGCTGAAATCGCTGCGGGATATCCACACGTTTGTGCAGCAGAACCTGGGTGACGAAGTGTTCTGGGCGACAAGCATGCCCTGTGAGCTGGATGGTGACCCGAGTATCCCCATCGCCGAGTATGGCAGCTCCAATATTGGCCAACTCAAGCATGTTTACCGGCAGGGACTGGCCGTGCGCTACGGCCGTATGATGCAGAGCATCGCGGGCGCCCACTACAATCTGTCCCTGCCCGACAGTTTCTGGCACAAGTGGCAGGAATTGCTGGGCAACGAGCAAAGCCTGAAAGACTTCAAGTCGGACCAGTATTTCTGGCTGATTCGCAATTTCCGCCGCCGCAGCTGGCTGCTGATGTTGTTGTTCGGTGCTTCGCCCGCCCTGGATGCCAGCTTTGTAGCCGGCGTGAACCATGATCTCTCGCGATTTGATGAACGCACCTGGTTCGGTGAGTACGCAACCTCGTTACGGATGGGCGATCTTGGGTACCACAACAACGCACAGGCATCCCTGAATATCTGTTTCAACGAGCTGAGCACCTACACCCAGACTCTGGATCGGGCCATTCACACCACCTGGCCGGCGTATGAGTCGATCGGCACCCGCCGGGGCGACAAGTTCATCCAGATCAACACCAGCGTACTGCAGATCGAGAACGAGTATTACAGCGCGGTGCGCCCCAAACGCACGACGCAGCGTGAGGAAAAGCCCATCCAGGCCCTCGAAGCCCGGGGTGTGGAGTACATTGAGGTGCGATGTTTGGACCTTGATCCCTTCTCGCCGGTTGGTGTGAACGAGGCCCAGATCGATTTTCTGGATCTGTTCCTGCTGGACTGCCTGCTAGCAGACTCTCCCCGAATTGGCGATGCCGAATGTGAACGCCTGGATGACAACTACAAGGATGTGGTCGCCAATGGGCGTTATCGAGAGTTGGCGCTTTGCCGTGGTGGGCATCGTACCCCGGTATCCGACGCTGCGAACGACATTCTGTCCCAGCTGGAGCCCCTTGCGGAACTGCTCGATAGTTGGCGGGGTGATGACACCTACCGCAACGCCCTTGCCGCCCAGCGCGAAGTGTTGACCGGTGAATGGACCGTGCCGTCTGCCCGGGTTCTCGATGCCATGCGTTCCTCTGGCCTGGGTCACCGGGAGTGGGGTATGGAAATGGCGCGGCAGCATCAGCAGAGCCTTAGGCAGGAAGGTCTTGGTGATGATGTGCGCCGCGCGTTTGAGGCTATGACGTCAGAATCCCTGACCGAGCAGGCCGACATGGAAAGCGCCGATACCCTGTCGTTCAGCGAGTTTCTGGAACAGTACCTGCGCTCTTGAACGTTGGGTTCGGGAGGCGTCGCAGGAGTCTGCGGACCTGACGCACAGAAACTGAACAAAGATTTGTCTCCCTCCGGTCCGGCTGTTAATTTTTGTAACATCAGGATCGGGAGGGGATTGCGATGGCAAGGGATATCAAACTCGGCTGGGACGTGGAAGCCCTGAACAAGGCTTACCGACAGGGCTATATGGCGGCCAACATGGGCATGGACAAATCCCGCTGCCCCTATCGTGGTGACGTCGTTATTGCGGCCTGGGAAGCCGGTTGGGATGATGCCGATCAGGTGGCCCGTGATGACCGCGACCAGTCAGATGATCTGTTCTCGCGGATCGCCTGAACCACTGGCCGGTTCCAGCTTCACTTCTGCACGACAAACTCCGTAAACAGCACGCCGGCTATGCTTTCGCCGGTCTGCTGCTCTTCCAGAACCGCATTGATTCGCTGTTTGGCTTCTTCGCGCAGCGCCTCCTGGCCCTCCATTGAGGTGAGGCGATCGGTATCCGTTTGCTCACCAAACAG
Source organism: Marinobacter sp. (assembly GCA_002718255.1). GTDB lineage: Bacteria > Pseudomonadota > Gammaproteobacteria > Pseudomonadales > Oleiphilaceae > Marinobacter. The sequence goes on along the minus strand of PBED01000009.1, from coordinate 74,647 downwards.
CATGACCAGTTCGTGTCGCAATCGGGGCATGTGAGCATCCACGGCAGGCCGTGCGCTCGCGCTGTTTGCCCGCAGACTGACCGCGGCTTTCAGATAGGTTGGCTTGTTGCCGGGCGTACCCACGTGGGTCACGAACGGTGGATCCATGCTGATGTAGTCGGTAAAGCTGTTTTCTTCTTCAGCCACCTCCTCTTCGGCATTTTCCTCTTCCTGGGAAACGGCCGGCAAAGAGATCGTTGCAAACAATAGAAAAAGAAGCGTCAGAACAGATTTTGGCTGGCGTGTCATAGGCTTGAAGTTGATCGTGGTTTAGGGTTAAGTGACGAGAATAGCAGGCCCTGTGGCCGCTTGCAGTTTCAATTCACGATTCGAGGTGTTCTTTTGACCAGCAGATGGGTTTTCGGGCTTATTTTCCTTGTATGTGCCGCACTCCTTGGTGTGGCTTTTTATATGGAGCATGTGATGGGGCTCGAGCCCTGCCCGCTTTGCTGGTTACAGCGCTTCGGTTTCATGGGTGCCGGTCTGGTCAGTTTCCTGGCCTTTCTCCATGGCCCCACCGGATTCGGCGTGCGGATCTATGGGTTCCTGCTGGTGCTGACCGCCGGAGCAGGGCTGGGTGTCGCCGGGCGGCAGTTGTGGCTGCAGAGCCTGCCGGCGGACCAGGTGCCGGCATGCGGGCCTTCGGTGGACTACATGCTGGACGTTCTGCCGTGGTTCGAAGTTCTGTCTACCGCGCTCCAGGGCACCGGGGACTGCGCTGAAGTGGTGTGGCGGTTCCTGGGTTTGAGCATTCCCGGCTGGACTGCTGTCTTTTTCTCGCTGCTTGTCATCACCGGTCTGGTTTTGATGTTTCGCCGGCAAAAACCCCGGGAATGGATTCGAGGCTGAAACGGTTGCGGGGAACCGCAGCCATGGGGTAACTTGATCCAAACCTAATAAAAATCAAAACCGAAACAGAAGTAGTCAAGACAAGCGGAGAACAGGCGTCATGTTGGAAAATTGCCGAAATGCCAGGGAGCGCTGGGGCGGCGTCAGCGAGCTGATTGATCGCTGGCTCAAGGAGCGTCAGGAGCTTCTGGTGCATTACTGCGACCTGTCCGGAGAAAGCGACTTCTCGCAGACCGAAGCATTGAGAGAAAAATTCGTGCGCCTGTGTGAAGTTCTGGTGGACTACGTGTCTACCGGTCATTTCGAGATCTACGAGCAGTTGGTGCGAGAGGCCCGGGAATTTAACGATGGCGGGTTGGAGCTGGCTGCCAAGGTTTATCCCCGTATTGAGCAAACCACCGAGGTTGCCCTTAACTTCAATGACCGGCTGGATGGCCGGGATTTGTCCGAAGAGGATGTCAAAGAACTGTTCGGTGAATTGTCGAAGCTGGGTGAAACTCTGGAGACCCGGTTCGAGATGGAGGATTTCCTGATCGAGCATCTGCACAATGCCCATGCCGGCAAAGTAGCCTCTGCCTGAGAAATCCCTGAATCAAAAAAAGCCCCAGTCCGGCATCGCCGGCTGGGGCTTTTTCGTGTGGCAGCCTCAGAACTGACAGCTGCCTGTTCTGGCGCTTAGTCTCCGGAGCCAGGGTTGATCTCGAGTAGCTCGACATCAAACACGAGGGTCTCGTTGGGGCCGATCGCCCTGTTGCCGCCGGGGCCGTAGGCCAGATCGGACGGAATGTAGAGCTTGTAACGGGCACCCTCGCTCATCAGCTGCAGGCCCTCGGTCCAGCCGGGAATCACCTGGTTCAGGGCGAAGGTAACCGGCTCACCGCGCTCGCGGGAGCTGTCAAATACTTCACCGGACAGCAGTTCACCGGTGTAATGCACCTGAACGGTGTCTGTTGCTGCCGGCTTTTCGCCGTCACCCTGCTCAAGTACTTCGTATTGCAGGCCGGATTCAGTGGTTTCCACACCTTCACGCTCTGCGTTCTCGGCAAGGAAGGCTTCGCCGGCATCCAGGTTCTTCTGGGCCAATTCTTCCATCTGCTTGCCCTGCTCTTCCTGCAGCTGCTGCTGGTAGGTCATCAGAGCCTGCTGGATTTCCTCGCGGCTCATGCGCTTGGCTTCTTCATCGCCGGCGTGGCCGTGCTGGATGCCTTGGAGGAACTGGTCCATCTGCAGATTCGGCAGGTCGTTACCCATGCGCTCACCGAGAACCAGGCCCATGCCATAGCTCACCTTCTGATCGGTGGAATCCAGTTTCGGTTGTTCCGGGGCTTCGGGGGGTGTGGAACAGCCGGCCACGAGGCCGGTCACTGCCAGTGCAAGGAGCGTTTTCTTCATTGCATTATCCTTTAACGTCGGTGCTTGGGGCAGGGCCCCGCGTTGTGTTTGTCAGAACGCAGAAGGTAACGGGTTCCGGCATCAGATGCCACTGAACATGTGTTAAGAAACCGGACGTGTCAGCTCAGCTGCCGTTGTTACCGGCAGCTGAGGGACCCAGGGAGAAAGGTGCGCTGTAGGGAGATTGCCAGTCTGTTTCCGGCTCCTGCGGCTGAATCCGGGGGAAGACCTTGTCACGTCGCTCGATAGCGAGGGTGTTCCAGCGGCCCTGTTCGGGCGGCTGGTCAGCGTAGTGCCAGTTGCCGTCGGTATCCTGCCATTTGAACACGATTTCGGGGCCCTCGGTGGGAATCGGGGACGGGACCAGTCCTTCAAACGCGGGAATCTCGGGCTGCTCGTGCTCTGCCACAGGTTCGGAGACCTGCTCCGGGTCGTTCAGACCGAAGAAAATCAGCAACAGCAATAACCCGAGAGCCGGGAACGAGAGCCGTATGAGCCATTTCATCATCATGGCTGATGGTCTCCCTTGGGAAAGTGGGCCAGAGTATCGGCCAGTGTATTCAGCAAGGGCCTTGCATCGTCCTCAACGGGTAAGGTCGGTGCTGCCGCAAACAGATTGTTGATGATCAGTGCGTCGCGTCCCTGCATGTCTGCGTGTTCCGGGTTAATGGTCATTAGCGTTCGCCAGCTCAGGGCCAGTTCAATCTGTTCGGCTTCAAGCTCCAGGCCGGCGATGCCGGTGCGAAGCTTCTGACAGTTGTCGGCGCTGCCGGGCAGCGATTTCCGCGCGCTCCGGAGGGCAACGGTTACACGGTCGCGCCACTCTGTTACCGTAGCGTCCTCGACCCCGGCGAAGACCCTGCCAGAGAGTGCAAGCCAGGCCGCACCGAGAATCCGCGTTACGCTCCAGCCCTGATTCTGAAGCGCCAGGCAGCTGTTCTGGACATCCGGACGTTTCCAGAACGCCAGGGCAAAACGCCAGAGCGGGTTGTCCGGTTCCAGATCTGCCGGAAGTTCCAGCGGCGGTGTCGAAAAATCCGGGGTGGTCGCCGAGCGGACCGACATAGGCGCTGTGCCTTCCCTGAACACTTTACGTTGATAAAATGAAAGCATGTTAACGATAACCGATCTCAGTTTACAACGGGGCGGCGTCTGGTTGCTAGAATCCGTCAGCCTGACGGTGCAACCCGGCCAGCGTGTCGCGATCGTCGGTGCCAATGGTGCCGGCAAGTCCAGTCTTTTCCAGCTCTTGCTGGGCCAGTTGGCGCCAGAGCAGGGCGCGGTCTCTCTGCCGGGTGGTTGCCGGATTGCCCACATGGCGCAGGAGGTCGAAGCCACCGAGCGCAGCGCGAGGGATTTTGTTCTAGATGGCGACCTGGATTTGCGCCGCCTGGAAGGTGAACTTGCCAGGGCCGAGGCCGCAGGTGACGATCATGCCATTGCCCGCATACACGGTGAGCTGGATGTGCACGAGGCCTGGTCCGCCGGCCGCCGGGCCGAGGCCTTGCTGCGCGGGCTGGGATTCTCGGACGAGGACGCGAACCGGCCGGTATCGGCGTTTTCCGGTGGTTGGCGAATCCGCCTGAACCTGGCCCAGGCCCTGATGCGACCGTCCGATCTGCTGCTTCTGGACGAGCCCACCAACCACCTGGATCTGGATGCCTGTCTGTGGCTCGAGAATTGGCTGCGGCGCTATCCCGGTACCCTGCTGTTTATCTCCCACGACCGCGATTTCATGGATCGGGTCGCTACCCATGTCGTGCATTTCGATCGCCGTAACCTGGAACTGTATACGGGTAATTACTCAGCCTTTGAGGGCCAGCGCAGTGAGCGTCTGGCCCAGCAGCAGGCCGGTTTTGAACGCCAGCAGGCCAGGATCGCCGAAATCCAGCGGTTCATCGATCGGTTCAAGGCCAAGGCCACGAAGGCCCGTCAGGCCCAGAGCCGCGTCAAGGCTCTGGAGCGGATGGAGCGCATTGCCCCGGCCCATATCGATTCGCCGTTCAGCTTCGAGTTTCCGGTGGCCGAGAAGGTTTCCAATCCGCTGTTGTCGATACGCAATGGCAAGGCCGGGCACGGCAGTACTGCAATCCTCAACAGCATTAACCTGACCCTGTTGCCGGGCAGCAGGGTCGGGCTGCTGGGTCCCAATGGTGCGGGCAAGTCTACCTTGATGGATGCACTCCGGGGTGAGGGCACGTTGATGTCTGGTGATCGTACCTGTGGCGAGCATCTGGCCATCGGCTACTTTGCCCAGCATCAGCTGGAGTCCCTGGATCTGGATGCCAGCCCTTTCCTGCATCTTCAGCGGCTTTCCCCGAAGGCGTCAGAGCAGAGTATACGGAATTTCCTTGGTGGCTTTGATTTTCATGGCGATGAAGCCCTGAGTGCCATCCGGTCGTTTTCCGGTGGCGAAAAGGCCCGCGTGGCGCTGGCCGTGATCGCATGGCAGAGACCCAACCTGCTCCTGCTGGACGAGCCCACGAACCACCTGGATCTGGAAATGCGCCAGGCTCTGACCATGGCGCTGCAGAACTTTGAAGGCGCTATTGTGGTGGTTTCTCACGACCGGCACTTGCTAAGGAACACCGTGGACGAGTTCTGGCTGGTCAATGATGGTCGGGTAACGGAGTACCAGGGCGATCTGGAAGACTATGAGCGTTGGCTGGCGGACCGCCGGAAAGACGAAACCGAGGCACCTAGGAGAGTGCCGGTCGGCCAGGAGGGGGTGCCCGAGGCCGCTGAGGCGGTGGGCGAGAGTGCCGAAGATCGGAAGGCGCGCAAGCGGGCAGAGGCGGCTCTTCGCCAGAAACTCAGCCCCTACCGTAAAAAACAGAGTGCGCTGGAAAAGGAAATGGACCAGCTTCAGCAGAAGCTGTCAGCTCTGGAAGAGCAGCTATCCGAACCCGACCTTTACGACGACAGCGGCAAGACCCGTCTGAAAGAGTTGTTGGCGGAGCAGGCCACCGCAACCGCCCGCCTGGAAGAGGTGGAGGCGCAGTGGCTTGAAGTCAGCGAAGAGGTGGAGTCCCTGGAGGCCGAGTTGGCTGGCTGAGCGCGCTCAGCCGCCGTTCAGTTCCAGAACAAAGTCCTGTTTGGCGAGATAGTCCCGTTCGTTTTCCAGGTCGGCCAGGGTCAGTGGCCTGTCATCCAGCCAACCTGACGGAAACTCCAGCACCAACTTGTCCTTGTGTGCCGTCAGGGTGAAGGCCGGAGGCGGCTCCATGTTGCGTGGGTGTTGAATCAGAACCGCCAGGCGCACCAGCACGCAGAGGTAACGCAGCCTGGCAATGTCTTCCGGGTCCAGGCCCTCGAAGATTGCCGAGGCGAATTTTCTCCGGTGGCCGCGCACGAGAGTTGCCAGGTCGCGCTGGAACTGCTGGGTGAAGCCGGGCAGATCCGAGTAGCGCAACAGATAGGCGCCGTGTTTATGGTACTGGCTATGGGAAATGGTCAGGCCGATCTCATGCAGTCGGCAGGCCCAGCGCAGTACTTCTTCATCTGCCGGGGTGTTCAGGGCCCAGGCGTCGGCAACCTGCCGCCATGCTGCCACGGCCGTTTCCTCAACGGCAGCGCCATGTGCCTGGTCAACGTGGTAACGCTCCTGAAGCGCGGAAATGGTTCGCTCACGGACATCCTCGTGCTGGATTCGCCCGACAATGTCGTAAAGCAGACCTTCCCTCAGAGCACCATCGGCGAACGCCATGTCCTTGATACCAAGGGACTGGAATGCCCCCATCAGGATGGCAAATCCGGCCGGGAATATGCTCTGGCGGTCCGAGCGTACGCCCAGATCTCCCAGTTTTTCTGTTTTACCCATGTCCACCAGCCGCTTGCGAAGTTCCTGCATGGCGGCGAGGGTAATGGTGCCGTCGGTGATCTTCAGGGTCGCCAATACGCTGGCAATGGCTTTGATCGAGCCGGATGAGCCCACCGCACTTTGCCATCCCACGGAGCGGTAATGCTGGCGGATGTTGAGCAGTTCCTGTTCTGCGTGGGTCACTGCCTTGTCCATCTGCCGCCTGGTTATCTTGCCGTCCGGGAAATACCGGTTACGGAACGACACGCAACCCATGTGCAGGCTTTCAAGCTCCTGGGGTTCAAACCGCTGGCCGATGATGAATTCGGTGCTGCCACCGCCAATATCGATAACCAGTCGACGCCCGATGTCGTCGGAGAGGGTATGTGAAACCCCCAGATAGATCAGGCGTGCTTCCTCGCGGCCGGCAATGATCTCTACCGGATAGCCCAGCGCTTCTTCGGCCCGGGCCATGAACTGATGGGCATTGCGCGCCACGCGAAGCGCGTTGGTGCCGACAATCTGCACCGCCTCTGGCGGCATGCCCTTGAGCCGTTGAGCGAAGCGTCCCAGGCAGGCGAGGGCCCGCTCCTGGGCGTCTTCAGTGAGCCGGTTGTATTGGTCCAGCCCAGCTCCGAGCTGAACCTTTTCTCCCATCTTCTCGAGGGTCCGGATTTCCCCATGCACTAGTCTGGCAACCACCATGTGGAAGCTGTTCGAGCCCATGTCGATGGCTGCGAGTACCTCGGATGAGGCGGCAGCGTTTTCGGCGGTGGATGCGGCCGTCACGTGGTCGGAATCCTTTTGAGATGAACGTGCGGGGTACTATAAGCGAAATCCCTCAGGCCTGTCAGTAACCGGAAAACCGCGCATTTGACGAGGGTCAGGCCTGGATCGGTTCTTACCGCTTCACATCCGGCTGATCAATCGCGTAAAGTATGTCTTACCGTGATTTGGGTGAAAGGTTGTTCGTATAACCCGGACAGCCTTCAGCGACAGTCAACAGCACCTGTGCCCGGCAGGTTATTCCCTGAAAGGGACATGCCGATGTGCAGCAGTAGTGCATGAATCAGGAAAAGGTAATGAGCGGAAATATCGTAAATGTAACCGACGCTTCTTTTGAGCAGGATGTACTGCAGTCCGACGTCCCCGTTCTGGTGGACTACTGGGCAGAGTGGTGCGGCCCCTGCAAGATGATTGCCCCGGTGCTTGAAGAGATTGCCGACGAATACGACGGCAAACTGAAAGTCTGCAAGCTCAACATTGACGAGAACGAGCAGACCCCGCCGAAGTTCAACATCCGCGGTATCCCCACCCTGATGCTGTTCAAGAACGGCAACGTGGACGCCACGAAAGTCGGCGCACTCTCCAAATCCCAGCTGGCGGCTTTCCTGGACAGCAATCTCTGATTGCAGGCAGGTCACCAGAAACCGCCCCTGAGCCCAGGCTCACGGGCGGTTTTTTTATGGCCAGTTACTTCCAGTCCTCGGAGCGCGCCCGATCGGATTCTTTCTGTTCCACCCAGTGCTCTCCATCTGAGGTGATTTCCTTTTTCCAGAACGGAGCGGATGTCTTCAGGGCGTCCATGATGAACTCGCAGGCCGCGAACGCGTCTCCACGGTGGGCGCTGCACACACCGACGAAGACAATCTGGTCGCACAGCGCCAGCCTGCCTACCCGGTGAATCACCCGGGCCCTGCGCACATCCCAGCGCTTCGAGGCGTCATCAATGAGCCCCTGGATCACCTGTTCGGTCATTCCGGGGTAGTGTTCCAGGTAAAGCCCGTTAACGCCCTGCAAGTCACCGCTGTCCCGCACCAGGCCGGTAAACGTTGCAATGGCGCCGGTGCCGGCGCCACTGTCACGCAGCGCCGCGTATTCAGCGGCCACATCAAAATCGTCAGACTGGACCGAAATCATCTCAACCTCCGGTGACCGGCGGGAAAAAGGCAAGCTCGTCGCCGGCTTTCACCTCAGCGCCCGGTTTCGCCATGGCCTGGTTGATCGCAATCATAACCGGCTGGTCGCCCTGCAACTGATCCCAGGGGCCGCCCTGGCTGGCCAGCTCTGCAAGTACATCGCCCGCTGTGAGGCCGGGCCTGGCGTCGATAGCCAGCTGGTCGGTTTTCAGGTCTTCGCGCAGACGGGCGAAGAAGCGCACTGTAATCGTGTTATCACTCATGGTCAGCTCAACAGTTCCGCAAACGAGTAGTAGGTTAGCAGGTCNCCGGGGCTNACNGTGNTGTTTTCNGGCACCACGGCCAGGCCGTCNGCCCANCAGGTAGAGCTCAGNATGCCGGANCTCTGGTTNGGATAGGCNGCNNCCACCGGNNCNGANCCCCGGGNTTCCTTNCGGGCCCNGACNAACTCCCGGCGNANNGANGNCGAGNNAATGGNAAAGTCNGCCGNTATCCGCTCGCCNGAGAGNGNTTTNGGNTTNCGCCCCTGGCGTTTCCGGATATAGGGCATGCCCACCATCAGGAAAGTGACCAGCACNGACCCNGGNTTGCCGGGCAGNCCCAGNACCGGNGTNCCNCCGATGGCNCCAAAAGCCACNGGTTTNCCGGGNTTGATNGCCATNTTCCAGAGCGACAGACTGCCNGACTCCTCCAGCACNGCNCGCACNTGNTCNTCNTCNCCCACGGANACGCCACCGCTGGTNATAANCAGNTCNGCNGNCTCNGCCGCACGCNNCAGNGTTTCNCGGGTCGCCTCGCGNTTGTCNCTNAGNGTNTCGCACAGNACNACCTCGCANCCGGCTTCGGTGAGCANCCCCATCAGGGTGAAGCGNTTGCTGTTGTAGATCTGGCCCGGNCCGAGNGGCNNGCCNGGGTCNACCAGCTCATCTCCCGTGGAGAGAATGGCGACTTTCAACCGCGCCAGGACGGCAACCCGGGCANCGCCCATGGANGCCAGNAGTCCCATCTCNTTNGGACGNACCTGTGTACCTTTTGCCAGNGCAAGNTCGCCCCGGGTNAGATCCTGNCCCCGGCGGCGAATATTCTGNCCTTCGTCTACNTNNGCCTGNACAAGAATNCCGNNNTCCGTCACCTCAATCCGCTCCTGCATGACCACCGAGTCGGCNCCNTCGGGAATCTCNGAGCCGGTNAANATGCGCGCNGCNGTGCCGGGNTCCAGGGGCTTNGGCGCTTCACCGGCCGGAATCCGNGCCGAGACCGGTATNGGCNGNTCNCCATGNAGATCCTGTTTGCGCAGGGCGTATCCNTCCACCGCACTGTTNTCNGCCGGCGGCACGTCNGCCGGNACATANTGGTTTTCGGCAAGTACCCGGCCCAGGGAGTCGGCCAGNGCGACGGTTTCANTCTGCGNAACCACCGGTGCNTCCGACAACANGTGGTCCAGGGCATCTTCCAGGGGCGTGAGGTTTGGCTTGGCCATCAAGTCTTAACTCCGATCGGGATGTCTTCTGCCTCAGCGCTTGGCGCGCTGTCCAATGACTTCGTTGAGCCGCGACATTGGCTTCTCGGGTTTGCGCAAGACCAGCCCCGAGAAATTGCATGGTGTGTGACGGCTGTCCAGCTGACTGAGGAGAATGCCTTCCCAGCCGGTGCGGCAGGCGCCGGTCGAGCCGGGCAGGCAGAAGATCACCGTGTGGTTTGCCATTCCCGCCATCGCCCGTGACTGCACGGTTGATGATCCGATTTCGGCGGCTGACAGGCGGCGGAATTCCTCACCAAAGCCTTCGATGGTTTTGTCGAGCAAAGGCCTTACCGCCTCCGGTGTGCTATCTCGTTCAAGCAGGCCGGTGCCACCGGTAATGATCACTGCGTGCACCTGTGAATCGGCAATCCAGCCGGACAACAAGGCCCGCACCAGATAGACGTCGTCCGGCAGGATCCGGCGGGCGACCAGGTTGTGGCCGGCTTCGACCACGCTGTCCTCCAGAAATTGCCCGGACGTGTCCTGTTCAGGCCCACGGGTATCGGAGACGGTCAGCAGGGCAACGTTCAGGGGTTTCATTTCGGTACTGGGTACACTGCTCATGGATGGGCTCCATAATCGTTGAAAAGTTGTTATACGCCAGTATCGCCATCACGGGCTTTTAATGGAAGGGAGTAACCCATCAGGGGGAGGCGCCAGCGGCCGGTTGTGGCCGGTTTGGCGTGAAATTGCTGTTAATTTGTGCAGTGCACTTGACATTCGCCAGTCAGGTGGCCGATGATCGCTCTTGCCCGGCGAACGGTTGTTCCCACTCTCTGGCTTCAGTACCTTAATTCCGGACTCCATCTACACCGGTTGCTCCAACTGGCCAGCACCAAGTTCAGCGTTTTTTTACGATCAATACGTTCAGGGGCACCCCTGTCATTCCAATACTCGTTTACTTCCATTCCTGAAAATCCAACAAACTATGAATCTTACTGAACTCAAGCAGAAATCCGTGCCCGAATTGCTCGATATTGCGCAAGAGATGGGCCTCGATAACCTGGCTCGTTCGCGCAAACAGGATGTGATCTTCACAATCCTGAAGAAGCACGCAAAAAGCGGCGAAGACATCTACGGCGACGGCGTACTGGAAATTCTGCAGGACGGCTTCGGCTTCCTCCGTTCCGCTGACGCCTCCTACCTGGCAGGGCCTGACGACATCTATGTCTCTCCGAGTCAGATCCGCCGGTTTAACCTGCGCACGGGCGACACGGTCGCAGGCAAGATTCGCCCGCCCAAAGATGGTGAGCGCTACTTTGCCTTGTTGAAGGTCAGCGAGATCAATTTCGACAAGCCGGATAACGCCCGAAACAAGATTCTCTTCGAGAACCTCACGCCGCTGTTCCCGGACGAGCGCCTGATGCTCGAGGCCGGTAACGGCAGTACCGAGGATCTCTCCTCCCGGGTCCTGGACCTGGTTGCGCCCATCGGTAAAGGCCAGCGCGGGCTTATCGTTTCCCCGCCCAAGGCCGGTAAGACACTGCTGATGCAGAGCATCGCCCAGTCCATCACCCGCAACAATCCAGAGTGCCATGTCATGGTACTGCTGATTGACGAGCGGCCAGAGGAAGTGACCGAGATGCAGCGCACCGTGCGCGGCGAGGTCATCGCCTCCACGTTTGACGAGCCGCCGGCCCGCCACGTGCAGGTTGCTGAAATGGTGATTGAAAAGGCCAAGCGTCTGGTAGAGCACAAGAAGGACGTGGTCATCCTGCTGGATTCCATCACCCGTCTGGCTCGTGCCTACAACACGGTGATCCCGTCCTCCGGCAAGGTCCTGACCGGTGGTGTTGACGCCCATGCCCTGGAAAAACCCAAGCGCTTCTTCGGTGCCGCCCGTAACGTGGAAGAAGGTGGAAGCCTGACCATCCTTGCCACGGCGCTGGTCAACACTGGTTCCAAGATGGACGAGGTTATCTACGAGGAGTTCAAGGGCACCGGCAACATGGAAATCCACCTGGATCGCAAGATTGCCGAGAAGCGTACATACCCGGCCATCAACATCCGCAGCTCCGGTACGCGCCGCGAAGATCTGCTGATGAGCGAGGCGGATATCCAGCGGGTCTGGATCCTGCGCAAGCTCCTGCACTCCATGGACGATGACACCGCCGCCATCGAGTTCCTGCTGGACAAGCTCAAGGACACCAAGACCAACGACGAGTTCTTCCAGTCCATGAAGCGTCGTTGATCTCTTCCTAGCTAGGACTAGCGCCTCTGGTTTTGGGGGCGGGCAGAGCCGGGGAGAACCTCCCCGGACACGCCGTGAACCCATCCCTGGGGGCTCGGCATTGCCATCCCTGGCAATGCACGGTCCGGGGAGGTTCTCCCCGGCTCCGCCGTTCATGCCACGTGCGCGCAGTTTGTTCCAACTGCTTTAAAGCAGTCCAGCGACCACCGATCTCCGTAGTACTGGCATATCTGAACGGAGTAACCGATGAAATACAACGACCTGCGAGACTTCATTGACCAGCTGGAGAAGCTGGGTGAGCTGAAACGCATCAGCGTTGAAGTCGACCCCCATCTGGAAATGACCGAAATCTGCGACCGTACATTGCGGGCAGGTGGTCCTGCGTTGTTGTTTGAAAACCCCAAGGGCTATGACATGCCGGTGCTGGCCAACCTGTTCGGGACACCGAAGCGGGTAGCGTTGGGCATGGGGCAGGATAACGTCACGGCGCTTCGGGACATCGGTAAGCTCCTCGCGTTTCTCAAGGAACCGGATCCCCCCAAGGGTTTCCGCGATGCCATCGAAAAACTGCCGCTGTTCCGGCAGGTGATGCGCATGAGCCCCAAGGTACTGCGTTCCGCGCCCTGCCAGGATGTCGTGATCGAAAAGGATCAGGTGGACCTGTATCAGATTCCGGTGCAGCATTGCTGGCCTGGCGATGCCGGGCCGCTGGTGACCTGGCCACTGGTGATTACCCGTGGGCCCCATAAAGAACGCCAGAACCTGGGCATCTACCGGCAGCAGGTCATCGGTCGCAACCGTCTGATCATGCGCTGGCTGAGTCATCGCGGTGGTGCCCTGGATTTCCAGGAGTTCCAGAAGAGCAATCCCGGCCAACCCTATCCGGTGGCTGTGGCCCTCGGTGCCGATCCGGCGACCATTCTGGGGGCGGTGACGCCGGTGCCGGATACGCTGTCGGAATACGCCTTTGCCGGGCTGCTTCGCGGCAGCCGGACCGAGCTGGTCAAGGCGGGGCTGAGCGATCTGCAGGTGCCGGCAAGCGCCGAAATCGTGCTGGAAGGTTTCATCTACCCGGATGACATGGCGCCGGAAGGACCGTTCGGTGATCACACCGGTTACTACAACGAAGTGGACCACTTCCCGGTATTCACCGTAGAACGGGTCACTCATCGCCGGGATCCGATCTATCACAGTACCTATACCGGTCGCCCGCCTGATGAGCCGGCGATTCTCGGGGTGGCCCTGAACGAGGTCTTTATTCCGATTCTGCAGAAGCAGTTCCCGGAGATCGTGGATTTTTACCTGCCACCGGAAGGCTGTTCCTATCGCCTTGCAGTGGTGACCATGAAGAAACAGTACCCCGGCCATGCCAAACGGGTGATGATGGGGGTATGGTCGTTTCTTCGGCAGTTCATGTACACCAAATTTGTGATTGTCACGGATGACGACGTGAATGCCCGTAACTGGGAAGACGTGATCTGGGCGATCACTACCCGGATGGATCCAACCCGGGATACCACGCTGGTGGAGAATACGCCCATCGATTACCTGGACTTTGCCTCGCCGGTATCCGGCCTGGGTTCCAAAATGGGGATGGATGCCACCAACAAGTGGCCGGGTGAGACCACCCGGGAGTGGGGTGAGCCGATCGCCATGACCGAAGATGTGAAAAAACGCGTCGACGAGCTGTGGGATACCCTGGGTATTGAAAGTCCGGCATCGCGCCCCGACTGATATGGGCAGTGAACATCGGGCGGTGCGGCTTTGGCCCTCTGGTATCGCCTTCATTGCGGCGTCGGAGGCAGACTTGCTCGGCGCTGCCGCGCGGGCTGGCGTAGCTGTGCCGGCAGCCTGTCGCAACGGGGTATGTGAAATCTGCGAGGCCCGGTTACTGAAGGGCGCCGCGCTTAATACCCGAAACCAACAGACTATAAAGATCGGTGAGCGCTTGATGATGTGCCGTAGCATCGCGCTCACGGATCTGGAACTGGAGATATCCGCCGTTATGGCAGCTGGAAACAATCAGCCTGGCAAGTTTCAGGCAAAAGTCGTGGACGTAAGGTCGATCAGTCACGATGTCTATCGCGTTGAGCTACAGCTTCCGCGGCGTCGGGAGCTGTCGTTTCATGCCGGGCAATATCTGTCGGTCAATCTGCCTGATGCTGACCCCTGTTACTTTTCCATCGCCAGCAGTCCATCGGACCAGAATATCGAGCTGCATATCCAGGCGACCCCCGAGTGGGTGTCCGCGCAGAAGGTGATTGATGCCCTGACGTCCGGTGGCGAGGTAACCGTGGAGCTGCCCCATGGCAAAGCCTGCCTGGCGTCAGTGCCGACCAGGCCGCTGTTGCTGGTGGCTGCCGGCACCGGCTTTGCCCAGATGAAGAGCCTGGTGGATTACCTCCGGGAAACGTCCTACGACCAACCGGTCAAGCTGTACTGGGGAGTTCGTCGACACGAGGACATGTATCTTCGCGCCCTGGCACAGCAGTGGCAGGACGAGTGGCCCCGCTTCACGTTCCTGCCGGTGGTGGGAGATGACGAGGATAATGACTGGGCTGGCCATCACGACCAGCTGGTTCGCGCGGTGCTTGCATCCGGTATGGANTGGAAGAATGTGGAGGTCCATGCCAGCGGTTCGCCCACCATGGTGTACACACTGATGGATGCTCTGGTAGATGCGGGCCTGCCCGAAGAGGCGTTCTTTTCTGACGTGCTGGAGTACGCCCCCCGTTCGTGAAGCAGCCTGTGTAGTAGAATAAAAAAAGGGCCAGATGAGACGTTCATCTGGCCCTTTTTCATTACACCTTGGCGCTAAGCCCTCGGCATTGGCAGTTCCGGCAGCCCGTTATCCTTGGCCAGCCCCTGCATCAGCAATTTGACGCTGGCTTCTTCCTCGCCCATGTGGGCATTCAGGCGGCTTAGCTCTGCCAGTGCCTCCCGGCTCCGCTTCAGCCGCAGGCTGGTCTCGAAATATTCACGGGCCTTGCCCCAGAGTTCGTTGCGAAGGCTCAGCCGNCCCAGGGCCAGCAGAAGCTCGGGGTTGTTGGGCCGGTCTTTCAGCCATTGTTCGGCCAGNAACAACTGTTCATCCGGTTTCTGGCCCTTCACCCGCCCGTACAGATTGATCAGCTCATCGCTCCAGTGGTTGCGCAGCACCTTGCGCAACAGGGTTTCGGTCTGTACCTCGTCGCCAAGGCTGGCAAGCAGGCGGGCGTAGTCCCTTATGGTGTATTCGTCGCGACGCAGGAAGCCCGGCAATTCGTCCCAGAGCCTGGTCAGCGGTTCCAGGGATGCATCGGGATCCTGTTTCTGCTGGCGCCGGCAATCTTCCGCGGCACNCTCCAGCAGGTTATGCCAGACCTGGCGTTCCAGATCATTGAGTTCCGCTTCCGAGAGCACGCTGCGTTTGCGAAGTTCAGGCAATAACCTGGACAGTTCGCGCCAGTCTTCCAGGCGCAGATAGGTGTTTTTGAGCAGTTTCAGCACAAAGGGGTGATGGGGCGACTGTTTGCGAAGGCGAACCAGCGTGGCCAGGGCCTGTTCAAGGCGGTTGCCTGCCAGTTGCAGCTGGGCCTGGGTAATACCGACNGCCATGTCAGANCCGGGGGTGCTGTCGAAGGCCTTGCGNAGCAGATCATCCACGGCCTCGTGATCACCGGTNTCGAACGATGCNTGGGCGGCGGCAAGATAATTGATCAGGGGCGTGTCGGCATGGCTNGCGGAGGATGTCAGCAGTTTGCGGGCCCTGGGCCAGTTGCCTTCGGCCAGCGCCAGCAAACCCTGGGTGGTCCGGCGTCGGGCCCGGCGTTCATTGCCGCGGGCAATCCAGCCCGCCACCAGGCCGGTGCTGGTTCTGAGTCGGCGGATNAGGTTGATGGTCAGGACAGTCAGCACGATCAGGGCCACGATCAGGCCCAGCCCCACCCAGAAGTTGGTTTCGATCAGGTAATGGCCAAGGCTGATCCGGATGTAGCCCAGATCATATTGCAATCCGAGGGAAAGGCCGNTGCCAATCAGCAGCGCCAGCAGAACGATCAGTAACAGGCGAATCATGAATCANCGCCTCCATTACCNNCGTCGGCGTNNTCCTCGCCATTANCNTTGTTGGCATTNAGGCGTCCGGCCAGCCGCTCCTTGAGCAGGTCCAGGGACTGACTGATATCCGGCAGCTCCGGGTCCACGTTCTTGCCGGCCAGCTCAGCCAGGGTGTCACTCAGGGCGGTGACCCGGGGATTGCTTGCGTTGTACCAGTCGTCAATGGTGGTTCGGGCCTTGGTAAGGGCGCGCTCATACAGCGGCTGGTTGCCCCGCAATACCGCCATCTCGGCCTCTTCCAGCATCAGCTGTAGGTTTAGTCGGGCATAGGCGCTCTGGTCGGGAGAGAGCAGCGGCTTGACCGGCTCGTCCATGCGGCGCACAACCACCACCTGCATCAGTGTTGCTTTCACCTTGTTCCAGGCCTGTACCACAGCGCCGGGTTCTTCGNCGGTTCCAGCGCTTTCTCCCTGTGCAGCGTTGACCACAAAGCCGGGCGCGTTCTCACTGATCAGGGCCTGGTCGGTAAGCTGGTGAATGCTGTNGATGGCCGCTTCCAGTGTCAGGTAGAGTCCGGTGCGGTCAACGCCGGTCAGGCCCTTGAGTGCGAGGATTTCGCGAGCCAGTTGCTGGCGAACCGGGTAGACACCGATGTCGTCGGATTCATTCAGCACTTCGTCTGCCGCTTCCAGGGCCGACATGGCTCCGCGGATGTCTTTTTCGATCATCAACCGCTGATTGGCAATGCGCAGAAGGTATTCCGCCTCGGCCAGCAGCCAGTCCGTGCGTGTGCGGTTTCCGGCTTCCAGCAGTTCACGGGCATTGTGGTCGNTCTGGCGCTGCTGGGTGGCAATCAGTTCNCGCTGGCTCGCCAGTTTCTCTTCGAGGGACTGCAGGCGCTGGCTTTGCTGGCTGCCGCGGTCGCCATAGAGATCTTCAAGCTGGGCGGTGTCCTGCTTCAGGCTCTCGATTGTCTGCATGACAGCCTGGTGGTTGTTCCACTGTTGCCAGCTCCAGAGCGCCAGGGCGATTGCGATGATCAGGGCGAGAATGGCAACCAGCCATACCGGCCAGAGTTTCTGGCGAGCAGGCGGTTCCTTGGAAACGGTTGCGGGCAGTTGATTCGTTGTCTCTGTCACGGGCGTCCTTACTTGGCTTTTCCGGAGCCACCGTCCCGGCCGGCAAGTTGCGCTGCAACCGTGGCCACGATGTCGTTATCGGCAAGGCTTCCTGGTATACACGGATTTAGGAATCCCGCTGCCCGGGCCTGTTCGGCAACCCGATCTGCGGGAACAATCAATAACCTATCGTATAGATTATGGCCGCTATTCGCACATAGTGCGATGAGATTGTTCAAGGTTTCGCCCGACAGGGCGACGATGGCCTCCGGAGCAAAGGTATCGAGGGTGGCCCGGATCCGCTCCGGCGCGTGGTCAGGGCGAAAGCGGCGGTACAGGGGCAGCAGGGTCACGCGGGCGCCCCTGGCTTCAAGGGTTTCGCGGATCAGTTCGCGTCCGGTTTCCCCGCGAGCGAGCAGAACCCGCTCATGCTGGAGGTTTTGCAGTGACGGCAATGCCAGTAGTGCCTCGCTGGTCCAGCCCTCGGGCGGCCGCCGCGGGCTGAGACCGTGTTCCGCAAGCACGGNTGCGGTGCCGGCACCAACGCCATACCAGCGGATGCCCATGGGCACCTGGGGCCACCAGGTGTCCACCTCTTCCAGCAGCAGCCGGGCGGCAAACGGGCTGACTGCGATCACATGGGAAAATTCATCCAGGCTCAGAATGAGTGTGCGGCGCTCGGGCGTTTCCGGCAGAGGTTCCCGGTCAATCAGTGGCAGGATATGTACATCGGCACCGGCTGCACGAAACCGGCTGGCCAGGCGCGAAGCCTCGGGNTCGGGNCGGCAGATCAGAATCCGCCGGCCGTTCAGGTCGGGCTCAGGTTGGTGTGTGGCCATAGATTTCAGCCAGCACCTTGTCGGCTCCGAGAGCCAGCAGATCCTCGGCCAGTTCCCGGCCCAGACGTTCGCCTTCGGCCCGTGGCGCGCGGCCTTCGACCCGGAAAATCTGGGTGCCATCAACAGCGCCCACCAAGCCCCGCAGCCAGATTGTATCGTCGTCTTCAAGAAGCGCGTACGCCGCGATTGGCACCTGACAACCACCTTCCAGCCGACGGTTCAGAGCCCGTTCGGCGGTGACGCGATCCCAGGTGTCTTTGTGCTTCAGGGGTTCNAGCATGGCNAGCAGATCCTGGTCATCGACCCGGCATTCAATGCCCAGGGCGCCCTGGCCGACCGCCGGCAGCGACAACGTGTCGGGCAGGCAGTAGCGGATGCGCTCGTGAAAGCCCAGNCGCTTNAGCCCGGAGCTGGCCAGTACAATCGCTTCGTATTCGCCGGCATCNAGCTTGGCCAGNCGGGTGTTGACGTTGCCNCGCAGCACGCGNATTTCCAGNTCCGGGCGNTAGGCNCGNAGCTGGGCCTCCCGGCGCAGGCTNGCNGTGCCNACCACGGCNCCGTGGGGCAGGGCGTCAACGTTGTCNTAGTGGTTGCTNACNAAGGCNTCGGTCGGGTCTTCNCGCTCGCAGATNGCCACCAGCCCCAGNCCTTCCGGNAANTCCATGGGCACGTCTTTCATGGANTGNACGGCCAGGTCNGCNCGGCCGTCCAGCATGGCNTCTTCCAGTTCCTTGACGAACAGGCCCTTGCCGCCGATTTTNGCCAGNGGCACGTCCAGGATCTTGTCNCCCTGGGTCTTNATCTTGACCAGTTCCACGGTGATGTTGTCGTGCAGCCTTTCCAGNTCGGCCTTNATGAATTCCGCCTGCCACAGCGCNAGNGCGCTGCTGCGGGTTGCAATGCGAAGGGTACGTTTGGACATGACACTCACTGTCGGTTCGNAAAAATGTCCGCCAAGGTTACCTTGTNGCGGCAGAAAAGTCCCGCNGCTNCCNCCTNNGGCGNGTCATGCTGNTTCAGCCNGGCTGNTGNTCCTGAAGCCACTGGCGNACNTTGCTGGCATGGCGGCGNCTGACCGGCAGTTCGCCCCGGCCTTCCCTCAGGGCGACCAGNTTGTGGCCATCCGGCGTCCGTCTCAGTGCCTGGATAAAGCGAACCCCCACCAGGGTGTTCCGGTGGATCCTGAGCAGGGTGCTCGGGTAGCTGTTTTCCAGTTCCTTCAGCGTGTAGTCACACACGGTTTCGCCCCGGNCGTGATGGATGGTGACGTATTTTTGATCTGCCTCGCAGTAGAGGATTTCCGACAGATCGATCAGCTCGGTGCCGCGGTGCGTGCGCACCGCCAACTGTTCCTGGCTGTGGGCAGCCTGGCCGTTGAGTGCCTGCAACTGTACCCGGTTGACCCTGCCGGCCCGGGCCAGGGCCTCCGCCAAGGCCTCTTTGCGAACCGGTTTGAGCAGGTAGGCGATGGCCTGCACGTCGAATGCCTGGATAGCGTAGTGGTCGTAGGCCGTGCAGAAGATCAGCGCCGGTGGATTGGCCAGCTGGCTAAGTCTGCTGGCGGCCTCCATGCCGTCCATGCCCGGCATCCGGATATCCAGCAACAGTATGTCTGGCTCCAGTTCCGCCACCTGTTTCAAGCAACTGTCGCCGTCTGCAGCTTCGCCACAGACCCGATACCCCGGAACCGCCTCCACCAACCGGCGGATGCGTTCCCGGGCCAGGGGTTCGTCATCGGCGATCAGGACGCTGCGGGTATCAGTCATGTCTTGTCTCGGTTCCGTTGGTCAGGGGTTTATTGTTTTCGGGCTCTCTGCTCGCCGGCCTTCCGTCGCGGCAGTCGCAGGGTAACCGTGTACACATCGTGCTGGTGGCTGTGTTTGAGCACCGCCGGCTCACCGAAAAGCGCCCGTAGCCGTGACTGAATGTTGGCCAGCGCCATTCGGTTGCCGTCATGTTGCTGCTTATTCTGGTCCGGCTTTGGATTCTGTACCAGCAGGTAGACAAATTCGCCTTTGGCCTGGGCTTCAATCCTGACGGTGCCACCGTCCGGGCGCGGCTGGATACCATGGTAGATGGCGTTTTCCACCAATGGCTGCAGTGTGAGCGGGGGAATGGCCTGGTGCTCCAGGCCTTCTTCAATCTGCCATTCCAGTTTCAGGCGGTCGCCCAGGCGCAGTGCTTCGATGGCCAGGTAACGCTGGCACAAAGCCAGTTCCCTCGATAGCGGAATCAGCTGGTCGCCGGTGCGAAGGCTGGCGCGAAACAGTTCCGAAAGATCCAGAACGGCTTCTTCGGCCCGTTCCGGATTGATGGCAATCAGGCTGGCAATGGTGTTCATGCTGTTGAACAGGAAGTGTGGCTGAATGCGGGCCTGCAGTGATGCCAGATGCGCCTGCATTTCCGCTTCACGCTGCTGTTGCCACTGGTGCTGCAGGTAAAAATAGCGCAGCACCATGAGCACGATCAGCAACGCCAGCAGCATCTTCTTGGCCACGCCCTGCCAGACAGCCACGCCGTCCTGGGGGTGCAGGACGCTGTCTGCAAACAGGCTGAAGGCGAGCACATCCAGCAGCACAATGGCGACGATGGTGGTNGTNGCNCCGGAGACGGACATNCGNGCAAGCCGNGTGCGCAANAGGCAGATCAGGGCGGCACTGGTGAGGGTGGTCCACTGCACGAACAGCGACAACAGCCCGAAGTAATTCCAGTCGATCCAGCCCCGCTCCGCCTGCACGATGGCGAGCACCAGAACCAGCAGTTCACTGGTGACCAGCAACAGGAACACGGCCCGTACCCGGCACAGGTCCGGAACGAAGAACTCGCTCTCTGTCACACCTTTGTCCCCGTTACGGGGTGTCTCCTTTACCCGGGTCAGAATGGTATACTCCCGCCACGTTCAATGTACCCAGCTCCCGCCAGATGATGCCGGGCTGTCAGCAGGAAAGATAGACCATGACGGATCAGAAAAAGTCTGACCAGACCACAAGCTCTGAAAAACCCTGGGGCGGGCGCTTCAGTGAACCCACCGATGCCTTTGTTGAAAAATTTACTGCATCTGTGGGATTTGACCAGCGCCTGTACCATCACGACATCACCGGTTCCATTGCCCATGCCACCATGCTGGCCGAGGTTGGCGTGCTTACCGCCGACGAGCGGGACCAGATCATTGAGGGCCTGAAAGGCGTCAAGGCAGACATCGAGGCCGGCAACTTCCAGTGGTCGGTCAGCCTTGAAGACGTGCACATGAANATNGANGCACGCCTNACNGACCGTATCGGNATNACNGGCAAGAANCTGCACACCGGNCGNAGCCGCAACGATCAGGTNGCNACNGATATCCGTCTGTACCTGCGGGACGANATCGANGTNATNGCCGAGGAACTGAANCGCCTGNAANCNGGCCTGCTGGANCTNGCCGAGCGCGAGGCGGANACCATCATGCCCGGCTTCACCCATCTGCANACNGCCCAGCCGGTNACCTTCGGGCANCACCTGCTGGCCTGGTACGANATGCTGGTNCGGGATGNCGAGCGCNTGCAGGANTGTCGCAAGCGGGTNAACGTNATGCCCCTGGGNGCNGCGGCCCTGGCNGGCACNACCTANCCCATNGATCGNGCNATGACCGCCNGNCTGCTGGGCTTNGANNGGCCCANCGAGAACAGCCTGGACTCNGTCAGCGACCGGGANTTTGCCATNGANTTCTGNAGCTTTGNGGCNCTGCTGATGACGCATCTNTCCNGNTTCAGCGAGGAGCTNGTGCTNTGGACCTCCGCCCAGTTCGANTTCATTGATCTGCCGGANCGNTTCTGCACCGGCTCGTCCATCATGCCNCAGAAAAAGAANCCNGANGTGCCGGANCTGGTNCGGGGCAAGACCGGTCGNGTCAANGGCCACCTGATCAGCCTGCTGACCCTGATGAANAGCCAGCCGCTGGCCTACAACAAGGACAANCAGGAAGACAAGGANCCNCTGTTCGANACNGTCGATACCATCAAGGGCTGCCTGAAAGCCTACGCNGACATGATTCCGGCCATTCGCTCCAAGGCCGANAACATGNGNGTGGCNGCCAAGCGCGGTTTCTCGACCGCNACCGATCTGGCGGATTACCTGGTCAAGAAAGGCGTGCCTTTCCGGGACGCCCACGAGATCGTGGGCAAGTCCGTGGCGTTCGGTGTGGCTGAAGGTCGTGACCTGTCTGATATGACCCTCGAAGAGCTGCAGCAGTTCTCCGATCATATCGGCNCCGATGTTTTCGATGTGCTGACCCTGGAAGGTTCGGTCCAGGCCCGTGATCATCTCGGTGGCACAGCGCCGGATCAGGTGCGTGCGGCGGTCGGTCGGGCCCGCAACCAGCTGGGTTGAGCCGGCGCACTCAGCGGGGCGAAACGGTTAACCGCCGATTCGCCCTGTAGCGAGGTCTACCGCCGCCGGCGTGAGTTCGTCCAGTGGCTCAGGTCGGCATAGCCGGTAGCCCTGTCCGTAGTGAATGCCCAGAGTCCGTACCTTGCGAAGGGCATCGTCGCTTTCGATAAACGTGGCCACCGTCACTTTGCCGGCGGCCTCGGCAATCCGGTGCAGTGCTTCCAGCATCACCTGCTGCACCGGGTCCTCCTCCAGCTGCTGAACCATTCTCCGGTCCAGTTTGATGATATCCACGGGTAATCTCGCCGCCAGGCTGTAGCTTTCCACCGNTGCGCCGGCACCGTCCAGGGCGACGCGGAAGCCTGCCCGATGCAGGGCGTCGCAAAGCACGGCCACGTCGTCGGGATACTGGGTGGCGTGGGCCTCACGGATTTCCAGGCAGAAACAGTCCGGGGCAAACGGGGATTGGTTCAGGGCATCGGCCATGAAGTCGGCGAAGGTGTCATCCAACACAGTTGCCAGTGACAGGTTAAATCCACAGTACTTCAATCGGGGTTCCAGCAAGGGCTGGTTACCGAGCCATTCCAGGGTTTGCCGGATCACCTGGCGATCCAGGCGCTTTGCCAGGTCAAACCGTTCCGCAATGGGCAGGAAATCGTCGGGCAGGAGTGTCGTCTCATCATCCGACGTTGTTGGAATCCGACAGAGGATTTCGATGTGATCGCCCCAGGTGGGGCTGGCCACCGGCCTCATGGCCTGGTATTCCAGAATCAGCGACTGTTTGTCCAGCGCGTCGCGGATCTGCTCGACCCGTTTGCTGGCCACTGAATCGTCCGTCTGGTTGGCAATAGCGCTGGCCGCGTGAACCCGGTTGCGTCCGGAGGTTTTGGCGGTGTGGCACAGGTCCGCAGCCTGGACCAGAAGCTGCTCCGGATCCGCAGGGACGTCGTTGTCCAGAATCAACAGGCCGCCCGATGCGGTGGTCTGGAGGCTGTGACCCTGCCAGTCGAAGACAAAGTCGCCGATCAAATCAAGGGTTTCCTGGGCAATCTTGCGGGCCCGCGCTTCCGGGCAGTTCTCGATCAGAAGGGCGAAGGTGTCGCCAGCGAGGCGGGCGAGGGCGTCACGCTGCCGGACGCGCACGCCGAGGTTGCCGGCCAGCTCCCTGAGGTAGCGNTCACAGGTGCCGCTGCCAGCAAGATCGTTAAAGCGTTCGAATTCATCCAGATCCAGGTAGAGCAGGCTGTCGCAGGATTCCCGATGGGTTTTCTGCTCCAGGGTTCTTAATACCCGAGCGATGAATGCCTTTCTGTTCATCAGGCCGGTAACCGGATCGTGACGTATCCGGTATTCCTCACTGGAGGCGTGATTCAGCCNGGGCTCAATGCGACGGGCCACGTGCACCGCGCCGGTGATTTCGCCCTGGTCGTTGGTCAGGCGCTGGTAATGGAANTCATGCACTGGTAGCTGGCGCGACTGCTGGGCCATGGGCATCTCGACCACGAAGTTGTCACGTTCGAANGCCCGGTGCCAGAGCCGTTCCATCAGCCTGCGTTCGTTCGGGAACTCCTGAAGCANGTCGCTCAGGTTGTCGCCTGCCTCCGGGCGCCCGCCAAAGGTTTCNGCAAACTGTCTGGCCCAGGCGTCATTGAAGTGGAGCAGGTTGAACGAGAGATCGACNGCCACAACCAGATCGGAGGTGGCGCTGGTGACCGCTGCGAGCATGGTGTTTGCGTGCTGGCGAGCCCTGTCGAGTTTCATATCGGCGGTCCGGTCTACCAGGGTGCCGCCGAGCCCGGTAATCCGGCCGCCCTGTTTCAGNGCCCGACAACTGAGNGTCACCCGCCGATGGTTCTGTTGCGAGGTAACGATATCGAGGTTGAGGGAGAATGCGTCTCCGGTTCGGAGGCAACGGCGGAACATGGCCCGGACCCTGGCCTGGCCGGTCTGGCAGTAGAAAAGCGCCTGTTCGGGCGTGATTTCGGCGCCCGGTCTCAGCTCAAGAAGCTGGAACATTCCCTCGGTCCAGGTCATTTCATTCGTGCGGGTGTCCAGTTCCCAGATCCCGAAACCGGCAATGCTCTCCGCTGCTCGCAACAGGCGGGAATCCCTGCTTGAGCTGTCGCACAGGGCAATCGTGGCACTCGCCGCCTTGTCGGAATCCCGAACGTCGAGTCGCAGGCTCAGGCAGGCGGTGTAGAAGAAACCTTCCTTGTGCCGGAAGGTCACCAGGACGTTCTGGCCACGCTCGATCCGGTGGCGGTTTGCCGGTGCAAAAGGATCATCCTGGCGAGATGCCAGGATCCGGTGCACCGGTTGGCCTTCCAGTTCACTACTCTCATAACCGAGCACTGCCTCGGCCTGGTGGTCAGCGAACAGTACTTTTCCTTCATCGTCGATGCGTAAAACGGTCTGGCGCCCGGAGGTCGCGGACTGGTCCGAACGGTAGCGGCGAATGATGAATTCTTTCACAGCGGGTAAGCCTCGCGTGTCCTGCAGCTTTTATTTTTTTAAAGGTTTTGCCACGATGCCGACATCATACTCATACTGATGCTGAAAAGAACCTCTCTGCGGAGCCGCCTTGACCGCCCACGTTGCCCCGATTTCCCTCGACTTTGAGGAGGGAATAGATCGCAAGACCCTCCGTCGCCTGAGGGACCGGTTTCTGCTGGTCAATCAGCAGCGCTGGNANCGTGCCCANTCNGCNNTGTCCTATCGCCAGCANATGGTGCTGGANATTCTGCCNCTGGTNTTTCATCTCAANCATCCGGCCCTGCCCGGTTACCTGGACAGCGATTGCCCCTATGGCCTGAGCAACTATCAGCCGTCACCGGCCACCATCAATGCNGCTCGTCGACTGGCCCGGACTTTTTCGCTGAAGGATGAAGGCAAGCGCAAACCGGATCTGGACGCCATGTTCCTGATGGGCAGCCCGGGAACCCTTGGCCATTCCGTGGCCAGTGACCTCGANGTCTGGCTCTGTCACCGCAGTGACCTGCCCGAGCGGGGNATCCGCTGTCTTGAGCGCAAAGCCGNGAAGCTGGCCCGCTGGGCGGAATCTTTCGGTGTCGAACTGCACGTATTCGTCTTCTGTGCTTCGGATTGGCGTGCCGGTCGGCAACGGGTAGAGGTGACCGGCGAGAACTGTGGCAGCGCCCAGCATTTCCTGCTGCTGGACGAGTTCTANCGGACCAGCATCCATCTGGCCGGTGCCTGGCCCATGTGGTGGCTGATTCCTGCGGAGCGGGAGGAAACCTACGATGACTGCATGCGCANGCTGGTAGATTACCGGTTTGTGCGCGCCGAGGACTATATCGATTTTGGCCCGGTGCCGGCGATTCCGGAGGAAGAATTCCTTGGTGCGGGCGTCTGGCAGTTGTACAAGGGGATTGATGCGCCCTGGAAGTCGATTCTGAAACTNCTTCTGATCGAATGTTATGCGCGGACCACCGGTGAGGCTCTGTTGTCCAGCCANTTCAAGCGGGCCGTTTTCCGCGGCGAAACCGATGCCGACCGTCTGGACCCTTACGTCATGCTCTACAATCGGCTGGAGGGCTGGCTGACCGGGCCGGAAGTGGCGTCGAGGCTGGACCTGATTCGCCGGAGCCTGTATCTGAAAGCCGGTTTGCCACTGACNCGGTCCGAGGTCTCCGGTGAGCANTGGCGTGCCCGCCTGCTGCGCCAGCTGGTGACAGGTTGGGGCTGGAGTGAAAACACGCTGGCGGAGCTGGATGATCGTCAACGCTGGCGGGCAGAGGATGTCACCACCCTGCGTCGCACCATCGTCAACGAATTGACCCACGGTTACCGCCTGCTGTCGAAAATGGCCAGGGAGCATGGCCAACGCGCCGCCATCAGCGCCAACGATATCAATCTCCTNGGCCGCAAGCTTTATGCNGCGTTTCAGCGCAAGGCGGGCAAGATCGAGCAGATCAATCCCGGGCTGGCCCCGTCGCTGGCGGAGGAAAACCTGGCATTTCATCATCAGTCGGAGCAGGGCGGCGACGCCGACGGCTGGCTGCTTTACCGGGACCTNGAAGACCCGGCAGACGCTTTCTGGCAGCCGGTTATCCGTCGCTCTGGNAATCTGGCGGAACTGATGGTCTGGTGCTATTGCAACGGTCTGCTGACCCGCTCGACTCGNCTGAATGTGCGGTCGGGCANCAGTATTGCNTCCGTCAGCGAGTTGCGTGAAATGCTTGATGCCCTGTCTGCGTTCCTGCCATTTCCGATTGCCCCGGCGGAACGGGAAGCGTTGTCCCGGGGNGTNCGGCCNTTGAGGAATCTGCTGTTGGTGAACGTCGGCATTGACCCTCAGGCCCACCTCACGGAAAAGGGCCTTCACAAGCTCAGTTCCCGGCACGATTCNCTGGGCTTTAGCGGCGGGCGGGAGAATCTGGTCATCAGCATCGACCAGATTACNTTCAACAGCTGGCATGAAGTCAGTCTCCAGCATTACGCAGCGGGCGATACACTGATCCAGTGCCTGAAGAATGTTCTNGCNTCGGTGGCAGCCAATCCCGACGAATTGCCGGCCGTTCNGGTNCACTGCCACAACCGTGGTCATGGCTCTGCCATTGCCCGCCGGGTTCAGGAGCTGTTTGCCGATGTCCTCCGGCCCTTTTTTGCCGGAGGTACCGGCCCGCATCCGCTGCGCTATGTGATTGAAATGGATCGTCGCTACTTCCTGCTCCAGTTCAACGGCCTGGAACCGGGGTTTGTGGCACTCGACAGCTTTGAGGCGCTGATGGAGCATCTGGCGCTGCCCCAGGAGCGGTACCTGCCGGTGGTGTTCGATCGTTACGCGTTGCAGGACGAGCCGGCCTTGCGGGCGGTTTGCCTGGCCAGCGAACCGGACAACATCCAGGTGTTTTATCGTATTCTCGGCGATCAGGCCCGGCTCTGGGTCGTTGACGAACTGGGTTCTGTGTTCAGCTGGGAACAGGCGGTGACCAGTCGACGGCATTTGCTGGTGCCGGTACTGCGTTTCCTGGATAACCTGATCGAGCGGCGATTGCTGCGCCATACCGATTCCGCCGGCGTTGTGGCCGGCGTCCAGTGCTACGANATTGTCCGGCGGGACGGGGCCTGGCGGGCCGAGTACCGGCCGGAGTCGGATTCGGGAGTGCCTCTGCCCGGATTTGAGGTGCAGGCCGTGGGCATCCACGAGGGCGACAGTCGCCTGCGCTTNGACATTTTCTGTGGTGACCAGGAATTCAGCGTCCAGGAGTACGGCGACCAGTTGATTCCGGCAGTGGCCCACTACATCCGCTCCCTCCGACATAGCGATGAGGTCTACCCGGTGTACCTGACCGATATCCACCTGCCCCACGACCTCGACCCCCGGGTGTATCAGCAGGATATCCAGACCAGCCAATACCTGTATTACCGGTCTGTGCTGGAAGATTCCCTGAACCGCCACCTCGCGAGGACTCGCTGACCTCGCGGCCCGGGGCGGGTGTCAGGTATACTGCGCCCATAGTGAACTCAGGGGTAGGTAGCCGATATGCGAGCGTGGACTCTGTCGATCATGACGTTGATGCTGGCTCTGGTTGTGAGCGGTTGCGGTCAGAAAGGTCCGTTGTACCGTGACAGTCAGGCCGCTTCGATAACGTCCGGGCCGGATTCGGCCCAGGAGCAGCCCGATCGCGAAGAAACCCGCGACTAGCGCCATGGCCTCCCGGCCCCGTTAAACGAATCAGGAAACTCATGGATCATTTCAACTACCGCGACGGCGAGCTGTACGCCGAGGATATCCCTGTCTCTGCCATTGCCGATCGTTTTGGCACACCGGCCTACGTGTATTCGCGCGCCACGCTTGAGCGACATTACCGGGCNTATGATGACGCCCTTCGGGATCACCCGCANCTGGTGTGCTACGCCGTTAAAGCCAATAGCAATCTGGCGGTGCTGAACGTTCTCGCGCGGCTCGGTGCCGGCTTTGATATCGTGTCGGCCGGTGAGCTGGAGCGGGTACTGCGGGCCGGTGGTGATCCGTCGCGGGTGGTCTTCTCCGGCGTTGGCAAGCAGGAATGGGAAATGAAGCGGGCCCTTGAAGTGGGCGTGCGCTGCTTCAACGTCGAATCCGATACCGAACTGGACAGGCTCAATGCGGTGGCGGGAGAACTCGGCGTAAAGGCGCCGATCTCTCTGCGGGTGAACCCGGATGTTGATGCCGGTACCCATCCCTATATTTCCACGGGTCTGAAAGAGAACAAGTTCGGGATTGATATTGCCGAAGCGTCGCAGGTCTATGCCCGTGCGGCAGGTATGCCGAATCTCGACGTGAAGGGTGTGGATTGTCACATCGGCTCACAGCTGACGAGCGTGTCACCGTTCCTCGACGCACTGGACCGAGTGCTGGCCCTGATTGATTCCCTGGCGGACCAGGGCATCCACATTCATCACCTGGATATGGGCGGTGGCCTGGGCGTCACCTACAACCANGAGCAGCCACCACAGCCGTCGGATTACGTGAAAGCGCTGGCCGAGCGCCTGGGTGACCGCAAACTGGAGCTGATTCTGGAGCCCGGCCGATCCATTGCCGCCAACGCTGGCATCCTGGTTACCAGAGTCGAATTCCTGAAGTGCACCGAGCACCGGAATTTTGCCATCATTGATGCCGCCATGAATGATCTGATCCGGCCGGCCCTGTACAGCGCCTGGCAGGCGATTATCCCGGTCAAGCCACACCAGGATGGTGAGGAAAAGGCCTGGGATCTGGTTGGTCCGGTCTGTGAAACCGGCGATTTCCTGGGCAAGGACCGTCACCTGCGCCTGCAGGCCGGGGATCTGCTGGCGGTTCGCTCTGCGGGAGCCTATGGCTTTGTCATGAGCTCAAACTACAACACGCGGAACCGGCCGCCGGAACTCATGGTCGATGGCGACCAGGTGCATGTGGTCCGCCGCCGTGAAACTCTCGAAGACCAGCTCGCACCCGAGAGCTGCCTTCCGGAATGAGCGGGAGCGAGGAGATGACACAGCAACGCCGGACCCAGGGCCCCATGCTTCGATTCACCAAGATGCATGGGCTGGGTAATGATTTTATGGTGGTGGATGCCATCAGCCAGCCTTTTCGTCTGCGCCCCGAGATGATCCGCGAACTGGCCAACAGGAATTTCGGAATTGGCTTCGATCAGTTGCTGGTGGTGGAGCCGCCCGGGCTGCCGGATGTCGATTTCCGCTACCGCATTTTCAATGCGGACGGGTCCGAGGTGGAGCAGTGCGGCAACGGTGCCCGCTGCTTCGCCCGGTTTGTCCGGGACCAGCGACTGACCAACAAAAAGGTCATCCGCGTCCAGACCGCCAAGGGCGTGATCGAGCTCCGTGTCGGCCGGGAAGGCATGGTGATGGTCAATATGGGCGTGCCCGAGTTCAATCCGCCGGCCATTCCGTTCGCCGCCGACCGTCGAAAGGATGTCTACACCGTGGATGTGGACGGCCAGACAGTGGAACTGAGCGCCTTGTCCATGGGTAACCCCCATGGTGTGCTGCTGGTTGAGGATGTAGACCAGGCGCCGGTGGAAACGCTGGGGCCCAAGCTCGAGCGGCATCCCCGCTTCCCGGCACGGGCCAACATCGGGTTTCTCCAGATTCTGGATCGTACCCATGTCCGCCTGCGGGTGTTTGAGCGTGGCTCGGGCGAGACCCTCGCCTGCGGTAGTGGTGCCTGTGCCGCCGTGGTGGCCGGCTGCCTGCGAGGCCTGCTGGATGCCCGCGTGGAAGTGGAATTGCGGGGTGGCCCTCTGGTCATTGAATGGCAGGGTGAAGGGACCCCTGTTATGATGGAAGGGCCTGCAACCAGCGTATTTGAGGGGCAGTTGAGGCTGCCGGGTGATTCTGGTGGTCGTCGACGCAGGAGCGCTCGCCCCCATAAACAACGATCCTGACAGCCAGGAGTACTCCATGACAGAACAAACGGCCCGCCAGAAGGCCGGTGAGCTCACCCGGGAAGAGGTGGCGGATTACCTGCGCGCCAACCCCGATTTCTTCATCGACCAGGACGAGCTGCTGCGCAGCCTGACCCTGCCCCACGACAGTGGCCGGGCCATTTCGCTGGTCGAACGCCAGGTGCATCTGTTCCGGGAGCAGCGGGACACCCTGCGCAGGGAGTTGGTAGAGCTTGTATCCATCGCCCGCCATAACGACCGGTTGTTCGAGAAGAGCAAGCGTTTGCTGATGCAGGTGATTGAAGCGCGGACGCTCAACGATATGGCTGCTGCCATTGATGACAGTATCCGTGGTGATTTCGGTCTCGACGCCGCTTCCGTGTTGTTGTTTACCGATGTTGAGCTGCCTGAGGCCTCTCAAGGCGCCCTGCATGTGGTCAGTCCTTCTGCGGCCCGTGAGCGCCTGGGCAGCCTGCTGGAAGGTGAGCGGGCTGTGTGCGGTCAGTTCCGTGAAAGCGAACGGGAGTTCCTGTTTCCGGACCGTGAAGAACCCATTGCCTCGGTCGCCCTGGTGCCGCTGAGGCATGACGAGCTGGCGGGCGTGTTTGCGGTCGGTAGCTGCCAGCCCGGCTATTTCGACCAGAGCATGGGTTCCCTGTTCCTGAGCTACATCAGCGACACACTCAGCCGCCTGCTGCCGCCCATGGTGCAGCGCCACACAGCGGCTGCTCCGGTCACCGACATGGCGACGGAGTCCCGCTAACGTGTCAGAAGTCCCGGAGAGTCCGGCAGTGCCCAATGAGCTGACCGGGCCGCTGGCGGAATTTATCCGGCACCTGGCTTCTGAGAAACGCCATTCTCCAAGAACCTGCGACAGCTACCAGCGCGACCTGCTGCGTCTGGCGGACTGGCTGGGCCGCAGTGGATTCGTTGCCTGGCAACGGGTGACCAACCACGACCTGCGCCGCTACGTCGCGACGCTCAGCCGGGAGGGGTTGTCAGGCCGGAGCATTGCCAGACATCTCTCGGCGACCCGCCGTTTCTACCAGTTCCTGCTCAGGGAGAAGCTGGCATCGGATAATCCGGCGCTGGATATCCGGGCCCCCAAGAGTGGCCGCCGTCTGCCTCGCGTTGCAGATGTGGATCAACTGAATCATCTACTGGACGGACAGCCGGACGATCCCCTGGAAGTGCGGGATCTATGTATGTTCGAGCTGATGTATTCTTCCGGGTTGCGGCTGGCGGAGCTGGCAAGCCTGGATCTGGATACCGTCGATCTGCGCAGTGGTGAGGTTCGCGTGATGGGTAAGGGTGGCAAGGAACGGCTGCTGCCCGTCGGACGAAAAGCCATTGCAGCCATACAGGCCTGGCTACCGTACAGAGCGGCGCTGGCCAATGACGGTGAGGCTGCTCTGTTCGTCAGCCAGCGGGGCGAACGACTCAGCCACCGAAGTATCCAGGCCCGCCTGAGCCGCTGGGGAATCAGCCGCGGTGCCGACCAGAAGCTCCATCCGCACCTGCTGCGACACTCGTTTGCCAGCCACATGCTTGAATCCAGTGGTGACCTTCGTGCCGTACAGGAACTTCTGGGCCATGCCGACATTGCCACGACCCAGGTCTATACTCATCTTGATTTTCAACATTTGGCCCGGGTTTATGACCAGAGTCACCCCAGAGCACGACGCGATCGGTATCATGGTAAAACCAGTGACGAGAGTTCCTGAGACCAGCACGGGTCATCTAGGGGTTTTTCACACATCAACAGTACAGCAAGGATAGGCGGGAGCGCTCCATGGCATCGGATCAGTCCTGGAAGGAAAAATACCTTCAGGAACTCGAGTCTGCAGACAATCGGGAAAAGCAGTGGAAGGCGGAGCGGAATACCCTTGAACGCATGCTGGTGCGCACCAGTCTCGCCTCCGAAGGCCAGACCCCGGAGCTGGATCGGTTGCTGGCTCGCATCCGGAAGGACCTGCGGAAGAACCGGGTAGATGTGGACGCCTGGAAGGACTTGCAGGATCAGATTGATCGCCAGGTCGCCTTGCTCGATGAGCGCCAGTCGGCCAACGACAGGAAGCCTTCCTTTTTCTCCCGTCTGGCGCGAGAGCCAGAGCAAGAGCCCCAGCAACAGCAGCAACAGGTCAGCGCGGAACCTTTACCGGAAAGCAGCGAGCAGCCTGAGTCCCTCCCGGGCAATGAACAGGATATCGAGGACAACGTCCAGCGGTTGCGCATTGCCCGCCGTGTGGGCCAGCTGTTGGGTCAGATGCTTACCCAGGTCTCCCTTGAGCCCGCCGCCGAGGCCCGGGCACGGGCGCTGCAGCAATCTCTGCTTGCCAGTAACGACTGGAACGAATTGCGCGAAGGCCTGAACCACGTGGCTGAGCTGGTCATCGCTGCGGTTACCCGGAGCAAGCGAGAATTCGAAGCCTTTCTCAAACGCCTTGATGAACGTCTGGAGCTGTTGAAGGAACACTTCTCGGCCCAGTCCTCGGCCCAGTGCGGCCGGCTGGATGCCTCAGAGCACCTTGATCGCGAGATCCGCGAGGAAATTGAGCGGGTCGGGCAACGTTTGCAGGAGAGCGATGACCTTCAGGACCTAAAACAGTCGGTCAGTCGTCATCTTGAGTCCATTGGTCAGGCGGTAGGCCGTTTCCGTACCCAGGAATCCGAGCGCGAGCGTGCGCTCTCCGAGCAGCTTGAGGCCATGCAGGAGAAAGTGGCGGCCATGGAGGCCCACTCCGAGCAGATGCAGGAACAGGTCCGTAAGGAGAGGCTCCGGGCCATGACCGACCTGCTTACCGAGTTGCCCAACCGTGAAGCCTGGCAGGAGCGACTGTCATTCGAGTACAACCGCTGGCAACGCTACAGCCATCCGTTGACCATCGGTGTGCTGGATATCGATCTTTTCAAACGGATCAACGACTCCTATGGTCACAAGGCCGGCGACAGGGTGTTGCAGCTGGTTGCGAGAGAGTTCAGGGATCGCTTGCGCACCACGGACTTTGTGGCTCGTTTTGGCGGCGAGGAATTCGTGGTGTTGTTCCCGGAAACCGAACCTTCGGACGCGCGAGCAGTGGTGGACAAGTTGCGGGAACATGTCGGCAAGCTGCCGTTCCACTTCCGCGGCGAGCCGGTCACTGTGACCTTCT
This sequence comes from Marinobacter sp., assembly GCA_002718255.1. GTDB lineage: Bacteria > Pseudomonadota > Gammaproteobacteria > Pseudomonadales > Oleiphilaceae > Marinobacter. The sequence goes on along the minus strand of PBED01000009.1, from coordinate 41,535 downwards.
CAGCCGGCCTCGCGGGATTCATTGCCGGCGACACCGAGGAGTCGGTGTTCGACCGGGCCGACCGGGCCCTCTATCAGGCCAAGGACGCCGGCCGGGACCAGGTGATGATCAGCGACAGTGCCGACGTTCAGTGACGCATCATTGCGTCCAGCTCGTCGATCACCTCCGCCCAGTCGCTGTCTTCCTCCAGGCCTTCTTCCAGGAAGTGAGACTGGCTTTCGGACCAGATGGGAGCATCCTGGATGGCAACTTCGCTCGGCAGGGGCGAGTACCTGGCGACAAAATCCTCAATGCTTTTGGCGTCGGACGCCAGGCCTAGCTGCTCGAACAGAGTACTGAGGGTGTGTTTGCTGGTGTCCATGGACATTCGTCTCCCGTTGGCCGTTTGCCTGAATGAAATCAATGGCGTTTGCAGGTATTGTTCCCTGAAATGTAGCGGAACCCTTAAGGATATCCAGTGAAGGTTACCCTTGCCTTTCTACTATGCTGCCTGTTGGCGCTGTTTCAATCCCCCCTGCGGGCGGAACCGCCGCAAGCATCGCCGGCCCCCGTGCTAGGCAAAGAGGAGTTGACCTGGCTGGAAGGGCAGGACCGGTTTCGTATCGGTCTCCGCAGCGATCAGGTGCCGCTGGTTTTCGATACCGGCAATGGCGTGCTTGCGGGCACCTACATTGACTACCTTGCCCGGCTCTCCGACAAACTGGGCGTCGCCATGGAGCCAATCGTCCTCGAGACCGGGCAGGATAGCGGCCCGGTCAGGAGTGAGCTGGCAACCGATGCGGTTCTGACCACAAGAATGCCGGGGATGCCGGTGGTGCCCGGCAAGCGTTTCACCGATCCCCTGATGTCTCTTACCTATGGCGTGTTCGTCAGCGCCGGCGATGCGGCTATCCGGACCCTTGCCGATCTTGAGGGCAGCCGGATTGCGGTTATTGCCGGTGACCCCAACCAGTATCCCATGCTGGACCCCGTCGAGGAGTTTACGCCGGTGCCGGTCAGCAACGTCAGCGAAGCCGTCGGCCAGATTCTTTCGGGGCAGGCCGATGCGTTTCTGGCGCCGGTGCCCGTGGTGTCCGATTACCTCCAGTCGGCGATGGTGAATGGTATCGGTCTGTCGGTACTGCTCGATAACAGCCCGGTAGATGTGGTGTTGCGGGTGGATACCGATCGGGACCTGCTTTACCAGGTGCTGAACAAGGCCATTGCCGCAATCGGCCATAACGAACACCGCACCATCCGCCAGTCATGGCTGCAGGCCGATCAGCCGTCCCTTGAACGAAGTGGCCTGGAATTGTCCGGATCGGATATGGAGTGGCTCAAACAGCATCCGGATCTGAAAGTCGCGTTTCGCGCGGACTGGCCGCCGTTTGAATACACCCAGGACGGCCGGCCCACCGGCCTGGTTCCAGATTTGCTGACCCGGCTGGAAACCGAGCTGAACGTGCGGTTTACGCGCTCTGTCGCTGGAAGCCGCATGGATGCTGAAGAGAAGCTGCGTTCGGGCGAGGTGGATATTCTTCCCGGGTTGTCCCGGACGCCGCGCACCGAAGAGGCATTTCTGTTTACCCGGGCCTATCTGACCGTGCCCATCGCCCTTGCCATCCGGGACGACGGTCGCTTTATCGGCGATCTCCGGGAACTCCGCACGGAACGGGTGGGTGTGGTGAACCGGCATGCGGCCCACGATTACCTGTTGATCAATCATCCGAACCTGGATCTTTACCCGATGGATACGGTGGAGGAGGGGCTTCTGGCACTATCCAACGGCGACCTGGATGTCATGGTTACCCATATTCCGGCGGTCAGTTACACAGTCGCCCGGCTGGGACTGTCGAACCTAAGGATTACCAGCATTACTCCCTACCAGTACGACCTGCGACTGGCCGTACGCAAGGACAACCCTGAGCTGCACCGGGTGCTGAACAAGGCGCTGGGCAGCCTCGAAGCCAGCGAGACAGAATCCATCTACAACAGGTGGATTCATCTGGATATCGAGCAGGAGACCGATTACACCGTAGTGCGGCGGGTGGTGCTGATCGCCATCCTGGTCGTGCTGATCTTTCTGTACTGGAACCGCAAGTTGTCGCGGGAGGTGGATGAGCGTATCCGGTCGGAGAATGCCCTGCGCCGGAGCGAAGACGAGTTGCGGGCCGCCAAGCTCGAAGCCGAGAGGTTGGCCCGGGAGGCGGAGGCCGCCAGCCTGGCCAAGAGTGAGTTCCTGGCCAATATGTCCCACGAAATACGAACGCCGATGAACGCGGTGATCGGCTATAGCGATCTGCTCAGCAACAGTGTTACCGACCCGCAGCAGCGCAATTACCTGGACGCCATCCGGGCGGGAAGTCGAAGTCTGCTGATGCTGATCAACGACATTCTGGACCTGTCCCGAATCGAGGCGGGGAAAATGCGGTTGGACTATTCCGCCGTATCGGTCCGTCGTCTCCTGGATGATGTTCGCCACATTTTCGATCTGCGGGCCCGGGAGCAGGGCATAACCCTGGAAGTGAGTGTCGACTCGCGAATGCCCGGCGCCATGATGCTGGATGAAACCCGTCTTCGGCAGGTTCTGTTCAACCTGGTCGGCAACGCCATCAAGTTCACCCACGACGGTGGTGTCACAGTTCGGGCAACCGCGAAGCCGCTCAAGAAGCGGTCGGCAGAAGCGGAACAGAACCCGGAAGCGCCGGAACGCCAGTATTACAAGTTGATCGTCACGGTCAGCGATAGCGGTATCGGTATCCCGCCGGATCAGGTGGAGCGTATTTTCGATGCCTTTGAGCAGCAGGAGGGGCAGAATACGCGGCGCTATGGTGGAACCGGTCTCGGGTTGGCCATCAGCCGGAAGCTGGCCCGTATGATGGGCGGTGAGCTGGAAGTTGAGAGTGAGCAAGGTTCCGGTTCGGTCTTTACGGTGACCTTGCCCCGGGTTGAGGCGACGGTGGAACAGGCGGAAGACGAGGGCGTTCCCAAGGAATCCGACCGGCTGCTGGCCCAGACTCTCAGCATGCAGGAGCGGGGCTGGCTCAGGGAACAGCTCGCGGCGGATTTCGGTGACGAGTGGGAAGCTGTGAGAGAGAGTGGCGATCCGGAGCAGATGAAAGACTTTGCACGCCGGGTGCTGGCCTGGGGCCAGCGATTCCGGTCACGTTCCGTTACCCGTTACGGGGAGAAGCTGCTTGCGGATGTCGAGGCATTCAACCTGGACGCGGTCAACAGTGCTCTTGAGGCTTTCCCGAAGTTGCTCGGCCGCGAAGAGTAAGAGCCGGGTGGGTTACAGACAATCGAACTGCGAGCGACGGTCGAAAGCGACCGAGACCATGTCGTAACCGGAATCCGAGAGTTGGCGGATCAGGTCGCGGTCTTTCAGCAGAGTCATGCAGACCTTGTGCACGCTGGCCTGAAGCTGTTCAGATGCCATGTCGTTAGAAGCCAGGCGGAAATCCACAATCAGGTATTTGCGCTCGACCGCCGCGCTGGCGGGGATATCCTGTCGTTCAACGCTCTCGTACCCGATATAGGTCGCCTGGGCTTCCGGAAACACCTGGCTCATGAGTACATCAAGATTTTCGGCATGAACAAGCGGTGCCGACAGCAAAAGGGCTGTGGCAGCGAGGCGAAGTGAGCGTGTGATCGTCATTGGAGGCCACTCCCTGGTGACATTCCGGTTAATCTGTAACCAAGTGTAAAGTTTGGTTACCGTTGATTATTGCAGAGTCTGTCGCATTTTGCGTGATATGTGACATTAATTTTTCAATTGTTTGCAGTCTCGATACAGTGACGACCGGGCTTTCGGGCTCCCGGTCCGGTGCACGATCAACTATGATGTGGGTAAGACGGACTTAGAGAGGAAAACGCATGTTTCAGCTTGTCTTTAAAGGGGAATGCGTTCCCGGAACGGATCTGGAAACGGCGCGCAACAATGCCAGAACCCTGTTCAAGGCGTCTCTTGATCAGGTTGATCGCATGTTCAGTGGTCAGCCGGTGGTTATTCGCAACAAGCTGGAAGAGGTTCAGGCTGAAAAATACCGGGCGGTGTTGAAAAAGCACGGCATGGTAGCTTATGTCCAGCCGATGGCTGACGCCCGGCCTGCTGCCAGTGCGGCACCACAGCCAGCCCCGTCGGCCCCCGCAAGTCAGCCCCGTCCGCAGCCGGCGCCCTCTGCCCCGCCGGCGGAAGGGCAGCGCCGTGGGGTTCCTGAAACCGAGCCTGGCGATCGTTTGCCGGTGGCGGGCGAGAAGGTGGATACGATACTTTCCGGCTCCGGTCTGAGTCTGGATCCGGTCGGGGTCAACCTGACAGAGAAGACCGAAGTGGAGCCACCGATGTTTCAGCATCTGGACGAGTGGAGCCTTGCTCCGGCTGGCAGTGATCTGGGTGTCGAGCGTGACCTGCCGCCGCCGATGATACCTGACGTATCCCACCTGTCACTGGCGGACGACTCCTCCGAGCGGAAATAACCCAATTGTGAGCCAGTGCAACCCCTGGGGCCGGAATGCCCCTCGACTGATCGCCGTCATCATGATTCTCTTGGCACCACTGGCTTCGGCTGAGGAGCGTCCCAAGGTAGGGCTGGTTCTGAGTGGCGGCGGCGCCAAGGGTATGGCCCATGTTGGCGTGCTGCGGGTTCTGGAGGAAATGCGGGTTCCTGTTGATCTGGTGGTGGGCACCAGCGCGGGTTCCGCAGTCGGTGCCCTGTATGCCAGTGGTATGCCGGTCAGTGACATCGAGCAGCGCTTTATCGAGATGGACTGGCTTTCCAGCTTTCGCGACGATCCCGGCCGGGTCTACAAGCCGGTTCGGCGCAAGCAGGATGACTGGCGGTTTCCGGTGGTCCCGGGCATCGGTGTTCGCGCCGATGGCCTGCGTGTCGGCGGCGGGCTGATTGCCGGGCAGAATCTAGGTTTTATCCTCAACGAGCTGACCCACAACGCCGCCCTGGTTGAAGACTTCGACCGGCTCCCCATTCCCTTCAGGGCGGTTGCCACCGATCTCGAGACCGGTGAGCAGGTGGTCATCGGTGACGGTAACCTGTCCGAGGCCATCCGTGCCAGCATGAGTATTCCCGGGGTATACGCGCCGGTGGAACGTGATGGCCAGTTGCTGGTGGATGGGGGCGTCGCCAACAACCTGCCCATCAGCGTTGCCAGGGATTTGGGCGCCGACATCATCATCGCAGTGGATATTACCGACAGTCTGATGGAAACCGACGAGCTGCGGGGCGCGTTTTCCGTTGTCGGTCAACTCACAACCATCATGACCCGTCGGAACACCGACCAGCAGCTGGATCTGCTCGCCGAAGACGATGTTCTGATCCGCCCCGACCTCGAAGGCTACACCTCCGCTGATTTTTACGATGCGCCGGTTCTGTTTGAGCTGGGCGCCAGCTCGGCCCGGGAACACGGCGTCGAACTGCGTCCGTTGGCATTATCCCGCAAGGCCTGGGCCGATTGGCGCGACAGCGTGTCAGCGCAGGACGCGGGTGCGCGTATCGTGTCACGCATCGAGATCGAAGACAGTCGTCGGTTGGCCCGGGACTTCCTCAAGGAACGAATCCGGCAGAGAATCGGAGAGCCACTGGACACCGCCCGCCTGGAAGCCGACCTCAAACGGATCTACGGGCTTGGCTATTACGAGATTGTGTCCTATTCGACCTCGTCTTTGCCCGAGGGAACCGTTCTGACCATCCGCGTCCAGGAGAAGAGCTGGGGGCCGAACTACCTGTCTTTCGGTTTGAGTTATGAGGATAACTTTGACGGGGAAACCCGGTTCAATCTTGCCTCTTCCCTTCGAATGACCGAGCTCAATGCCCTGGGCGGGGAGTGGCAGACCGGTGTTCAGCTGGGCACCGAGCCCTGGGTTCGCAGCCAGTGGTATCAGCCGCTGGATTACGGCTATGAGCGTTTTCTGGTGCTCGGTGGCGAGTACTCCCGGGATACCTTCAGCCTGTTTGATGCCGCCGGAACCCGCGTTACGGAGGTGGATGTGACCTTCCGGAAAGCGGATCTGGCACTGGGCATGGAAATCGGCGGCAATGCCGAAGTTCGCCTGATCTATGCGCGGGGCTATGCGACGGTTGACGAGCAGATCGGGCAACCGGTAGCGCCGGAGGGGTCGGTGCACCAGGGTGGGCTGGCCGTGCAACTGGTACACGACTCTCTGGACGATACTTTCTATCCTCGCGACGGTGGCTTTGCCGGCCTCCGTGGACGTTTTGAACGGGAGGGCCTGGGATCCGACCGGGAGTTCGATTCGGTAACCGGCCTGGCGCTGGGAACCGGAAGCTGGAAAGGCCTGACCCTGACCGGACTGGTCTTCGGCCATGCGGTAACCCGGGGCACTCCCGGAATTGAAAATGCCGTCCGCCTGGGTGGATTCCGCCGGCTATCGGCATACGCGCCGGGTGAGATTACCGGAGACAACGCGTTAATGGTTTCAGCCTATGCCAGCCAGACCTTTGGCGGCCCGCTGCTGCCCTGGTTCGTTGGCGCCGGGTTCGAGGCGGGTAATGCCTGGCCCTCTCTGGATGAGGCGAGCTGGGACAGTTCGGTGAAATCGTCCAGCGTATTCGCCGGCGTGGATACCTTCCTCGGCCCGGTTCAGGTGGCCGCAGCCTACAACAACGAAGACAACTGGACGGCCTACCTGAACATTGGTTTCTCGTTCACCCAGCTCTTTTACTGAGTGCCGTCAGGCCGTTCTGCTGCCGGTCTTTTCAATGGCAGTGAGAACCTGCTGGCATTGTTGCAGGGCATAGCGGTGCAGGATGTCTGCCAGGCGATCCTCATCCCGATCCTTGATGGCACTGATTGACTGTTCCATGTGGGACAGGTTGTCCTCAATGACACGATTGCCTCCTTCCTGGAAGGCGACGAAGGCACAGCGCTTTGCCGAAGGCCAGAGGTCATCAATGGCAGAGACAATGAAGTAGTTGTCGGCATAGGCCAGCGATGCCTTGGTGTACTCAATGCCCAGCTCCAGAAACGCCATAAGATCGTTTTTCCTGTAGCAGGCCTGCATCTGCTCATACAGGCTCTCCAGCCGGGCCATGTCCTCGGGCTGCCAGTGACGCACCAGCTTGCGACCGGTGTGGGTGAGGTAGAGCTCCAGAGTCTCGTACAGGCTGCGAACGAAGTATTCATCCAGCGGAGTCACGAACGCGCCTTTGCGGGGTACGTTGCGGACCAGATGCCGCTTCTCCAGCAGCAGCAAGCCCTCCCGTATGGATCCATGACTGACGTCCATCTGTTTCGCCATGGCGCCCTCGTAGATCCGTTCACCGGAGCGCAGCTGGCCAAAGGCAATCAGGTTTTCGATGTGGCGTGCGACCTGTTCGGTCAGTGTTTCTCTGGGCTTGAAGGCATTCATGGTGATCTGTCGCTACTGCATACTGGCTGAATCGTCCTGGCATAGTCGCACATCGGCTATTCCGGAGCCAGTGGACGGATGGCCTATAGCAGTGGCGCCAGCAGGCGGACGGCCCGGCAACACAGGCGGAACAGGATCGACCGATCCTTGTAGTCGCTCTCGATCATCAGGCGGGAATTGTCCAGATCGTGTTCCAGCATGGATTCCACACTCCGGATGAAATGCCTTGCGGTGGTTATGGCGGTGATCTCGAAATTCAGTCGCATCGAGCGGTTGTCCATGTTGGCGGTTCCCACCGCCGCGTATCGATCATCCACCAGGATCACTTTCTGATGCATGAAGCCAGGCTGGTAGCGATAGATGCCGATGCCGGTCTTGCAGGCCTGGACGAGGTAAGAGTAAGCCGCCAGGCCAATCAGGCGGCTGTCCGATTTCTCCGGAATCAGGATTCGTACGTCCACGCCCCGAAGCGCCGCCAACTGAAGGGCGTTCATGATCTGGAAATCCGGAACAAAATAGGGCGAGGCGATCCAGAGCCGGGTGCGGGCATTATTGATGCAATTGAGGAAAAACAGTGTGCAGGTTTCCCAGCTGTCCGCGGGTCCTGTTGGCAGCATCAGCACCTCGTCGTCGCCGGGCTGGTTGTCGACCGGCGCCCAGTCGAGGCTGGGAAAATCGTTGCTGGCCCAGTTCCAGTCTTCCAGCCATGCCAGCTGCAGGCCGGTGACGGCCGGACCCTCAATCCGGCAGTGGGTATCGCGCCAGGGTTCCTGGTCCATGGCAGTGCCCAGGTATTCGTCTCCCAGGTTGATGCCACCCACAAAGCCGATCTTGCCGTCGCAGACCAGCAGTTTCCGGTGGTTCCGGAAATTGATCTGGAACCGCCTCCGGCGGATGTTGCCGTTACCGAACGAGGCCACGCGGGCGCCGGCGGCGGCGAGCTGGTTCAGGTACTTGCGCGGCAGCCAGACGCTGCCAATGTCGTCATACAGAAACCAGACTTCCACACCCTGGGCCAGTTTGCGCTCGAGAATTGACTTGATCCGGCGGCCAACCCGGTCTGACCGCACGATGTAGAATTCCAGCAGGATATAGTGCTCGGCGTCTTCCATGGCTTCGAACAGGGCCTCGAACGTGGCCTCACCGTCCCTGAGCAGGGTACATCGGTTGCCATCGGTGAACGGCTGCCGGCCCAGTCGGCAGAGCACCTGAAGTTCGTCGGTGAACCGTTCGCTGGCGGGGATGGGTATGGAGGTTGTTTGCTGCTCGAACCGGTTCAGCAGATTGGTCAGGGATTCGTCGCCAAGCCGTCGGGCTTTCACGTAGCCGCCAAACCGATGCCGCCCGAACAGCACGAACATGGGCACAGCCAGGTAGGGCAGGCCGATCAGGGCAATGACCCAGGCAATGGCACCCTGTGTTGTCCGATAGGTCAGAAGAATACGGTAAATACAGGCAAATGCGCCCAGGTAAACGGCCCCGACCACCAGTGCAACGAGAGACAGCTCGTCCATCATTGCGCTCCCTCATCTGCCTGGTGGCCGTAGGGCCCCGATGTGGCCAGATGCCTTGCCCGGTACTCTGCCGGTGAGGTGCCGGTCCAGCGCTTGAACGCCCGGCTGAAGGCGCTGAGCTCTGAAAAACCCAGCAGAAAAGCAATTTCACCCAGAGCGTACTGGTCGGCCGCAACATACCTGAGCGCCTTGTCCTGGCGAACCTGCTCAACCAGGCCATGGAAGCTCAGGCCTTCCTTCTTGAGCTTGCGGTAGAGCGTCTGGCGGCTCATATGGCATTGCCGGGCAAGGCTGTCGGCATCGATTCTTTCGGTCGCCATCTGCTTCGAGATCAGTCGGCGAATCCTGCGGCCGAACGAGCGGCGGCTCTGAAGCCTCGCCAGCAGCGTATTGACCTGCTTCAGTACTGCCGAATACACGTAGGGATTGCGGCGTGGTATCGGGTGCCCCAGATGCCGGCTGTTGAACGCCAGCCGGGTAATACCGCAATCAAACCGCACCGGGCCACCGAGAAGCTTTTCGTACTCGTCGGCGTACACCGGCGCCGGATGGGCGATCTCTACCCATTCCGCCCGGATGCCCGGATGAATGAAGTGGCGGGTGCGGGTGATGGCCGCAGCCAGGGTCCGGTCCATATCCTGCCGGCAGTAATGTTCGGCCATGTCCGGTTGCCAGCAGAGAATGGCCTGGTCGGCGGTCTGTTCGAAGCTTAGGAATACCGACTCGTTGATCAGCCGATGCAGGCGCACGTACTGGGTAACGGCTTCACCCAGGGTGTCACAGTTGAAAAACACATGCCCGACCAGTCCCATCCGCTCGGGATCCACCACTTTTCCGGCGTGCAGCCCGACAGCCGGATCGCCCGTTACCAGCTCGGCGTGTTCCCACAGCCGGTAATGGGCATCGGCGGGCACGCGCCGGTCCGGGTCGGTGAGCTCCGACATGGCCAGCCCGGTCAGCTGTTCCACCCTTGGCGCATTGAGAACACCCTGGCGTTCCAGATAGTGAACCAGCGCCAGCGTGCTGGAGGCAGCGACCAGGGGTGCGCTGGTGGAGTCTGATTGGGCAGATGTCACGTTGATAGTTAACGACCTGTCATGATGACTGATACAAAATGTCAAGTGGGTGCAACGGCCTGTCAAGGGTTACCCGTGGCTTTAACGATAGCATCAACGTATCAGGTTGAAGCAATGGAAAAGCAATCAGGAGGTGTTTTATGGAACAGGAAATTTTCGTACCTCATACCGAGCTTGAGCGTAAAAACGTGATTGAGCTTGCCGAGTATCTGAACAGCATCTTCTATTGCTGATCCTTCAGACGTCACGTCTATGACCTTCAAGCCGGGCTTTGCCCGGCTTTTTTTCGTCCACGGAAAATGACCGCTAATACCGGCACTTGCTCGCAAGACTGGCAGTGGTAATGTATCCGGTCTGAGAACGCAGACCAATCCGGAGACTGACTGCCCATGACTGTTGCGCTGAACCACCGCATTACCGGCGAAGGCCCGCCCCTGATACTGCTGCACGGGCTGTTCGGCTCCCTGGACAACCTGGGGGGTATCGCCCGCCGTCTGGAAGACCAGTGGCAGATTCACGCACTGGACGAGCGCAACCACGGGAGTTCGCCCCACACGGATACCATGGACTATCCGGCCATGGCCGCCGACGTCATCGCCTACATGGACGCCCAGGCGCTGGACAAGGTGAGCCTGCTGGGTCATTCCATGGGTGGCAAGGTGGCGATGCAGGTTGCCCTCCAGGCTCCGGAGCGCGTGGAAAAACTGATCGTGGCCGACATTGCCCCGGTAAACTACAAACCCCGGCACGATGCTATTCTGGACGGGTTGACCAGCATGGATCTGACCGGTGTGCGTTCCCGTCAGGACGCAGACAGGCTGATGGCAGATTTTGTCGAAGAGCCGGGTGTTCGCCAGTTCCTGCTGAAAAACCTGGAACGGATTCCCCGCGAAGACCAGCAGGAGGGCGGGCCAATGTTCCGGTGGCGGCTCAATCTGCCGGTTATCGATGCCTGCTATGAGCATCTGGCCAGGGCGCCGGAGGGTGATGGCCCGTTTGATGGTCCTGTGCTGTTTCTGAAGGGCGCGGATTCGGCCTACATCCAGGAAAAACACCGGGATGATATCCAGCGACTGTTCCCGCAGGCACAGCTGCGTATTATCCAGGGGACCGGCCACTGGCTGCACGCTGAGAAAGCCGACTCCTTTGCTGCCCTGTGCCGCCGTTTCCTCAGCGCCGATGAATGATGGTGCCCTGCGTAGGGCATTTTCCTGCTCACCGGCCCGTCTGCTAAGGTGGGCCAATCGCTGACATACGGAATGGACATAACAACAGGCGGGCAGAGTGTATGAAATGGCTGATGGTGGGTTTGCTGGTTGTCTTCCTGCTGCTTGGCAGTTTCCTGCTGACTCCGTCGCCCGTCGACAGCAAAGCCTGGAACCCGCCATCGCCACCTCCGCTGACCGGTGAGGTTGCGCCAAATGAGCGCCTGAGGCTTGCGGACCTGATCGCCAGGGGCCAGGTATACGGCCCAGAGGACACAGCCGTGAGCGAGGATGGCGTGCTTTATACCGGCACCCAGGATGGCTTCATCGTGCGGGTGTTCCCGGATGGCCGGGTTGAAAACTGGTTGTCCACCGATGGTCGGCCCCTGGGCGTGGTGTTTGACAGCCAGGGCAATCTCATCGTTGCAGACTCCTGGCGGGGGCTGCTGTCTATCAGTCCTGAGGGCGAGATCACCGTACTGGCCCGCGAGGCGGAGGGAACGCTGTTCCGCTTCACCGATGACGTCGACATCGCCGATGACGGGCGCATTTATTTCACCGACGCCAGCTCCAAGTTCCACCAGCCGGAATACATGCTGGATCTTCTGGAAATGCGTCCCCATGGCCGCCTGCTCCGCTACTCTCCAAAAACCGGCAAGGCCGAGGTTCTCCTGGCCAACCTGCATTTTGCCAATGGTGTTGCGGTATCTCCGGAGGGCGACTATGTGCTGGTTAACGAAACCTGGAAATATCGCATCCTCCGATACTGGATTCACGGGCCCAAAGCCGGCCAGGCGGAAGTCTTTGCCGACAATCTGCCCGGTTTTCCCGATAACCTCGCGGTGGATGATCAGGGGCGCTACTGGGTGGCGTTTCCTACCCTTAGAGATTCGAGGATGGACGCCATGCACCCCCGGCCCTGGCTCAAGGATCTGGTGGCTAAACTCCCGAGCAGCCTGAAACCTGCGCCACAAGAATATGGTCTTGTGATTGCGTTCGACCGGGACGGTGAGGTTATTACCAGTCTCCACGACACTCGGGGGACCCATTTGCAGGAAATCACCTCGGTGAATCCTCACGATGGCAACCTGTACTTTGGTTCACTTCACAATGATCGTATTGGTCGGCTACCGTTGCAGGCCATTCCGGGTCTGGGGGACAGCAACTGATGCAGCAACACGATATTGACTGGGATCTGCCGGCGCCTTTCACGATCGAGATAGCGGTACGGCCCGAGGATACCGATCGGCTTGGGCACGCCAACAACGTTGTTTACGTACGGTGGCTGGAAGACGTCAGTTGGGCCCACATAGAAAGCCTGGGTATGACCTGGGAATTGCACGAGAAAACCGGCAAGGCGATGGCCATTACCCGAACGGAAATCGATTACCTGGCCTCGGCGAACGCCGGCGATCAACTGGTTCTTGGGACCTGGCTCACCGATTACGATGGTCGGTTCCGGTCTGCACGGCAGTTCCAGCTCGTTCGTCCCTCGGATGGCAAAACCTTGGTCAGGGCCGTTTCCACTCACGCCTGTGTTGATCTGAAAAGCCAGCGGCCTGCCCGTGCGCCCAAAGAGTTCGCCGAGATTCTCGGTTCCGCTGTGGTAGCCGGAGGCAAAGGGCTGTAGGTCACCCGAGGTCTTTTGTGCTTTACTTCAGCTAATCTTGTTCAAAGCCAATCCCGTTTAACCTGTTGTCCGGAGATCTTCATGGAAAATACTGCCGATCAGAACGCTGAAGCCACGATGCGCCATGTGATCTACGATCGCTTTGGTGAGCGTGACGTCCTGCAAGTGGTCTCGGCCGATGTGCCAGTCCCCGGAGACGATCAGGTGCTCGTCAGGGTGCACGGTGCGGGGCTCAATCCGATCGACTGGAAAACCCGGAAGGGGCTTGGTTTCGCGGCGCGGCAGATCGAGAATTCGTTGCCGTGGACGCCCGGTTACGATGTCGCCGGAGAGGTTGTCGGAGTAGGTGCCAACGTGACCACCCTGGCGCCCGGTGACCGGGTCATGGGCATGGTCGGATTCCCGGCCGGCGGTGGCGGTTATGCGCAGTATGCCCTGGCCGCGGCCGATGAACTGGCTATCGTGCCGGAAGAACTGGACCTGGTGTCTGCAGGTGCCTTGCCCCTGGCGGCACTGACCGCATGGCAGGCTCTGTTCGAGATGGCGAAACTGGAGTCGGGGCAGAAAATCCTGATCCACGCCGGCGCCGGTGGCGTGGGGCATTTTGCGGTGCAGTTTGCATTGGAGCGCGGTGCCCATGTCATTGCAACGGCCTCGGCCGGTAACCGGGATTTCCTGGCGGAACTCGGGGTCCACGAGGTGATTGACTACCGCAACACGGATATCGCCGAAGAGTGCTATGGTCTGGACGTGGTACTGGACCTTGTTGGCGGTGATACCGGCAAACGCTCCCTGCACACGCTCGGCGAACATGGAGTCCTCGTGACCATCCCGACGGTTACCGCCGACGAAATCATCAGTGCTGCCGAGGAAATGGGTTTACGCGCCCATGGCATGACTGTGCGTCCCGACGTGTTTCACCTGGATGAGATTGCCGAGCTGATTGAGGACGGCGACGTCAAGGTGCACATCGAAAAGGCGTTCGCGCTGGACGATGTCGCGCAGGCCCACGAACTGCTGGAAGGCGGGCACGTGCGCGGCAAGCTGGTGCTAGATTGTCGATGAGGGTTCCTGATCGGCCGGTTGATCCTGGCTGGCCGATGGTTCTCCTCCCTCTTTCTCCTTGCGCTCCTTGCGGGCCTGGGGCGGTACCAGGCTGATCAGGATCCAGTCGTTTTCCGGTTTCAGGTCTTTCATGCTGCAAACCGGGGCGACGTGTTCCTTGCTGTCGAACGTGAACAGCACCAGGGCCTGGTTCTGGTATTTGTTCAGGAACTCCTCGTAACCGAATTCCTCACTCAACTGGGTGGTCTTTACGGTGTAGCCCTGGCTCACCAGACTGGCCAGCTTGGCGTAGCTGACGCCATCGAACAGGCCCCGGGTCATCTGTATTTTTTCAGCCGTCTGATGCCGGGCCTTCTGGTCCTGATCACCTTCGGCCAGGCTGAACACGCACTTGTTTCCGAACCAGTCCAGGAAGTGGTACGTGGCCAGTGAGTTCATGTGCTTGTACGGGGAGATCACCAGCAGCTTACCGATGCCTGTCAGGTCCAGATGGGTCGATGCATGCTCGGAAACCGGGTTGCCGAAGTACACCTGCAGGTTCTCCATGCGGGCCTGACGGACGTTTTCCCAGTTGGTGTCCGCCAGGGTCACGGGCACCTCATACTTTTTCAGGGCCATGCCAATCATACGGGCCACCGGATTGGCGCCCAGGATCAGGAAGCCGTATTCCGCTGGTTCCGCGACCTTCAATAGGCGGGCAACCGGCCGTGCGGTGAGGCTCTGCAGAGTAACGGTGGCGATAATCAGCATAAACACCAGGGGTACCAGGGCGCCGGCACTCTCATAACCCAACTTCTGCAGCTGGAAAGCGAACAGCGCTGACACCGCGGCCGCGACGATGCCCCGGGGGGCGATCCAGCTCAGAAATAGCTTTTCCCGCAAGTTCAGGTTGGTGCCGATGGCCGACAGGAAAATACTCAGGGGGCGGGCTACCAGCATCAGCAGGGCCAGCACAGCCACCAGGCCCCAACCCAATTCGGCAATCGCCGCAAACTCAACTCGCGCCGCCAGAATAATGAACAGGGCGGATATCAGCAGAACGCTCAGGGATTCCTTGAACTCGAGGATGCTCTCTATAGGCACCTGCTTCATGTTGGCCATCCAGATGCCCATGATGGTCACGGTCAGCAGGCCAGACTCATGGGCCAGTTCGTTCGAAATGGCATAGACGCCGAGCATGAAAGTGAGTGTGCCAGCGTTATGCAGGTACTGCGGAATCCAGTGCTTGCGCAATACGATGCCGTTGAGATACCCGGCCACGGCACCGATCACAAAACCCACAGCCAGGGTTTTTCCAAAGATATACAACGAGTGGCCAAACACGTTGCCCTGGCCCCAGGAGACAATCCCCTCGAATACCAGAACCGCCAGCAGAGCGCCAACGGGGTCAATGATGATGCCTTCCCAGCGCAGTATGTTGGCCAGTTTCGAATCGGGTCGCACGGAGCGCAGCAGCGGCGCGATAACCGTCGGGCCGGTGACAATCGAGATGGCGCCAAACAGCAGGGCGACTGCCCAGGAGACATCCAGAAGCCAGCGGGCAGCCAGGGTGCCGATGATGCAGGTGACGATAGAACCGACCGGAATGAGGTTGCGGACCATTTTGCCATGGCCCCGTATCTCCTCGTAGCGCAGGGTCAGGCTGCCCTCAAACAGGATGATGGCAACGGCCAGGGAAATAACCGGAAACAGCAGATCGCCGAACACCACTTCCGGTGCCAGAAAACCCAGAACAGGCCCGGCGGCAATGCCACCCGCCAACAGGAAAAGGATGGCGGGCATACGCACGCGCCAGGCAAGCCACTGGCAGAACAATGATAAAACGCCAATGCTGGCAAGAAGCAGGACAGTGCTGACTGGCATAATGGTTTCAGTTCCGTTGATCTATTGGTTGGCGCGCCGGGCAATCCGGTTCAGGAGTCGGGAAGCCGCAAATAAACCGAAGCTGGCGGTCACCGGGCTGGCGGCGCCAAAGCCGGAGGCGCAATCCAGGCGCACCGGACCGTCGGTGGCCGGTTTCTGCAGGCACACTTCCCCGTCTCCGGCAGGATACGTCAGCTGCTCGAGGGAGTATACGGCCTCAATGCCAAAGCGCCGCTTTGGATTCCGGGAAAAGCCATATTCCCGCCGCAGAAGGTTTCGAACCTTGGCCAGCAGTGGGTCCTGGGTTGTTTTGCTGAGGTCTGCCACCTGGATCTGAGTGGGGTCGATCTGTCCGCCTGCGCCGCCGGCACAGACCAGAGGAATTTTCCGGCGCTGGCAGTGGGCAATCAGGGCGGCCTTGGCTTTGACGCTGTCGATGGCGTCGATCACCCCGGTCATGTCTTCGGTGATCAGCTCGCTGACGTTCTTCGTGGTCAGGAAGCCGAAATGCACCCGAATGTCGGCTTCCGGGTTGATCGCCCGCAACCGGTCTGCCATGGCGTCGGTTTTGGTACGGCCGTACTGGCCTTCCAGGGCGTGGAGCTGGCGGTTGGTGTTGGACACACAGACATCGTCCATGTCGATCAGGGTGATGGTACCAACGCCACTTCGGGCCAGGGCTTCAGCGGCCCAGGACCCGACCCCGCCAAGACCGACCACAGCAATATTGGCGTGACGAAAGGCTTCCAGGGCCCGGCGCCCGTAGAGTCGTTCGATGCCACCAAAGCGGAAAGCGTAATCGTCGGCGTTCATGGTGTCCCCGTGCAGGTCCGGTCGCAGACCGGACAGAATCAAAGATCGCAATTGTAACCCAGTGACCGCACAGACAAAAAAGGACCATAAAAAAAGCCACGCAGGGCGTGGCTTTCAAAGTGCCCAGTCCGACGGGGAGCTGGGCGGGACTAGTTCAGAGACACTAATCAACGTGATCATTATCAATGGCCAGTGCATTCACCTGAAGGTCACAAGCTGTCATTGATCGGTCATTTCCGGCCAGGCCCTGGGAGCACTGGCCGGATAGCGGATCACGCGGCCCAGTGGTCGTCCGAGAACGCCATCAGGCTGTCCTTGCCACTCTGAATGTCACCCAGCAGCCAGTCGACTTCCGGAAGCAGCCTTTCAAAGTAGAAGCGGGCAGAGACAACCTTGCTCTCGAGCAGGGGCTTGTTGCCTTCGCCGGCGGCAAGCTGTTCGTTGGCAACGTTTGCCATCCTGGACCAGAGGTAACCGATGACCGTCAGCGCCATCAGGCGCAGATACGGTGTCGCGGCGGCGCCCGCCTGCTCCGGATCTTTCGGTGCGTTGCTGGCCAGCCACATGGTGGCTGTCTCAAGCGCCTTCATGGCGTTTTTCAGCTCTTCACGGTGCGGCGCTTCCGGATTGTCCTTCAGATATCCGCTCAGGGTGCCAAAGAGGGTGCGCACCAGCTGGCCGCCTTTCAGACTCAGCTTGCGGCCCACGAGGTCCATGGCCTGAATGCCGTTGGTGCCCTCGTAGATCCTGGCGATCCGGCCGTCACGAACCAGCTGCTCCAGCGGCCAGTCGGTGGTGAAGCCCGAGCCACCCAGTACCTGCAGCCCGGTGTTGGCGTTGTTGAAGCCTTCGTCTGTCAGGAACGACTTCACCACCGGGGTAAGCAGTTGAACCAGATCGTCCGCGGATTCCCGAACGGTCTCGTCTGGATGGGCGACAGAGAGATCCAGTTGGTGGCCAGCAAACAGGGCCAGAGCACGCATGCCCTCGTTCAGAACTTTCTGGCGCATCAGCATTCGGCGTACATCCGGATGCACGATGATCGGGTCAGCGGGACCATCGGGGTTCTTCGGGCCGCTCAGTGAACGGCTCTGCAGGCGCTCACGGGCAAAGCCGAGGCTTTCCTGGTAGGCCATTTCGGCCAGGCCCAGGCCCTGCATACCAACCATCAGGCGCGCCTCGTTCATCATGGTGAACATGGCCCGCATACCATCGTTCGGCTCGCCGACAAGCCAGCCTTTGGCGCCCTCGAAGTTCATGACGCAGGTTGCAGAACCCTTGATGCCCATTTTGTGCTCAAGGCCGCCACAGAAGGCCGGGTTTCGCTCCCCGGATTCCGGCAGGAACTTGGGTACCACAAACAGGGAAATGCCCTTGGTGGTATCCGGCGCGCCGGGCAGCTTGGCCAGAACCAGATGCACGATGTTGTCCACCAGATCGTGCTCTCCACCGGTGATCCAGATCTTGGTGCCTTCGAGGGCGTAGCTGCCGTCGTCGTTCGGTGTTGCGCGGGTGCGAATCAGGCCCAGGTCGGTGCCGCACTGGGGCTCGGTCAGGCACATGGTGCCGGTCCACTCGCCGGAGATCAGTTTTTCCAGATAGATGTTTTTCAGTTCGTCCGACCCGTGTGCGTGCAGGGCGCTAATGGCGCCGTGAGTCAGGCCGGGGTACATGCCCAGAGACAGGTTGGTGGAGCAGACCATTTCATCCACCACAAACTTCAGGGTGTGTGGCAGGCCCTGGCCGCCGTATTCAAGGGGTGCGTCCAGCGCGGTCCAGCCGCCCTCGACAAACTTCTTGTAGGCGTCCTTGAAACACTCGGGTGTTTTCACAGAGTGGGTTTCAGGATCGTAGGTGCAGCCCTCGCGGTCGCCGGCCTGGTTGGTGGGCTGGATAACCTCGGCAGCCAGTTTGCCAGCCTCATCGATGACCGCGGAAATCAGATCCGGGGTGGCATCGGCGTATTTTTCCAGCTCATGCAGCCGGTCTGCGCCCAATACATCAAACAACAGAAAGCGAAGGTCATTCGCCGGAGCCTGGTATTGCATGGATACTCTCCTAGGTGCGCCGTTTTAACGGGAGCGCTGCAGCATTCGGCAGCGACCCGAAGATAATTTGAACACTGGTTTCATACGCCCGTTTTAATGCGCTGGTTCACCGTTTTGGCAGTCTGGACGATAGAATTTTCGTATGTCCTCCTGAACCAAGGAGGTATCAAATGAAACAAGTGTTGATAGCCGGGGTTTCCGGCGCAATCGGTGGCGCTTTGGCAAGCCGGTTGCTTGAGCGTGATTCCCAAACCAGGGTGATCGGGTTGTGCCGTGATCCGGAGAATGCGCCGGACGCTTTGCGCAGCCATCAGCGCATCACTTTGCTGCCCTGGGATGCCGAAAGCAGTGCCGCGCCCGGTGCGATTGCCGAGGCACTGGAATCGCTGCTAAACAGGGAGGATGGGATTGATAGCTTTATTTATGCCGCGGGGCTGCTTCACGGGCCGGATATGTTCCCGGAGAAGCGCCTTGAAGACCTCGATCCGCAGAGTATGGCGCGTGCGTTTGCTGTCAACGCAACCGGTTTCGGATTGCTGACCCAGGCGCTATTGCCATGGCTGCGACATCGGGCATTCAAACGGGTGGTGGCTATTTCCGCCAAGGTTGGCTCGATAACCGACAACGGGTTTGGCGGCTGGTATGCCTACCGGAGCTCCAAGGCGGCGCTCAACATGCTGGTGCGTAACCTGTCCATCGAATTACCCCGGCGATGCAAACCGATAGCTTGTGTTTCGTTGCATCCGGGCACCACTGAGTCGGCGTTGAGCGAACCGTTCAGCCAATCTCTCGCCAAGCTTAACGTGCATACTCCAGAGGAGACGGCTACCAACCTTCTGGAGGTGCTCGATGGACTGGGGGAAGACGATAACGGAAAGTTTCTGAGCTGGGATGGTACAGAGCTGCCCTGGTAGTTCGGGCAACCCTGGTGTCGGCTACAAAAAAGGGGCGATTTCCATCGCCCCTTTTTCGTGTCCGTCATTCGGCGGAAGGTTACCGAATAAAGGGATTGAGCATCCGGGTAAAGGTGCCCGTGAGCTTCACCGGAGCACTCAACACGGAGAGTGTTATACAGTCCTCGCAACCAACCGCTACGGGCTTGTGTTCGTCCTCATCGTTCAGGACCACGAAATCCCACTGGTTAAACACCCCTTTCTGGTCTGCAAACGCACCCTGAAGGACGATGGTCGTTTCCTCGCCGCGATGCGTGTGGGCAGGCGCTTTGCCGCCGGCAGCGAGTTTCTGGAGTACAACCTGTTCTTTCTGACCGGGGAACCGGTCGGTGATGTCCAGGACGCTCACATCACCCAGCTGGCGCTTCCACGGCAAGCTGTTGAGATCTTCACCCAGTAGCTTCTGCAGGGCGCTGACCCTCGGGGCAGCCGCTGCTGCCGGCTCAGCTGCCGGCTCGCTGTCGATCTTTGAAAGAATGCTGTCGAACATGCTTTCAGAGACAGTCACCTTTGGCTGCTGCTCCATCATCACAGCCCCAAGGCTATCAAGCGTGTCCACACGGCTGCGGCAGTGGGAACACTTGTCCAGGTGGAGCTTGATGCACAGGGCATGGGGCTCGCTCAGGTTACCTGCGCTGTACTCCATCAGGCTCAGGCTGTCGGGATGGTGCCGTGTCATACGTTCTGGTCCTGCAAAATCACTTTCAGTTTATTCAATGCCAGGCGAACCCGGCTTTTCACGGTGCCAAGAGGAATGTCCAACTCGTCCGCAACCATCTGGTGCGACTTGTTTTCCATGTACACTTTGGCAATGACCGTAATCTGTTCTTCCGGCAGATGACTCAGGGATTCCCTGATTCGCCGTTCGGACATGAGACGGTGCAAAGAAGTGACCGGCTCGTTTTCGTTCTCACCCGGAATCTGCCAAAGGTCTTCTGTCTCGACCGGCATTTCAGCACTGGTACGCTGCATCTTTCTCAGCATATCGATTCGCTGGTTCCGGGCGATGGTGAAAATCCAGGTTGATGCCGCCGCCTTGCGCCAGTCGTAGAGGCATGAGCGTCTCCAGATCGACACGAATACTTCCTGCACGAGCTCTTCCGCATGACTCGCCAGACCGTTCGCCATGGCGTAGTACTTGATTTGCGGGCCAAAATGCTCGAACAGCGCGTGGTACGCTTCGCGGTCCTGGTTCTTGCCCACTTTCTGCAGCATTTGGCTCCATTGGTCCTTGCGGCCCTCGGAACTTGCTGGCTTTTGATCCAGTGTGGTCACCGGACGCTCCTTGACAGTCGCATGATTTGAGCTTGTTCTGGTCATCATTCTATGCACTCGTCCCGGTTTTGTCAGTCGCAAGATTTACGGAGTGGTTTACGCGTTGGATCTGCCGGTCCGAAAAAAATGCAAAAAAGCTGGCGCCAGAGACGGTTGCCGGTCGTCTCGCCGGTAATTGCCGGAACAGCCCGAGCGGTCTAGTCTGAGCAATAAACCGAGACCGGAAGAAAACCATCCCCATGAATGCACCCGGCATTTCCGGAAATTTGCCCGTTATCCGGGCGCACTATGCGGATATCCTCTGCCAGTTGGCGGAGGATCGGGGCCTGCAGCGTGGGCGGTTGCTGTCGGCCGCCGGAATCCGTCCGTCCATGCTTGGACACCCGGACAACTTCATCACGGTTGATCAGTTCAGCGCCCTGTGTCGGGAAAGCCTGGCGCAAAGCGGTGATCCTGCCCTGGGGCTGGAGTTCGGCAAACGACTGAAGTTTACCACCCACGGTTCCCTCGCCCAGGCTGCCATCAGTTGCGACACCCTGGAGCAGGCGCTCACCGTGTTGATCAAGTATTTCCAGATCCGTTTTGTTTACATGAGGCTGTCTTTTTTCGTGGAGGATCGTGAGGCGGTCATCCAGCTGGATCTGGCCCACGGAATCGAGGAGCTATACCGTTTCAATGTTGACGTGGTGATGGCGTCGTTGATGGATGTAAACCTTTTACTGTTCGGTCAACGACTCCTGGACGGCGGCCGCTGCCTCTTAGACTTTCCGGAGCCCGGAGATGTCTCAGCCTATCGGCAGCTGTTTGGCAGTCAGATCTCGTTTGGCAGCGGTGTGAACCAGTTAAGGTTCAGGCGGGTGTTTCTGGACTCGCCCATGTCCCTGTCGAATCCGGTGACACGCCGGATTGCCGAGGCCCAGTGCGAAGAGGAAATGCGATTTATCGAAGGAGCAACATCGGTAGCCGACAGGGTGATGCGCCTGCTTGAGACGGGACGGAGTCAACGCTTGCCGGCTCTGGAAGACGTGGCCGAGCACCTGCAAATATCCACGAGGACACTACGCAGGCAGCTGGCAGCGGAAGGGGTCCGTTTCCAGCAGTTGCAGGATTCCCTGCGCCACCGCCGAGCGTTGGAGCTGCTGCGGCGCAATGAGCTGACCATCGACGAGATTGCCGACGCCCTCGGCTACAGCGACCCTTCCAACTTTGGCCGGGCCTTCCGAAAATGGGAAGGCCTCTCGCCCAGCGCCTGGCGTCGGACGCACCAGAAACCCTGACTCTGGCTATTCTTCCAGGTAGGTGTAGCCATCAAGACCGGCGGCCAGCTCCGCCAGCAGCGCTGACTGGGTCTCCGGCGCCAGGGTGGAGGCGGCGAACTTGCGTCGGTAGGCCTCCACCAGGGCATCCGGTTCAAAGTTCACATAGCGCAACACCTTGGCTACGGTATCGCCGGTGATGGGGTCGCTGATCTCGTAGCCACCTTCTGCCGTCAAGCGGACATCCACGGAATGAGTGTCGCCGAACAGGTTGTGCATGTCCCCCAGAATTTCCTGATAGGCACCGGTCATGAAAAAACCCATCAGCAGCGGTTCGCCGGTCTTTTCTTCAGGTAGAGGCAGGGTGGTCTCGGTGCCCTGGCCATCCACGTAACGATCGATTCGTCCGTCCGAATCGCAGGTGATGTCCTGGATGACGGCGCGGCGGTTCAGCGGCCGGTCCAGGCCGTTGATCGGCATCACCGGGAAGATCTGGTCGATGCCCCAGACATCCGGCAGTGACTGGAACAGGGAGAAATTCACAAACAGCTTCTCGGCCAGTTTCTCATTGAGCTCGTCGATGATTTCCCGGTGGGCCCGGTTGCTGCTGTCCAACTGATTGCGAAGCAGGCGGCAACAGCGGGTGTACAGCGTCTCCGCATCTGCCCGTTCCTGCAGAGAGAGCACGCCGTGGGCAAACTGCGCATGGACGTCGGCCATGGCATGCAGGACGTCGTGGTAGATCTCGGCCAATGAACGCGGCGTGTTGGTATCCTGCAGGCTGTCGAGATCGCGCCAGAGGTCGTGCAGTGGCGCGGAGGCGTTATCGTCTGGTTGTTCCGGCGTCCGGTTTTCCGGTGCTTCGCGGTCGATCACGTTGGTTACCAGCACCGAATGGTGGGCGGTCAGGGCCCGGCCGGATTCGCTGATCAGGTCCGGGTGGGGAATGCCGTGGCGATCACACTCCGCCTGCAGAACATGCACCACGTTATAGGCGTATTCGTAAACGCTGTAGTTCATGGAGCAGCTGCTGCGGGAGCGGGTGCCCTCGTAGTCCACACCCAGGCCGCCGCCGATATCCACCGTGCCCACCGGAGCGCCCATCTGGCGCAGTTCACTGTAGAAGCGGGCACATTCCCGGAGACCGGTCTGGATGTCACGGATGTTGGCAATCTGGGAGCCAAGATGGAAGTGCAAAAGTTGCAGGGTGTCCAGGGCACCCGCCTCGCGCAGGGTGTCGACGACATCCAGGACCTGGCTGGCAGACAGTCCGAATTTCGACTTTTCACCACCTGTGTTCTGCCAGTTGCCTTTGCCGATGGTGGCCAGCCGGGCCCGAACTCCGATCAGCGGTGAAACGCCCAGGCTTTTTGCCTCTTCCAGGATGAGTGGCAGTTCCGATTTTTTCTCGACCACGATGAACACCCGGTGGCCGAGAGTCTGCCCAATCAGGGCCAGACGGATGTACTCCCGGTCCTTGTAACCATTGCAGACAATCACCGATCCGGGTTGCTGGGACATTGCCAGCACCGCCATCAGCTCTGGCTTGCTGCCTGCTTCAAGCCCGATCTGGCCGTTGGAGGCGGCGGGCTCGGCAGCCAGCAGCTCTTCGACCACGCGGCGCTGCTGATTGACCTTGATGGGGTAAACCGCCGTGTAGCCGCCCTGGTAGGCGTGCTCCTCTGCAACCTTGTTGAAGGCATTGCAGAGTTTGTTAACGCGGTCGTGCAGGATGTCAACGAAGCGCACAAGTACCGGCAACTGGACCCCGGACTCGGTCAGCGTCCGGGTCAGTTCGGGCAGATTGATGCGGGCCGGGCTGTGGCCACGATCCGGGCGGATGAGCACCTGGCCCTTATCATTGACACCAATGTAGCCATCGCTCCAGTGGGCAATGTTGTAAACCTTGTGGGCCGGGGTGGCGCTGGCTTCGCTCATGCTTGCTATCCTGTCAGGAAACACTGGCCGGCAGGGAATTGTTCGGCAGCCGGCTTCTGGCCGACATTGTATGGATTCCCGCCACGGGCTAAAAGAACCGGGCAGGGAAAATATCTGGCCGGTTGCCGCGATTATCGCTTTAGCTCACGGTAAGGCGTCCCTACAATACGCCCTTTTAACACAGCCCATGGCCCACATCGGGAGGCAAGACATGACAGCACTCAATGACGGCTGGTTTACCGAGGTATTCCAGGATCAGGGNACNGCGTTCTCCCTTCAGGTGAAAAAGAAGCTCCACGAGGAGCAGACACCGTTCCAGAAACTGGAGATCTACGAGACCGAGACCTTCGGCAACCTGATGGTTCTGGACGGCTGCGTGATGCTGACCACCCGCGATAACTTCCTGTACCACNAAATGATGACCCATCCGGCCCTGTTCACCCACCGGGACCCCAAAAAGGTGGTGATTGTCGGCGGCGGTGACTGTGGCACCCTGAAAGAGGTGCTCAAGCATCCGGGCGTTGAGGAAGCCTGGCAGGTGGAAATCGACGAGCGGGTAACCCGCATGTCGGAAAAATATTTTCCGGAGCTTTGCGAAGCGAACAGTGACCCGCGCGCCAATTTCTTCTTCGGAGATGGTATCCAGTGGATGCGGGACATTGAGCCGAACAGTGTCGACCTCATTATTATCGACAGCACCGATCCTGTCGGCCCGGCCGAAGGCCTGTTTGCCCTGGATTTTTACCGGGATGCCATGTTGGCGCTTCGAGAAGGCGGCATTATTGTCCAGCAGAGCGAATCACCGCTGCTGCACACCGACAGCATCATCAAGGGCATTCACGAGGACATGCGTAAGGCCGGATTCGAGCATGTGCAGACCATGCCATTCCCGCAACCGGTCTACCCCACCGGCTGGTGGAGCTGCACCATGGCCAGCAAGGAAAACCCGATCAAATACTTCCGCGAGGAAGATGCCAACAACCGGCCGTTCGTGACCCGATACTATAATTCCGGGGTTCATCACGGTGCCCTGGCGATGCCCCAGTTCATGGTGGATGCACTGGAAGATGAGGTCCGTCCGGAAGAAGGTTAAGGGGAAAGCGGGCAGACAAAGCAGACAAAAAAAGGGCGCCANNTGGCGCCCCTTTTTNNTTGCNCGTGTCANCGATTACTGCTTGCCGCTGACNAACTCCGGATAGGCTTCCATNCCNCACTCGGACAGATCCACACCTTCGTACTCNTCTTCNTCNGANACCCTGATGCCCATGACGGCTTTCAGGATGCCCCAGACGATCAGACTGGTGACGAATACCCAGGTGAAGATGGTGAGCATGCCGACCAGCTGACCCATGAAGGTAGCGTCTGCGTCGGACAGGAGAACCGCGAAGATACCCCAGATACCCACCACGCCGTGGACAGAGATGGCACCGACCGGGTCGTCAATGCGCAGCTTGTCCATGGTTACGATGGAGAAGACAACCAGGGTGCCGCCAATGGCGCCGATGATGGTGGCCAGCAGGGGAGAAGGATCCGCCGGCTCTGCAGTGATGGCAACCAGGCCAGCCAGGGCACCGTTCAGGGCCATGGTCAGGTCCGCTTTGCCGAACATCAGGCGTGCCACGATCAGGGCGGCAATCAGGCCACCGGCTGCAGCTGCGTTGGTGTTCAGGAACACGTTGGCAACTTCGTTGGCGACACCGATGCCACCCAGCTTCAGGGTGGAGCCGCCGTTAAAGCCGAACCAGCCCATCCAGAGGATGAAGGTACCAAGCGTTGCCAGGGGCAGGTTGGCGCCCGGGAAGGCACGGATTTCGCCTTTGGCGCCGTACTTGCCTTTACGGGCACCGAGGAGAAGAACGCCTGCCAGGGCCGCTGCTGCGCCTGCCATGTGAACGATACCGGAACCGGCGTAGTCGCTGTAGCTCAGCTCGTACATGCCGAATACCGCGTCGCCGTTCCAGGTCCAGGAACCCTGCATCGGGTAGATGAAGCCACACATAACGATGGCGAAAGCCAGGAAGGCCCAGAGCTTCATGCGCTCAGCCACGGCGCCGGAAACGATGGACATGGCGGTTGCAACGAAAACAACCTGGAAGAAGAAGTCAGAAGCGCCACTGTATTCGCCCATGTCGCCGAAGCCGGCTTCAGTGGAGGCTGCAATAACGCCCGCGATCGCTGCGTCGTCCATCTCGGCAACGGTTGTTACACCGCTCAGGAAGATACCGCCGTCGTACATGATGTCGTAGCCGACAATCAGGTACATGGTACAGGCGACCGCAAACAGGGCCACGTTCTTGGTCAGGATTTCAGTGGTGTTCTTGGCACGCACCAGGCCGGCTTCCAGCATGGCAAAGCCAGCGGCCATCCACATGACCAGGGCACCGCAAATCAGGAAGTAAAAGGTATCCAGCGCATACTGGAGTTCAAAAATGTGATTAAGATTGCTTTCCATATGAAGCCCTCCGCACGAGGCTTTTCAGGTTATAAATTTTTTTGCGTTGGCTGATCGAAAAATCAGAGCTGGTTCAGACCGCTTCTTCGCCGGTTTCGCCAGTCCGGATCCGGATGGCTTGAGCCAGTTCAGTCACGAAGATCTTGCCGTCACCGATCTTGCCGGTGTTGGCCGCCTTGGTGATGGACTCGATAACTTGGTCCAGAAGGTTGTCGCCGATAGCAACTTCCACCTTCACCTTGGGCAGGAAATCCACCACGTATTCCGCGCCACGATAGAGTTCTGTGTGGCCTTTTTGCCGACCGAAGCCTTTGACTTCAGTGACGGTTACGCCTTGAACGCCAATCTCGGATAATGCCTCACGGACATCGTCCAATTTGAAAGGCTTGATGATCGCTGTCACAAGTTTCATTGCTTTCTCCTTGGTAAAGCCGTCTCAACAGTGAGGGCCCGTCGGCCGGTTGTTGAGCTCGGGATGCTGCCACCTCGCACACCAATCGTGCGGATTGCGTACGAGAGCTTTAGCATCGGGTATGCCAACGCAAAAAAATATATTTAAAACAACAGGCTACGATGTCCGCGTACCAGAATGGCGCAAAGTTGTGCACCAAAATGAAGCGGGTAGCCGGCCAGTGAGCCAAATTGGAGCGGGCTGCCTGACCGTTCGACCGCTATTATAGGGCCGACCGCCTACAGTATGGCAGGGGCTGCGGTGTGATACACTCCTGCAAACCGGTAACAGGCCCTCTCTTTTAGTCGAAGCCGGATATTTCAGAAATGTGTGAGGTGATGTGTGAAAGGTCCACAGGATATTTTTGCTCAGCTGCAGGGCCAGTTTGGCCAGTTTGTACCGGACATGGCCCGCGCTGCACGGGAAGATTTTGAAACCCAGGCCCGGGCCACCGTGATGTCCGTCCTGTCCCGCCTGGAGTTGGTAACGAGGGAAGAGTTCGACGCCCAGCAGGCGGTCCTGCTGAAGACCCGTGAAAAGGTGGACGCACTCGAGAAGCGGGTAGCCGAACTGGAAAATTCCCTGCCAAAACAGTAAACCACGGACACGCCCGGCAGGACGCCGGGCAAGCAGTTCCGGTCATTACCATGGAAGGTTGTCATGCTTGCTATCGTTCATTCCCGCGCCACCATTGGCGTGTCGGCGCCCGCCGTTACCGTTGAAGTCCATCTCTCAGGCGGCTTGCCTGCGCTCTCGATTGTGGGGCTGCCGGAAACCGGTGTAAGGGAGAGCAAAGAGCGTGTTCGCAGTGCCCTTCTGAACGCCGGGTTCGAGTTCCCCGCCCGGAGAATCACCATTAATCTTGCCCCTGCCGACTTGCCCAAAGAGGGTGGTCGCTTTGATCTGCCTATTGCCCTGGGCATTCTGGCGGCCTCGGGCCAGATTCCGGCCGAGAGCCTTTCGGACTGCGAATTTCTCGGCGAATTGTCCCTTGATGGTGCATTGAGGCCGCTTAAAGGCGTGCTGCCGGCGGTATTAGCCGCCCGGCAGGAGCAACGAAACCTGCTGGTTCCCCAGGGCAATGCCGAGGAGGCGGCCCTGGCCAGCCAGGGTGACGTTCTGGCTTCCGGCCACCTGCTGGCCGTGTGCGAGCACCTGAGTGGCCGCGCCCGCCTGGTGCCGGTGCCCAGGTCCTCGCTGGAACAGGCGCCGGGCAGCAACAGGGAAGTGCCGGACCTGTCGGATGTCCGTGGTCAGCGGGTTCCCCGCCGGGCACTGGAAGTGGCTGCGGCAGGTAGCCACAATCTTTTGTTCTTCGGCCCACCCGGCACCGGCAAGAGTATGCTGGCCAGTCGCCTGCCCGGAATTCTCCCGGGCCTCGATGATGCTGCGGCCATGGAAGTCGCCAGCGTACACTCGGTGGCCGGGCTGCCGATTCGGGCCGGGGGCTGGCGCCAGCCGCCTTTCCGGGCGCCCCATCATACCGCTTCAGCGGTGGCCCTGGTGGGCGGAGGCAGCAGCCCCAGGCCCGGAGAAATCTCACTGGCTCACCGGGGCGTACTGTTTCTCGACGAGTTGCCAGAGTTTGAACGCCGGGTGCTGGAGGTCCTGCGTGAGCCGATGGAAACCGGCGAAATCTCGATCAGCCGGGCAGCACGGCAGGTGAATTTTCCGGCGCGATTTCAGGTCGTGGCTGCAATGAATCCCTGCCCCTGTGGCTACAGTGGTCATCCCACCATCGAGTGTCAGTGTACGCCGCAACAGGTTACCCGTTACCGGTCGAAAATTTCCGGCCCCCTTCTGGACAGGTTTGATCTGCATGTGGAGGTGCCTGTGCAGGGTGGCGACGTATTGATGCAGTCGGGCGGGGATGGCGAAACCAGCGCCACCGTCCGGGAGCGTGTCCTGATTGCCAGAGCCCGGCAATCAGAGCGGGGTTGCCTGAATGCGGCCTTGTCCGGGCGTGCGTTGCAGGCTGCGTGCCGGCTGGATCGCCAGGGCGAGCAGTTGCTCACCGGTGCCATGGAAAAGCTGGGGCTTTCGGCCCGTGCACTGCACCGCATATTGCGAGTTGCCCGAACGCTTGCCGATCTTGAAGGCAGCGAGGAGCTACGACAGAGCCATCTGGTTGAGGCTCTGGGTTACCGGCAGCTCGACCGACAGCAGGGCCGCAACTCGGTGGTCTCCGCCTGAGCGACAACACTCTGGTAAACTGTTGGCAAATCCCGTTAACCATGACCCGCTGCCTGCGGTTAAGGATTGCAGATGACAGACCATAAAGAACCGCAAGATCCCAAAGAGGCCGCCGATTCGCCGGTCACCACCCGTCGCGGTGTGCGCAGCTTTGTTTTGCGCCAGGGCCGGATGACGGAAGGCCAGAAAAAGGCGTTCGAGCGGAGCTGGCCGAAGTACGGGCTGACCCGTGAGGACGGAATGATTGATCCCAGGGAAGTGTTCGGCCGCGACAACATGCTGAACCTGGAAATCGGTTTTGGTATGGGGCGGTCCCTGGCCGACATGGCTGAGGCCGCTCCCGAACAGGATTTTATCGGGGTTGAAGTTCATCAGCCCGGTGTTGGCGCGTTGCTCAAGGAGATCGAGGACCGTGGCCTGGAAAACGTCCGGATTTACAGTATTGATGCCAACGATGTGATTGACCTCTGCCTTCCGGATGCGTGCCTGGATCGCGTGATGGTGTTCTTCCCCGATCCCTGGCACAAGAAAAAGCATCACAAGCGCCGGCTGATCCAGCACGAGTTTGTCCAGCGGGTTCGTCACAAGTTGAGGGTAGGCGGCATTCTGCACCTGGCGACCGACTGGGAGAATTATGCCGAGCATATGCTCGAGGTGATGAGCGAGTCCGAGGGCTTTGCCAACACCCAGGAGACCGGTGGCTATTCACCGCGCCCTGACGACCGTCCAATTACCAAGTTTGAGAAGCGGGGCGAAACCCTCGGTCACGGTGTCTGGGACCTGTTGTTCTATCGCACCAATTAAGAGGCGTTGATCGGGGGTCAGTGATGCGCGAGCGGGTGGCGCCGTGACGCCCGGATGATGACCAGCCCGGCGATGCCGAGCGTGAGCGCCGTGAATTTGATGAGTGCGCATAGGGTTGCGGACAGGCTCATCTCATCGGTGGGCGGGTTGAAATTGTTCAGCAACAGAATGTTCTCTGCACCGTCGCTCAGGCCGGCAGTTGCGAACAGGGCCCGTACCCAACGGGCACCCACCCGCTCGCGAATGCCGGGGCGATCACGGGTAAAGTGCCGGGTAAGATGAATCAGGGCCAGCATGTAGGCAGGAATGAACAGGAAGTCCAGCCACAGCGAAACCTTCGCCCAGGCAACCCCTTCGCTTCCCCAGCTGCGAAAAATGGCGTGGGCCTGATCGGCAGTCCCGGCCAGCTGATAGCTCACGATACCCTGGGGTGCTGATGCCGTCTGCAGAGGCTGGTTGACCATAAGCAGAGCGAACAGCAGCACGGCAGCCACGACCAGGCTGGCTTTCAGGCTTTTGGGAAATGCTGCCACTCCGTGTGCAGGGTCCATTACAGAAAACGCTCCAACAGGCTGTTAAGGTATCTCTGGCCCAGGTCGGTTGCCTGGAGTCGATCGCTTACCAGCAGCTTTTCATTCCGCAGTTGTTCAAGTTTTACTCCAACTGTTGTCAGGGGTAAACCCGTTCGTTCAGAAAAAAGGCTTTCATCCACTCCTTCTTTCAGTCTGAGGGCGTTCATCAGGAATTCCAGCGGCAGATCGTCCACGGCAATCGCATCAGAACCGGCCGTTCGGCTGCCGATCCGGTTCAGGTAAGCGTCCGGCTGCCGGGTCTTCCAGTATCGCCTGATACCCCCGTCCACCAGGCTGATCTTGCCGTGGGCCCCAGCCCCGAGGGCCAGGTAGTCCCCGAACGTCCAGTAGTTCAGATTGTGACGGGAGGCCCTTCCCTGGAGGCTCCAGGCCGAGACTTCGTAATCCTCGTAGCCGTGTTGGTGCAGGTAATCGGAACCCCGGCGATAGATGTCCCAGAGATGATCGTCGTCGGGCAGTTCTGGCGGACGGCTGTAAAACTCGGTATTGGGCTCGAGGGTCAGCTGGTACCAGGAGAGATGCGGTGGTTTGTAGTCCAGGGCAGTCTGGATGTCCTCAAGTGCCTGCCCGGGCGTCTGGCCCGGCAGACCGTGCATCAGATCGATATTGAAGTTATCGAACCCGGCACGGCGAGCGGCGCGTATGGCCCGGTGGGCGGCATCGGCATCGTGAATGCGCCCCAGCGTTTTGAGATGGTCGGGATTGAAACTCTGGACCCCGATGGACAGACGGTTGATGCCCGCTGCCCGGAACGCGTCGAACCGGCCGGCTTCGAGCGTGCCGGGGTTGGCTTCCAGGGTAATTTCGGCATTTGTGGCGAAGGCAAGGCGTGCCCGCAGTTCCCTGAACAGGCGATCGTAGAAGTCGCCGCTCATCAGGGACGGAGTGCCGCCTCCGATGAACACGGTCTCTATTGGTCGATCGGTGGCAAAGGCCAGGTCCTGGTCGAGATCTTCGAGCAGAGCCTGCAGATAGGCGGATTCCGGGATTGTCCCGGTGAAAGCGTGGGAGTTGAAGTCACAGTAGGGGCACTTCCGCACGCACCAGGGTACGTGAATATAGAGGCTCAACGGCGGCCTAACCGCCGCTGGCTGCTGATCGTCCCCGGGGCTGGTATTACTCAACTGTTTCAGGCCTCGGCCTTCAGCTGATCCAGCAGAATCTTAAGGGCGCGTCCGCGGTGGCTGATGCTGCCCTTTTCGGCGCGAGACAGTTCCGCCGCACTGCAGCCGTGCTCTGGTGCCAGGAACACCGGGTCATAACCGAAGCCGCCATCGCCCTGAGGGGATCTGAGGATCGAGCCCGGCCAGCGGCCATGGCAGATGATCGGGGTCGGGTCTTCGGCATGGCGCAGGTATACCAGCACACAGTGAAACTGGGCGCCCCGCTGCCCGTCCGGCACGCCCGCCATGGCGTCGAGCAGCGCGTCCACATTGTCCTGATCGGTTGCATCATCGCCGGCAAAGCGGGCAGAGCGCACGCCCGGACGGCCCTCAAGCGCGTCCACCGCCAGACCACTGTCGTCAGCGAGTGCTGGCAGCCCGGTTTCCCGGGCCGCGTGGCGCGCTTTGAGAATCGCGTTTTCTACAAAGGTGACCGCCGGCTCCTCGGCTTCACCGACGCCCAGATCGCCCTGGGCAATCGGCGTCATGCCAAGAGGTGCCAGGAGCTCGGTCAACTCGGCGATTTTGCCCTTGTTATTGCTGGCGATGACAAGTCGGTTGGTCATAGAGGCTTAATCGCTGAACAGTGTGTGAGCAAACCGTACCGCCAGGTCCTGCTGGTGTCCGGTAGGGCGTGCGGTAATATTGAAAGTCATCAGTTCGCCGGAGGAATACTGATACTCGGCAATAAAGTACACGGAGTCGCCCTCCTGGATGCGGCGGAACGCCAGGAAGCGCACCTGCTGGACATCGTTGGTTACCTTGCCTTCCACCTGGCCGCTCACCGGGGACATTGAGCCATCGTCGTTTTCCTCTATGATGGAGATATTGACGATGCCTATGCCCTTGCTCCGCTGAAGATTATTGGCCTGGGCGACTTCCGGAGCCAGGAAGGTGCTGGGCAGGACACTCCAGAGTACCTTGTAGTCTCCGAAATCCTTCGAGCCGGCCTGTGCCTGCAGGCTGAACAGGCCAATCAGCGTAATTGCCAGCAGCGTACGGAATGTGGAAAAGGTTTTTGCGATCATTGCTAGGTCTCCCGTGTGATTCGGTAAATGGCAATTTCGCCCAACAAGTTCGGCCAGAGACGAGCCAGCCAGCTGTTCTGGTGCTGGCCGTCAACCACCCGGCGGCTTTTGATCCTGATGCCTTTCTGACGGCACAGTGCCTCAAAATCCTTGAAGGTGCACAACCTTATGTTGGGCGTGTTATACCATTTATACGGCAGTGCCTCGGATTCGGGCATACGACCGCTCAAAGTCAGTCCCCAGCGCAATCGCCAATGAGCAAAGTTGGGGAAGGTCACGATGCCTTCGCTGCCAACCCGCAGCATTTCATCCAGTACCCTGTCAGGGCGCCGGACCGCCTGAAGCGCCTGGGTCATCAGAACAATATCGAAACTGCCATCTTCAAAGTTCCCCAGCCCCTGGGTGTCCAGGTTCTGTTCGATAACCGCCACTCCGCGGCCCATGCAGGCGGTGATGTGGTCCGGGTTAATCTCCAGGCCGAAGCCACTGGCACCCCGTTCCCGCTGAAGGAAATCAAGCAGAGTGCCGTCGCCACAGCCCAGGTCCAGAACATGGTGGCCGGGCTGAACCCACTGCTGGATGATTTCGAGATCCGGTCTCATGCGCCGACCTCCCGTGCTACCCGGTCCATGTAGGCGTTAAAGATGTCAGTGTACCGCGGGGTCGGAATCAGAAACGCGTCGTGTCCCCAGGGTGCGTCCACCTCGGCGTAGCTGACCTTTCTGCGCGCGCCAATCATGGCATTGACCATTTCTTCCGAGCGGGCCGGCGTGAAGCGCCAGTCGGTGCTGAATGACAACACCAGGTATTCGCAACTGGCCGCTGCCAGTGCTTTCGAGAGGTCGCCGCCAAACTCGTAGGCCGGATCAAAGTAGTCCAGGGCACGGGTCATCAACAGGTAGGTGTTGGCGTCAAACGATTCGGAAAAGCGTTCGCCCTGATAGCGGAGGTAGCTCTCGACCTGGAACTCCGCGTCATAACCAAACTTGTAAGCCTGGTCACGGAGTTCGCGGCCAAATTTCTCGCCCATGGAGGCATCAGACAGATACGTGATATGGCCAACCATCCGCGCCAGCATAAGGCCACGCCTGGGAACCGTATCAAAGTCGTAATAGCGCCCGTCGTGAAACTCCCGATCAGAGGTTATTGCCTGGCGTGCCACTTCATTGAAGGCAATATTCTGGGCGGTCAATCGCGGAGTGGACGCAATCACCACCGCATGCCGCAGGCGATCGGGGTAGTCCAGGCTCCACTGCAGGGCCTGCATGCCGCCGAGGGAACCGCCAACAACGGCCGCCCAGCATTGAATGCCGAGCCGATCTGCCAGCAGCGCCTGACTCTTGACCCAGTCGCCCACGGTGATAACCGGAAACTCCGGGCCAAACGGCTTTCCGGTTTCGGGATTGATGCTGTTGGGGCCGGTGCTGCCGTGGCAGCCCCCCAGATTGTTCAGGCTGACAACAAAAAAACGATCGGTATCGATGGGTTTCCCGGGGCCGATACAGCTGTCCCACCAGCCGGGTTTGCGGTCCTCGGCAGAGTGGTAGCCGGCCGCATGGTGATGGCCGCTTAAGGCATGGCAGATAAGAACGGCATTGCTGGCGTCGGCATTCAGGGTGCCGTAGGTTTCCACCACCAGGTCATAGTTTTCCAGGGACTGGCCGCAGGCCAGATCGATGGGAGCGTCGAAATGATAGGTCTGCGGGGAGACAATCCCGACAGAATCCGCAGGCAGGGTATCAGGCATCGGCGCGAATGGTTCCTGGTTCGATCCGTAAGTGTCTGGAAAAGCAATGACAAAGCCATCGCCAGCCCAGCAGTTTAAAGCCGGGGCGTGATGGCTGCAACCGCCTGAATGGTCGCGCTTGCGGGGCTTAGTGTCCCGTCTGGCTCATGCCTTAACCTACTGAGCTTCTGAAAAGCCGAAGGGCTCGGCATGAGCCAGACGGGACACTACACAGCGCCGGAGATGTTCACCACTTTTTGCTGGATCAGGGTGGGGGCCGGCTTGCGGATCTGGCGCTGCATCGCGTCGGCCAGTTCCAGTTGCCTGCGCAGGTCGGCAATGGTGTTGGTCAGGCGCAGGCGCTCGGTGCGGCTGTCCTTGTCGTTGCGGACCATATCGCGAAGGCGCCGGATCTGGTGCTCCAGAAGCTGCTTCTGCTCCATGGAATACTGCATGATCGGTAGCAGGGCTTCCGATGGCCAGCGCTCAACGTCCTGGCGTACACGGGCATGCAGTGTGCGGGCTTCGCCCACCATGACATTGAAAAAACGGCGAACCAGGACCGACTGCTCGGTGAGCAGGTTCTTCGGACTGATGCGGAAGCGTCTCGCTTTTTTGCGCAACTCGCGGATGGCAATAACATGGCGCCCGGCCCGCAGCGGGATGGGCTCAAGGTGACGTGCCCGGTTGTCTTCGTTATAGCGACGGTAAATCGCGCCCACCATTTTTTCGGCCAGGTGCCCTTCGCTCAGAAGGTTGGTCAAGTCGCTTTCGAGCAGTTCGAAAAACTGATCCATGGCGCGGTTCATCCCCGCAGTGGTCCAGCTCTTCGACATACTGGTACGTACATGTTCCGCATGGGCTTCGAAGCGGTCTTCGCTCACCAGCTTCTTCAACAGGTCGCCCTGGGAGTCCATGAGGCGACGGCTGGAGCGCAGGGTGATCAGCTTCTTGTAGTAAAAGTCGTAGTCTTTCTGGGCGCGTTCTGCGAGGCGGCCCAGCGCTGCCTTGTCCATGGTAACGCCCGCGCACGCCTGAAGCTCTTCCTCCAGGGATTCGAGGCGGTACTGCATTGCTGCCTGGCTGTTCTGGAGCATGCCCAGCAGGTCGTTGATCAGACTCTGGGTGATCAGCTGTTCCTTGTGCATGAGGATGCGCTGGATAATCAGCTGCTCAAGCTGATTGATATTGGAACGGTCGAACAGGTCGTTGTCTTTCTTCACCCTTGCGACCAGCCCCTGCTTGGCAGAAACCGGGATGACATCGTGCTGGCGCATGCCCAGGTGGTCGGCCGTATAACCGCGCACCCGCTCAATCGCCTCGTTAGTGTGGCGCTCGCCCTGGAGGTCATCCCAGAGCACGTCGATCTTGTTCAGCACGGCAAAGCGGCCGGCGCGATGATCGGCGTGCTGGGTGTCGATGTGCTCTTTCCAGATGGTCATGTCGCTGGCAGTCACACCGGTGTCGGCACTCAGCACAAAGATCACCGCATGGGCGCGGGGCAGCATGCTGATCGTCAGCTCCGGCTCGGAGCCAAGAGCATTCAGGCCCGGCGTATCGAGGATCCGCAGGCCGCGCTCGAACAGGGGGTGGCGGATGCTGATCTGTGCGTTCCGCCAGGCAGGTACGAGTACATTGCCCGGGTTGTTGCGATCATTCTCGAGCATGCCTTCGTCGAAGCCGAGTGCGCGAGCCTCCTCAGGTGGCACACTCTTGACGCGGGCAACCTCGGCAAGCACCTCCCGCATGATCTCAGGGTCGCGCTCATCCAGCTCATGTTTGACCCAGCGTTCCGGCTGCTTGCGCAACTGCTGCAGGGACAGTTCGCCGTTTCGGGTCTCGATGGGAAGCAGGAGCAGGTAGTTTTCATTGGCGCTGCGATCGAAGAACAGCTCCGTGGGGCACATGGTCGTGCGCCCCGCCTGGGACGGCAGCATGCGCTGGCCATACTCGGAGAAGAACAGGGCGTTGATCAGTTCGGTTTTACCGCGGGAGTATTCGCCGACAAACGCAATGGTCAGTTCATCCTCAATCAGCAGCTCCAGCCCGTGGCGTATGCGGGTGCTGACATCGTCGGAGAACAGATTGTTATCCTGCAGCCACAGCCGGTACCTGCCGATCTGGCGGATCAGCTCTTTTTTCCAGTTGTGATAAGCCTCTACCTGCTGCGACAGAGTTCCCTGTTGGTTCATCGGATTTTCCTTCTGCGCGACTTCCTGGTATCCCGCTCAGAACGGGGTGCTCACGGGTGACGGATTAATTACCGTTAATACTATCCTGTTATTTCCAAGTTTGTGGCTGGGCCGGAGTGGAAGAAATGGCCAAACTTGCCGGAAATTCACTAAAAAAGCTGCAAAATCAGTTACATGACTTTGCAGCTCGGGAATGATGGATTTCGTGGCTAAGTGTTACAAAATGTATATTTGAGACGGCGTTTACATACCGAGCCCGATGGAGCCGAGGCCTGCGGCCATTTTCATGTGTTCAATCACCACTGAGATCACGTTCAGAATCAGGAAAACGATGATGGGTGACAGGTCCAGGCCGCCCATGGAGGGCATGATATTGCGCACCGGGCGCATGACCGGCTCGGTGATCTGGGCGACCAGCT
This sequence comes from Marinobacter sp., assembly GCA_002718255.1. Lineage (GTDB taxonomy): Bacteria > Pseudomonadota > Gammaproteobacteria > Pseudomonadales > Oleiphilaceae > Marinobacter. The sequence continues at coordinate 4,512 of PBED01000009.1, read as the reverse complement.
GGATGGCCGGATGGCCGCTGCCCGGCGCGATCCAACTGACGACGACCACTGCAATTACCGACCAGAAATAGATCTTCACGATCAGGTCCAGTACGTTCAGTACCGCCCACACCAGCAGCGTAATCGGATTTATGGCCGGAATGCCGCCGTTCAGCGCCACCAGGATCAGGAAGAAGGTGATGCCCTGAATGATGACTGCAAGAACCAGCGAAGCTCCATCGAAACCGCCCAGGCCAGGAATAACCCGCTGTAGCGGGCGTAGCGGTGGATTGGTGGCCTTGACCACGAATTGAGTGATGGGATTGTAGAAGTCGGCCCTGGCCAGTTGAAGCAGGAACCGAAGCAGCACAATGGTCAGGTAAAAGGTGGATGCGATGAGCAGGATGGTAATCAGAATATCTGCCAGCATGAAGCCGTGTCTCCGTTATCGGTTACTGTTTGCCTGCCAGTTCTTTGGCCATTTCTTCCGAACGCTTGAAGGCGGCCTTGTACGCTTTGGCTACCAGATCGCGCATACCACCTTCCTCGAACGTGTTGATGGCCTGTTCGGTAGTTCCGCCAGGAGACATCACATTACGCTTGAGCTGGCCGGGATCGTGCTCGCTTCGACCGGCCATTTCCGCGGCTCCCGCCATGGTCTGGATAGCCAGTTCCCTCGCGGTTCCGGCGGCAATGCCAGCCTCGGTGGCCGCTTCCTCAAGCGCCTCAAGCATCAGGAAGAAATAGGCGGGGCCGCTGCCGGAGAGAGCGGTAACCGCGTGCAGCAGGTTTTCGTCCTCAACCCAGAGCGCTGACCCGATGCTTTCGAACACCGATTCCACCATCTTCTTCTGCTTGTCTTTCACTTCTTTGTTGGCAAACAGGCCTGCAGCCCCTTTGCCGACCAGGGACGGTGTATTGGGCATTACCCGGACCATCGGCAGGCCGCCACCAAGCCAACCGTCGAGGGTATCCGCTGTCAGGCCGGCGGCGATGGATACCATCAGTGGGCGAGTGTTCTGGACCACTGGTGCAATGTCGCGACAGACATCGGCCATGACCTGGGGTTTCACCGCCAGAACTACCATGTCAGCCTGCTGGGCGCAGTACCGGTTGTCTGTGGTGACGCTAACGCCGAAGCGCTTGCGGATTGTCTGCAGGTGCGCGTCATCCGGCGCGCTGACCCAGATATTGCCGGCCTTATAGCCGTTATCCAGCATACCGCCAATGATGGCGCTGGCCATGTTGCCGGCGCCAATAAAAGAAATGGTTGGTGATGTGCTCAAGGTTAACTCCCCGGTTGATCGGTTAAACGTCCGGCCCTGATCATAGCAGGAACCGGCCGGTTCAGCTCTTTACTGGGCGTTTGCCGAATAGGGCAGTGCCGACCCGTACCCAGGTGGCGCCTTCCGCAATCGCGACTTCCAGGTCGCCGGACATGCCTATCGACAGTGTGTCGAGTGGGCCGGCGTCGGGATGGTCTGACCGCAGCTGTTTCAGAGTATTGGCAAGTTTCCGGAAACTGGCTCTTAACCCTGCTTCGGGCTGATCCGGATCCGGAATGGCCATCAGCCCTCTCAGGCTGAGGTTTGGCAATTCGCCGATTTCGGCCACCAGATCCGGCAGCTCATCCAGAGTGCAGCCGGATTTGCTCTCTTCCTCATTAATATTGACCTGAAGACAGATATTCAATGGCGGCAGCGCAGGATCGCGCTGTTCGCTCAGGCGACGGGCAATCTTGAGGCGGTCCACGCTGTGCACCCAGGCGAAGGCAGAGGCCATCTGCCGGGTCTTGTTGGACTGGATCGGGCCGATGAAATGCCATTCCAGTCCGTCAAGACCAGACAGCGCCTCGATCTTTTTCAGCGCTTCCTGGAGGTAGTTCTCACCAAAGGCCCGCTGCCCGGCAGCGAAGGCTTCCCGCAGGTCTTCCGGTGGTCGGGTTTTGCTGACGGCGAGCAAATGCACAGACCCGGGCGCACGGCCTGCCTGCAATGTTGCTTTTTGTATGCGTCGGGTTACGCTCCCGATGTTGTCTGCTATGCTGCTCATAGTGTGAGAATGCCACGCTCGGTCTGTCACTTGTACGGTGACACGTTACCCGCAGGTCACTGAAATGCCAAGTGAACCGCGCCGGGGCCCCGCCGGGCGGAAGCTACCGGGATAAAAGAAAAAGCCTTCCGAGGATTCCTATGGATATTACTGAACTGCTTGCCTTTTCGGCGAAACAGGGTGCGTCTGACTTGCACCTCTCTGCCGGTTTGCCCCCGATGATTCGTGTTGATGGTGATGTACGCCGCATCAACCTGCCGCCCATGGAGCACAAAGAAGTCCACGGGCTCATCTACGACATCATGAATGACAAGCAGCGTAAGGACTACGAGGAATTCCTGGAAACCGACTTCTCCTTCGAAGTTCCGGGCGTCGCCCGTTTCCGTGTTAACGCTTTTAACCAGAACCGTGGCGCAGGCGCCGTGTTCCGGACCATCCCTTCCAAAGTACTGACCATGGAAGATCTGGGTATGGGGCAGGTGTTCAAGGACGTGTCTTCAGTGCCTCGTGGTCTGGTACTGGTGACCGGCCCGACGGGCTCGGGTAAGTCCACCACGCTGGCGGCGATGATCGATTACATCAACGACACCCGCTACGAACACGTTCTTACCATTGAAGACCCCATTGAATTTGTACACGACTCCAAGAAATGTCTGGTCAACCAGCGTGAAGTTCACCGCGATACCCTGGGCTTCAACGAAGCACTGCGTTCAGCACTGCGGGAAGACCCCGACATCATTCTGGTGGGTGAGCTTCGGGATCTGGAAACCATCCGCCTCGCGCTGACGGCGGCCGAAACGGGCCACCTTGTGTTCGGCACACTTCACACCACCTCTGCCGCCAAGACCATTGACCGTGTGGTCGACGTGTTCCCGGCGGAGGAAAAGTCCATGGTGCGGTCGATGCTGTCAGAATCCCTGCAGGCAGTTATATCCCAGACCCTGATGAAGAAAATGGGCGGCGGCCGGATTGCGGCGCACGAGATCATGATCGGTACGTCTGCGATCCGGAACCTGATCCGGGAAGACAAGATCGCGCAGATGTATTCGTCGATCCAGACCGGCGGTTCACTGGGCATGCAGACGTTGGACCAGTGCCTGGAGCGGCTGCTGCAGAAAGGGCTTATTTCCCGTGAAGCGGCGCGGGCCAAGGCCAAGATGCCCGATAATTTTTAACTGGTAGGTTCCTGGTGCCTGGAAGTCAGGCACCAAACAAAGAAGACTGGGTACAAAAATGGAATTCGAAAAACTGTTACGGCTGATGGTGGAGAAGGGCGGTTCGGACCTGTTTATTACAGCGGGTGTGCCGCCGAGTATGAAGGTGAACGGGAAGGTTCTACCGGTCACCAAGAACGCGTTGACGCCGGAGCAGACCAGGGAGTTCGTTTACGGCGCCATGAACGACAAGCAGCGCGCCGAATTCGAGGAAACCCATGAGTGTAACTTCGCTATCAGTGCCCGTGGCATTGGCCGTTTCCGTGTTTCTGCCTTTTTCCAGCGCAACCTGTGCGGGATGGTGCTGCGTCGGATCGAGGTAAAGATCCCGCAAATCGATGATCTGTCGTTGCCGGAGGTAATCAAGGAACTGGCCATGACCAAGCGTGGCCTGATCATGTTCGTGGGCGCTACCGGTACCGGCAAGTCTACGTCCCTTGCGGCCATGCTCGGGCATCGTAACCGCAACAGCCGTGGCCACATCATTTCCATCGAAGACCCGATCGAATTCGTGCACCAGCATCAGGGTTGTATCGTCACCCAGCGCGAGGTGGGTATCGACACCGAGAGCTTTGAAGTGGCCCTGAAGAACACCCTGCGCCAGGCACCAGACGTTATTCTGATCGGTGAGGTTCGTACCCGGCAGACCATGGAATATTCCGTGCAATTCGCCGAGACCGGTCACCTGTGTCTGGCGACCCTGCACGCCAACAACGCCAACCAGGCGCTGGACCGGATCATCCAGTTCTTCCCGCCGGAACAGCACAACCAGATCTGGATGGACCTGTCCCTGAACCTCAAGGCGATCGTGGCTCAGCAGCTGGTGCCAACGCCAGATGGCAAGGGCCGTAAGGCGGTTATCGAGGTGCTGATCAATACCCCGCTGGTATCGGACCTCATCCGGAAGGGCGAGGTGCATCGGCTGAAAGAGCTGATGTCCAAATCCAACGAATCCGGCATGCAGACCTTTGACCAGGCGCTTTATCAGCTCTATGCAGAAGGGTCGATTACTTATGAGGACGCCCTGGCTCATGCTGATTCTGCTAACGACCTGCGCCTGATGATCAAACTGGGTGCCGATGCCCAGGGGGCGGATAAATTGTCGTCCTCGGTCGACAGGCTCTCGATTCAGGACGACTAACCTGCGCCGAACTGCCAGGCTTTAGTTGTGGGTGGTTAGCCCGGATTTCTCATAGTGCTCCAACAACCTTCGCAGACCAAGCCTGGTAGTGCCAGATCCGAGTGGTCATGGTCGAAGTTGGCGATT
>PBED01000008.1:0-104223 GCA_002718255.1 Marinobacter sp. | reverse complement strand
GCGCTTCTTGGTCTGGTACTCGGCTTCGGAGAAGGTGATCTGATCCATGGTGGCAACGAATCCTATGCGGTTGATGATGGCCGTATTATCGCTGATTTTGGGGACTTATTCAGAGTCTCCCTAGGTAAAACCCGTTGCCACCTGATCAAGAACGTTGCCCTGCCCACCGAAGCCGGCACCACCCAGATTGACCACATCATTGTTTCCCAGCACGAGATCTTTGTCGGGGATTCCACATTCAAAACACCCATGCCGGAGAGCGTGGCCCACGGTGGTGGGCATGTCGGCTTTATCAAGGCTCAAATCGAGCAGCGGTTGTCGACTGTTGAAGTTCAGAAGGTGATGGAAGCCATTGATTGCTATAACGAAGCGCGCTACCTAGTCACTGTTAGGCATGCAAATTCTGACAGATGTTTTACAGATCACGAAAGAAAACATAACAATCAGGCAAAGGGGTTGTTTATGAATGTCATATTATTTCCGATTTACGTTTTGGTGGTATTACTTGTTTATGGTAATACAGTGTTTGCAGACTCACTTTCTTATCGGGACAAGGCAGGCCAATGTTCCGAGCATGGATACAAACTCTGTTGGCGCTATTGTCTTGTGGCCGCTAAGCGACAAGAGGCAGCTCAAACGGTTAAGCATGGAGAGCGGTGTGATGCTGAACACAAAAAACAATTTACGCATACACCCTATCAATCGAAATCCGATCCAGATTATCTTCCTTCAGGTTCGTGGTTGTTAGGTAGTGATGTTGTAGGTATATATCGACATAATGCTGGCAGGAGTAGACATATCATTGACGCACCATCACATCCGGAATGGAAAGAAAAATGTGCAAGTACAGTGCGTATTGAGCCACCAACGATCAAGTCACTTATGAAAAATGGAAAAACGTTACAGAAAGGAATGAAGGTTAATTTGAGCAAAATACAAGTTAAGGCAATATCAGGCAATCGATTTGAATGCAAAGCGGGGAAGGTTGAGGTGCTTGATTAACCATGGAAAACCGCGGCAGAGCTATTTTGGATGGGGTTAAGGGCATAGAATTGGCGAATGGTATCGACTGGGTGCGGATGTGCACCCAGATAACAACCGCGGCGACAGGCCCTCACTATGAATGTGGATAAAGCAAAAAAGCGTATTGTGAAGCAGGTTAAGAAGGGCTTTCACGGCTATCCGTTGGTTTCGCTCGAGTACTTTGGTAAAGCGAACTCTGGCAAAACGCCCGATTCAGCCAGCGAGGTTGTGATTTCTTACACTGAGGAAGAGGGCGCGGAACCCCAGAAGCAAACGTTCGCAAGCGGCGGTGATGCCAGGGAAGATGAAACCATTCAATCCACACTCCTCAAAATCATTGAACGGGCGGATGCAAAAACGGTTACTGAGATCGACGGTATTTCCACTGTTCGTGAAAGCTGAAACTCGGGAAACCGGGTGACCGCTCAGACTCGGGGCAGGTCCGTTTTCTTAAGGCGTTCGACATAACCATGCACAGCAGCAGCCTTCGAGGCACCGATTTCAACATCACCCAGAATGGCGAGGCCATTCCGCACGCGGACTTGTTTTCGTCGTTTCAGGATACGGATCGCCTTGGCATTGTTGTCCCTCGTCGGTTTGAGGGCATTGGTGCAATGACCCTCATAATGGCCTACGTTACCGCCTTCTATGACCGCTATCGCGAGCGGGGGCTAGAGTTTTACGCCTACCCGGACTTCTTTACCTTTCAGCGCGAGGCCCCCTGTGCTGACTATTGCATGTTCGACATCTGGCCTTACCACAAAAATATTCACGTTCCCGACGATGTGCAGCAAACCGCAGAGGCCATTACCGGGCGGGGCGTGAACGTTTTACTGGTTCCCGACAACGACCCGCGGGAGGTAGCGATCTCACCGGTTGAACGGGAAAGCGCCAGGCGCAATGTCCAGCAGTGCTTTGCCTACTCGGAGTTCGGTACTGCGTCGTCGTCCGATCTTGTCATCGAGTGCCGGAGTGAACTGCTCCGGAGTTATGCATTGTCGGTTCTCGATTCCCTGCCTGCCGACGATTCAGTGCTGGAACAGCGCAGGCAATGGGAAGCACGACTGGCCGGAGAGACATTGCGCCAGACGTTTCGTGAATTGGACCTCGAGGATGCTTTGCGGAGGTTATAATTCGAACTATGGCCGACATTGCTGGATGCTGGCTTTCGTGGCTTGCTGGGCTACGCTCGCCCTGTTTTAGAGTATTTCCTCAATCGGATAGACGTACTGCAGGTACAGGTAGAAGAACAGCAGAGAGATCACCAGGATGATCACACCCAGTACTGGTGAACTGACCTTGATGCCGGAGGTCGACGCTTCCAGCGTGGAGACGCCCCGATTTCCTTCCTTGTCGGTCGCTTTCAGGTCCGCCCGAAACTGCAGCCACGAAAAATAGATGCCAGCTCCTACCAGGACAATGACGACGACAAAGATGATCCGCGACGACAACAATTGCCACTCGAATACGCGTTGTCGGTGGCCGTATCCTTCCGTACGGTAGTCGTAATAGGCCTTGAGGGCGGACTTCATAGCGGCTTGCCCTTCCGAGTCCATCAAATTTCCAGAGATGATCACCGGGGCCTGTAGCGGTTGGAGACCGCTCTGATCGTCCTCCGCTTCGAGGGCAGACCTCATGGCATCGATCCGTGAAGTATCCGCCAGTTCAGAGCTGTTTTCACGTTCCTCGCTCCAGGACATCGCCATCGGCCCCATCAACAAGGCACTTACGAATAATGCATGCCAAAATCGCATTATATGTTGTCCTCCAGGGCTGTCAGGAATTGGATGCTGCGCAGGCGCCAGTTGATACGCTCGTAATAGCCTTTGTCGGCCTCGGTTTGCTGGTAGGCCTCGAACTCAGCGTCGGTCAGGATGTTTCTGAGGATGGCCAGCAGATCGTTTGCGAGGCCGCTGCCCCAGTCATCCAATGCTTCGGGCAGCTCCGGCAGATCGGCGCCCTGAACCTGGATAGCTATGGGAGACATTATGGTGCCATCCGGACTAACGTATTCAACCAGGCCGTCCGGTCTCAGGCGCCGCTTTGACCCGTCCTGCCATGTCAAGACGATTGAGCCGTCTTCAAGAATGGTTCGTGTAGCGTCGGATGTCCCGACTGGGGTCTCCGGGGTGACGGAAGGCGGGCCGAGATGGACCTCTTCACGCTCCAGGATGCGAAATTCCTGGTTTCGATGCTCGGGCAGTAGCACCTCGAATTTCGGCAGGGCTTGAATGAGCATGAGGGACAAGTTAACCGCTAGTGTCTGGCAATGAGTGTTGTTGTCTTCGATGGCCTCTTGGACTTTGTCTCCCGGGTCTATGCGGGCGCAGAGTTGGTACCGGCCCGGTGGAATGTCTTTTGGCAGTATTGCCGAGGTGTGATAACGCGCGCGTTGCCGTGGAGGCAAGGTATCGGTATTGCTGACGCGTCCACCCTTGAGCAGGACGCCATCGAAGTAGTGTTCGTCGTAGCGGGCATAGCCAGTGGGCATGATTTTACGGGTTATGAAAATGTCGATCATGTAGCCGTTGTTGGATGACCGGGTCCCCTGTGCCACATGATCCCCGCGGTTTATGGCAGTCAAGGTGAGAGAAGTGCCGATGTCTTCTCCGGCGTTTGCGGTATCTGGCGCTTCTAGCCCGATCATCAGATCGGGCTGAGCCCAAGTCAGTCCGGGAGAGAGGGATAAGCCGAAAATCACAAAGAAGCAAAAATAAAACGGCGTATTTATGTTCTGGGGGGCGTGCCTTTGCAAACTGCTTTTTTTGTTAGACCCGTTTTCAATCTGGTCTTTGAGTGACCTAATCCCGGATGAAATTTTTTCCTTGAGTCTATTCATTTCGCCACATCCTTTTAGCCTGTTGATAGCGGCACAGATCGATAACTCCGGAAATATCTCGACCTAACGTTGTATAAAAAATATACACCCATATTGTTTGATTGTCGTCGGACAGCAAAAACATCCCCCGCGCCATGGCTTGCTGGATGCTGGCTTTCGCGGCCTCCTGAGCTATGCTTGCGTTATCTGGAGGCGGCCTTGGGGCGGCTTGCAGGAGAAGCTAATCGAATAAGTGCAGAGTAGTGGCTGTAACAGGAGGTTCTGCCCAAGAAAATCGAAAAGGAATTTGTCATGAAAGATCGCTTCAACGGCACCCGTCTTGCTTTCATTATTGCAATAGTTCTCTCACTGTCGGCCTGTATTTCCCATCAGCGTTACCGTACCGAATCTGGTTTGTGTATTTCCGCCAATCCTCTTGACGAGTGCGCTCAGCATTCGCTTCAGGTATTTCAGTCGCCCAACGCCATTGATGAAAAGTATCATTTGGGCTTTGTCGAGTTCGACGACCAGGGGCAGCTCTGGGATCGCGAGCAATTGAGGGAGGTGATCGGCCAGGTTAATACCTTGGCCGCCAATCAGGATCTCTTGATGGTGGTGTTCGTGCATGGCTGGAAGCACAGTGCCCAGGCTGGAGACAGTAATATATCCAGCTTTCGAGAGTCTCTACGTCGATTGAGTGCGCTGGAGTCAGCTATGAGCACGAAGACCGGTGTGCCGTCAAGGGAGGTGGTGGGCATCTATCTGGGCTGGCGCGGTGGTTCCGTGAGTTTGCCTGGATTAAAGGAGCTGACATTCTGGGAACGCAAGAATACCGCCCATAAAGTAGGGCGCGGAGGCGCTACTGAATTACTCAGTCGCCTTGAGCTTGTGCAGAAAACAAAGCGGGCCCAGGCGCTTGCCGATGGTAAACCCCACCGAACCCGTTTTGTCGTGGTAGGGCACAGTTTTGGCGGAGCGCTGGTCTTTTCTGCGATGAGCGAGATTTTAGAGAACGGATTTGTACAGACTCATGGCCCGGACGCGGTGGTGAGCGATACTGTCGGCTTCGCGGATCTGGTTGTCCTGATTAACCCGGCTTTCGAGGCTGCGCGCTATGCAACGCTTAGTGATATGGCAAATGAGCGGCGGCGGTACTTTGAGAGCCAATTGCCAGTATTGGCGGTACTCACCTCTGAGGATGACGACGCCACTGGCCTGGCATTCCCCCTCGGCCGCTGGTTTTCTACGCTGTTTGAGACCGAGCGGGACGCCCAGCGTCTCAATCCCGTTGCCGGGGAGAACGAAGTTATCGATCAGGGCTCTGCGAATGTGACGGCATTGGGCCACTTCGATCCCTATCTGACCCATTACCTTCGTGCGGAGGAGACCCTTGCGGACGACGAGCAGGGCGGTTTCAGCGCATCCACGGCAGTTCAGACGTTCGTTGCAGCCAGCAAGGGCTGGGAAGCAGACAAGCCAGGTAGCCGCATCCCGTTTGAAGGCGCAGTGCTCGAGCGCACGGATTCCTCGGCCGGGCGAAATCCTTATTTGAATATACGGGTGGATGGCGAATTGATTCGGGATCACAACGATATTTATGATCCAAGAATTGCGAGCTTCATTCGGCAACTGATTCTGATTTCTTCCCAGAGCCAGGATGAGGAAGATCGGGCAGATGCGCGAATAAAGATGGCCAACCCGTAGATACGGAGACAGATCCATCTTACTCGAAAAACCACTGTGAGCGCTGAGATAGTGGGCTGTCCGGTCGTGACAGTCATCCGTTCTCTATTTCGAACAAGTGTACAGAAAGCGCAATAAACGCCTCTCGCTCGTTAACCTGTGAACGCCGGCCAAAAATCGCTGCACGCCCAGAAAGTTCTCTTCACCCTCACAGGCGATAAGTGCCTCTTTTCGTTTTTCGCGCGCATCGTGCCAACGTTTGGACAACAGAGCACAATTCGCGGTGGTATCGCGAGCTTCAAGCAGCTTGAGACCGGATTCCTGTATTAATTGCTCGTTGATGCCGGGAGGGCTGAAAAAATACAGACCGTCTGGGCATCGATTCTCAAGCTCTTCATAGGAAATCAGTCCCCCAATCACCAAAGCGTCGCTAAAGACGAATTTCCCATCAGGTTTGAGCAACCGTTGTGTGTTGGAGAGAACTTCTCGCCGACGAGGGACATGGCACAGGACATCCGTGGAATAGATGGCGTCGAACGAATCATCTTCATAGGGCAATTCTTCAGACGCATCGTGTTGCTCGAATTTCACGAGGTCGCTGACCTTCTCATCTTCGGCCAACGCATTCGCCGTTTTCACGCCCGATTCATTTATCTCGAACCCTAGAACCCTACAGCCTATACGCTTTGCCAGGCCGACAGCGTAGCCGCCAGATCCACACCCTATGTCCAGGACCGATGAATCTGATGTCAGCTGAAGTAACTCAGGTATCTCGTGGGATTCTTCAGTCGAGACCCAGCTGGTTTGCCCATAATCCTCGCCATAGGTCTCCAGCCGGACCTCGCTGTAGGTTTCCAGCGAGTAATTGCTGTACGAGCTACTGTAGAGATCGATCTTTTTGCTCATGGATTCTTCCCTTCCTGTGCTGCCGGCTTTCGCTGCTAGGTAGTGGATACGGCAAACCGGTGGTCTTGTTTCACTGTAGCAACGCCTGCACTTCGTCACCACGAGCTAGCTTGGGGGAAACCGGGACAGATTTATTTTTTTATCGCCCTCACGCAACGACGGAACAGCTCGGCCGAAAAGTACCGGTGTTCGCCGGGCTGCTCTGCCACGAAGAGCTGGCCACCGGAACTGTAGATTCCGCCCTCGATCATCAGGTTGTCGCTCATTTCAAAGTCTTCAATGGTATGGCCCAGTTCGTCCAGGTCGGTGGCGCCTGCTCGTTCCCGGTAATATCGGCTTTCGAGGGTAAACCCGAAGGCGGGTTTACCCTGTCCGATCATGTAACCCACCTCAAAGACGGTGCCCGGGTCCGCGCTGATGCCGCGGAAGGGGGTCAGGTTGGCGATGATGGCCTGGCAGCTGTCCATCAGTTCCCGGTTGGCCCGGTAGATCCGATGCCCGCGCCTGAATTTCGCCTCGTTGGCGGACAGCGCCAGTTCAGTATCCAGCGGGTCTACGCCCTCCAGTCCGTTTTCCTGAAGCAGGCGTTTTTTCTCGGCCACGATGGCCTGATGTTCAGCTGCGGGGAAGAAAACTTCCGGGCCGGCGAGGTAGATTCGTTTTGGCTTCGTCATGGGTGCCTCATAGAGCTGATGAAACTGCAGGATAGCATCCAGTATTTTGGAGGTAGCAGAAATGGTGCAGCGTGGTCATACTCGCCAGCCTGTTTTCACGTTCCTTTGTGACCGTTCGGATGAGTGAAAATTGGGACAGACGTATTTTGTGCACGCTGGTGTTTTGCCTTGGGCGGTGTTTTTCGAAAAATATTTATCAAACAAGAGCTATCAAACAATCATGACGAGAAAGACATTAGGTTTAACCGGAACACGAAAAAAAGACCCTAAACCAGTGGCTACGGAAACCGAAGCTAAGGTTGAGGTTGAAAGTGAGGCTGATCCACAAAAACGTTTTTTAAATGCTGTGGCTATCAATCCCGCGCCGGGGATTCGCCTGGAGTTGGGTTCCGAACAGCTCACGGTGCGCGCGATGGATTTGATCACGCCGATTGGCATGGGGCAGCGAGGTTTGATCGTTGCGCCGCCGGGGTCTGGAAAATCGACGGTTTTAAAACATATTTGCCAGGCGGTGGGAAAGGCGTATCCCGAGATTAAACTCTACGCGTTATTGATAGATGAGCGACCCGAGGAGGTCACTGATTTCAGGCGTAGCGTCCCGGCTGAGGTACACGCTTCTTCTTCGGATGAAAGCTATGCTCATCACGTTCGCGTTGCCGATGAACTTCTTGATATCGCTCGCCAACAAGCGGGCGAGGGTCACAACGTTATGATTGTGATTGATTCTCTCACGAGGCTTTCGCGTGTGCATAATGCGGAGCGAAAGAGCAGCGGTCGTACTATGTCTGGCGGGATGGATGCTCGAGCGATGGAGATCCCGCGGAGGTTGTTTGGCGCTGCACGAAACATTGAGAATGGCGGCTCGCTGACCATTCTGGCAACCGTTCTGGTGGATACGGGCAGCCGCATGGACCAGGTTATCTTTGAGGAATTCAAGGGCACGGGGAACATGGAGCTGGTGTTATCGAGAGACGTTGCGAATCAGCGAATTTTTCCCGCGCTGGATATTTCGAAAAGCAGTACACGCCGTGAAGAGCTGCTGTTGGATCCAAAAGATTTAGACAAAATAAGAGCATTGCGCCGGGCGCTTGGCGGTCTCAAACCGCTAGAGGGCACAAAAAAGTTGGTGGAGCTGCTTGAGAAGTACCCCACAAACGCCGAGCTTCTGAAAAACATCCCCCATTCTTTTGACAAGGCGTAAGCGTAGCGTTCAAGACAGGGCGTTTTTGAGGAGTAGGTATGTTCCACATTCACGTCGAGCGGGTGCTTGAAAAGGATATTGATACGGTTTTTGAGGCCATGGAATCGGCTTTTCCTTTCGGGCTCTTTCGAGCCGAAGATGAACCCGGCGATGCCAACGATGCAGTCCTCGGCGCCAATGTCGCAGAGGTTTTCTGTGGTTTCTTCAGCCACAGTTTTAGAGAGGTGCTTTCCGACCCATTTTGGGTATAATTGTACCTTAATTGGGTATTTCGGGGTTTGTATGGGAAATCAACAGCTTTCGAAGCAAATGGGAATGGCGGAAGCGCTTTTCCCCGCGACCCGGCAAAAGGTTTTAAAGCTTTTTTTCTTGAGGCCCGATGCCGAATTTGCTCTACGTGAGGTAATTGATGCGGTTGGCGCAGGGTCTGGTGCAGTGCAACGAGAGGTAGCGCGGCTGGTCGATTGCGGACTCGTTTTTCAAGATCATCGAGGCCGGCAAAAGCGCTACAGAGTAAATCGAGAATCCCCGATTTACTTTGAGCTCGCCTCTCTGGTGACGAAATTGCTCGGCCCAGAATCTCAGATCGATGCTGCGTTGCAACCTCTGTACCCTGAGATTGATATCGCGTTGCTTTACGGCTCGGTGGCGAAGGGTGTTGATCACGCGGGAAGCGATGTTGATCTCTTGCTAGTATCCGACACTGTGAGTCTGGAAGATATTTTCGAGACCCTTGATCCGGCAGAACGTTCGCTCGCTCGGACAATTAATCCTACGGTGTATACTCGAAGCGACTTCAGAAGCCGTATTGTGAAAAAGCAATCTTTCCTTACCAGGGTCCTGGATGGGCCTTACATCCTACTTAAAGGGAATTTGGATGAATTCGGAATCTCTCGACAATCTGGTCAAGATTAATAAGCTCCATCGGGAGCCTCCCGATGCAGAAGAAATCAAAGGATTGATACGCTCTGGGACCGTTCGTTTGAACGATGCACGTTTTGAATCGCTTAGCATCGAAAGCCGTTTTGATCTCTCGTATAACGCTGCACATGCGCTGTCACTCGCCGCTTTACGGCATTGCGGTTATCGGTCGGACAATCGCTATCTCGTCTTTCAATGTTTACAACACACCCTGGGGTTGTCGGCGGCGAAATGGCGGGTGCTTGATCAAGCCCATAAAAAGAGAAATCTGGCGGAATATGAAGGGGAGATCGACCTGAGCCCTGCCTTGGTTCAGAGTGTTCTCAAAATTGCAGAAGAGATCGAGGAGGCCGTTCTCAGGCTAACGGGCGATTGAAGAACGTATCGTCAAACTCTTGCATCGAATCCAGGGCTGCTCACCTCATTGAGCCAATAAAATCCAGTCGAAGCATTCGAAGCCCAAATTGGGTACAAAAATACCCGATTTGGGTATTTTGATAAGCGGTCAGCAAAGCGGGGCGGTCAGCGCATCGCGGAAAACACGCTGCACCTGTTCGAGCTGTGTTGTCACTGGCCCGGCGCACTGGTCGCCCAGCAGTTGGGCTTTGATTTGTCGAAGTCTTTGCAGCCGCTTATCTGGTAATCGCCACTGGTTTCACGATCCACTCAGGCAGTTCGCCTGATCAACTGAGCACAAACTCTCGTAGCTCTACAGGGAGAACGATAACGGGAGCAAGCAAATGAGCTTCAACTTAGCCGTCAACAAAAATCGCACCATTCTGACGTTGATGCTTTTACTCATCACACTGACTACTCAAGGGGCCGGCATGAACAGCCTGAGCGACTATCAGTGGAAAAACCGACTGATTCTGGTGCAAGCCACAGATGAGAATGCCGGCGAGATTGACACGCTCAGGAGTGCCCGGGCCGAAGTAGATGACCGTGATATCGTCTGGTTTGTAAACACCGGCGCAGACCTGGTTTCAAATCAGGATGGGGTTTCGAGCAGTCTAGAGAGCGAGATCAAGGCTCTGCTTGACCAGTTCCGTTCGGATGAGAGGGTTCTGTTGATCGGCAAGGACGGCGGTATGAAAAGCCGAGAGCCCAGTCTCGATCTCGACGCTATTTTCCGCCGTATCGACCGCATGCCAATGCGCATGCGAGAGATGCGCTCTGATTGAAGCACCAGGCTCTATCTCCGTGTTCAAGGGCTATACTGGAAGGGCCTTACGTCGACTGAGATTGACATTCCACTCCATGCCACGTGACCCCATCGGGGTGAGGGTTTCTGGCAGGCTTTGAAGTTGGGTAGATTGAATGACCAAAGGAAGGGAAGCAAACTAGCCAGATGAAACCGCTTTTTCTGATCGTTGCTTACCTTGCCGCTGTCACCCTGCCGTTGCTCCTGTCCGCATGGGTGGGAGGTCCACCACGCCAGTTCCACCAGGAACTGGCCTCCGGCTTTGGCATTCTTGCCTTCTCGATGATCCTCGTGGAGTTCATCCTGTCCGGGCGTTTCCGGGCCATTTCAAATGACGTGGGCATGGATGTGACCATGCGGTTTCACCAGGTCATGGCTCGCACGGCGCTCGCTTTTGCTCTGCTGCACCCGTTTCTTTACCAGGGAACGCCGACAGGAGGGCAGCGCCCATGGGACCCCACGCGTCAGTTGACGCTTACAACGGATTTTTCCGATCTGGCGACAGGCATTATCGCCTGGCTGTTGCTTACCGGCCTTGTTGTCATGGCCATCGGGCGCACCCAGCTGGGCTACCGATACGAGACATGGCGCCTGTTACACGGGCTCGGCGCGCTGCTGATCGCGGTACTTCTGCTGCACCATACGGTGTATGCCGGGCGTTATGGATCGCAGCCGGTGATGACCTGGGTGTGGCTGGTCATGACGGGTGTGGCGGTTGGGTCACTGCTGATGGTTTACCTGGTGGTTCCCTGGCTGCAGAAGGCTCGCCCCTGGCGCGTGACGTCCGTCGTTCGGTTGACGCCAAAGCAATGGGAAGTGACCGTGACCCCCAACGGTCACCGTGGTCTGGATTACCAGGCCGGGCAATTCGCCTGGCTGAATGTGGGGCAAAGCCCTTTCTCGATGAAGGAACACCCTTTCTCCATTTCCATTGATGGCGCGCTGATGGATCGCGTTTTTTCAGAGCGGGAGTTCCGTGACTGGGTGTTCGTAATGTGCGGGCCGGCGGTCATGATGGATGTTGTTGAAGATCACCTGATCCAGCGGGGCACACCCGCCCACCGGATTCTCTCGGAGCGGTTCAGCTATGACTAATCCAATCCAGCGGCTGACTCAGCGGCGGCGGCTTTCTTTGGTTATCTGGGGACTGAATATAACCCTGGTCCTGATCCTGCTGGTTTTTGTGTTGCGCTGATGCAAAGGCAGGCCAGGGGTATGATCAGGTGAGCCCGATGCGCATCCAGCGCCTCGGTCAGCACTCCAGGTGTCGGGTTTCCCCCGTTTCCACATCGGTGTAAGTGACCTTCACGGTTTTGAAGTTCAGGTCTACAAACAGGTGGCAGTAATAGTCTCCATGGCGCCAGGCCATGGCCACGCTTGAGTTGTTGGAATAGTTCAGTTCGAAGTGCCCATCAAAGGCCGGGTAGTTGCTGCGGAACTTCATCAGGCTCAGCAGTCTTTGCACCACCGGTTTCTGGATGTCCTGTTCCACTTCTTCCAGGCTGTAGTAATGCCGATTGATGTCTCGCAATTCGCCACTTTGTTCCATCAGTTCGTGATCGTTACAGCCGGCCAGTAGCCCCACGTAGTAAACCTGTGGGATGCCCGGGGTGAAAAACTGGATGGCCCGGGCGGCGATGTAGGCGTCGTCGTTTTGCATCAGCGCGTCATAAAAGGTGCAGGTGAGCTGATAGATGGCACCCACGCTGTGAATGTTGGCCGCTGAGCGTCGCATGATGGGGTCCGCGCTGCGGGCGTCGATGTTGTCGATCAGTACTCTGATTTTCTCATCCGGCAACACGCCTTCCACATCGGGAATGCAGATGCCGTCATGGGTATCTAGCACGGTAACCATGTTGCGCGGGCACATGCGCAGCCAGTTCTTCAGGTAGATGCTGTTGGCGTCCAGCAGTGAATAGAGCAGCAGCGGCGGCAGGGCAAAGCCGTAGGGGTGCATGTTCCGCCGGCTTATGGCGTACTGGTAGCTGGTGTGGTCGTGTACTTCCGGCAGGCATTCCGCCCCGTGTTTCAAGGCAACCTGGTTGACCCAGTCGAGGATCTGATACACCTCCGGTTCCACCAGGAAGCAGCTGGTGCCGATCCGTTTGGTGGTGTATCCGAAGGCGTCCAGCCGCAGCAGATTAACGCCTTTTGACGTCAGAAATCCGATGTAGCTTTCCATCAGCTGATAGGCCAGGTCGGATTCGTAATTCAGGTCGATCTGCTGCTCGGTGAAGGTACACCACACTCGGGTTTTGGTGCCGTCGGACAGGGTCACTTCCCGAAAGGGTTCTTTCTCCTTGCGGATGTGAATCTTCGCCATGTCGTCCGGTGAGATATCGCCGAATTTGTCCACGTGCACAAACAGATCGGCGTATTCCGAGTCGAAGCCGTTGGCAATGAAGTCGGTGAACTCCGGCGATTCGTCCGAGATATGATTCACCGTCAGATCCACGCACAGATCGTATTTTGCCGTAAAGGCTTCGATGTCGTCCCAGGTGCCCACCTTCGGGTCCACTTCCTTGTGGGTCAGCGGCGAGAAGCCGCCATCGGCGTTGGAGGGAAAAAACGGCAGGATGTGCAGCCCGCCGATGGCCTCGGACAGATGCGTGTCCACCACGGTGTAAAGGTCTTTCAGATTGTTGCCGATCCGGTCCGGGTAACAGATCAGCTGCACCGCATTTTTGAGCAACATGGTGTGGTTTCCTCCGTTCAGGCGGCGCAATGACCAATGGGCAGAATTTTCTTCAGTTTGGTGGCGCGGCGCTGTTCGGCGGTGTCGATGAATTCCCGCCCCCAGTAATCGATGTCGTAACGGCTGACCACTTCAAAGGCCTCGCTGAGCCGATTCTGTGCTTCGCTGCGGCTCATGGCCAGGGCGTAGTAGCAGGTGTCGGCAAGGTCCTGGGGGTGGTGGGGATTGGCCAGGATGGCACCGCGCAGTTCGGCGGCGGCGCCGGCGAATTCCGAGAGCACCAGCCTGCCACTGCCCTGGGTCAGGCCCTGGGTGGCAATGTATTCCTTGGCCACCAGGTTCAGGCCGTCCCGCAGCGGGGTAATCCACATCACGTCCGCCATGGTGTAGTAAGAAACCAGTTCCTCGAACGGCAGGGCGCGGAAGAAGAATTGCACGGGCGTCCAGCCCACCTGCGCGAACTGGCCGTTGATGCGACCGACCGTCTGCTCGATCTGCGAAAGCAGTTCCTCGTAGATGGTCATCCCTGCGGCCGCCGGCACGCAGACCATCATCAGGGTGACTTTGGTTTTCAGCTCCGGGTGCTCGTTGAGCATGCGTTCGTAGGCATCCAGTTTTTCGATGATGCCTTTGGTGAAGTCCAGGCGCTCGACCGAGAGAATCAACCGAACGTCCATCAGTTCTTCACGCAAGATTTCCATTCGTTCTTTTACGCTCTGGTCCGCCAGGGCATTGCGCACCCGGTTCAGATCCAGCCCCACCGGGTGGGCGCCGAGCCCGATCTTGCGATCATTCACCTTGATTTCGGTGCTCATCTCATCAAGGCCGACGGCGCAGCCATAGGTCAGGAACCGGGGCGCACAGCCGGCTTTCTGAGTGACTTCCAGGGGGGTGACACCGCGAGCCACATCCACAAAGTTTTCGGCCTGCCTGGGGATGTGAAAGCCGATGTGATCGCACTGCAACAGGCTGCCAACGATTTCACGGCGCCATGGCAGCACGTTGAACACGTCCGCCGAGGGGAAATAGGTGTGGTGGAAAAAGGCAATTGTCAGGTCCGGGCGAATCTCGCGCAGATAAGCCGGCACCATCCAGAGGTTATAGTCGTGAATCCACACCACCGCGTTCTCTGCGGCTTCCTCGGCCGCGCGCTCCGCAAACTGCTTGTTGACCTTGAGGAACACCTGCCAGTGATCATCGTGGAAGGTGGCCCGTTCCCAGAAGGTGTGCAGGGTGGGCCAGAAGGCTTCCTTGGAGAACCGCTTGTAGAAAATCTCGACGTCGTCTTTGCTTAGGGGCACGCGCGCGGCCACAAGTTTTTCGTAGCGGTCGGTATCCACTTCGGTGTGGGTCTGGAACGGGCCCAGGTCCGGGTCGTCAATGGACCAGGCCACCCAGGAGCCGGCTTTGCCGTCGGCAAAGAAGCTCAGCAGCGTGGGGATGATGCCATTGGGGGATTTGGGGCGACGGCGGATCAGTTCGCCGTTTTCCACTACTTCTTCGTAGGGCAGGCGGTGGTACACGATCACGAGGTCGGATTTGCCCCGGTTCATGTAGTCCGGCGCTTCCGCTTCAATGCCCAGATGGCCGAGATACCCGAAGTGTTCGAACGCCTCAAGGATACCGCCGCAGCCGGTTGCCCCGGCGTGAAGAACCCTTGCCTTGTGCATGGTAGCGTCCAGCAGGTCGGGCTCAGATTCGCCCACGCACACGCCTTTGAAGCCGTGCTCGTACATCGACAGGTCATTCAGGGTGTCGCCGGCCACCAGCACGGATTCCGGGTCGACGTTCAGGTGTTTCACCAGTCGTGACAGGGTACGCCCCTTGTTCACGCCCCGGGGCAGGATGTCCAGGTACTTGTGGTTGGAGAAGAGCGCATTGCAGGACAGCGCCTCGATGCGGGCGACCATCTCGTCAGTGACCACATCGCCGTCGCAGAAATAGGACACCCGGCGTTCCTGGGGGACTTCCTGTCGCTGCAGGCCGTCAAAGGGGAGCAGGGCGTCTTCGATCATCTGTTCGCCCGGCCAGAGCTCGTCGATCTCGCCTTGCAGCGGTTGGATGGCCTGCTGGGTCTCGCCGTGAACCACGGTGCAGCCGACGTCACAGATGATGTAGTCCGGCTGCGGAATGGTGGGGTCGGACAGCAGCGGCAGCACGGATTCCAGGCCGCGACCGGTCACGAATACCAGGTCTATTTCGGGGTGGGCGGCAACCAGTCGGTAGAGCTTGAGGCGGTTATCGGGATCACCCGCGAGAAAAGTACCATCGAGATCGGTGGCCAGTAACATAGTCTGCTCCTATCGAAACTTTTGCTCAGATAAGGAATGCGTTGCAGCTTTCATACCGGAATCGGATTTAACAGCGTCACCTATGGCGCAGCGATTGCAGGCCAGTAAGCAGTGGCACGGCGATCAGGGCGATACAAAAACTGAACAACACACCCCAAGTGCTTGCTGTCTGAGGCAAACAAGCCCTTTCATTTCAGGGCAGGGAGGTGTGTATCTGGACTTTAATGCGCCCTATTGGTGCAATTCTCGCGAGTGTCGCGCTATTACAGCTCGGCAGTGGCTTGTTGAATACGCTGCTGGCGGTCACGGCCAATGAGCAGGGTTTTTCCACGGCGCGGATCGGCGTCATCATGTCTGGTTTTTTCGTGGGGTTCGCCTGCGGCATCTTTATCAGTGGCCGTTTGATCCGCCGCATGGGCCATATCCGTACCTTTGCCTTCTGCGCGGCGGTGTGCGCGTCCATCGCGCTGCTGCACTCCCTGTGGGTTGATCCCTGGGCATGGATGGCGCTTCGCTTTCTTTACGGATTGTCCCTGGTCACCCTGATGACGGTGACGGAGAGCTGGCTAAACGCCCGCGCTGAGAAGCACGAGCGCGGGCGGGTCTTCGCCATGTATATGGTGGTCAACCTTGGGGGAATTGCCCTTGCTCAGCAACTGCTCAGGCTGAGCCCGGGCGAGCTGTTGGTGCTGTTTTCGGTGTCGGCCATCCTCAGTTGCTGGGCGCTGCTGCCCATCACCATCAGTAGTCGCAGCCAACCCCACATTCCCGAGCGGGCTAAGAGCAGTCTGAAGAAAATCATCGGCTTTGCGCCGCTGGCCGTTGCTACCTCGGCGCTCTCCGGCCTGGCCATGGGCGCTTTCTGGGCGATGGCGCCTTTGTACGCGAGCAAGCTCGGATTCGGGTTGTCGGAGGTGGGGCTGTTGATGAGCCTCACCATTGTGGGCGCTGCCCTGGCGCCTCTGCTCGTGGGTTTGATTATGAATCTGGTGGGCCCGCAGGGCATGCCTGTTTACATGGCGGTTGTTCTGGGCTTGCTCGCCACCTATGCGATCTATCAGGTTCGCCATGTCTCCGTGCTCACCGCGGGCGAGCAGGCGCATTTTGAGCCGATGGCGCAGTCGTCCCATGAGATTGTTGAAATGATTGAGCGGTAGACAGATATCGCACCGGCTCACCGCTCCAAGGACGATGAGTGGCCCGCGTTCGAGCTTCCGATAGCCGGGAAGTCATTGGCTCTGTAGCTGCCCTACATAGGCGCAAACGAAGGCCGCTTCCTGGAAGGCCTTCAATCCCGTCTCTGCAAACGCAATAGGCAGCGGATTGGCTGCCAGTGTGGACTTGATGAGAGCGGAGGGCAGCAGGGTTACCGTCAATTCGATGTCGGTGATCAGTTGAATGGCAGCTTCCATTTTGAAGCTGACAGCACCACCGGCAAATTTGCCTTTGGGCATCCGCTCTTTGATTGCGACGTGAGTCACGCCGTACTCGGCCATTAACGCGCCAAAGGCCGCCTGGAACTGCTTCAGGTCTTCACGGCTATGGTTTTTTGGCAGTGACAGTTTGCGCACCTTGCATTCCGGCAAATTGAACTGCCCCCGGTCCATATTCAGCAAACACACCACTGCATCACTGCCGGTAAGCTCAACACCGCAAACAATCATAGCCATTTCCCCGTCTCCGCCTGTTATCAGCCGCAGCACTTCTTGAATTTGAGCCCGCTACCGCAGTTGCAGATATCGTTACGTGAAGGCGATTTTACCGTGGTAACCGTCCCGCCTTTGGTCAGGATAGCGGTAAGTTCGGTAATGGACTCAACGGCGCCCTCGCGGGTATCCACCGAAATGTTCGCGTACAGCTTTGCCTTGGCCACTTGCGCTTCGACTTCCTGCTTGCGCGCGTCACTGGTCACCACCAGCGTAAGCGGGTATTTCTTGCTGCCACTCTTCTGGCTGGCGTTGGTCTGAAAGCCGCCGTAAGTGGTGTGGTGCTGGCGTGCGTCCTGCCGGCCTTTGAAGAAAAATTTGTCTGACATGCTGAGATCCTGATGGGGAGAATGCCCGGGCTATTGCCGGGAGGAGTCTTTTAGCATGCTTATGGAGACGGCGATATAGGGAGATACGAAATCCGTCCGCTCCCCCGTGACGGTTTTGTGACCTTTCCTTGATCGACTTTTTACCCAGCCGTGACGGCCGCGTAAGCGTTCCTGCTTAGTCTGCATTCTGATGCTGCTGGTCTTCAGGTATGGGGGCGGCAGTGTCGAATAGACACTATTTCCAATAAGGAGAATGCACAATGAAAAGCCTGACAGCGACGCTTTTGGCCCTCGGTACCACCCTGGCCCTGATGGCCCCGGCCCATGCGGACGACATGGACAAGGGCAACAAGGGAATGGACGACACCATGATGCAGGACGACATGAAAGAAGACGGCATGGCCAAAGACTCCATGAAGTCCGACACCATGGACACCATGCATGACGGGATGAAGACCGAAAGCATGATGGATGAGGACATGAAAAAAGAGGGTATGGAAAAAGACGCCATGAAAAAGGATGGAATGTCCGAAGGGGATAAAACATCCATGTAATGGCCGGAAATTTTCCTGGTTGTAGTGGCAAGCTTAGCGTTGGTGAGCTTGCTATGAACTGAGGGGGTAACCGGAGTAAAATCTCGTGAAGTATCACGGAAAGTCCGCTCTGGAGTCTGTTCCAGTGCTGCGGGCTTTTTGTGTCAGGCACAAAACTAACTATTCAGGGAAGAAATAAGTGAATCAAAAGGGGTTTCTCACCTCATGGAACGATGCCAAGGGCTTCGGTTTTATCACGCCGGAAAACGGGGGCGAGCGTCTGTTTGCTCACATCAGCGCCTACAAGGGGCAGGGCAGGCCCTCGGCCAGCCGTAAGGTCGTTTACTCGCAGACCAAAGACGAGAAAGGGCGGTTAAGAGCGGCCAGTTTCCAGTACGCCGGCGTCGCACGGCACCGCGCAGCGGTCGCGCCCGGAGTATGGGTTGCGCTGTTGATTGCTGCTGCAGTCGGTGGGGCGGTGTCGACGTTGTATCTTTTGGGCTATGTGCCGGTTCTGTTGCCGGTGGCTTATGGGGTGATGAGCCTGGTTACCTTTTTGATGTACGCGATCGACAAAGGAGCCGCCGAGAGTGGTAACCGGCGCGTGCCGGAGGGACGGCTACACCTTTTTGAGCTTCTATGTGGCTGGCCGGGTGCGCTGGTGGGCCAGCAATTCTTTCGTCATAAAACCCGCAAAACCTCGTTTCAGGTGGTCTTCTGGGTTTATGTGATTCTCAATCTTGCGGTGCTCGGCTGGCTGTTGTTCTGGCCGGATGCCGAGTTTGCGCGGCAGGCGCTGGAGATTAAACCGGTCATGCTCATCAGGATGTAGTTATGCAGAAGGTCTGTTCAGAAGAGGCTTTGGCGGGCAGCGATTCGCGGAATTCGCCAGGGTGTTTTCTATTGGCGATATACGTTGTGCGCTGGAGCGGCCCTATGAGCTTATGACGCAGAATTGAATCAGGGCATACGATCTGCTTCTGAGTTGGCCACGAAACACGTCAGAGGCTACTCTTTGAGCCGAACGAGCAACCGCCCATCCTGGACCTGGATATAGTCCACGCCGGCTGCAAAGGATTGCCAGAACCCCGGGCTGGCACCGAACTCGTTGACCAGATCCACGTTTTTGAGGTTGCCCAGCCAGGCGTTGGGGATGGGAACGCCCATCAGGCTCACTCCCTTTAACTTAACCAGCGGGCGACCGTTGGCAAAGGAGAGTTCAACTCCTGCATTTACCCGCACCGTTCTGCCGCCGAGTACAGGGAAACCCTTTTCAAAAGGTACGAGAAGCACCGCGCTCAGAAGATCGTCCGAGAGATCGACGGCGAGTCGTTGAGCCAGATCGGTGTTGTTGGCGAGCATGCCGTTGAGTTCCCGCTCGCTGAAGCGTACCTCCCGGCTGGCACCTTCCTCACTGTAGGGCTCTGGCTTTAACGGGCCGGCAGATCCACCACCTTGGGTGTCAATCCCCAGGGTGTTCAATTTGCTGTTGAGTGAATTCTGTTCACTGGCATTCAGGGTTACGGGTTCGAAGTTGTCTGGGAACACATAGTGGCTTAACCACCAGTAACCAATGCCTGCTGTGGCAACGATGGTGAGCAGGACAATGCCAAAGACGTGTAAGCCACTGAAGCCCTTCTTTGCGGGTGGTGGCGCGGATGTTGATTTATCGTCGGTTGTTTCACTCATTGCCGATGGCACCGCTTTGACGCGGTGGTTTCAGTTCCCTTTTTTGAATTTCGCTTTGCAGTTCCCGCTCATGCACATGGTGCAGTAATGCTCACGGTCCTCGAGCTTGGTGCCCTCTGTGATCTTGATGCCACAGCCGTTGCAGAGCAGAACGGCAACGTCGCCTTCAAATTTCACAATAGCGTGTTCGTATTCCATAAGACACTCCGGTCCTGATTTAAAATGCCTCATGAGTAGTACGGTATTCGCAGCGGGGCAGACCGCTGGCGGGCTGCTACCACCGGCGTGTTTGAGATTAAACCGCGATAAACTCTTTTCGTCATTCCAGAACCTTTGGCCAGTTTGCGTCTGCCTGTCGAATGAAGCCCTCTGTGTCCTTCAGCCATCGATCCTGAACTGACTCATTGTAGTTGAGATACAGCCGGCCATCGCGGATGGCCCAGTGTTGAGGGTCACCTTTGGCGAGGTAGCCTTGGGCGACCGCCCAGGCGCAGTAGCCGCCGTAGGCAGGCAAGTAGCGTTCAGGATTGGCTTCGAAGCGCGTCAGGTTCTCCGCACTCGCGAATCGCCAGGTTACGCCCAGGTGCTCTGTGGTGTATTCGCGCGAGCCTTTGGCTGGTTTTCCCGTTTCGAAGTAGCTGACTGTGTCGTAGCCGCCCGCCCCGGTATTGCTCAGCAGGCCGGTGTAGACGGCAGGCTCAGAGGCCCAGGCGCTGGCGGTCAAGAAGAATACGAGGGTGATGAAGGTCAGTTGTCTGTTCATATCGATTTCCCCGAAGGATTTCAGGCATTTTGGAATTCTGCGCCGTGCTATCTGGTTTTAGAACCGGAATCATCAGTTTTGTTTCACTGGATCGACGTTAACGTGGGAAAACAGTCCCCCTCATTCAGGGTGTCGCAAATCCTCCCTTGGGTGGCTAATCTGAAAAGCAATCTATAGGGATTGTGGAGGATTTCAGATGGCACCCAGGCAGCGGTTTCTGCTGATTGCCGTCGTGGCCCTGGCGGCCATTGCCATCTCAGCGCAGGTCGCGCTGTCGTCGCCCTGGCTGGGGCTCGAGCTTTCGCCCCATGATGGGCCGGAAGGGCTCCGGGTCGATCGGGTGCACCCGGATTCACCGAACGCCGGGGTTATTCGGGTGGGCAGCATAATTGTGGGGCTGCAAGCGGCGGATGGTCGGCAAATCCCGCTGCATGGCAATCTGGTGATGGAAGAACCAGACCTGCTAAGCCACACCGATCTTAATCTGTTTATGAAGCGCCAGACCGAGTTGGATCAGGCGCTGCGCTCAGGCGGGGCACGGTTTGTTCTCGCATCCGGTGACCAGGTGCCGGCTGTGGCCATCGATACGCCGTGGCATCAGCTCTCGGGCGGCTTTTCGATTCACACCTTTTACGGGCTGATTGCTTTGATGGTGGCGGTTGGCATCTGGGCCTTCCGCCCGAAAAGCGCAGCGACCCGGCTTTACGCGCTTTCCGGCGTAGCAACCATGGTGAACACCCTGACTCTTGCCATCTACGGCGATCGGGAGTTTGTGCTGAGTGGCGATGTGTTTGCGGTGGTTTCTGCGGTTAACCACCTNGCCACGCTCATGGTGAACGCTTCCCTGGTCTCCCTGTTTTGGGTGTATCCGCGCCCGCTTGCCCGTTTTCCCGTTCCGGCACTGATGATTTGCATCGCACTGATCATGTGGGTTCTGAGCGAACTCCAGGTGGGCGAAAGCGCCCAGGTGACGGTCTACCTGCCTATTGTCGTCGGTTATGTGCTTGGCTTGTGCTTTGCGGGTGCCCAATGGGTGGCCTCGAAAGGTCGCCCCCTCGAACGCGCTGCCCTGAAATGGTGTGTATTGGCAATTTTCCTGGGCAGTGTTTTGCTGATGGGGCTGGTGATCATACCGCCAGTCTTCGGCCACCCCCCGCTCGTGCCGCTGCTGGTGGGGTTCGGCGCCTACCTGATTCTGTACCTCGGCATCGCGGCGGGGCTGGTGCGCTATCGCCTGTTTGATATTGAGCGGTGGTGGTTCAAGACCTGGCTCTGGTTTGCCGGGGGGCTGATGGTGCTGGTGTTGGATGCGATCCTGATCATGGGTGTTGGTTTGACCAGCACCTATGCGCTGACTCTTTCGCTTGCCATTGCGGGCTGGCTTTACTTTCCATTGCGGCAATGGCTTTGGGATCGATTCGGGCAGCGTTCCAGCATTTCTCTGAACGAGGCTCTCAGGGAGCTGGTGGATAAGCTTTTTTCTGCCTCTACGGAAGCGGAAGTTCGCAGGGCCTGGCCGGATCTGCTGCGCATGACGTTTNAGCCACTCAGTCTGGAGATGCCCGATGCGCCGGATAAAAAGGCCGCGGTGGCAGTATCGGCAGACGGTGTGTTGATGGAGCTGCCTGCGCTACCGGGTGATACCCGGCGGGCGAGCCTGGAATTTGCCAGCAATGGGGCCCGGCTGTTTACCAAGGAGGATATGCGGGTGGCGAACCTGCTGTATGACCTTACTGGAAAGGCGTTGCAGGCGCTGCAGGCCCGTGATGCGGGGGCGAAGAAGGAGCGCAGCAGAATCATGCGGGATCTTCATGACGATCTGGGTGCCCGGTTGCTGAGCCTCGTGTACGCCACGGACACAGGAACGGTGCGCGAGGTGGCCCGATCGGCCCTGAGGGACCTGCATGGGCTGGTAGATACCACTGCAGGGACGCCAGCCAGTCTGTTGGAGGTGGCCAACGGCTGTGAGGGTGAAATACGCCAGCGGCTGACGGACTCGGGTATCGAACTGGATTGGCAGGCAGATCCCATGAGTCTGTCTGACCAGGAGCTTTCGGCCCGGGCTGCTGCCAATATCGCGCGCATTCTCAGGGAAGCAATTTCCAATATCATCAAACACGCAAATGCTGATCGGGTAGAGGTAACGTGGAGTCGTGATAGCGACCATCTTTTCGTGCGGGTTTCCGACAACGGCAAAGGCGAGACCCTGGATGGCCAGGGTGACGGGCACGGCCTCAGAACCATGCAGGTTCGTGCCGAGGACCTGGGCGGTCGTGTTGATTGCCGGGTGTTGNCGGAAGGCGGCTTTGTTGTGGAGCTGACGCTGCCGGCAGCCTAGCTGTCGATCATACCCATGCGCATGGCTTCCCGGGTGGCCTCCGCCCGGGAGGACACCTCCAGCTTGCGATACACGGTTTTCACGTATCCGGCGGTGCAAAGGTTGCCAGGACCCGCCTGGCCACCGACGGCGACAGTGGCGGCTCATCGTCAATAATACCCGCCAACCGGCGAGCCAGCTCGGATTGGGATTGCTGTTTCAGCAGGTATCCCCTGGCGCCCGCCCGTAGTGCCGGGAACACATGGCGGTCGTCGTCGTGGATGGTTATCACGATGCAGAGGCACTCGGGCACCGCCTCGCGCAGATCGCGGATAAAGTCGATGCCATTACCGTCTGGCAGGCTGAGATCAATCAGAGCAATGTCCGGCTCAAGATCCGCCTGTTGAAGGTGAGACANTTTATCCCTTGCCTCAGTGAGCCGGTTGGCAACGGTCACCGAAATCTCCGGAAAAACTTCCTTGAGCACGTCGCGCAGCCAATCCTGAGCGCCTGCGTGATCTTCCAGAATAAACCCCAACTTCATTTGATCGTCCTGATGCTCTTGGGTTGCNGCTCTTTCAACATAGCCCCCTCAAATGGGGGAGTCAAAGCCGGCCAAGGTCCCCTCAGGTGCGGTCTGCTGCCGCTGGTTTATGTCCGATAGCCTAGGTACGGACAGCGTAAAGCAGCGGCTTTACGAACAAGGAGGCAGTCGAATGAAAACATTGAATGTTATGTTACTCAGGNTGTTAACCGTTTTGGCCGTGTGCTTTGCCNTGGCGGGCTGCTTACGGAGCAGTGATTCAAATGATGATGACCTGGTTGAGGAAGATTCCAGCGAGGAGGTCGGTGGCGATGATGTCGCTGACAGCGGTGATACCGGGGACAGCAGCGGTGATGNCGGGGGTGGTGGCACAGCCTCTGGCGCACCNGCNGCGCCAGTGGTTACGCCCGCCTACGATGACTGGACGCTGACTTTTACCTGGCCGGCAGTAGCCGACGCAGACTTCTACCAGGTGTTTGAAGACCCGGACGGCGTGAGTGGCTTCACCCAGATAGGTTCGGACCTGACTNCCAACGAATACACCAACAATATCAGCCTCACCGAACGCAACGGCGCCCGTTATGTCGTTGCCGCCTGCAACAGTGAGGGCTGTACCGATTCCAGTGAAGTGACGGTTGATGGCCTGGACAGCGGGATCACGCCCATCGTGGTAAGTGGCGATCCGGCGCCGGGCATTGGCAGTGGCGCCGTGTTCAGCGGTGAAGTTGGCACCCAGCTGAGGTTCGATGTTAATCAGTCTGGCGCCGTCGCAATTCTCGGTGCNACCGATCAAACGGACAGCAGCGGTAGCTTGAGAGACGGTATTTTCAGCTACAGTTCGGGCGCGGGCCTGAGCCTGATCCAGGCCGACGACGCCACGCTGCCCTCAAGCGATGCTACCTACAACGGTTTTTTCAACGTACTGATCGATAACACCGGTCAAATCATCTTCGGCGGTATCCTGAACCAGNAATCGGGCTCGGTGACGGATCAGGTCGATGGGCTTAACAATGAGGTGCTGTTACGCAGCAATGCCGGCACAACGTCTGTGATCGCCCGGGAAGGCGACCCTGCGAGGAATGGCANCGAGTTTCCGACACTGGATGCGGGAAATATCTACTTTACAGAGAATATCCAGGGNAATCGGTTATTCTCGTCCTTGAGTTCAGACGGCAATGGTGCGATTACCTTTAAGNCCGGGTCGAACACGGATGCCTTCAAAGTGGCAGACGATTCGTTTTATCCAGCGGGCAGCGCATTTTGGACGATCACAGGCTTNGGGCAGAAGGCCCAATCGTTAAAGGCCGGTGAAACGCTACTTCCNGGCAATCTCGAGNCNAAAAACTTNGGTTNCCTCGANTTNGACAGNAACCAGGCAGAGCANCTGGTNNTTGGNCTGTCNCTTCANAACGCNGANGGNACNGCNCTNNCCGGNTCGNNGGATNCNGGNATATACGTCCNTAATGCCGATGGCAGCTANCGGGAAGTCGTGCGGGAGGCTGGCGGCTCCGCGCGGGACTTTATTTATAATCTGAACTCGGCGAGACCTCTGCTGACCGATAACGGTGAAGTGTTCTACTACGCTCTTAGAGGGGTTTCCGGGCCGGCCAATCGGGGCATCTACACCGATTCGCTGGGTAACGGTGATTTTACCCGGATCAGCCGTAGCGAGCAGACGCTCCTGCTGGATGATGGCTCGCTCTTTGAGGTCACCGGTTTCATTGGCGGCGCGAACTCGTTCGATGTGGGCGCCGACGACTCCGTGGCCTTCCTGGTCAATTCCGGCACCCTGGATCAGGAAGACGCTTTGCTGGTCTGGACCAACGACGGAACCAGTGCCACCACGGAGGTGTTTTTCCAGGAAGGGGATCCCGTTCGAGGTTTGCCGGATGCCTCCAGTGTGGAGCTTGCTGTTAACTTGGGCTCGAACACAACCAGATTGGCGNTCAGCCGGCAATCCTGGGCGGCATTCCGGGCGAGCGATGAGGCGGACATCAATAACCGNAAGAGTCTGCTGCTTGCCTCNAGCCCTTCAGGTTATACCCGCGTGATCGCGAGGGAAGGGCAGCAGTTCGCGGTTGATGGCGTCAATTACGGTGTTGTGACCGAAATCCTGGATTTCAAAATGGCTGCGCCGGCCGAAATGATTNTGTCATTGCGATTTGATGAAGATGNTATATCCGGCCTGCAACCAGACGGCTCTTTTGTGGGGCCAGACGGCAAGAATGGGCTCTTCCGTGTTGTATTGTGCAGCCCNTCAGAGCCCTGTTAACAGGAACTCGNNAACTGCAACATTCATCGGCAAGGTAAACGGCATATCNAAAATAAACGGGTAGGGTGCCAGCAGCGATCTTGCCCGTCTTCTTTCAAANAAAAAAGGCAGCCCTGNGGCTGCCTTTTTTGNTNACGTATTGGCTGTTATTTACAGGCCAATAACGTTNTCTGCNTGCGGGCCTTTCTGGCCCTGAGTCACGGTGAACTCAACTTCCTGGCCTTCGGCCAGAGTTTTGAAACCGCCACCCTGAATATTGCTGTAATGAACAAAGACGTCTGCGCCGCCTTCACGAGTAATAAAACCAAAACCTTTTGCTTCGTTGAAGAACTTAACGTTGCCGGTAATTGTAGACATANATAGTTATCCTGAAATTAATCAATAAGGTGCCGTCAAAGGATCGTTGTGATCATTGATCAGCGATATGCGGGAAATAAAAAAACGTGCAGGATCAAAAACAGGACAAAAGGTGTGGCAACACAAGAGGTCTTATTCGTGAAATGCTTTGCTANATCTTTCCAACGAGANAGACAGTACGCTAATTANNAGGCCCTGCATAGCAAAGTTTTCAANTGTTNCGAAAAACCGGNACAGANTNGTTTGCTGGNCAAANACTCTGTNCCGGTGNNCATTCGCGTTCTAACGTTCTTTTATATTGCCGTCCGCATCGGAAATCACTATCTCGACCCGCCTGTTCTGTTGGCGCCCTGCGGATGTTTCGTTCGTCGCAACCGGGTATTGTTCTCCGAATCCCTGCACTTCAATCCGGGCGCGATTAATACCTCTATCCATCAGGGCCTCTCTTACAGCCTCAGCCCGACGCTCTGACAGTTGTTGGTTGTAAGATTCTGCTCCGGTGCTGTCCGTGTATCCTTCCACGCGCACGCGACGGTTTTCATATTCAGCCATGAANTCAGCCAGGCGGCCTACTGTCGTTTCCCCNGCAGGTTTCAGTTCAGCACGATTCAGGTCGAACAGAACGTCACCCAGGGTAAGTACCATGCCACGGTCTGTCTGTTCGGCCTGCATAGCNTCCATTTGACGGCGCAATTCAGCNGCTTCCTGCTNGGCAGCCTGNGCCTCTGCAGAGCGAGCCTGCAACTCCAGTTCCTTGCGTCTTTCTTCGGCNGAGTTTATCTGTTGCTGCAGCTTGGCGCGTTCGGCCTGCTCCCGGGCAATCTCGGCATGGCGANTGGCCAGGTAGGCCGCATGCTCGATTTCCGCGGTGCTGGCACCCTCTTCCAGTAATCGNTCAGCGCGGGCNAGCTGATCCCTGGCGCTTCTCAGCTGGCGGTCGCCACTGCGGGCAACGTCTGGATCGGTTCGAATGTCCTCATAGGCCGCCTTTGCTTCNTCAACCATCTGATTGTCCTTGGGCGTACTGGCACATCCGGCCAGGAAGANGGAAAAGCCGACAACCATGCTCAAAATCATGTATCGATTGTTCATATCAATCTCCTGTTTAAGCTGGCGCCCTTACTGGCTTCCATTCATGCGTTGGCGAAGAGACTCNATGTTCCTGTTGATCTCNTCCACAGCCTGTNTGGCNTTTGCAGTTTCGGCACGCGCGCCGGCCANCTGAGCATCGACGGATGCCTGTTCCAAAAGGTGCANTGCTNTCTGATAATTCTCNTCGCTCATTTCATCGTCGATGAGCTCTTCGGCATCGGCAAGCTTGTTCTGGGCCTGATTCAGCAGCACTGGCTCAAAGTTTCTTGCGTCGGATGACACCGCTTGTTGAACGGAAGATTCGGCGGCTCGCATTTGAGAGGTGGGGGGCTCNACGGAGCNTGCGCAACCGNTGATAGCGACGGCTATGCCGGCAATCCCGACGGCGCCCAATATCGACATATAATTGCTCATGCAATATCTCCTTNTACTGGAAAACGGAGGCCTGACTGATTCCTTTAATCCAGTCAGGTTGCTGATCTGTGGTAATGGACCTTGNGGAGAACTCAGGGTATCTGTCAGCTCAAACGCCTCTACTTCCTCAATTCAAAGATAGCAGTCAGTNGTGTTGTGCACATGAGCATTTATCAATGAACATTAAGANNCGAAACACACTGTCTGAGAACGAGTAAGCCCTCCAAAATGAACGCTCCTTTCAAACTCCGGCCTTACCAGCGGGAAGCGGTTGACGCCACGCTGGCTCATTTTCGGAAAACCGATGAGTCCGCCGTTATCGTGCTNCCAACCGGTGCNGGGAAAAGCCTGGTTATTGCCGAGTTGGCGCGTCTCGCNAAGCGAAAGATCCTNGTGGNAACCCACGTAAAGGAGCTGGTGGAGCAGAATCACGCCAAGTATCAGAGTTATGGATTAACCGGCGGAATTTTCTCCGCCGGGCTGAAGCGGAAGGAAAGNCACCACCAGGTGACCTTTGCCAGTGTGCAGTCGGTATCGGCNAACCTGGATCAGTTTCGGGACGAATACTCGCTGGTCATTATCGATGAATGCCATCGGGTCAGCGGGGAAGAAACCAGTCAGTATCAGCGCATCATAGAGCTCTTGCGGCAACAGAACGATTCTCTGAAAGTGCTCGGGCTGACTGCTACGCCNTANCGNCTGGCCATGGGCTGGATCTATCGCTATCACTATCGGGGCTTTGTTCGGGGCGAGGATGACAAGCCNTTTCAGNACTGCATTTACGAGCTACCGCTGANTTACATGATCAANCGNGGGTATCTCACNCGGCCGGAGCTGGTGAACGCGGCAGTGGCGCAATACGATTTCTCTGCGCTGCCCCAGGACCGCTTTGGCGAATACGCCGAGANGGACGTNAACCAGNTGCTNAGCAAACACAAGCGNGTGACCCGNGCNATCNTTGAGCAGGTNNTGGAGNTGGCNNCNGANCGNCAGGGNGTGATGATCTTTGCGGCCACNGTGGAGCATGCGCGGGAGNTTNCCGGNTACCTGCCNGAACACGAAACNGCCNTGNTNACNGGCGCNACCGATCTGAAGGATCGGGACTTGCTGATTCAGCGCTTCAAGCAGCGNCAGTTNAANTATCTGGTGAATGTGTCCGTGCTCACCACGGGNTTTGANGCGCCNCATGTGGACTTNATCGCNATTCTNCGNCCNACCCAGTCNGTGAGNCTNTATCAGCANATNGTGGGCCGNGGNCTNCGTCTGGANGANGGNAANCAGGATTGCCTGGTNATNGATTACGCNGGNAACCANGTGAATCTGCATCANCCGGANGTGGGGGAGCCNAANCCGAACNCTGANAGTGAGCCGGTGCAGGTGTTCTGCCCGGGNTGNGGGTTTGCCAANATNTTCTGGGGCAANACNGACGGTGAAGGCCTGGTGATTGAGCATTACGGGCGTCGTTGTCAGGGACTGCTCGAGCCTGCTGACGGGGTTCAGGATGAACGCCCGCAGCAGTGCGATTACCGTTTCCGCTTCAAGGAGTGCCCGCATTGCGGAGCCGAGAATGATATTGCGGCCCGCAACTGTTACCAGTGCCACAAAGCCATCATCGACCCGGATGATCAGCTGAGAGATGCGCTGAAACTCAAGGATGCCATGGTCATCCGCTGCGCCGGGATATCGCTGGTTGCCGATGGCAGCAAGTTGAAGATCACCTATCACGGGGAAAATGGGGAAGAGGTCGGCGAGTCGTTTGATTTCAGCAAGCCGGGCCAACGCGCTGTTTTTAACAGACTGTTCGGGCGTCGTTTTGCCAATAGCCAGGCCCCGCAAGCGTTCAGATCAGCGGATGAGGTGCTTGAGCTGGAGGCCTTATTGCCGGCACCGGATTTCGTGATTGCCCGCAAGCAAAAACACTATTGGCAGGTGCAGGAACGGGTTTTTGATTATCAGGGGCAGTTTCGGAAGGCGAATGAAGTTTAGGCCCGGTTTTCCTATCCTGCTTTTACTTGCCTGCAGTCAGCTCCGCTGCTCGTTATAATGGCGTATCTAAAATCATCGAAGAGAACCCTATGCCAATTGAAAAGAATCAGGTCGTCCTGTTCCACTACAGCGTTCGTGATGAGCAAGACAACGCTGTTGAAGACTCCCACGGCGGCGAGCCGAACGCCTACCTGCATGGCCATGGCGGCATCATCAAGGGCCTGGAAGAAGCCCTGGAAGGTCGCGATGCCGGCGATACCTTCAGTGTGACTGTCACTCCCGATAAAGCCTATGGGCCCCGCAAGCCCGATGCCATCCAGCGGGTGCCGATCAAGCATTTGATGGGGGCCAAACGCTGGAAGGCGGGCATGGTTGCTCAGGTTCAGACCGAGCAGGGGCCTCGCCACGTGGTTGTTGCGAAGGTGGGCCACAAATTTGCCGATGTGGACACCAACCATCCGATGGCCGGCAGAACCCTGACCTTTGATATTGAGGTGATTGACGTGCGCGCCGCGACCTCGGAAGAGATAGCCCACGGCCACGCGCATGGCCCGGGCGGCCACCACCACTAAGCATCTGGGGGCAGGCATGCAGATCGGCGTGATTGCAGATACGCATAGCAAAATGCGTCCAGAAGCCCTGGAAGCCTTGAAGGGCTCGGAGGTCATCCTGCATGCCGGCGATGTCGGGCGGGACGACGTTCTGGACGCGCTCGAGGCGATCGCGCCGGTCATTGCCATCCGCGGTAATATCGATAAATCCGGCCGTGCAGCTGAGCTTCCCGATACTCGAGATCTGGAGTTTCTCGGCCAGGCCGTTTACATGCTCCACGATGTCAAAACCCTCGACTTCGATCCGCAGGGCCGCTACCGCGTAGTGATTGCTGGCCACTCCCACAAACCCCGTAACGAGTGGATTGGCGATGTGTTGTACTTCAATCCTGGTGGCGCAGGCCCGAGGCGCTTTACTTTGCCGATTACGGTGGGGCGGCTTGTAGTGAATGAAAACGGTGTGACTGGTGAGATTATTGAACTGCGTACCTGATCGAAAATGGCGTTACACTAAATCTACCGGTGTTGGCGGCACCGTTCTTTCGCCGAACCATTTTGGGTTTCGAGACTAACTTTCAATTTTTATCGGGTAAGGCGCAGTGATTAAAAGGTTAAGGAAAGCCGTTTATCCAGTGGTGGTTTTAACGCTGTTTATGATGGCTGCGTGCCCGGTTTCTGCAAAGATCTATAAATGGGTGGATGAAAACGGCCAGGTGCATTTCGGCGATCGGCAGGATCACCGGGTCGCGCAGGAAGTGGTCAATGTTAAGCCAGGTGCCTCTGAATGGTCGCGTTTTGAGATCGATATCAGAACTGTTGATGTTGAGCTGAGCGAAGCGGAACACCAGCAGATCGTTGAAGGCGTAAACAACGTCTATGAGTTCTTCGACCGGGTGATGTCTTTTGATATGCACCGGACGGTGCCGGTCAATATTCTGATTCTCAAAGACAGCGCGGCATACCGTAACTACCTCGTCCGTCGGAACAGGGGGATGGCTGTTGCCTCTTATGGGCTTTACATACCTTCCGAACACCAGATCGTCGTCTATGTTCGTAAAAACAGAAATCTCACCTTCAAAACCATCAAGCACGAAGTGAGTCATGCGGTTGTCGATACCATCGTTCCCTATGCGCCAGCCTGGCTGAACGAAGGGTTGGCAGAGCAGATGGAGACCATTGAGCGCGATGAATCCGGCTTGTATTTTGAGCGCCACCGTGAAAATCAGTGGGTGGTTGATCAGGCACTTGAACAGGGCCGTCTGGCGGGCATCGATCAGCTATTGAAGCTGCCAAGCAACAAGTGGCGACATTCGGATCTGTCGGGGCGGGGAAGCCTGCGGGCCCAGTCTGGCCAGTTCGTGTATTTCCTGATGTCCAAACCTACCCGAAGAAACTTTGTGGTGCGCCTGATGCACAACTTTAATCGGGGAGATCGCACCATCTCCTATTATCTGGTCAACGACAATTACATTGGTGGTGTAAGCATGCTGGCCCTCGACTGGCGGCGCTGGTTGCACGATCAGGGAGAGGGCGTCGTCAGGTTATAAGTTCGAAGCCGGCGACCAGACTTCCCCGTGCTGCATCACCCGAAAGTTCGTTTCGTTCAGCCCTTGTCGCTCCAGGGCGGCCCTTAGCCGTCGGGGCGGCTCGTCCATGGGCTCGTCGGTGAGCACGAACGTGCCCCAGTGCATCGCCACTGACTGTCGGGAACCGATATCCTGATGAATGCTCACCGCCTCTTCCGGGGCCACGTGCACCGGCGCCATGAACCAGCGCGGGTCGTAGGCCCCAATGGGCAGAAGCGCAGGTTATCTCCGAAGCGCCGGTGTAACTGGCGCACGGTTTTTTCATCAAGGTGGTCGTAGTGGTTGTGGGAAATCAGCACCAGCTGAATCGGCGGCATGTCTGCTACCGTCAGGGCCGGCGGTGTGTAACGCTTCGGCCCGACCAGTTGAAAGGGGCTGGCGCGTTCCGACAGTACCGGGTCGGTGAGCACGTTCAGACCACGATACTGGAACAGGAACGAGGCGTGACCCAGCCAGACCAGTTGTGGTTCTTCGGGCGGATTCATCAGGGAATGCGTATCTGGCCGCAGCAGCGTGAAGCGTTTTCCCTTCGGGAAGTTGCGGCCCGGGGCCAGTTGCCAGCGCATAAAATCGCCAATGCCATGCCGGGGGACTGGCTCCAGGTTGCGGTACCTGCCCCGATAGAAATGCGGTTCCGCAGCGAGAGCGGCAAGGCGGTTACGGTCAACGGTCATGGATCGAACTCTCATTCTTGCCAGGGGCCAATGCCAGTAGCTCCTGCAACATGCTGTAGCTTAATCCCCAGATGCAGGCATCCTGGTAACGGCAACAGGGCATGTTGAGTGTGCCCAGGGGCGTGCGCCAGGAAAGTCGGCCCTGGTTCGCGTCTGCGCCGAGGTAGTCCATCGGCACCCAGACCGCTCGCTCGACTTCGTGATTCGTTGAGACCGACTTTGGTCCCCGCCACTCGAACACATAGGGGGTGACCACCATCGGGCGCCAGCGGCTGTGATGGCGGGTGACCAGATCGGAAAGCCGGGTGAGAAAGCGGCCGTGGCGCCTCAGATCCATGCCGGTTTCTTCCAGTGTTTCCCGCTCGGCAGCGGCGCGTGCAGATGCATCTTCAGGTTGCAGGCGGCCGTCCGGGAAAGCCATGTCGCCAGACCAGGGGTCACCCTCCCGACGGGCCCGCTGGATAAAGAGCAGCTCCTTGCCACCGTTTTCTGTGCTTCGAAAGATAAGGGCGACGGACGCTCGGGCGAATCGGCGCCGAAACGGTATCTTGTGGGGGCGCAAATGGCTTAGCCAGGATTTCGAGGTCAAGAAAGACTATCCTCTTTCATAAGCTCCCTCAGTTTGGCAAGTTGCGCCTCAACGACTCGCAGGCGAACTTCTGTTTGAGCGGGTGTTTCCCCCGGGGCGCCGGAAGTCAGTCGGTCGCGGTATTTCTCCTGTTTCTCCACCAGCCGCTCTTCAAGCCGCTTCAGTTCTTCAAGCTCCAGGGACTTACCCTTGTCATGGTCGCCCAGAATATCGTCAAGCTTCGCCACAAGATCCTTGAAACCCACTGTTCCGTCCTCTCTGTTTAAAGCTTAATCGGAATTCGTCATGGCATGACTTCTGCCCGCCCTGCGTCGCTCACCGACAGCTCCTCTGTGGTTCGAGCGGCTTCAACATCCATGGCAGTCAGGAGCTCGCGGGTTCCTGTCAGAATAGCATCGACGGTTTCGCTGGCGTAGGCAGAGTCGTTTAGCAGAGACGTAGCCATGGCGGCATCAATCCGTTTTGCACCCAGGAGTTTTGTGACACGACCGACCATCGATTCGCGGTCTACTCGTGCACGCACAGCGATCTCGTCGAGCTCCAGTATTGCTGCGCTGGCATCCTCAAACCGGCCTTCGTAAAAACGATGGGTCTCACGCAGTACCATCGCGACTCGCAGTCGAAGCTCGTTGTACTCTTTGCGAATCGTGGCGTTATCCGACGCCATATAAATTGTGAGATTCTTGCGTAGGTGTTTGACATGCTTGATGGCTTCGACCATCTCCGCGGCAGCATGCTGAAGACGATAAAGCGATTCGGTGGAGTTGGCCGGCGACTCCCGGGTCATTCGCCCGGAAATAAAGTCGAGAATGGCGTTGTACAGGCGTTTTACTCGCTGTCGGTAGATCAGGTCGATGTCGATATCGATGCGTTCCCGGGAATTGTTAATCATCGCTTCAAGGTCATCGCTCTGGCGAATATTTTCGCGGTGCAGGTGGAGACCATGGGAAAGGATAACGAAGGCTTGATCGAACAGGTGCCAGACCTCCCTGCGCACTGCCGCGTTTGCACTATCGGGTGAGTCCATCGCAGCCTGATTCAGGTACCGCGGCTGTGCGGCGACCTCTTCCTCTCGCTCTGGCAGCCAGCGCTCGAGTGCCCGTGCCATTCTCGATATCAGTGGCAGCATGATGGCAACACCAAGGCAGTTGAACAGGGTGTGGAATAACGCGAGCTTGATCGTATAGTCATCGTCGGCGATCGACATGAGCGCTGACAGGGCATCCACTGACCAACGCAGGGGCTCGATCAGCACCAGGGCAATCACCGCCGTTACCGCGTTGAACAGGAGATGGGCGCCTGCCAGACGCTTGCCAGTGATATTTGCACCCAGACCACCGATCAGCGCGGTGACGGTTGTGCCAATATTCGCACCAATGGCCAGGGCCAGAGCGTTTTCATAGGTAATCTGCCCCGTGGCCAGACCGGCCAGAGTCAGCGCCAGCGTCGCATGGCTGGATTGCATCACGACGGTCGCCAGAATTCCGAGGCCTGTGTAGACAAGAAGTCCTGCGACACCGTCCATTGCATACTCGCGCAGATCGACAGCCGACTCGTAACTTTCGAATCCCGCCTTCATGAAATCGATGCCGAGAAACAGAAACCCGAGCCCGGCGAGAACTGCACCGAAGGCTTTCCAGGCTCGTGGTTGCTGGAAATTCAGTACCACGCCAAAGACAAGCATCGGCAAAGCAAAGGCCGAAAGGCTCATTTTCATACCGATGGTGGCGAACAACCAGGCGCCGGTCGTAGTGCCGAGATTGGCGCCGAAGATAATGCCGATACCCGTGATCAGCGGAAGCAAGCCGGCGCTCAAAAACGAGATCGTGATCACCGATACCAGGGAACTGGACTGCATGATGGCGGTACTGACGATGCCAAAACCGAGGCTTTTCGGAATCGTATCGGTTGTACGACGCAGCACGCTCTCGAGAAAACCACCGGTAAACTGGCGAAACCCGTTCTCCAGCGAGAGCATGCCGAACAGAAAAATGGCAACGCCGGCGGCAATCTGTTTGAACTCTGGGCTCACCCATAGCGCAAGGGCGAGGATTCCGAGGATCAGAGCAAGAAAGAGTTGGCGATAGTTCACTGGGATTCAACGTCCCCTTTTATGAATTATTTGACTATCAGGTTGCACTGGAACCATTCCAGTGATCATCCTTTTGAATTGTAGGCTGTTAACTTTTTAAACGCGTACCCAAACCGTGAATCGAACTTTAATAACCCGGCATTCATCGCAAAAAGGCGAGCGATTGAAACCGTGCCTTGCGATGCGCACGACAGGAGGCCAGATGACGTTCGAGCATATCGTTCAGATAAACGACCTGACCAAGCCAGAGCTACCGGTTCTGACCCGATTCCAGGTGTGGGAGGGGCTGGTGCTCAGGGCCCGGCGCCCGGACAAGTTCCTCGTTGGTGTCGATGATTACGAGATTCTGGATCAGGGTCCGGCTTACCTGAAGCGTAGCCTCCAGCTGCCGGGACTGCATGTGGTCGATGAAGTCACTTTCTGGCACGAGGCGAGGATAGAGTACCGGACTCAGCCAACGGCCAACCTCCCGGCCGCAACACTTGTCATGGATATCGAAGAGCCCGAGCCGGCATCACTGTTTGTCCGTTTCCGGTATGAAACAGCGAGCATCGAGAACCGCGGTGATTCGATGCCCTATGACCAGTATCTTGAACAGGCCTATGTAGCCACAGACATTGAGACGATTCAGATCATTCGGCAGTTGGCCGAGACAGGGGTATTCCGATAAATCCCACTCGTTTGATGGAGTGGGAGCGTATCCTGTCCGTGAGCCCAAAGTTGAGGAGTAGCCATGTTTCGCATTCATGTCGAACGAGTTCTCGAGAAGGATATTGAATCAGTCTTTGAAGCCATCTCC
This sequence comes from Marinobacter sp., assembly GCA_002718255.1. Taxonomy (GTDB): domain Bacteria; phylum Pseudomonadota; class Gammaproteobacteria; order Pseudomonadales; family Oleiphilaceae; genus Marinobacter. Next base: position 68,517 of record PBED01000008.1, on the reverse strand, counting down.
GACCACGCCCGCTATTCCCGGTTTCCCGGGGTTAGCAAGTCTTTACTGATTGAAGAGGGTAGAGATGAGAAAAATGGCATTGGCGCCCTGAGAATTGTCGGAGCGGGCCGGCTCGAGCTCACTGAGCGTATTACCCGGTTCGAGAGGCCAAACCGAATGCACTATCAAATTGAAAAATCGAGCCCGTTCACCGTTCAGCACACGAAGGGAGAGATTGTTTTAAAGCCAGAAGGCGAACAGACCCGGGTTACCTGGGTTTCTGAAGGGCACGTGCAAGTGCCGCTGCTGGGTGGGGTAATGGACCGATTGGCTGAGCGCAGCTTTTCCAGAGCCTTCAGCTCTTTGCTCAAGGCTATTGAGCGCCTCTAGAGCTTGAGCTGAGCCCACACTATTCATAACTCGACAAACCGTGGCACAACCATGAGCCCTACACCCACTGCCAGCATCTCCCAGGCGCTGCTGGCCAGGTAGGGATACAGGATCATGGCAATGCCGCAGTAGCGGGTGACGATGTTTTTCCTGCGCCGGCCATACATGAAATAGGCGAAACCGATGCAGCCGAACAGCAGCGACAGGAAGATGTCAGCGGTTTCCATGCGGTGAACTCCTCCGGTAAGTTTACCCGTATAGACTAATTGTAGAGCCTCAAAATAGGGAGCAAGTTGGTTATGAGAGTGTCTTTTTCAGTGAAAGCGGTGCTAATCCTGCTATCACTTGCGCTGGCACCGATAGTAGCGCACGCGAAGCCCGTGTGGATCGATGTCCGCACAGAGGCGGAACATCGGCAAAGCCACATAGATGGAGACCCGCTGATTCCGCATGACCAGATCGTTGCGGAGGTTACCGAGAGGTTCCCGGATAAAGACACCGAGATTAATCTTTATTGCCGCAGTGGCAACAGGGCAGGTAAAGCAAAATCGGCTCTGGAGCGTGCCGGTTATACAAATGTTGAGAACAAGGGGAGCCTGGCTGAGGCGCGTGAAGCGCGTAGTCTATAGGGAGCGAACAATTTTTAGCCACTTCAGGTATAATGGAGGGCTTACGATATTAATTAAGCCATCCCGACCTGGATATCACTATGAGCAAGAAACCCGAGAAAGTTACCCTGACCTCTGCTGCGATTGAAGAACAGACAGCCGCGTTTTTGAAAGCGGGCGGATCTGTGGAATACGTCGGCAAGGGCAAAAGCGGACAAGTATCCCCCACGGGTTCAAAGCAGATCAGCCTGAAAAAGTAACGCCCATCTCAGTGACGAGGATTGCTCTGATCGGGGGAGGACTCGTCATCTGAGGCGTTGTCATTCGATGTGAGGTAGTAGTCTTTCTCATCGAATGTTTTCACATCAGGATCTTCAATATAGTTTTTGCGTTTGCCCCGATACAGCCAGACGGCGATGATCGCGACAATTACTGCGAGCACAATCCATTTCATTGTTATCTCCTCCACAAGGTCATCGTTCTTATATTGAGCACCTTGCAGAGTGATCCGTCAATGTAACTTGCACATACGCCTCAAAGAGGCTCGGATCGGCATTTGAGCAAAATGCCATTCGCGCCTTTACTTGATGTATGGACAGCAAAGGTGTCGTGCAGATCATGATGGAATCATTCGGTGCAGATTTGATTGAGCAGCTCCGTCGAAATCTTGGCGATGCCTTTCAGGCAGTGTCAGGCGAGAATCTCGACTGGGGTGCGTTGCTGGTACAGATACTCGGCCAGCTGCTGGTCTCTGTAATCTACCTTGGCGTCTTCCTGGGCGTTTATCTGATTCTGATCGCTGCCATCAGGCTGGGTCTTGGTGAGCGGCGAACCAAAACCCCTCTTTACATCCAGATGCGCAGCGGCCTGCGCTATCTGGCCGGGTTGGGTGCGCTGATAGTTATTCTTGCGCAATTCGGGGTTTCTCCTGAGGTTCTCAAGGCGATGGCGAGGGCAGGTTTCATGGTCCTCGGTTTCTACGTGGTCTGGGTAGTTTTCCGGCGTCTGATCAAGGAAGGCACTTCACGCTATCGAATGGATCCTTCCATCCGGCAACTGGTCGAGAATCTGTTTGCGGTTATCGCCGCAACCCTTGCGGTGGTGACGGTGCTTGCCCAGTTCGGTTTCGATGTGGTGTCGATTATCGCCGGTCTGGGCATCGTCGGTATTGCCGTTGGTTTTGCAGCGCAATCCACTCTCTCCAATTTCATTGCGGGAATCACCCTGCTCATTGAAAGGCCTTTTCGAATCGGTGATTGGGTCACCATCAACGGACAGGAAGGCAAAGTGGTGAAGATTGCCTTGCGAACCACCTGGCTGCGAACCCGGGATAATATCTTCACGATGATTCCAAACGACAGTGTTGCCTCCACGGATATCATCAATTACAGCGCAGAGGGCGTGACACGCCTGAATATTCCCGTGGGGATTGCTTACAAGGAATCTGCGAAGGCGGCGAGGGAAGTGCTGATGCCGGTTTTGCTGGCACATCCCGAAGTTTTGCAGGGCGCTGGCATGGAGCCCCGTGTTTTGCTCAAAAGCCTCGGTGATTCGTCAGTGAACCTCGAAGTCAAAGTGTGGATAACGCCGGATAACCTGGATGTTCGGCCCAGAATCATGGCCGATATTCTCGAGCAGATGAAAGAAGCCCTGGATGCCGCCGGTATAGAGATTCCCTTCCCGCATCTGCAGCTGTTCATTGACGATGCAAAAGGATTGAAGCCGGTTCTCGAACCTTTCTACAGGCTACGGGGATAAAACGGAAAATCCTTGCAGGCAGCCCTTCGGATGCTTGCATCTTGTGACTCCTGATCCTTTCGCAATCGTCTTGATAGTGGAGGGACAGGCTCGCTTCCTGGCCTGTAAGGGTCTAAATTGTTGTGTATGGAAACTAATTTCCGCGTCTGGCTGGGACACTCTGGTCTGACGCATCGGGTTGTTGCCAATGCCCTTTGCGTTATTTCGAATATAAAGGGGTAACTTATGGCGATCACACCGAAATCCAAAATGTCGCAGGAAGTGCTGGCCTGGCGCGATCCCTCCATGGACTCGGTTCTGGGAACGGAAACACCCAAGGACCCAAACAAGGGCTATATTGCTCTTCTTGGCTGGAGTATTAATGCGATCAAGGCGGCTCAGAAGTTCGATCGCCGCTATATCGTGGTTGCCCCGGATTGGGCTGCCGATTTTTGCACGGCCAACAATATTCCCTTCATCCCCTGGGATTTTGTTCGCCTGAACGATCGGTCAATGGAAATCGCTGAAAAGCTGAAAGCCGAAGGGGTGGATGTCGCAATCCCATTGTTCGAGGAAACGGTGGAATGGTCAGGCGCGATCAACTCTGTTCTGTTGAATAATCCGCGTATGTACGGCCAATCCATTTTGTTCCGGGACAAGGCGCTGATGAAACGTCGGGCCCAGCTTGGTGGTATTCGCGTCGGGATTTTCGAAGAAGCCCACGAAAAAGATGACATCATTCGCTTCATGAAGCGGGTTAACCAGACTCTGCTTAAACTGGATGGTGACCCGGACGATCCGATTCACGTGAAGGCCTTCGATAAAGCCGGCTGCCTGGGTCACCGCATGATCCGCACGCTGGAAGAAATCGATACGATTCCGGACGAGGAATACCCCCTGCTCATGGAAAGTCACCTGAGTGGCTGGGAATTCGCTGTTGAGGCCTGGATCCACGATGGCAAAATCAGGTTTCTGAATATCTCAGAGTACGTCACCCTGGGTTACTCGGTGTTTGTTCCTGCCACGAAGGAACTTGAAAGCTGGCGCGAAGCAATCACCAAGCAGATCGAATTGCTGGTCAAAACATTTGATATTCAGTTCGGTCTGATCCATCCGGAGTACTTCGTAACCAGCGACGGCACCATGTACTTTGGCGAAGTTGCGTACCGTCCACCCGGGTTCAAGGCCTTCGAATTGATTGAACGCGCGTATGGATTCAATGCCTACCAGGCTTCCATGCTGGTGTTTGATCCCAAGAGCACCAAGGAAGAGGTCGATGCCTTCTTCCCCCGCGAAGTGGTCGATGCCAAAGGTTATGCCGGTTGCTTCGGTGTTTATCCGAGACGCCGAGTAGTGAGCAAGCTGGAAATGCCCAAAGAGTGCATTGAGCATCCTTACTTTGAGTCGCACGAGTTGGTGGCCCCTGCCGAGGAAACAGTTCCGGACCGATCCGCTTTTGGTACTCACTGGGGGCTTGTGTTCTTCTTCGGTGACGACCCGATCAAGATGCGGGATCTTCTGAAATCCCAGGAGGAGCTGGACTTCTACGTCTAGGAACGACAGGAGCCGGCTGATACCCGGCTCCTGATAGTCCGACACAGCTTCTCCGGGGCGTTACCAGTTCTCTGAGAAAGGCCGCGCATCGAGCTCGAAAGTCCAGGCTGAGCGTGGCTGGTTGTGTAGCTGCCAATAGATTTCCGCGAGGTCGTCGGGCTCGATAATGCCGTCCTCGCCCTTGCTCGCATAGAGGTCCGGCAAAAATTCTGCCGTGGCTTCATTGCGGATGAGGCCATCCACCACCACGTGAGCGACGTGAATCCCTTGCGGGCCCAATTCCCTTGCCGTGCTTTGCGCCAGGGCGCGCAGTGCATGCTTGCCGCCGGCAAAGGCCGCAAAGCCGCGTCCGCCGCGGAGGCTGGCGGAGGCGCCGGTAAAGAGGAGTGTGCCTTCATTGCGTTGCAGCATTTTCTTTGCGACCTCGCGCCCGACCAGAAACCCGGCCAGTGCGCACATCTCCCAGACTTTCCGGTAGACCCGGGTGCTGGTCTCGCAGATATCGTATCGAACGTTTCCGCCCACGTTGAAGACGGCCACCCGTATTGGGCCATGCTCTGACTCAACGCGCTCAACCAGCTCAATGACCTGGTCTTCGTCCCTTGCATCGGAGTGGATGGCTGTCGCGCTCGAGCCGAGAGCCCGAATTTCCGAGCTGAGAAGATCAAGATCCCCGCGCCTGCGGGTGACCACAAGGTGGAAGCCTTCCTTTGCAAAGCGCCGGGCGATGGCAGAACCTAGGTGGTCGCCGGCCCCGATGATTAGAGCAACTGGTTTTTCTGTTGTTGTCATTTTGCCACCTGTAGTGAGGCCTTTATCCGTGGGTTCGAATCGTATCGGCGATCTTTTCAGCAATCATGATCGTCGGGGCGTTGGTGTTACCACCAATCAAAGTCGGCATGACTGAAGCGTCGACCACCCGCAAACCCTCAAGTCCGTGAACCTTGAGGCTGGAGTCAACCACGGCCAGATCATCTATGCCCATCTTGCAGGTGCCTACCGGGTGATAGATCGTATCCGCGCGGGCGCGAATGTGGCGTTCCCATTCCTCATCGCTCATGCCGTCGTGAACGCCGAACATTTCGGATTGTCGGTACGGCGAGAGTGCAGGCCCTTCGAGAATCTCCCGGGTGATTTTTGCGCCTTTGATAGTCAGATTCAGGTCGTCTGGATCGGACAGATAGTTGGGGTCGATGCCGGGATCGGTCATTGGGTCGGCGCTGAGCAGAAAAACACGCCCTCGGGATTTCGGCCGCAGGTTGCAGACGTGGCAACTGAAGCCGTGTCCCCAATGCAGTTTACGGGCGTGATCCTCCACGATGGAGACGACGAAGTGCAGCTGCAGGTCTGGCTTGTCCTGCTCCGGGTCAGACTTCAGGAATGCAGCCCCCTCTGCAAAGGGCGAGGCAATCATACCCGTCCCATCCGTTCGCCATTGGAGGGAATGGCGAAGCATGTTTTTCATGCCCGTTAAACTGAAGCCAAAGTTATCGGTATCCCCGGACTTGTAGGCCAGAATGAAATCCAGATGATCCTGCAGATTTCGGCCGACACCCGGCAGTTCGTGAATCATGGGAATACCGTGCGGGAGGATGTCGTCGGGATTTCCCACTCCGGATAGCTGTAGTAACTGCGGTGAACCGAAGGCACCGGCGGATAGGATGACTTCGCGGTTTGCTGAGGCCGAGAGCGATCGGCCCTTGAGTCGATACTCAACGCCGGAAGCACGTTTTCCGTTAAAAAGAATTCGGGTCGCACGGGCACCGGTCACAACCTTTAGGTTGTTGCGCTGTTCCATGATCGGATACAAATACGCCGCAGCGGTGGAGCAGCGTTCACCATTGCGTTCGGTGTCATGAAACTGGGTAACTTCATAGAGGCCAACGCCCTCGTTGTCGCCGGTATTGAAATCGTCGCTTGCGGGATAGCCGTGCTCTTTAGCCGCATCGATAAAGGCTTCGGAAATGGGCCTTGGTGATCGCTGTTTGCAAACATGCAGTGGGCCATCGGCCCCGTGGTATTCGCTGGCTCCACCTTCATGGCATTCCGCTTTGCGGAAGTAGGGCAAAACATCGTCCCATCCCCATCCGTCGCAACCCAGCTCGGCCCATCCATCATAATCCGCCCTGTGTCCACGCACATAAAGCATTGCGTTGATCAGGCTGGAACCACCCAGCCCACGGCCTCTGGGTTGGAATCCTCGACGCCCAGCCAGTTCGGGCTGCTGCTCTGTATTGAGCGCCCAGTTATTGATCTTGCCATGGCCGGGCATGATTGCGACTACACCAGCTGGCGCGCGGGTCAACAAGTGATCGCCCTTGCCACCTGCCTCCAGGAGACAGACGCTGACATCAGGGTCCTCACTCAATCGCGCCGCCATCACGGCGCCAGCCGATCCGCCACCTACAATGATGTAATCAAAAATCATACGGTCCCCGGTTCCTGTTTTTGTTTTGGGTGTACGCTTTCCTGAGCCAGAAAAGGCAGCAGTCAACGAGATGCAGGATCAAGGTTAGACCATGGCCTGGCCGAGCGCCTCTTGGCAGATGGACAGACTGCTAAGAGCGTAGGATGCCGAACTGATCGTGATTCCCGGTGCCGGGCATGCTGCAAATCTTTCGCACCCGGATCCGGTTAATCAGGCATTGGATAATTTCTTGAAGCGACTGTAGGCCGCGGATTCATTCCGCGGCATCCGCTTCTTGCTTGGTTTCATGCTCGGTTCCCGGGGCGTGCTCTGGTGGGCAGTAGGTTGTGTAAAGCTTGAGCATGCCGTTTCCGGTGTTACGGAAGTTGTGAAAGGTACCCGAGGGCACGATGCTGACGTCGCCCGCCTTTACAGGTACCTTCGTTTCGCCGATTGTCGCTTCTCCCTCGCCCGAGACGAAATAAAGCAGTTGATCATGTCCCTCGTGAACTTCGCCGCCAATCTCGCCGCCTTCGGGAATGGCCATCAGAACGAGTTGCGTATGATCTCCGGTCCATAATACCTGCCGGAACTCTTCGTTGCTTTTCGCCATTTCCACAACGGGTAGCGTGGTTCTGCGAACTTCTTTCATTCCAGTATCTCCATCCGTGAATTCAGTATTTGATACTCCTTTTAGCCTCAATCAGATCGCCGGTCTTCAGGCGAAGTCGTAATCACCGCCTTTCTCGAGCGCCCTCTGATAAGCCGGTCGGGCATGAACGCGTTTGACCCATCCGCTGATGTGAGGCCGGTTCCTGCCGACGATGCCCCTGGCTACGGAAGCCTCGAGCGGGAAGCTCATCTGGATGTCCGCCGCGCTCAGTTTGTCCCCCAGGAACCAGGTGTTCTTCGCCAGATGGCTTTCCACGAAATCCAGGTGGGTCTTGATCATCGGGCCGATAAACATCTCGTTGGTTTTGTCCGAAATGCCTTTGGCGACAGGTTTAACAAAGAACGGCATCGGGCTGGTTTTTACCTTTTCGAAGACAAGGCGCAACACCAGAGGCGGCATCAATGAGCCTTCGGCGTAGTGCAACCAATAGGTGTAGTCGAGCCAGGCTTGCCCCCCGCTCTCCGGGAGCATGGTGTCTTTGCCGTAGGTGTGCGCCAGGTATTCAATGATGGCACCGGATTCGGCCACCACCAGATCGCCGTCTGTGATCACCGGGGATTTTCCAAGCGGGTGCACCTTTTTCAGGCTTTCGGGGGCCAGCATGGTCTTGGGATCTCGCTGGTAATGCTTGATCTCGTAGGGAACACCCAGTTCTTCCAGCATCCAGAGAACGCGCTGTGAGCGGGAATTGTTGAGGTGGTGAACTGTAATCATGCGCAAGCTCCGTTCGCATTGAAAAATGGTCGGGTGTGAAGAGTAGTCTGCAAAGAGCGTTTTGGTTCACCGCTGGCGGTGATTAAGTGGCTAATTACGATTGCGCACCGCAAAGCCGTGGCGCCTGAGCTCCTTCAGAATCTCGGGCACCTTGAAGGGCATCAACGTTCGCGTTGTTTTCAGAAGACTGATGGCAACATGCATCCTTTTGTACCAGAGTACCTGGCGGATCTTCTTCTTCATCGGGTGATAGCCTTCCCGATAAAGCTCGTCAACGCGGTCGGCGTTATTGGTAAGGCTGTAGTCGCTCAGGTCCAGAGGTACCGATATGTCGGCATGCTTCAGTTGCTTGCGGGTGTTGAAATCGATGCCAATGTTGATGGCGTTGGAAATGACATCGAAGGTGTTGTCCGGCTTCGGATAACGGCTGACATGGCTGAGATCAACGGCCACCGTAATACCAGCACCCATTTTGGCCAATGGCGAAATGGGGACGTTTTCCACCAGCCCCCCGTCCACCAGAATCCGCCCATCGATTTCAACAGGTACAAACAGGCCGGGAACCGCCATTGAGGCGCACACGACATCCGCCAGATTGCCTTCCCGGAAGATCAGCTGTTCACCGGTTTCGATATCCGTGGCACAGATGGCCAGCGGAATCTCGGCGTCCTCGATCCGGACATCGCCCAGATCGCGGTGAATCATTTCCCGAATGGCGTTGGTGCTGAACAGCCCGCCGCGCTCAAAGGTAAAGTTGATGATTTTGGAGAGGTTCAGTGTTGAGCAAATGCTGAGGATGGATTCCGCCGGGCGGCCGAAAGCGTAATAGCTCGCGATAAGCGCGCCGGCGCTCGTACCCGAAATGCAATGAATCTTGATTTGCTCTTCTTCAAACGCTTTCAGGACACCAATGTGCGCAATGCCTTTGGCAGCGCCGCCTCCCAGAGCCAGACCGATGCGGGTGTTAAAGGGGTTGAGTTTCATCAGCGGGAACCTTCAGGCGTTGCGAGGATTCGTACCGCACAAGTCTAACAGAGTTGGAAATTTTAATTCTTAGAGTTCAAAATATTGGGGTGGCACTTAGAGAGGTAAACTTTCCAACCGACTGCCGGGTTATGCAGTCATAGGAGTCCTCACATTGGGTGACGTCATTTCAGACGATTATCAGACCGACTACGTAGCCGGTCAGGATAATATCGAGAAGTTCGGCTTCGATATCCACAACATCGTATTTCCGTTAACCGCAATCCTGATTGTTGCCTTCGTTGTCGGAACACTTATTTTCCCAGCAGGTGCAAAGGAGTTGCTCGATAGCGCCAAGAATGGTGCGATCGCTGTGTTCGACTGGGGCTTTCTTCTCAGCGCAAACCTGTTTGTTCTTTTCTGTCTGGCCCTTATTTTCATGCCGGTGGGCAAGATTCGGATTGGCGGGCTTGATGCCAAGCCAGAGTTCTCTCTGCTGTCCTGGTTTGCCATGTTGTTCGCAGCTGGTATGGGTACCGGGCTTATGTTCTGGTCGGTTGCCGAGCCTGTGGCCTATTACACCGACTGGTATGGAACGCCCCTCGGTGTTGAGCCAAACACTGCTGAGGGTGCCCGCATTGCGATGGGCGCAACCATGTACCACTGGGGTCTGCATCCCTGGGCAATCTACTCGATTGTCGGGCTCTCGCTGTCGTTTTTTGCCTTTAATAAAGGCCTGCCGCTAACCATTCGCTCTGCCTTTTTTCCAATTCTGGGAGACAAGGTGTGGGGGTGGCCCGGCAATGTTATCGACACTGTGTCGGTACTGGCGACCATCTTTGGTCTTGCAACCTCGCTCGGGTTTGGCGCCCAGCAAGCGGCATCCGGTATTTCCTACCTGTTTGATATTGAGGGAGGCCTGAATATTCAGGTCGGCGTGATCGCCGGCGTTACGGCTGTTGCTACCCTCTCCGTGATTCGGGGGATCCATGGTGGTGTCCGGATTCTCAGTAACGCGAACATGATCATGGCCGGGCTGCTGCTTCTGTTTGTAATATTTGCCGGCCCCACACTTGCCGTGTTCCAGTGGCTCTGGGATACGTCGGTCTCCTACGCGTCCAATATGTTCTCGCTCAGTAATCCCTTTGGCCGCGAGGAAGACACCACCTGGTTCCATGGTTGGACGGTCTTCTACTGGGCCTGGTGGATTTCCTGGTCACCGTTCGTAGGTATGTTTATCGCGCGGGTCTCCCATGGTCGCACGGTGCGTGAGTTCGTCACGGCGGTTCTGATCATCCCGACCATCATTACTCTGTTCTGGATGAGCGCATTCGGAGGCGGGGTGCTTCTGTTCGTTGGCGGTGAACAAGCCCTCAACGCTCTGCAAGCTGGCGCCCTGAGTGTCGGGCTGCCATTTACGCTGGTGCTGTTGGTGATGACCTACAGCCTGTTCAAAGGCCTTCATCATGAACGCCGCTTGCTGATTGCCGAAGGCAAGATGGTGTAACCCCAGGCTGATATCAGGTGACGCTGGAAGGGCCCCCCATTGAGGGGCCTTTTTTGAGCGAGAGTATCCGGTCAGGACGGGTAGAATTGCCGGATGGCCGTCAGCAGCATGTCGACATCCTCACGGCTGACATCCTGGTGGGTCACAAAGCGGATCGGGTCGCCGGCCGTAATCAGGATGCCCTGTTCGGCCAGGTAGTCTTTCAGCTGTGACGCCCCGCCTGCCTTGCACCTTGCGTAAACGATGTTGGTCTGGGTACTGGCCGGGTTGACCTCAAGTTCCGGAATCTTTGCCAGGCCGTTGCTCAGGTATTCGGCGTTTTCATGGTCCTCGAGCAGTCGAAGCGGCCCCCTTTCGAGCGCGATACGTCCCGCGGCGGCCAGAATGCCGGCCTGGCGCATGCCGCCCCCCACCATTTTGCGCAGCCGGGTGGCCCGCTTGATGAATGATTCCGACCCCAGCAGCAGCGATCCAACCGGTGCGCCCAGGCCTTTGGACAGACACACGCTGACGGAATCGTAGTGCCGGGTTATTTCGGTGACATCGCAGTTTGATTTTACGGCGGCATTGAAGACACGGGCGCCGTCCAGGTGCAGAAGAAGCCCGTGTTCGTCGCAGAACGCACGGGCCTGCGCCTGGTACTCAAGGGGCAGTACTTTGCCTCCGATGGTGTTCTCAAGGGAGAGCAGACGGGTGACGGCAAAATGAAAATCGTCCGCCTTGATCGCGGCCCGGGCTTTTTCCAGATCAATGCTCCCGTCCGGCTCGTTCTCGATCGGTTGGGGCTGGACACTGCCCAGCACCGCGGCGCCTCCGCCCTCATACTTGTAATTGTGAGCGGACTGGCCACAGAGATACTCATCGCCACGGCCACAATGACTCATGATGGCAAGCAGGTTGGCCTGGGTGCCTGTGGCAGTAAAAAGGGCCGCTTCGAAGCCGAGCCTCTGGGCGGCGTAGGCCTGCAGGCTGTTAACCGTAGGGTCGTCGCCATAGACATCGTCTCCCACCTCGGCGCTGGCCATGGCTTCGCGCATCTCGGGGGTGGGGCGGGTCACAGTATCGCTGCGGAAATCAATCATTGTTCCTGGCGCCTTTTTCTTTCCTCGGATGCCTGCATTCTACAGTGCAGCAGGAATCATGGAATTCCCACCCTTTGCATTATTCCCGATTCGTCCCCATAAACCAGAACAAAGCCAAACAACAGGAGATCAGCAATGACGGCACCAACCCTTAAGGAACAACTGTACAGCGCGGTAAAAGAAGCAATGCGGAACAAGGATAAAACCCGCCTGGTTACTTTGCGCATGGCCCAGTCTGCCGTGAAGCAGATCGAGATTGATGAACGCCGCGAGCTCAATGACGAGGATGTTCTCAAGGTGCTGGACAAGATGCTCAAACAGCGCCGCGACGCGGCCAGTCAATACGACGAAGCCGGCCGCGAGGAACTGGGCGATAAAGAGCGAGCGGAAATGGTGATCATTGAGGAGTTCATGCCGGCGGCTCTCAGCGAGGATGATCTTGACGGGTTGATTCGGATGGCCATCAGTTCAACGGATGCCCAAGGCATGCAGGACATGGGTAAGGTGATGAATGAATTGAAACCCCAGGTGCTTGGCCGGGTTGAGATGGGCCATTTGAGCAAGAAAGTGCGGGCCGCGCTGGCGGGTTGATCCAGTTAACCATTTCTATCGCATAAAACGGGGCGACGCGTCGTTTAGAAAATCGTCGCGCGGAAATGCCTCGGAAGGTATTTCTGTTCAAATTCGAAGGAAAAAGGAAAGTGTTATGTCTATCGAACAAGTGCTCTATCGTGCCCATGCAGAAGCAACCGGTGGTCGTGACGGCCGTGCCATTTCGTCAGACGGCATTCTTGATGTAGAGCTGGCAACCCCGAAAGAAATGGGCGGTGCCGGCGGCAAGGGGACCAACCCGGAGCAACTTTTTGCTGCAGGCTATTCCGCATGCTTTATCGGCGCCATGAAATTTGTGGCCGGTCGCGACAAGCTCAAGATGCCGGAAGATGCTTCCATTGAAGGCGTGGTTGGCATCGGCCAGATCCCCAATGGGTTTGGCATTGAAGTGGAATTGCGCATCAGCCTTCCGGGTATGGACGATGCCGAGGCCAAGCAGCTGATCGATGAAGCACACAAGGTTTGTCCATATTCCAACGCAACCCGTGGCAACATCGACGTAACACTCAACCGGGTAGGCTGATACCCGGTTTGGATCCAGTGTCGGAACCTGGATCTACCAATCGAGCCTGAGGCTTGCCAGCAGGGCATCCCCAAGGCTCAGATCCTCGGTGCCCGTGTTCAGGTCCTTGTATTGGACACGGGTAGCCAGACTGGCTCCTAGACCAAGAGCGATGGTTGGCCAGGATTGTCCCCCCTGGTGCAGCCGATAAGTCAGTTGGGTTCTCCACTCGCGTAAATAGAGCGCGCTTTCTACTTCCCTGTCCTTGTCCATCGTGGCCCAACGGTCCCCGTTTCGTTCCACCCGGAACGCCCAAACCTGCCCCGGGCTCTGCCACTGCATCAGAACAGGCAGGTCTACCAGCCAATGGCCGTGTGCGTTGCTTTGTTNCCAGCGTGCTCTGGGGAGCCAACTGAAAGAGCCAAACCTGTGAATTGCGCGATCTATGCCCTACTATTTTAGCGTCAGTTTTTTCAGCCGCCGTGATTTTCAGGAGCCTATGTCCGATAAAGAGCTACGCACCCGATCCGACAAACAGGCGATCGACCAGTTTATCAATGAGGTTCGCACGTTGCCCAAGCAGGGTGGCGGGCAGGGGCGGCTGATTTTCGCGCTGGACGCGACTGCAAGCCGGGAAGCTACCTGGGACCAGGCCTGCCATCTGCAGAGCGAACTGTTTATAGCAACCCGGGATCTGGGTGGCCTGGCCATTCAGCTCTGCTACTACCGTGGCTTCGGTGAGTTCAAGGCCACGGGTTTTGTGACCGAAACCGGGCAGTTGCTGAATCTGATGAACGGCGTTTCCTGCCTCGGTGGGCGCACCCAGATCAGCNGGGTATTGNCCCACGCGGTGAAAGAGACCCGTGCAAAGCCCGTCAAAGCTGTGGTGTTTATCGGTGACTGTTGCGAGGAACCGGTGGACGAGCTCTGTCACACCGCCGGGGAACTGGGAATGCTGCGCACACCGGTGTTCATGTTTCACGAGGGCAATGATGCCCATGCAAGGGCGGTATTNCAGCAGGTGAGCAAGCTTTCAGGGGGCGCATACGCACCCTTTGACCGTAACAGTCCTCAGGTGCTCAAGGATCTTATGGCGGCAGTTGCGGTCTATGCTTCCGGGGGAGCCAAGGCNCTGCAGGATTTTTCCAGCNGTAGTTCCCCGGAAGTGAAACGCCTGACCAGACAGATCCGNTAGTGTTTGTGAGAATCCATTGATGGGCCGNTGTGCCCGGGGTATTTGAGTGCCTTTAACGCTTGTTGCCATCGTTGTCGCGGTTGTGGCNTGGGTGTGGTTGCGCAATCAGCCTGCCAGTCAGCGCAATGCCGCCATTCTCAAGCTGGCTCTGCTGGCCGGNATCGGCATCGTCGTCTTGCTGGCTGTNACCGGGCGNNTGCATTTTGTCTTCGCCGGTTTGGCCTTTCTCTATCCTCTGTTGCGTCGCCTGCTGCCATCTCTATTNCGTGGNGGGCTCGGTCGCGTGGCNGGCGGTGCCGGNNCCAAGTCGGGCAACCAGTCCCATGTTTCCAGCGATATTCTGGAAATGACTCTGGACCACGACTCGGGAATCATGAGCGGCAAGATCATCAAGGGCCCGATGGAAGGGAGAGAACTGGCGGAGCTAAGCGAAAGCGATTTCCTCGAGCTATTGCGCTATTGCCGCGGCCAGGACGAGGATTCTGCCCGGCTACTTGAAACTTACCTGGATCGCCGGTTCGGAGACTCCTGGCGAGCAGACGATGAGGCGGCCTCTGAAAGCGATCCGTCGGGCGGCAGTGGCAATACGAGCGGCCCGCTTACCGAGAGCGAAGCGCTGGACATTCTGGGGCTCGAGCCCGGAGCCAGTCGGGAAGAGATCATCAAAGCCCATCGGAGGATGATGCAAAAACTTCACCCGGACCATGGTGGCAGCAATTACCTGGCGGCGCGCATCAATGAGGCCAAGGAGTGTCTTCTGGGCTGAGTTGCATCCTGGTTTGCAGGCATATGCTCAGAGTGATTGCCTGCACGCCCGGATAAGGATATTGTTCAAAAACTGAACTTTTTAGCCCGAGGTGAGAAGACAGCGGTTTGAAGATTTCAACGCTCGCCCATTTCTTTTTATTTCTTCTGCCAGGATTCCCTTTGGCTGCGAATTCGGAGCCACTGCCGCGGCTTAAAGTTCTCGCTGCTCAGATACCGGGTGCAGCGGAGCCAAGTCTCGAGGGGCGAGATATAGAATTGGTTTTGGCGACCTTCGATGAGTGCGGATTTGAGGCCGAATTCATCATGCAGCCCTATGAGCGCCATGCAAGGACCTACAGGGATCGTCAGGACTTCGATGCTATTGCCACAGTACCTTTGCACTGGCGTCTTCCCGGTTATTCCACATCCGCCTACATCTGGTACCAGAACGGAGCTTTCTACAATCACTCCCGTGTCGGGCCGATTGAAAGGGTCAAAGACCTGGCCGGTCTCAACGTGGTGACGTTCCGTGAAGGGGNCGATGTGCTGGGGATCAGCGATAACGTACCTGAATTCGCCTCGCTCACCGAAATCGCCGATCAGACCATTCACTCCCGGCTACTGTTTATGGGCCGGGTCGATGCGATTCTGGCCGACGGATTCGTGGTCGCGGAAGTGAATCGGAGAATCTTCAACAAGAAGCGCCGCGGTGAAAGCTGGCCCTCGCAGTCTGATGCTTTTCGTTTCGCGCCAATCTTNAACCCGGCGCCGCACAAGATGGTTTTTCGGAACCCCGCATTCGCCGCAGCCTTTGATCAATGCTTCGACGATTTGCGGCAATCGGGTGTGATTGGTCTCATCAATCAGAAATACATCGATAAGTATCAGAATGTGCTACGTTTCAGGTATCTAGGACGTTAAGTACAGGTCCGTATGGAAAGGTAAGCGAATCTGGACGACCCTGATCGCAGGAAATTCATGCGTTCAGTCCCATGGAGTGGAGCGATGGTTCGGCCACACTGTGCAGTCTTCATCAGCCTGCAGATCTTCTTTTCCAGCCTTGCGGCCGCCTCGGTTCCTGTCGCCGTTGGTGAAGGGTTGCAGGGCGTGATCGGGTACTCCGATGGCAAGCTCTATGGGTCCCTGGCGCCGCTCTACGAATGTGTCTTTGATCGCGCTGACATCCAGCCCCAGTTTATTCAGGTGCCTCTGAAAAGAGGGCTGGGGTATTTGCACTCGGGAGAAGTCTCGATGGTTCTGCCCCTTGCCCAGAGTGAGCGTCGGGACAGAATCGGCGAGTTCGCCGGTGAGTTGTTTTCGGCGGACTATGTTTTTGTCTCGAATCGCCAACTTCCGCCGATATCTGAAACCTCGGGCCTTAAATATGGGCTGCCTCGGAGTTTTGTTGGTGAACAGTTCATTACCGACGAAAACCCGAGAATCGAAGAAGTCACAGAGTGGTCCCAACTGGTTGCCATGCTTCACTATGACCGCCTGGATGCGGTCGTATTGCCGGCGCTTCTGGTGGAGGATCTCTTTGGTCCTGATGTGGTCAAGGTATTCCAGCAAACAGCGGGAACCCTCCCGGTTTCGCTTTACCTGTCTNGAGCGAATCTGGACAGCGAGGATGTGGGCAAGATCAAACGCGCAGTCAGGAGTTGTCGCGCCGGTGACCTGGTTTCCGAGCTGCGTTAGGGAGCTTTCGCCGGCCCGCTATTCCAGAGTTTCCCGCTCAGTCCACGGATGCTTCACTGCGTGACTTTCTCAGGTGATGGCGTTTTCTGCTTCGCGGAACCCGATTTCCCGCGTTGCGGTTGTCGCCGCTTCCGGACCGCCGGGCTTGGTGGTGCCGGCTCGTTGCGCAAGTAAGCCCCGGGCGCCGGTTCAATCACCGGCAGATTGCCNTCTCCCGGAATGCGAGCCTTAANCTNACCGCCACCGAACTGCTCGGCCCAAGCCACCCAATCNGGCCACCAGGAACCTTCAAACTGCTCGGCACCTTTCAGCCATTCCTCTGGATTGGCCGGGTTGTCTTCGTTGAGGCGATAACCGTACTTCTTTTTCTCGGGCGGATTGATGATGCCGGCAATGTGCCCTGAACCGCCGAGGACAAAACGCAACGGGCCGCCCAGGTTACGTGCGCCTTTGTAGCAGGAGATCCAGGGTGCGATGTGGTCTTCAATCGCAGATGCAAAGTAGGCGGGGGACTTCACCTTTCGCAAATCGATCGGTGTACCCGCTAGAGTAATACCCCCGGGCTCACGCAGCCGGTTGTTCAGGTACATATTGCGGAGGTAAAAGCTGTGCATGGCCGCTGGCATGCGGGTGGCGTCCGAGTTCCAGTACAACAGGTCAAAGGGCGCCGTGTCGCGGCCGAGAAGGTAATTATTGACGAAAAAAGACCATATCAGGCTGTTGGCACGTAGCATGTTGAAGGCCGTTGCCATGGAAGCACCTTCAAGATAGCCCTGTTTGTTCATGGCCTTCTCGATTTTGGCAATAGAGTCCTCGTCGATGAAGACTTCGAGATCGCCGACTTCCGAGAAATCCATCATGCTGTTGAGAAACGTCGCACTTTTTACGCGATCATCCCCGCGAGCGGCCAGCCAGGCGAGCGTGCAACCAAGCAGAGTGCCGCCGATGCAGTAGCCGACGGTATTGATTTCCCGCTCACCCGTCGCCTGCTCGATGGCATCCATGGCGGCGACCGGACCTTCGAGCATGTAGTCCTCAAAGGTCTTGTGTGCCAGCTCTGGCCCGGGATTTACCCAGGAAACCACAAACACGGTGTGGCCCTGTTCCACCCAATAACGAATGAAGGATTTTTTCTCGCCAAGATCGAGGATGTAGTACTTGTTGATCCAGGGCGGTATCACCAGCAAAGGCCGGCGATGAACTGTCTCGGTGGTCGGCCGGTACTGGATGAGTTGCATCAGATCGTTCTGGAACACCACGTCGCCGGGTGTGTTGGCCAGATTGTCGCCCACCTCAAAGGCGTCCGGGTCGGACATGCGGAAAGGCATCGGGCCCTTTCCCTCGTCCAGATCACGCAGCAGGTTTGCCAGGCCTCGCAGGAGGTTCTTGCCCCGTGTCTTAACGGTTGTGCGCAACACTTCCGGATTGCTCAGAACGAAGTTGCTTGGGGCGAGGGCATCGGTCATCTGGCTGGCGAAAAAACGGACTTTCCGCTTATCGTGATCGTCCAGATCCCTGACATCGTCAATGGTGTCCATAACCCAGCGAGTTGACAGTAAATAGGCCTGCTTGACGGCGTTGAAGGCTATGACGTCGTTCCAGGCCTGATCCCGGAAGCGGCCGTCGCCGGGCTCCGGTTCGGCTACGGTCAGTGGTTTCTTGCCAATACCGCTGGCCAGCAGGCCAGACCAGAACAGACTGGTGTCCTTGATCAGTCGCATCTGCGCGAACAGAAGCGTGTCTGGCTGGGTTGCAAGCTTGCCGGTCAGGGTGACAAAGGGTTTGGTCATGCTCCCGACGCTGGCCGGATTCGGCGGGCCACCGCGCAAACGGCGCATTATGGAGCGCTTGAGCAGGTGACCACCATGAACACCCACTCGTGCCAGAGAGCGGCTTACCACATTGGGTTCGAAGTCAGGCGTTGATTGCTTTTTTATTGGTTTATCAGCCATTTTTTCGCCTTCTGTCTTTCAAGTGTTACATGTAAACGCCGCCGTTAACGTTGATCTGCTGGCCGGTGATGTAATCGCCTTCCGCGGCCAGGAAGACCACGGCGCGGGCAATTTCCTCCGGCTTGCCAAACCGACCCATGGGAACCCTGGCAATGATCTGTTCACGGATATTCTCCGGGACCTGGGCCAGCATTTCGGTTTCCGTGAAGCCCGGGGCAATGGCGTTGACCGTAATGTTGTACTTCGCCATTTCCAGTGCCAGGGTCTTGGTAAACGCAATAATGCCGCCTTTGCTGGCCGCATAGTTGGCTTGCCCGAAGTTGCCGGCCTGCCCGACGAAAGACGTGATGTTGATGATTCGGCCGTACTTCTGGTCCATCATGATCTTCAACACTTCCGAGCAGGTGGCGTAGACGCTGCCCAGGTTAGTATCGAGCACGTCGTTCCAATCGTCGTCGGTAAGTTTTTTCATGGACTTGTCTTTGGTGATGCCGGCGTTGTTTACCAAAATGTCTATGCGGCCCCACTGTTCCTGAACCTGACGGACCAGGCTCCGCGCTTCCGGCATCTTCGAGAGGTCTGCTTGGAAGGCAAGTGCCCGGACGCCGGTCGCCTCGATTTCCCTGGCAACCTCATCGCCTTCATGCTGACGTGAGCGGTAGTTGATGGCGACATCTGCGCCGCGTTGAGCAAGTTGAAGTGCGATATGACGACCGATGCCGCGTGAGGCGCCGGTTACGAGGGCGACCTTCCCTTTGAGATCTTGCATGACATCCTCCCTGGAGCTGTAGCTCGCTTTGAGTGTTATTTTTTATTATTCATAACCTCATTCAAGCTAGCAGAGCTCCTGAAAAGCGACAAGAAAACTTGATGCGTGTCACGCTTCGCGGATGAATGTCTTGAGTCGCGGCGCAATGGATTTTCGCCATTGGCTGCCGTTGAAGACACCGTAGTGGCCAACTCCCTCTTGCAGGTGGTGCAGACGCCTCGCATCCGGAATATTCACGCACAGGTTATGAGCGGCCCGGGTTTGTCCGGGGCTGGAAATGTCGTCCTTCTCGCCCTCGATCGTCATCAATGCGGTCTTTTCGATAGCGGCGGGATTCACTTTTCGGCCCCGATGCATGAAGCAGCCCCGGGCAAGGTGAAACTCCTGGAAAACACGCTGGATAGTGTCCAGGTAATAGGTGGCCGGCAGATCCATGACAGCGAGGTACTCGTCGTAGAACTCACGATGGCGCCTGATTTTCTCGACCTCCTTATTCCGCATGGACTTGAACAGGCCCCGGTAGGCGTCAACGTGGCGGTCGAAGTTCATGTTCACGAATCCGGTCAGTTGCAGAAAGCCGGGATAAACCTTCCGCATGGCTCCCGGGTAAGGCGCGGGAACAGGGTGCACCAGGTTGCGCCGGAACCAGGCCAGATTGTGTTTCGTGGCCAGCTCGCATGGCGCGGTAGGGTCGACGCGTCCATCTATGGGGCCGCTCATCAGAGCGAGCGAGCGTGGTGTCGAGGGGTTATTATCCTCGGCCATGAGGGCGGTAGCTGCGAGCACCGGCACGACCGGTTGGCAAACCGCCAATACATGGGTGTCCGCCCCAAGCTCTTCAATAAAATCGATAACGTAGTCGATATAGTCGTCCAGCCCAAAGTCGCCAGCGGAGAGAGGAACCCTGCAGGCATCGCGCCAGTCGGTGATGTAGACGTCGTGGTCTGGCAGCATTTCCTTCACAGTGCCACGCAGCAGTGAGGCAAAGTGCCCGGACAAGGGCGCAACGATCAGGAGTTTAGGATCATCGGGGCGAGATACGCTGCGCTGGAAATGCTTGAGCTGGGCAAAGGGTCTGCGTTTGACGATGACTTCACTGATGTCGACCTCCTCCCCATCGCACACTGTTGTGTGCAGATTGAAGGCCGGTTTCGGGTAGCGTCGAGTCAGGTCGCCGAACACACCATAGGCGGAGGCAATACTGCGAGCGCCCGGCAAGCGTGACAAAGGGCTGAGAGGATGCCTGAGCAGTTTACTCTGTGCGTCTGTCATCATGCGCAAGGGCATCAGCGCAGCGCGGCTCATTTCATGGGCAAAATACATCATGATACTGTCCTGCTTGAGTTAGGGAGTCCGGAAGTCAATGCAAAACTCAACAGCCATCGATTTCCGCGCTCGATCTTTGATACCCGATGCTGATAGAGATCCGGGCGAAACAGATACAATCTTCCAAAAAGGTTGAAAATGTTCTTGTCGCAAATGAATTCGCCACCGGCCTTGGGTTTCGCCAGAACCCAATTGAGTTTGTAGAGCCGGCCCTCGGAAACCATGTCCACGTGCGGCCCTACCTTGTGGCCTTCTGGATATCGGACCAGGTATATATTCAGGCGTCTGGAATGAAAGAGAATCCGGGTTTTTACTTTTGCAGGCATGGTAGTGGCATACGCTCTCACAGAATCGCTATCAGCAGTTTGCGCGCTGTGCGGCCCGTTGGTCAATTATGGCCGGGAACTCGCTCGTACAAAGATGAGGATTTGAACTGATGGCCAGAGCATCAGGTGGTCGCAAGCTTTTGCGATGGTTTTTGCTGCTATGCGCCGGCGCTATCGTGCTGGTGCTGTTGGTGGTTCTGATGTTCCGGTTCGTAAATCCACCCACCTCGGCCTTCATGCTGGGTTATCAGCTTCAGGGCGCGAACAAATCCCTCGCCCACGAATGGGTGCCCATGCGCGAGATCTCTCCCTGGATGCCGCTGGCGGTGGTTGCCAGCGAGGACCAGCGATTCCCGCATCATCTGGGCGTGGATTTTGAGGCGGTTCGCCAGGCGCTCTCGGAGTACCGGGCCGGCGACGGGCTTCGAGGAGCCAGTACCATCACCCAGCAAACGGCCAAGAACCTCTTTCTCTGGAACGGTCGCAGTTTCATTCGCAAGGCCATCGAGGCGGGATTGGCTCTTGTTATAGACGGCCTGTGGTCAAAACAGCGGGTACTGGAAGTTTATCTGAACATTGCCGAGTTTGGTCCCGGTATTTATGGCGTTGAAGCTGCCAGCCAGGCCTACTTCGGCAAGCCTGCCCGTCACCTTACCGAGTACCAGTCCGCGCTGCTCTCGGCCGTACTTCCGAATCCGAAAATTCTGCGTGTCAACTCGCCATCCCCGTATGTATTGGAGCGAGTGGCCTGGATTCGGGGCCAGATGGCACAGCTGGGTGCTGGATACCTGCGAGATCTCTAGTCTTGCAGATGAGCAGATTTATTGGCGTGACCCCTGGCGCAGACTCCTAGGGGTATTGCAGGACCACTTATTTCTAAAGGATCGCAAGAATGTCTCTCTTCCCCGACGACAACGGTGAGAACGACCTGTTCATGTCCCGAACAGATCCGGACAATCCGCTGGGCACCCATGCCCCTTACAGTTTCGAGCTGGAAGGCAAGGTCTGGCCAACCGTGGAACACTATTTCCAGGGCATGAAGTTCACCGACGACAACCGCCAGGAAAAGGTGCGCAACGCCGACACGCCCGGCAAGGCCGGAAAGCTAGGGCGCAAGCGCCACAAGAGCCTGCGGCGGGACTGGAAGCAGGTGCGCGAAACCGTTATGACACGGGGGATCTACGTGCGCTGCCGCACCCATCCCGAGCTGGCAGAGGCTCTGCTGGATACCGGCGACACGAAAATCGTTGAAAACAGCAATTTCGATTATTTCTGGGGCTGCGGCCGGGATCGTCGGGGCGATAACCGTTACGGAAAAGTGTTGATGAATGTGCGGGCCAGGTTGCGGGAGGAGCGGGCAGCGCAGGATTGAACTTCAACCTGCCCGCCACCTGCCGCACCAGTAGTGCAGGTCAATCGCTCTGCTTCAGGCCCATTTCCCAGAAATCGATTTCAAGCCGGGTGGCGTCGCTGAAAATCCGGGTTAGTTCCTTGAAGCGGGCAGGGGAGACATCGGCCAGTCGCTCATTGAGCCAGCTGATCTCTGCTCGCATCGCCTCCTGGAACTCGTCGCTCTCGTACATGGCGATCCAGGCATCGTAGGGGTTGTTCTCGCCCCGAATCGTTTCCGCCCGGCTTTTGAGCCAGTTGGCGATTTCACCGTAGCCCACCATGCACGGCGACAAGGCCACGTGCAGGTCCAGCAGATCACCCCGGTTGCCGGTATCCAGAACGTAGCGGGTGTAGGCCAGCGTGGCGCGGGCTTCGGGGAGTTCGGCCAGCTCTTGTTCGGAAATGCCCCATTCCTTGCAGTAGCTGACGTGCAGATCCAGTTCCACACCCACGATGGCCTGCAAACCCTCCTTGGCCTGGCGNAGNTCCGACAGTGTCGGGCTTTTATAGGCNGCAAGAGCAAAGGCACGNGCNAACTGGATCAGGAACAGGTAGTCCTGCTTNAGGTANTGCTGGAACGCNTCGGGCGCNANTGNCGCATTACCNAGTTGCNNCACAAAGCNGTGCTCNATGTAGGCNTGCCATTCNNTCTGNCAGCTCTTTTTCAGGTCTTCGAACTGATAAGGCATGCTTTCTCCTGGAGGACGGTCGACTCAGTAACAGGAATTCGGTGACGAGTCCGGGTTGATCTCACCGGCGACTTCTTCCGGATCAATGCCGTGACTGACCAGTACTTCCCGCACAAAATTCACCTGCGCGAGAATTCNGTCAGCATCGTCGCCGTATTCGAACCGATTGATTTCGACCGGTTGGGGCATGAAGGTAAAGGCGGTTTTCAGGGCGGTGAGCGTGTCTTCGTCGGCCATTGGCATACTCCTCTGCGGTTTGAGTTACACATGAGGAGTATACGCATGTCTTCCGGGAAAGGCCGATAGGCTGCCTTGGACTGGTCGNCTTGCTCGACGATNTGTCNGGTTCAGGCTCGTCGACGGCTGGCTGCCACCAGCGAACCAAGAACTACGAGCATCGCAGCCAGCGGAAGCCGCCAGTCTGGCGCGGCAATCCCGGCCAGTACCAGGAAAAGAGCGGCCAGCACAGGTACCGCATANGCCAGGCTGCCCACCAGTGCGGTAGGGCCTTTCCTTAATGCCAGATCCCAGGCCACCATGGCCAGGCCATATGGACCCAGACCCAGGGCGACACCAGCGGCGAGCGCGGTTCCTGAAGGCAGCACATGGGCGGAGCCGGAAACGGTATCTGCGGCTGCGGCTCCGGCGCCAGCCAGAAGGAACAGGCCTGGCATNACAGGAGCGATCGCTACGGGTGTTGCCTGGCAGATCCAGGAGTAAAGAGCCCAGCAACCCCCAGCCAGAAGAGCCAGCCCGTAACCGGTCAGGTTGCCTGAAAAACCATTATTCAGGGCCTCCGGGCCCAGCAGCAAAGCCGCGCCGGAAAAGGCAATCAGTGCCCCCGCAATAACCGGGAGGGCGATCCGCCGATGNAAGGCCCACTGGCTGATCAGGATGAACATGACCGGCCAGGTATAGGTGATCAATGACGCCTCTGCGGTGGGTGCCATGCCNAGCCCGGCCAGGTAGNCGCCGACCGCCCCCAGAACCAGCAAAGGCACAAGACCGAAAATCACCAGNTTCCATTGCCAGGANACTTTCACAGNTTTACGCGCTTCGCGGCCCCGGAAACTCATGGGCAGCACGGCCAGTGCGCCACTGATCAGGGCGATGGTCGTAAGCTGGAAGGGCGGGATGGAACGCGCTGCATCGACCAGCAAAGGGGCAACAGCCCAAAGNACGACGGCAACCAGAGCCGCGATGATGCTCAGGATGTTGGGCAGACGTATGGGCGCGTTGACAATCCTCATGGGCAGTCCTCCTTTAGCTGGTGTGTTGTGATCTGACAGCGGGAGGATATACTNGCTTGAGATATCACAAAAACAACGTTTAGTGATTAAAAGCATCACAGGAGTTGATGAATTGCGTCCCCGTATTCTGGATCTGANCGTGCTGCAAACACTGGTGGCCATTGCCGACACNGGAACGGTAACCGCGGCGGCTGACCGGCTTGCCTATACCCAGTCAACTGTCAGCATGCAGTTGCANCGCCTGGAAGCCCTGTTGGANGTGTCNCTTCACGAGCGAGAGGGNCGGCGTATTCGGTTTACNGCNGAGGGCGAGCAACTGATCGGTTACGCCCGGAAGATGCTGGCCCTTAACAACGAGGCACTGGATTCGCTCAGGCAGCGGCAGGTATCGGGGCAACTGAGCCTGGGTATCCCGGAAGACTATGCGTTTNTGCTGACCTCCGTTCTCTCCCATTTCAGCCAGCTGTTCCNGNCGGTTCAGCTGCAGGTTATCTGCGGATCAAGCGTCAGGCTGCTGGAGCAGGTGCAGGCTGGTGAGCTGGACCTGGCGGTTGTGACCCGTCAGACCCGCTCTCCCGGGGGCGAAGTGATTCGCCGGGAGCCANTGGTGTGGGCGGTTGGCGCCGAGAAACAGCCNTCNCTGACAGATCCCATTCCTCTCGCGCTTTACTCNCCGGGCGCTGATGTGTTCAGAGAGGTGGCAGAACAGGCGCTGTTTTCTGCGGGTCGGCAATGGCGCCTGGCNTACTCAAGCCAGTCGATGACAGGATTGATGCCCGTTGTCGTGGCCGGATTGGCGGTGGTGCCCGTAACCCGCGATATGCTCACACCCCAGCTGCGGGTTCTGGACGAACGAAGCGGTATGCCGGCCCTGCAATCCATCGAGATGGCCCTGCATCGGCCGTCGGGCCGTCCGACTGAACCGGCCCGGCAGATGGCAGAGCTGATCCGGGAACATCTGGCGGGAGATGGCTGATCTGTCTCCGTGTTAGGCTGGCAGTATCGTGTCTAAACGCAATTAACGGGATACCCCATGAAAACGATCAACATCGACATTGTTTCCGACATNGCCTGCCCATGGTGCGCGATTGGTTATGCCCGCCTGGAACAGGCTATGAAACAGTTGGCGTCGGAGTATGAATTCGGCCTGCAATGGCACGCGTTTGANCTGAACCCGGACCACTCTGGCACGGGCGAGCCCATCCTGCCGGCCCTGGCCCGCAAGTACGGTCGAAGTGAGCAGGAAATGCGCGCGACCCAGNATCAGATGATGACGATNGCGAAAGATCTGGGCCTCAACTTTGAGAAAATGCAGGAGCGCTTCACCTGCAATACCTTCGACGCCCATCGGCTGGNGAAGTGGGCGGCTGAGCNGGGCAAGCAGACGGAGATGAAGCAGGCGCTCTTCGAGGCTTACTTTGGAAAGGCGGAAGACGTTTCAGACCAGGACGTGTTGCTGNCCTGTGNCGAGAGCCTGGGGCTGGACCGCGGGAGGGCAAAGCAGATTCTGGATTCCGATGAATTCGCCAACGTGGTACGCGAGGATGAAGCAACCTATCAACAGGCCGGNGTTTCTGCGGTGCCGGCCTTCATCGTGAACGGTAAATACCTGATCTCCGGCGCCCANGAACCCGACACCCTGGTTCAGGCATTCGAAGAAATCAGCGCAAAGCCTGAGTGAGCGCCTTCGTTGGAGANAGAATGCNGAAACCATCCGAAGCCCGGCAACGGGCCATTCTGGCANGGCTGGATAAGTTCAGCCGCTTTACCGATAGCAACATCGCTATTCCNTTCACCAATGTACGGANTGGCGCGGAGGCCGTAATTGGCCTGCTGCCCGTGGTCGGGGACGCCGTGGGCCTGGTCCTGGCCGGATACGTACTGGTGGAAGCGCAGCGAGCAGGCGCCACCAAGGCGGTGAAGATGCGCATGTTGCGGAANATGGGCATCGACTTTCTCGGCGGGCTGTTGCCAGTGGTAGGNGATGCCTTCGACGCGGTTTATAAAGCCAACNCCCGCAACACCCGTCTGCTTCGTAACTACCTGGAAAAGGAGTTGGCGATTGAACCACCGCCTCCGCCTTTCCCCTGGCGGACCGTGATTGGTNTATCCGTGCTGTTCGCTGTGGTGACCGGNGGCCTCACGCTTTTATTCTGAGCCGCANNCTGCTCTTAAAGCATCAGGCCGGTTTCCGGATGGGAGGCCTCCCGCCGGACCAGCACCTGCCCGTCCCTTACAGACGCCAGCACCGGTCGCTGCCCGAGTAGNACTTCATAGGGCGTGGCCCCCTGAAGAACCACGCATCGTGCTGGCATCCCTTCGTCAAGGCCATACTCATNAAGGTCAAGCGCAGCCGCGCCATTCTCGGTGATCAGCTCCAGTGAACGGTCGATCCNGCTCATGCCCAGCATATGGCAGGCGTGCAGGCCGACATCAAGGGTCCGGAGCATGTTGCCNTTGCCCATTGGATACCAGGGGTCGCGAATNGAGTCCTGGCCAAAGGCGACTTTCAGTCCGGCATCAAGCAGCTCGGGGACCCGGGTGATGCCNCGGCGTTTNGGATAGCTNTCGAATCGGCCCTGCAAATGCAGGCTTTCAGTGGGCATGGAAAGAAAGCGCAGGCCNGACTTTTTCAGCAATCGAAACAGGCGGCTGCAGTAGGCATCGTTATAGGAGCCCATTGCACAGGTATGGCTGGCGGATACCCTGGANCCGTAGTCGAGTCTCAGGGCCTCGGCGGCCAGAACTTCGAGGAACCNGGATTCCGGATCATCAATTTCGTCGCAGTGAACATCCACCAGTCGGTCGTTTTTATGGGCAAGCTCCATCAGCCAGCGAACCGACTCTGCACCGTAATCCCGGGTAAACTCGAAGTGGGGAATGCCACCCACCACATCAGCACCGAGACGCACGGCTTCCTCCATGAGCTCACGCCCGTTTTTGAAAGACCAGATGCCCTCCTGGGGAAACGCGACGATCTGCAGGTCAATGAAGGCTGCGGTCTGTTCGCGAACCTCAAGCATGGCCTTGAGGGCAGTCAGGTTCGGATCGGTCACATCCACGTGGGTACGCACGTACTGGATGCCATGGGCGGCAAAGAGCTTCAGCGTCTGACTGGCGCGGCTGATCACATCGTCGTGGCTCAGGGTTGTCTTGCGCTCGGACCAGCATTCAATGCCTTCAAACAGGGTGCCGCTCTTGTTCCAGCGCGGCTCCCCGGCGGTCATGGCAGCGTCGAGATGGATGTGTGGCTCCACGAAAGGGGCTGTGACCAGATTTTCTCCGGCATCCAGTTCGCCTTCATTGACGGTGGTATTTTCGGCTTGGGCGGTGATACCTGAAAATCGTCCGTTGCTGATCTCAAGCCGGAATAGCCCATCCCGGCCCTGTAGACGTGCGTTCGCTATTGCGTTCAATGGTTTAGTCATTTTATCTCCGGTCAGTGGCTAACCCGCATCTATGGTCTCAGTAGCAGGTGTGCCAGTAACAGTGTTCTGAATTGTTCTGTCGGGGTGCCCTGGCCAGGCATTGATTCACTGAGCTGGTTCATTCTGTTGCGTACTGTGTTCCTGTGACAGCCCAATGCTTCTGCCATGGCGCTCTGGTTGCCCCGGCAGGTAATCCAGGCATCGAGCAAGTCTGCATAATCGGCCAGGATGGCTTGATCCATCTGCTCAATCGATGTGTGTTCGGACCAGACAATGGCCCTGCCGATGGCTTCCGTGACTTCCACCATGGGCAGAGAATAGGGCTGTTCGAACAGAGGTATCGCAAGCTCGTCGGCCAGCCGGCATAACGTGTTGGGCAGTTGACCGATGTAAGCATCTCCGGTCAGGACAACGAGTCCGGAGACATTGCATTCCTTGCCCTCATACAGGCATTCCGCCAGATTCTGGGGGCTGCGATGTCGGCTGATGCCGGTAACAAAAACCAGTTCGCCACCTTTGACCCAGCTCTTGAACGAACGGTTTTCCGCTACATAGGGCCAGCGTACCGGGTTATCCCCGGCGGACTCCCCGCCCCGGAGCCGAATGGCATCCAGGCCGGGGAGGTGTGGCACGTTCCGGCATCGCAGGGTCACTCAGATCGCTCCCATCACCTGGGCTTTACGCTCACGGACCGCTTCGCTGACAACCAGAATAATGCTGTAGCTCAGGGCCGCGACGAGAACACCCACAATGGGCGCAATCCAGGGAGAAGTATAGGCGGCTGCGGAGCCGATGGCGTAGGCCGCGAGCCCAGGGAAGTTGAAGGCTGGCAGCGTAACCGTGGTCAGGTCCGGATACTGGCGTTTATAGCCGACAAAGTAGCTTGCCATGATGACTCCACCGATCGGCGGGATAAAGGTGCCAAGCAGAACAAGGAACGGGATCAGCCATTCGTACATGCCCAGTACCGCCAGAACTGTCCCGATCGCGGCACCAGCAATGGTCACCGATTTTCGGCGGCGGGTACGGATCAGGTTGCAGCCCGCGACCGCAAAGTTGTAAACCGTGTTGTCCTGGGTGGTCCAGAGATTCAGGAACAGCATCAGGATACCGAGTGTGGCGAGGCCCTGGGCGACCATGATGTCGACGATGTCGGCTTGCTGGTAAACGAGGGCACCAAAGGCGCCGATCAAGGTCATCAGACCGTTGCCAAGGAAGAACGCAAGCAATGTGGCGATCACAGCGGTTTTGCCGGATTTCGCGAAGCGGGTCCAGTTGGTGGCCTGGGTGCCGCCACTGACAAAGGTGCCGAAGACCAGCGTGATTGCAGCTGCAACGCTCATCTCATTGGTCGGGGTAATAGCCAGCAGCCCGGACAGGCCGCCGGCATCGGATGTGGCGATGGACATACTGACGGCGACCAGAATAATCATGGCGGGGACGNCAACNCTNGATAGCCACTCCAGTCCTTGGTAACCGATAAACGCAGTAACACAGAAGGCGAACCCGAACAGCACCATCAGCGGTGTTGTCATCCCTTCCGGCATCCCGGTGAGTTTGACCAGCAGAATTGCCATAGTGGCCGTGCCCCAGGCGTACCAGCCAATCTGGGTGAAACCCAGAATAAAGTCGGACAGCTTGCTGCCCAGCTCGCCAAAGGTGAACCGGCTCATCAGGGCTGTGTTCAGGCCAGTCTTCGCGGCGATATAACCCAGNCCTGCTGCGTACAGCCCCAGCAGCAGATTGCCGACCGCCAGAACCATCAGCATTGTGGAAAAGTCGAAGGCAACACCAACGCTGCCACCNGCCCACATGGTGGCGGTAAAGAAAGTAAAGCCNAGGAGCACCAACCCCATGGACCAGACGCTTTTGCGCTGATCCATGGGAACCGGGCTTAAGGGATAATCCTGTTCTTTGGGTGTAGGTTCAGTGGTCATGACGATCTCTCNGTGTCTTGGGTAACACNAAGGGAGTTGGCAACGTTTGTGCCATNGAGGCTTNTCGGGTNGAATCTTGCGGCGNAGTCCGCCAGNTATTGTGNATAGTGCACAAANGCNCTGTTGAAGNGCCGTTGGCAGGAACCTCTCTGCTTCAATACGGTGCGATCTGGNGNNGGAGTTACTCCTTTGGTGCGTCGGGCGNCGGCAGCAAACTGGACTACACTTCCAATTACTCCTTTGGCGAGAAGGAATTCACTCAATGACCAGGCGNGNNGCCAGCTACACCCTGTGGGTTGCCATCGCACTTGGCATCGCTCCGGCTGTGGTTACTGGCCACATTTCTCCTTTTTCCATGTTTGACGAGCGCTTTGGGCTTGAGGTTGAAAGCCTGATGTTCCTTCCCCCAGAGCTCTGCCTTNTCGTTTTCGTTGTTGGAATCGCGGCGTGCGTTGTTCTGCGACGCTTTGTCCTGATGCCACTGCTTTTGCCCTGGTTGGCGCTGGTCTTTTTCCCTCCTGAGAAGNTGACTGAACCGTTTCCAAGCGCCTGGGATGCCCAGGAGAGGCTCTACGAAAATGAAAAGCTCGCCAGAGAAAGTGCTGAGCTACCGGACCTGGACTCACTCCGAAGCAGGATTGGTGACATAGATCATACGGACACGGGGCTGTTCCGTTTCGAGCGCGCCGAACTACTGAGCGAGTTGGACCAGCTTTCAGAACGGAGTGGTGCCTGGGACACGAACGTCAGCCAGCGGGCTGCCAAGATTGCTGTTCAGATAACGGCATTGAGGCTGAAGATCGCTCAGGCTAACTCGCACCTGAGTATGATTGATAAGTCGCTGCGTGATCTGGCCATAGTCTCGCGTTTCAGCCTTGGACTGGCGAACAAGGTGTTGGGGGAGAAGCTCAGNCAAGGGCGAAACAAGGTTATCCGNCACCGTAATGCNCTGGAAACCACTCGCCGGGCATTGAGNGTGGAGCTGACATCGATCCAAACAGCACGATCGGATACTGAGCAGGCTCTGACACAGCTGCGGGACCTTGATGCACGAATCAGCACCTATCTCTGGGCAAGTGATGCTTACAGAGCCTGGCAGATTTCCATGACTTACAAACTGCTGTGTCTGGCAGTGTTGGTGGCTCTGCTCTGGGTCTTTCCTATGGGATCTACGGTTTACCTGTCGCTTCTGGGTGTTTCGCTGTTCGCCGCAGTGTTTTATTCAGAAGGCGCCCTGGGCTACAGGCTCTGGTTGATTGTTCAGTTCTTGATGCTTTGCTTCGCGCTGCGCATTGCGCGCTTGTTGGTACGGGAGAATTTCCCGTTGCTTCGCAGGCAGTCNGGANCTTTTCTATTGCAGACTTGCCGCAAAACACTGGTCTTNTACCTGCCGTTCCTGACGTTGCTGGCGCTTGGCCTGGCAGCCTCCTGGCAGGTTGATCGATGGGTCGATAACCAACTTTACAGTCTGGAATTCATGGCGGACTCCGACCCGAAAGCAAACCGGAGGCAGAACATCGATCGTGCGATCAGCGCCTATTTCGATGATCAGGAAGAGGCCGCTTTCAGAATGCTTGATGACCTCGACGCGAGGGCAAAATCGTCCCCGAAAGCCGTGGCTGCCGCAATGATGTCGTTCTATGAGCAAGAGGTGCCCAAGANCTTGCCTGATGTAGAGCCAGAAATGGCACCACCGGGTTGTAGTGGTTTCCTGCCCTGGGTTTTCCAGACGGCGTCATGCGCAGAAACGTCGGTCAAGGAACCGCTGAACGAGGCCTATGCNGAAAAGCGCGAGNCGCAGCGCCAGAGCCTTGATCGCGCAACGCAGGGCTATGCGGAGCTTGCNACAAGCGGTGCCGGCAACCTTGTTGATGTTGCCCGCGAGGATTTGAGTGCGACTTTCCATGATATGGAAACGGCCATAAAGANGCAGTTGAGCGTGATCTACGCTGTTGTTGATATCTATTCCTGGGTTTCATGGTTCGTGTTGATCCTCGTTGTCATCAAGAGTCTGATGTACATTTTTGCGCGGGTATTTTTTGGAGCGAAGGTTGATGGCGAGCGTGTGATTCAGTTTGAGCCACAGTCAGAGCCCGGACAGTCCGGCGGGGTGCGAGAGGTGTCAGACCGTCTCGATCTCACGCCAGATATGGGAGAGCTGATATACGTTAGCAAACGCTATGATTTCGCCAATGCGCCGCCTGATGAGGTGACTCCGCAGGCCCAAAAGGCCTTCTTCTCCCGCTTCTTGCGCGGGGCCTGGCACATGAACCGGGTATGGACAGGCGCCCGCGTTGGCGGGGCNGCACCATATCGTCGGTTNCCCGCCGATGAACGGATTGTGGTCTGGACCCTCAAGCCAGGTGATGCTGTGATCTTTTCCTGGAGGCAGTTCGTGGGGATGAGTGAGCGTATCGGTCTTCGCACCCGGTATAGCTGGCAGCTGGCCTCTTTAATATTCGGGCGGATGTTTTATGTGGTTGCTTTTGTACCCTCTGATGCCGTGGGCGATGGCACCCTGTTGCTTTCTGCCCGCGGCAGTGACGGCACAGATGGCGAGGAGAGTCCCAGCAACAGTCCGGACCAGCTGCTCGCATGGCAGACCACCACCCGATTCGGGATGCANGCCAATTTGAGTTTCCGGAACGTTTACCGCAGCGGGGTCCAGATCCGTGCGCTCAACAAAGATCTGGCTGTCATGCATTCCAACGTGCAGCGTCAGCGATCAGGGGCCGCACGGTTTCTGACTTGTTTTNTCCTGCCGGTATAACGGGGTAGCCGCCATGAGAAGTGCTCTAACCGCGATCGGATTCATACTGGTGGCGATCGTTTTTTACATACTCTGGACCAACCTGAGCGCGCGCATTATCGCGATTGAGTCTGATACTGGCAGTTATATCTATAGCGAACCGGATAGTGCCGACGTGATCGACCGGTCGGTTCAAGGCCCGGATATGGGCGCGTTGAATGCCAGGCTGGCTAACCTGGAGGCGTTGCAGAAGCAAAATGCAGACGCAATAAAAAGTCTGTCTGAACGCCTCGACCGCTTCGAGGCTGCCATCTGCCGCGGTGACGACTGTGGTCGCAGAATGCTGATCCGGGAAACGGTTTTGTTTGCCCTCAATGACAGTACGCTCAGTGAGCAGGCCAAAGACCGGATTAATCGTCTCATGGAAGGCGTCAAGGAAGGTGCTCTCATCTCGCTCAGGGGGCAGGCAGACGCCGTAGGGGATGAAACCTACAATTACCTGCTTTCGCTACGCCGTGCAGCGGCGGTTAAGCACTATCTCGATACTCTGCTGGCGGAGTCGGGGCAAACTGGTGATCTTCTTATTACGATTGATGGCACAGGGGAGGCCCTTTCGGGAGGATCCGACGAATCCGAAAACCCGGCCCGTCGAATGGTGGAAATCCTGATTTTTGAGTGAGGTGTGTGGGAAAATTGTACAGGTCGTACCTCGTTTGATTCGTTTATTTGCTGGTGGTCAGGGCGAGAATTTGTTTAGACTCGGCAGGTACAGGGAATAAAGTGCGTTGTGAGCTCCATTTTTATGCCGACTCCCTCGGTTGAAGCGAATACGGTATCCCCCCCGCGACATGCTCATGCTGCGACTCTCCATCGTGGTGGGTGGCATTCTGATCTCTTTGTTCATGATTGGTGACCTTCAGTTGATTCCGCCTGAACTGGCGGGCTCTTACATCACCAGCAGAGCCCTCATTCAACTTCCAATTCTTGCTGGCTTGCTTGCTTTCACCTTCGCGCCGCAATTTTTCCGTTTCGCACAAACGGCCTTTCTGGCGACCGTTATCAGCATCACCTACGCCAATTACTACCTCATCCACGTGGCCTGGGAGCAGGCAGCGTTTAGCTTTCCTTACGAGGGTACCTTGCTGTACGCCTTCTTCGGTTTTTTTGTCTTCGGAATGAAGTTCTATTACGCGTTAACCGCGATGCTGATCAGTTCGGTCGGCTTCGTCGGTTTGATGTTCCTGGATCCCGTCTATGGTGATCGAACCTGGATGAACGCGGGGTTCGTGGTTGGCTCATTGTTTGTCGGTGCGATTGGTAGGCACAGGGTCGATCGATTGCTGGGGCAGCTTGAGGAAGCCAACGAGCAGTTGGTTGGCCTGAGCACTGTCGATGGACTAACCGATCTATTCAATCGCCGGGCTCTTATGAGTGAATCCGAGCGGTTGTTTGCTCTGCAGCGGCGCTCCAATAAGCGACTTGCTGTGTTCATGATGGATCTTGATCATTTCAAGCAGTTCAACGATCACTACGGTCATCAGGAGGGCGATCGGGCCATCCGTATCCAGGCCGACATCATGAGGCAGGTATTCAAACGACAGACGGACATACTCGGGCGATACGGTGGCGAGGAATTCATGGCTGTGATTGACGGCGAGCATGCTGACCGTTTTGAACACCTTGCGGGAGAGATTCTTAAACAATGGCAGGAACTTGCCGTGCCAAACGAGGATAGCCCTGATAGCAAGGTACTTAGCTGTTCCATTGGAATCTGTCAGGGCCTGGCCACCGAGTTTGATTCCATCGATGAAATGATTCGAAGGGCCGATGAGGCATTGTACCGCGCGAAAAAACAGGGTCGTGCCAGATACGTAATGGCCTAGTGGACGTCGAGTAGCGATGGATAGCCGCTGGTTACTGGTCTTTGCTGATACGCTCCTGATCCTGCACACGATGCTGGTGGGTTTCGTCATACTGGGGCTGGTGGCAACCTTTGCCGGCTATTTCTGCCAGTGGCGCTGGGTTCGCAATTTCTGGTTCCGTCTCAGCCACCTGATTGTGATTGGTGTGGTGGTTCTGCAATCTTGGCTGGGCGTGCTATGCCCGCTTACGAGCTGGGAAATGGCGCTGCGGGCAAAGGCCGGGGAGGCGGGCTATGAGGGATCGTTTATCCAGCACTGGCTGCAGTCCATTCTGTATTACAGTGCGCCGGACTGGGTGTTTAGTCTGGCCTACACGGTTTTCGGAGCGCTCGTCCTGGCCAGCTGGTTTGTGGTCAGGCCCGAGCGGTGAAAAACAGGCAGGATTATTTCTTGAAAAATGTCAGGAAAGCGCCGGCTGCAGCCGCGGCCGCCCCGCCGATCAGATACCACATGGTCTGGTCTGTAAAACGCCCCGTGACCGTTTCGGACAACTGGTTCCCCAGTGACTGGGTTGATTGGTAGCCGAAATACAGCAGGCCGACGCCAACCACCAGCAAAACGATACCGACCAGCTTTGAACTTCCCATTGAATTCTCCTTCAGATTGAGGCCGCCATTCAGCGAGCCTTGGATTCAGGGCAGCTTGCCATCCCAGTGCGGGTTTTCCAACAGCTGTTTCAATCGATCGACATTGCTCTTCTGATGATGACCTCAGCCCTATTCTGGTTTCCTGGCGATCAGGAAGTAAACGTCTTTTGAGGTTTCAGGCACCCAGCGATAATCAATCTGGAATCCGGCGTACTCCAGATGCCTCTCCAACTGGCAACGGGACAAGAAATTTACATAGGGCGCGAGTCGCAGACCTCGGGCCAGGGACGCAACTGGTTTCAAATAGGGGCAAGTATCTTGAAGGCAGGCAGTGTTGCTGATGAACACTCCGCCAGGTTTCAACATGCTGAAAACCCGTTGTATCGCAACTTTGGGGTGTCGGAGGAGGTGCAGGATGTTCAACCCCAGGATCGCGTCGAACGCTTGCTGCCGATGTTGCATATCCTCAAGTGTGGCAACCACAAAGCGAAGGTTGTCGGCGTCTTTTCCTGCCTTTCGCTCTCGGGCGATGTCTATCATTCGGGAGGAGGCATCGGTTGCCAGGTAGCTGCGTACTCTGGGCGAGTGAATGAGGGCCGTTGATCCCGTACCACAGCCGAACTCCAGAACATCCATTTCCGGATTGAGATATTTCTGGGTGAGGGCGATCTTTCTCAGATAGGCGTTCTGGTCCGGGATGGGACGGCGGGCGTATCGAGCAGCGCTGCGGTTCCAGAAACGGATGGATGAATTCATGAGTTCGTCTCTCAGGGCGGTTGATTTAATTCCGGGAACAGATTCTATCTCTTCACTTCTGTTGGTAGTATCGACAGAAATTTATTGCAGGTATGCATATTTGAATGAATTGGCGAACCGTTAACTTCGATTGGAACCGAGCCCGTGCGTTCCTGGTGACAGCCGAGGAAGGATCCCTCTCTGCTGCAGCAAAGGCTCTGGGGGTTTCGCAGCCGACCCTCGGAAGGCAGGTTGCGGCGTTGGAAGAGGAACTTTCTACGGCGCTGTTTGAGCGGGGAGGTCGTGGGCTGGAATTGACTCGGAATGGCCTCGAACTGCTTGCCTATGTCCGAGCGATGGGAGAGGCCGCAAGCAGCCTCTCACTTGCGGCAACGGGTCAGGCGCAGTCCATTGAGGGCGAGATTGCGATTTCGACATCTGAAATAACCGCCGCTTACATTCTGCCTCCTATTCTTCAAAGGCTCCGGTACCAGTATCCCGGAGTACGTATCAACCTTGTTGCCTCCAATGAGGCCAGCGATCTTCGCCGCCGTGCTGCGGACATTGCCATCCGGAACTTTCGACCCACAGAACCCGATCTGATTGCCCGCAAGGTGGGGGAATTCTCCGCGACTCTCTACGCCAGACCCGAAATCCTGGCTGATCTGCCATCGCCGTTGACCGACGATCTTTGTAAGGCTCCATTTATAGGCTTTCTTTCAAACAATGAGAGATACGTGGGAGCCCTGGCGCAGCGTGGCCTCAAGCTGCGGGAAGAGCAATTCGTTGCCAGGACGGACAGCCATCTGGTGCATTGGCAAATGGCTCGGACGGGTATCGGTATTGGCATGATGCCCGTTGAGTTGGGTGATGCAGAGCCTGAAGTAGAGAGAGTCTTCGAGGATAGGGTTTTTGGCAGCGATGTCTGGCTGGTATCACATCGGGAACTCAGGATGAACCTTCGGGTTCGGACGGTTTTCGATTTTCTGGCCGCTGAGCTTTCCGAGTATTTTGAACCACAAAAATAATCGATTGGGGCGGTTGGCCCTCGTTCGCAGGTTCCCTGATTTCTCCCAACGTCAATCCGGATGTCCTGAACAGATTGAGCCAACCGGCGAGCGTTCGGAAGTACCAGGGAGCCGGATCGCCGAAATCGCCGGGAAGGCCAGCCCAGGTTCCAGGCTTCCAGCCAGTGGCGTATTCTCCTTCATGGAAAAAGGCGACAGGGTGGAGAGTCTGGATGACGCACGCACAACCGGGATTGAGAAGTTTGGGCAGGGCCTTGAGAAACGCGTTCACCGAGGTGTCTCCCAGCAAGGCAAAGTTGTTCACAACAAGATCAAACGTGCCCAGATCGGCATTTTCCAGTTGTTCGTAGTTGAGGGCCCTGAAGTTTTCCTCTCCCTGTTGCCGGGCGTATTCGATCAATTCCGGCACGGCATCTGTTCCGGTACCTCGGTAGCCAAGGCGCGTTACTTCTCTGATCAACCAGCCCTCGCCACATCCTGCGTCGAGAATTGAGCCACCCGAGGGGGCGTAATCTTCGATCACTCTTAAAACACTGCTGCTGGAGAGATTGCCCGGCGCTCGAATGCCCGCTTGTTCCACGGCCCTGATCCAGGGCGAGGCATTTGATTTCCATGCGGTAAGAATCTGTTTTTCGTACTTTGATGTCATGGTTTGGTGAGCCCCGATCGCAGGGTGTTGACGCATTCTCTGATCTCGCGCTCGTTGGCGCTCGCAAATCCCATTACGAGGCCGGTTCTGGAGGAATCTCCCAGAAAGTGCGCGCTCAGCGGTGTACTGCCAAATCCCCTGGCTTTCAACCATTGGCTGAGCGCCAGGTCGTCAAAATCTCCTTCAAGTACCAGGTGCATCCCCGCGCTTTCCGCCACCGGTTGAGCAAGTCCGCCGAGCTTTTTCGTAACCTCGCTCTGGAAGAGTTGCCATTTGTCCCGGTACAGCTGACGCATTCGCCGCAGATGGCGTGTGAACTGACCACTCTCAATGAATTCGGCGATGGTTGCCTGGACAAGAAGAGGGGTCTCTCCACCGCTAATCTGCTTAGCCCAGAGCAAGGGCTCGACCACCGCCTCCGGGACCACCAGATAGCCCACCCGTAATGCCGGCAGCAGAGTTTTGCTGAAACTGCCCATGTAGAGCACGGGTGCATTCTCGAACAGGCCCTGGATGGCGGCGAAGGGTTTGTTGTAGAAGTGGAACTCGCTGTCGTAGTCGTCCTCGATGATCCAGCATCCGTTTTGCTGGGCCCATTGCACCAGAGCCATTCGCTGGGAAAGGTCGAGGATGCCGCCCATGGGGTATTGGTGAGTGGGCGTGCAGAACAGGAGCCTGGCCCTGGCAGGTTCA
The DNA here is from genome assembly GCA_002718255.1 of Marinobacter sp. Taxonomy (GTDB): domain Bacteria; phylum Pseudomonadota; class Gammaproteobacteria; order Pseudomonadales; family Oleiphilaceae; genus Marinobacter. Next base: position 30,720 of record PBED01000008.1, on the reverse strand, counting down.
AGGCCCTGCAACGCTTCCACATCCAGGACGTGGTTCCTGAGGGGGATTGGAATCGCGGGATTGCCCAGCCGGCCCAGCGCGTTCCGGGCGCCCCGGTATCCCGGATTTTCACACAGGATACTGTCGCCCCGTTGCAGGAAAACGTCGGCAATAAGCGAGAGCGCTTGCTGCGCGCCATTGGTGATTATGACTTGGTGTTCTTCGCAGCGAACACCGCGGGAGGTTCTCAGGTAGGCGGCGATGGCGTGTCTCAGGGGCTGATACCCCTGGATGCTGTCATAGCCCCGGAGAGACCGGCGGCTTTCCTGATGGTGCATGATCCGGTTCCAGCTGCGGATGGGAAACGCATCCAGGTCTGGCAAGCCCGGCTGGAATGGCAAATTGGCGTCTTCAACAGGCTTCGGTGTTCCCGCTGGAAGTGCCGGCAGCGGTGGAAAGTTCATGGAAACGCCACCGGGTTTCTTCAGGCCCGGTCCTGCGGGGTTTATCGCTGATTTGATGTCTTCATGGACAAAGATACCCTTGCCCGCTCGGCTTTGAAGAAAGCCCTCTGCCTTGAGCTGCTCATAAACGGCGTTCACCGTATTGCGGCTGATGCCAAGATCCTTCGCCATCTGGCGGCTGGGCGGAAGCTGGCGCCCGGGTGGGTAGCGCTGGTCGAGTATCCGTTCGGACAACCGTTGATACAGCTGATGCTGCAGCGGATGCGCGCTGTCCAGGCGAATATCATCAATCACATCAACTGGTCCTATCAAAAGTCACAATCTGGATCTTTAAATGGTATCAGAAGTGCCTTTCAATAGAAGTACATTTTGTGAAGTGCAAGACCGGAAAGGAGCTTCTGATGACAACGACTGATTTGGCCGGGCCCAACGCCTCCCCGCTGACTTCCTGTCCACGCAGCAGGGTGCAGAGGGCGGTAAAGCGAGCCAGCTATGACAGGGAAACAGCCTACCGGCTGATTGATCGGCTCAAAACGGCGCATCTCGGATTTGTGGAAGATGGCGAGCCTCGCATCATTCCGATCACGGCCTGGCGACTGGGCGACGACCTCTATGTGCACACGCTTAATGGTGGACGATTGTCCCGGCGTCTGGAATCGGGCGTATTGCTCTGCATTTCCTTCGCCGTGACAAATGAATGGGTGATGACAAAATCGGCGTTCAACCACAGTGCCAACTACGAGTCATTGGTGTTGTATGGCCATGCTGTGCCGGTCACGGACCATGCCGCCTTTGATGCCGCGTTCCGTGCCATCATCAACCAGATCGAGCCCGGGCGGTGGGAGCAGGTAAGGGCGCCGAACAACAAGGAAAGAAAGGCAACGGCGCTGTTCCGGATCCCAATTGATGAGGGAGCCTTCAAAAGCCGGACTGGCGGTCCGAATGACGATCCGGAGGATCTGGGGTTGCCGGTGTGGCATGGGACCCTGCCTGCCGGGGGCTGATTTTGATAGTGCCCGGCGGTGAGAGCCTTCATAGACTACCTGGCTGAGTGCTACTCTGAGATCAGGAAGAACTGAGTGTTTGTCTCATCAAAAGGTTTCCGATGTCTGAAGATCCCCTGAAAACCCTGTCCGACCTTGCCAGCGATGCCCATGCCCGCATCCAGGCAACCCATCAGCACATCAATCCGGTGGTAGAGGTGCGCCGTGGTATGCGTGATGCCGGCATACCGGCGGATGTGATGACNATTGACTGCCTGCGTACCCGCCGAAGGATTACGCTGATCCTTCACGATGAACAGCCGGGCACTCTTCTGTACCAGTTCGTGACCATTGAAGACGAAGTGGGGAACGACTTTCAGCAGATGGCGCTCAACGACATGACAACCACCAAACTGTTCGAGTGGATTCAGGAGTATTTTGGCTAATTTGCACAGATCCGGGCCCACCCTGAAGTAAACTTGGAGTAACCAATAACAATAGACCGACAAGGTTTCCCCATATGCCACTACCCCGAAAGCTTCTTTTCGCTCCTTTGCTGGGCATTACCCTGGTCATGACGGGTTGCGATTCCGGTCCTGATTCTTCCGCAGCCAACAGCGCCGGACACACTGCGCCGACCGCCACGACCGAGCAGGCCAATCGGGATGTGTTGGACCAGCGACCCTTCGATAACCGTGACGATTTCGAGAACGCGCGNCGCGGACTGATTGCCCAGGACCCTGAACTGGTCATTGATCATCTGGAAGGCGGTGAAGTCTGGAACATGCCGGCCTACGGATTTATCGACGAGGATGGAGAAAGCGCCCCGGCCTCGGTCAATCCAAGCCTCTGGCGCCAGGCTGCCCTCAACAACATTCACGGGTTGTTCAAGGTCACCGACGGGCTCTACCAGATCCGGGGTTACGACCTGGCGAACATGTCGATCATCGAAGGCGAAACCGGGTGGATCCTGGTGGATCCTCTGACCGCCCGGGAGACCGCCAGCAAAGCCTTCCTGTTTGCTCGAGAACATCTGGGCGAAAAGCCGGTGCGGGCGATTCTCTTTACCCACAGCCACATTGATCACTTTGGCGGCGTGCAGGGCATTCTCCAGCACCTTTCGGACGAGGAAAAANCCAACCTGCGGATTATCGCGCCAGAGGGCTTTGAGGAGGAGGCAACCAGCGAGAACATCATCGCCGGCCCNGCCATGACACGCCGGGCCATGTTCATGTATGGCAAGCGTCTGGATCGNGACGAACGCGGCCATGTNGGCACNGGTCTGGGCAAAGGCCCGGCTTTTGGCACCTTTGGCTTTGCCCCGGCGACGGATCTGATCAGCGAAACCGGTACGGAGCTGGAGGTGGACGGCGTTCCGATGATTTTCCAGATTGTCTCNGGTTCCGAAGCGCCTGCAGAGTTCACCTTCTACCTCCCCGAACAAAAGGCCTTTTGCGGTGCCGAGCTGGTCAGCCGCAATATGCACAACATCTACACCCTGAGGGGCGCCAAGGTTCGGGATGCCCGTCTATGGAGCAGCTTTATCGACGAAGCAAAGACNCTGTTTGCCGACGCCGATATCTACTTCGGCAGCCANCACTGGCCNCTGTGGGGGCAAGAGAATATCCAGGACTTCCTGGCTGTTCAGCGGGATACCTACAAGTTCATTCACGATCAGACGGTGCGTTTGATGAACCAGGGTGCGACGCCCNGGGAGATCGCCGANCAGCTCAAGCTGCCGCCGGAGCTGAATCGGGCGTTCCATAACCAGGGGTACTACGGCACCGTGTCTCACAACGCCAAAGCGGTGTATCAGCACTACCTGGGGTGGTTTACAGCGAACCCNGCTCAGCTAGACCCACTTCCGGAAAGTGACTCGGCCCAGCGTTATGTGCAAATGATGGGGGGCGCTGAAAAGGTTCTGGAAAGAGCCCGCGAGGATTTCGAGGCGGCCTCTGCCATGGGGGCTAGCGAAGGGCGCGACACCTACCGGTGGCTGGCGGAATTGCTCAATCAGGTGGTCTTNGCCGAGCCGGGGAATGACGATGCAAAACAGCTTCTGGCCAACGTCTATGACCNGCTTGGCTATCAGGCGGAATCCGCNCCCNGGCGGGACTTCTACCTGACGGGGGCATACGAGCTGCGCCATGGTTCGCCGNAAGAGGGCATCAAACCGGCGATGATGAGAGAAGTGCTGCTGAACACGCCGGTATCCCTGTTCTTCGACAGCATGGCGGTGCGGCTGAAGGCCGAAGACGCAGAAGGGGAGAGCGCCGTCATCAAGATTACCTTCACGGATCTCAAGGAAAGTTATCTGCTGACTNTGAAACATTCCGTGCTTCACAACCGNCTGGTTAATGAGGACACTCCCGCTGACGCCACATTGAATCTGACGCGGTCTTTGTTTGTGGATCTGTTGATCGGCCGTGCGGGGCTGAAGGAACTTCTGTTCAGCGACGAGATCAGCTTTGAGGGAAGCCGGCTCGACCTGATAGGCTTTTTCAGTATGCTGGACAAGCCTCAGGGCCGGTTCAATATCGTTACACCCTGATGAGTACTTTATGAAATCTGTTGCACTNCTCGATGGCGGCCTGGGCCAGGAAATCTACCGCAGGGCCATGAATGTTACGTCACTGCTCTGGTCAGTGGCGGTAATGCGGGAGCAGCCGGACGTTGTTACCGATGTCCATGCTGACTTTATCAGGGCCGGCGCCCGTACCCTGACACTGAACACCTATGCNGCAACGCCCACNCGACTGGCCAGAGAAGGCCTTGGTGACGAGATTGGTGCAATCCATCAACGGGCNTTNGAGGTGTTGGAGCGCGCCATCGCGTTAACGGGTGCCGACGTTGATATCGCCGGCTGCCTGCCGCCCNTGGTCGGAAGCTATCGGAGCCAGCCTGACCGNACGTTCGAGGATCTGAAATCGGAATTCGACATCCTNGTTAAACTGCAGAGTGGGGCGGACGTCTTCCTCATCGAAACCATGACCAACTCGCTGGAGGCGAAAGCCGCCTGTGCTGCCGCCANTGAATCAGGCAAACCCTTNGGAGTGGCATTCAGACTGGAAGCNGATGGCAAGCTCCGGTCAGGGGAGNCCCTCNCCGAGGCTGTTGAAGCGGTGAGGGCGTCAGGGCCAACGGCGATTATGCTCAATTGCTGCGANCCGGAAGTGATTTCGCAGGCAATGNCTGAANTGGCCGGCCTTTACCCCTGCACGGGTGGCTACGCAAACGCGTTCAAAACAGTTGANCCAATGGCCGGCGGAGCGCTNGTGGATGAACTGGAAGCCAGGCAGGACGTGTCACCCGGGGTGTATGGGCTTCAGGTGAAACAGTGGTTGGATGACGGCGCAGGTGTTGTTGGCGGCTGCTGTGAAATCACGCCNGAGCACATCAGCCANCTGGCCGATGTGCTGACAGGCGAGTATAACCTGATACGGTTCTCGGAATTGCCGCGCGNTTAGCCNGCGAGCCGAGGAGNTTTGGCTCTGCGCGCTTCCACAGCACGTCTGGAACGACGTGCCTCGATGTATTGCATTGCATCGTTCCGGATGGGAAGGTGCAAGGCGCCTTCCAGATCATGGCGGTCGTAGCCAAGATCNGAAAGCGTATCNTCTTTTTCTTTCAGCAATGACTCTGCCATACGGCGGAATTGCTGGCGTCTGGAATATCCCTCAATCCAGGAGGTGATCGGCTGCATTGCGGAGTGTGCCTGATGCTCTGTGCTCTTCAACATGTCTACGGCCCCGACTGTTGGTGAATGACTTGCAGCAGCTCGTTTGGAGACGTCTTGTAACTCGCCTACGGGTGCCTACAGCCGCTATTCTGGTATTCTCTCTGCCTTCAATCAAACGAAAAGAATTTAAGATCTTGTTCAGTTATGCTTAANGCAGTTGCCGGCCATAAATCTATCCGTAGGGTCCGCCCATGAACATGCCTCTGCTTGATAACGATGTGCTCCGGAGTTTCGTTGCCATTGCGGAACATGGCACGTTTACCAGTGCCGCCAAAGCCGTTCACCGAACACCTTCCGCCCTGAGCATGCAGATCAAACAGCTTGAGCGGAACCTCGGGAAAACCCTGTTTGTTCGCGAACCCAGGCGNGTCACGTTGACNGCAGAAGGNGAGGTTCTTCTTGATTATGGGCGCCGATTGCTGCGCCTGAATGAAGAGGCCGTGCAGTATTTCGTTTCGCCAACCCTTGAGGGGAAAGTGGGTATTGGCACGTCTGACGATGTGGGTACCCGGATTCTGCCGGAAGTTCTGGCAGAATTTGCCAGATCCTATCCCGCCGTGCTGGTGGATGTCGTNGTTGGTTCGAGCAAACAGAATCTCGCTCGCCTGGACGCCGGGGAACTGGATATGACCCTGGTAACTGTGGCCGATGAGGGGCGTATTCCCCGCGGTGAGGTGGTGNACGAGGAACCGCTGGTCTGGGCCGGGCGAGAGGGCTCATCGGCCTATCAGCGTTCCCCGCTNCCGATTGCCATGGCCCATGAGGGATGTGCCTGGCGGCGTATGACCCTTCGGACACTGGACAAGGCGGGTATACCTTACAGGATTGCCTACACCTGTGAGCATTGTTCCGGNCAGGAGGCNGCNATGCTGGCGGANNTNGCCGTGGCCCCGTTTCCGCAAAGCCTGATTCGNCCGCCTCTGAAAGAGGTTGCCGGTGATAGCCTGCCGGAAATCGGCTTCTATCAGNTGGCGTTGGTNCGCCGGGGTTCAAATCCCCTTAATGANGCGCTTGCCTCGCATGTCAAAGAGGCNTTCCTCGGTCTACGCTAAACGGNGCTGCAGGTAATAGTATTGCGCATATCCNCTAGCCGCCCGACTTTGAATCAAGGAAATNATNGATGACAGTTTATTTNGTCCAGGCNTTTATCTACCTGGTGGCAGCNGTCATCGCTGTGCCCCTNGCAAAACGCCTGGGGCTGGGCTCTNTNCTCGGGTATCTCGTGGCCGGTGTGGTTATTGGNCCNGTCACGGGGCTGGTAGGGCAGGAAGCCAATACCATTCAGCATTTTGCCGAGTTNGGTGTGGTCATGATGCTCTTCCTGGTGGGTATGGAACTCGACCCCAGGGCGCTCTGGGCCATGCGTGTGCGCCTGGTCGGNCTGGGNGGGCTNCAGGTGGTGCTGACGGCGGCTGCAGGCATGGCAGTGGCCGCATGGTTGGGACTGCAGTGGCAGACAGCCATTGCNGTCGGTCTGATCTTTGCNCTGTCGTCCACGGCGATTGTTCTTCAAACCCTCAACGAAAAGGGATTGGTCAAAACCGAAGGNGGTCGCAGTGCNTTCTCCGTCNTGCTGTTTCAGGACATCGCTGTTATTCCGATGCTCGCCCTNATCCCCTTGCTGGCNCTGCCGGANCTCATGGACGCCACGGCAGGTTCCGACGCCNAGCAAGGTCACCTCAGCNTGGTNGATAGTCTCTCGGGATGGGCTCATGGGCTGGTTGTGGTGGCGGCCGTTGGTGCCGTGATTGTTGGCGGCCATTATCTGAGCCGGCCCNTGTTTCGTTATGTGGTGCAGTCGGGCTTGCGTGAAGTATTCACCGCCACGGCGCTGATGCTGGTCATCGGGATTGCGGCCCTGATGAGTCTGGTAAATCTGTCCCCGGCNCTTGGGGCCTTCNTGGCTGGTGTCGTTCTGGCTAACAGTGAATTCCGGCATGAGCTGGAAGCGAACATCGAACCGTTCAAGGGACTGTTGCTGGGCCTGTTCTTCATCACCGTTGGCGCGGGCATCAACTTCGATGTGTTGTCCGAGCAATGGAGTACGGTGGTGTCACTTGCGGTTGCGGTGATCGCAGTCAAGGCCGCGATTCTGCTCGGCCTGGCGTTGCTGTTCCGGGTTCATGGCAGTAATGGCTGGCTGTTTACGTTGTCCCTGGCACAGGCCGGTGAGTTTGGCTTTGTGCTTCTGACCTACAGTGTCCAGAACAACGTGATTCCCATGGAAACGTCACAGGTCCTCTCACTGGTGGTGGCGCTGTCGATGTTCCTGACGCCGTTGCTGTTTATCGTGTANGACCGGATTGTGTTGCCCCGTTATCGTCGTTCACAAAACGACGAGCGCGAGGCGGATACCATCGATGAACAGGCGCCGGTTATCGTCGCTGGTGTTGGTCGNTTNGGCCAGATTGTCTGCCGGCTATTGCGGGCCAATAATGTTCCCATCGTTGCATTGGACCATGAGATCGAACAGATCGAGAACCTNCGGCAGATCAATATCAAAAGTTTTTTCGGGGATNCGAGTCGCCCGGATTTGCTGGAAACCGCAGGCATCGAACAGGCCCGGCTGCTGGTCGTGGCGATCGACGACCGTGANCGTTCGGTGCAGATGGTGGAGCATGTGAAGCAGTTCTTCCCCGGTGTCTGGGTGCTGGCCCGCGCTTTCGACAGAGGCCACGGATACCGACTGCGCGAGGCCGGGGCCGATGATGTGGTGAGTGAAACCTATCATNCGGCACTNGAGCTNGGNGGTCATGCCCTGACCGCCATGGGTGTGCACCCGATGCGTGCCCGTCAGATGACCTGGGCCTTCCTCGACAATGAAAAAGCCCACGAGGATGAGCTGTTCGACGCCTGGAAGGAAATCGAGGAGGGCATCCGGTTCAGCCCCCGCTACGGTGAGTTATTCATGAAGCTGGAAGAAGCACTCAGCAGTGCCATGCAGAGTGATTGGGATGAGCCNAAGCAGGAGGATGTCCCTGTCTGGAGACCGCCTGAACGCTGACNTGGAGGCATCGCTGGGCTAAATTATTGTCTGGGCGCCTCGNGAGGTCAGTATGGTTTCCAGGAAAACGCTTGTTGTCTCGGGAATGGTTTTTGCCGGATCCTGCCTGGCCGCCGAATCGGNCCAGGGCGATTGTATTGCCAGCAGTATCCAGCCGGAAGCCATTGATCTGGACAAGCCGAGAGATCAGCTNGCCCGCCAGAGCGATCTGGTGATTCCCGAGGATGCACGCATCGCCAGCATCCGCGTTCTTCGCCGTCCCATCTTTGATACCACCGANCCTGAGCAGGACAACGCGCTCTATCGAACTCTNANCGCGCTCAACACGCCTACCTGGGAGTCCGCCCTGCGTGCCCAGTTGGTGTTTGAAGAAGGAGATGTCTNCNAGCCCGAGCTTATCTCCGAATCCGAGCGGGTGCTGCGCCAGCGTGAGTATTTGACCGCTGCCTGGGTAGGCGTAACCCGGGTTTGTGGCAACGAGGTTGAGGTAAGCGTGCTTACNAGGGATACCTGGACANTGTTCCCGAGCGTGGGGGTATCCCGATCCGGGGGCGAAAATACCACCAACTTCGGGTTGTCTGACCCCAACTTTGCCGGATCAGGCAAGAGCCTCGGCATTGGCTATGCGAAGGACCCGGACCGCACCGAAACCAGTCTCTATTTTGATGACCCGAACGTACTGGGTTCGCATTGGCAGGCGGGGTTCTCGTTCGACGAGAGAAGCGACGGCCGGGGCCGAGGCGCCTACCTTGAGAGGCCTTTCTTCAGCGAGACCACCAACTGGCGTTTTGGGTTGAGCGGCATCGATGACGTAAGGGAAGAATCCCGCTATGTCGGCGCGGAGGCTATTGCCGATTATCGGCGCAGCCAGGAGTTCTTCAGTATCGATGGAGGCTGGCGCCTGGCCGAGAGGAACGATCGGCAACTGNGGNTGCTCGCCGGCTACCGCTACAATGCACTCATGTTCGACCGTTTGCCCAACGAACCCGATCTCGACATCTTTCCAGACGACAGGACCCTGAGTTACCCCTGGATTGGCTTTGATTACCGCCAGAACCGTTTCCGTGAAATGACCAACCTGACCCGGCTCCAGCGGGTGGAAGATGTGCGGGACGGTTTCGTTTGGCGGACCGAGCTGGGCTACTCGGGCAGCGGGTTGGGTGCCACGGAAGATCGGGTGGTTCTCAACATGGATTTCCAGGATGCGCTGCATGCCTCGGAGACCAACTACGCCAGCTATTCCCTCAGCCAGAGCGGCACCTACCGTCTCGACGAAGATCGGGTGGAAAACCTGCTGGGCACAGTGAGCGTTCAGTACTTCCATGGCGGCTCGGAGCGCTGGAACAGCTGGTACACCAATCTCGCGTTCACCGCAGCACACAATCTGACAGCCGATCAGCAACTGCTGATTGGCGGGGAGAACGGCCTGCGTGGCTATCCCAGCGAATACCAGCAGGGTGACCGCAGGCTGCTATGGACCCTGGAGCGGCGCTATTTCCCGGACTGGCATCCGTTCAAGCTGTTTCGGGTTGGTGGTGTAATCTTCACCGACGTCGGCCGGGCCTGGTTCACTGACGAACGGAACAGTGGGCCGGACGAAGGTGTTCTGAAGGATGTTGGCTTCGGCATGCGGCTGGCGTCCAGCCGCATTGAGGTGCAGCGTATGCTGCACCTCGACTTCGCCTTTCCCCTGGATGGCGACGACAGTATTGATGATTTTCAGGTTCTGTTGCGGGGCAGAAGCCAATTCTAGAGCCCCCGCTCACCAGGTATCGACGAATTTCCCGCCTTCCCCAGACTGAATGCCGGAAGTGGAACTGAGCCCGCGTATCAACCACGCCCGCGTTTCCTGCGGGTCGATCACCGCATCAATCTCCAGATAACTGGCCACGTTGAGCGCCTTNCCTTGCTCATAGGCTTTGGCGACCAGAGTATCGAACATCTTCTGCCTTGATTCCTCATCAGGCTGGGCGGCCAGTTCTTTGGCAAAGCCCAGGCGCACGGCGCCTTCCCAGCCCATGGGCCCGAACTCACCGCTGGGCCAGGCGGCCGTGAAGAAGGGGGTGAGCATGCTGCCCGCTGCCATGGCCTGGGCGCCAAGACCGTACGCCTTACGCAGAATCACGGTGAAGAAAGGCACACTGAGCTTGGCTGCCGCCACGAACATACGCGAGATGTGGCGAATGGTGGCCTGTTTTTCGGCGTCAGGCCCCACCATGAAGCCCGGTGTGTCACACAGTGACAGGATCGGAAGGCTGTGGGCATTACAGAGCTGCATGAAGCGGGCAGCCTTGTCACCTGCGCTGGCATCGACCGCTCCGCCCAGGTGGGCCGGGTTGTTGGCGATCAGGCCCATGGGACGACCTTCAATACGGACCAGAGCCGTGATCAGGCCTGGCGCAAATTGGCTGCGGAGTTCCAGGACACTGTCCTGATCGGCCAGGGTTTCGATAACCTNACGGATATCGTAGACCCGCATGCGGTTTTCCGGAATCAGGTGGCGTAGCCGTCGTTGATCGTCGCACTGCCAGCCTTCCAACGTGCCCTGAAAGTAAGACANATATTTCTTCGCCACACTGACCGCTTCAGTTTCGTCCTCGACCAGGACATCAATCACACCGTTGGGCCCCATGACGGACACCGGCCCCACTTGTTCCGGGCTGAACCGCCCAAGCCCGCCGCCTTCGATCATGGCNGGNCCCGCCATCCCCAGATTGGCGTCTCTGGTGGCAATGATGGTGTCGCAGCAGCCAAGCAGTGCNGCGTTGCCCGCATAGCAACGGCCGGACACAATACCGAGCGTGGGCACGACGCCGGAGAGCCGTGCCATGCNGACAAAGGTATGACAGTCCAGAAACGAAACGCCGTTGGCGTCGGTGTCGGATGGGCGACCCCCACCGCCTTCNGCGAATAGAACCAGGGGGATTCGCCATTGCTCGGCCAGAGCGAGAATTCGGTCTGCCTTGCGGTGATTNGNCAGCCCCTGTGTGCCTGCGAACACCGTGTAATCGTAGGCCATGGTGGCGCAACGCCCGGCTTCGGGGCCAAATGCCGGCGCGTTCACGGTGCCAATGGCGGTAATCAGGCCATCCGCCGGGCTCATTTCAGCCAGCTTGTCCGCCGAACGTCGGCGTCGCTGTGCCGCCAGTGCAAGAGCTCCGTATTCATTGAAGCTGTCGGGGTCGAGCAGGTCTTCAACGTTCTCACGAGCGGTTCGCTGAGCAGTTTTACGCCGCTTTGCGACCGCCTCCGGTCGGCGCTGGTCAGTCAGCAGGTCATGACGCTCCAGAACCTCGGCGAGATCGGCCCGGATGTATTCCAGATCAACCGTCTCTTCATTCTGAATGCCGCCGGCCTCGACATTGGCTGGTTCCAGATAGACCAGTGCCTGCCCGTCGTTCACCGTTGTCCCTGGTTCTGCGGCAATAGCGTGGATGATGCCGGAGTTGGTTGCCTTGACCACAAACTCCATTTTCATGGCTTCAAGCACCGCCACCGGGTCGCCGATGGCGACGGAATCTCCTGGTGTCACATCGATACTGACAACCGTGCCTGAACTGGGCGCCTCAATGCCGATGGTGCCCGCCGGTGCGGCGATGGCGCCCGGGCTTTCGTCGACCGCCGAGGCAGATGCGTTGCCAAAGTGCAGGTGCGGGTGAGCGGTTTTGGTCGCTTCCGGGATCAGGTGTTTCAGGTTGTCTTCGACAAAGCGGGTGGTAACAGCCCNGGTTTCCACGCCGGAATGGCGGACCAGATTCTGCAGCAGACCAATATTGCTGCTGACACCGGTTAGCCGGAATTCGCACAGGGCGCGATACAGCCGCCGAAGTGTTGAAGGGTAATCGCCGCCATGGGCAACCAGCTTGGCGAGCAGGGAGTCAAACGAAGGGCTGATGGTGTAACCGGTGTAACCGTAGCCATCGACCCGTAAACCCGGGCCAGACGGTGGCTCGTAGGTGCTCAGTGTGCCGGTGGAGGCGGTGGCATGACCATCGGCGTGGAGCGTTTCGCAGTTGATTCGCGCCTGAATCGCGAAGCCCCGCACGGTGGGTGCCGAATCAAGAGCCAGATCAGTGAGGCTTTGGCCGCCAAACAATTGCAGCTGGGTTTGAACGAGATCAACGCCGGTAATCTCCTCGGTGATGGTGTGCTCTACCTGGATGCGGGGATTGGCTTCCATGAAATAGAAACGGCCGGGGTGGTCCTCGTCCACCAGAAACTCAAAGGTGCCGAGACCACGGTAGTTAACGGCGCCGGCCAGTTTCAGGGCGCTGTCGATCATGGCATCCCGGATCGAGGCGTCCAGTAAAGGACTCGGTGCAATCTCGATCAGCTTCTGATTTCGCCGTTGCAGGCTGCAGTCGCGTTCCCAGAGGTGACTGACGGCTCCGGTACCGTCGCCGACTATCTGGATTTCGATGTGCCTTGCCCGAGCGATCAACTGCTCAACGTAAAGTGAGCCGTTGCCGAACGCTGCCTGAGCCTCGGACTGGCAGCGCTGGAAGGCCTGCTCAAGTTCTGTTTCGGCGTGAACCGCCCGCATGCCGCGGCCGCCGCCACCNGCAATCGCTTTGATCATAAGAGGCCCGTGCTCGTCCAGGAAGGCGCGGGCCTCGGTGAGGCTCACCGATCTGTTGATTCCCTTTATCAGGGGAACCTCGCAGCGCTCTGCCAGGGCCCTGGCAGCCGACTTGTCACCAAACCCCTCCAACACGTCGAGCGAAGGGCCAATAAAGATCAGCCCGGCCTGTTCGCATGCGCGGGCAAAACCGGCGTTTTCCGCCAGGAATCCGTAGCCAGGATGGACCGCCTCGCAGCCATGGGCCTTTGCGACGTCTATCAGTTGCGCTCCATCCAGGTAAGCCTTTACGCCATGGCCCGTTAAAGCCACCGCCTCATCGGCCATACGGGTATGCAGGCTGGCGTCGTCGTCTTCAGAGAATACGGCCACAGACCGCAATCCCAGTTCGCTGCAGGCTCGGGCAATGCGGATCGCGATTTCGCCGCGATTGGCAATCAGTACGGAGCGAAAAGTCATGGTGCCTTGTTCCCCGGGGTGTGATTTTTATTTTGGGCGACAGAAGCCACCATCCTAGAAACGGCATCCGGATCAGGCAAATGAATTTGTTTGAGGGTTGGTTATGAATGCGCTTGATGACTCAGGTTTCAGGGCTCGTTGGTTTCGTTCTGTTGCTTATCCGGAGCCCCAGGATAACCACGAGGGCGCCAAGCCAGATGCCAACTGAGTAGCGCTCGTTGAACCAGATTACGCCAATCAGTAACCCGAACATGGCGGCGACTGCGCCGAGCTGACTGTAGAAAACCGGATTGGAGCGACGCTGTAGTTCAAAGGCGCAGAGGTAGGTCAGCGCAGTTAAAAGGCCCTGCAGAATGACAATACCAAGAAGGTAAGATCCTGTGCCTACGGGAAAAATGGGCGTCCCAGCCAGACCTGCAAACAGACCAAGTGTCATAGCTGAAGCCAGCAATGTGCCTGCTGCGAGGACCATGGGCTTTACTGCATCAGGCCATGCCACTGAACGGTAGACGTTACCGATAGACAGCATGGCTGGGATGATCAGGCCCATGGCGAACCAGAGAAGGTTCGGGCTGCTGATCTCAGAATGACGTTGCAGCACGATCCAGGCGCAGGCAATGACCGCAATCGATAGCCCGGCCAGTTTGATCCAGCTGCGTTTTTCGAGCCCCATGCCAGTGGCGATCAGAAACGTAAATATTGGTGGCAGGGCATACATGATGCCCGTGAATCCTGCCCCCAGTTTTGTCACCAGATAAAACCCGATGACATTCGGGACCGCGATGCCGGTCAGACCGCTGATAAGAAAATAGCGGCTCAGGCGACGTTCCAACAGAGAGCGGCGTTTCTGGGAGAATACCAGCAGAACGGATCCNGCAATAAGCGTTTGCCAGAAAGCATAAGTGACGGCCGGCATACCCTGGGATGTTGCGGCTTTTGCCAGCGCCAGCATCAAGGCGATCAGGAATCCATTGGCCAGCAGGAGGCCCCAAACTGCGGCCTGGGGCGGGAAAAGCGAACGCTGCATAGAGGCTATCATCACTAAGTGCTCCGGGTTGTGAGGGGCATTACCGTGAGCCAGTTTGCCGTAATTGATTAAGTTGATAACTGGGCGCATTCGAACAATACTTCTTCCAAATCGGAAATAATCAGGAGCGTTCAGTGGCCACCGACAAGCTGGTAGCGATGAACATCTTCAGGCGAGTGGCGGAGCTGGGCAGTTTTACCCGGGCTGCGGATGACCTGGAGATCACTGCGGCGACGGTCAGCAAACACATCGCTTTTCTGGAACGGGACCTCGATACGAGGCTGATCAACCGAACCACTCGCCGAATGAACCTGACCGATGCGGGGTTTGCCTTTCTCAAGCGTACCCAAGCCCTTTTGGATGAACTGGAAGACGCAGAACTGGAGGCAAGAGGGTTTCAGGCGGAGCCAAAGGGGACAATAAGGCTGAATGTGCCAATGTCTTTCGGGCTGACCCACATCTCAGAGGCTATCGACAGTTTTCTGAACCGCTTTCCCGAGATCGATATCGATTTGCAGCTCAGCGATCGGATGGTCGATCTGGTGGAGCAGGGCGTNGANATCGCTATTCGGNTTCGNAGCTCCCTGGCCGANTCGAGNCTNNTGGCCAGNCCACTNAGAANGTCCAGAAACATNGTTTGCGCNTCNCCGNGGTATCTGGANNGTGNNCCNGAGATTNNNGNNCCGNNNGANCTGNCNCANCACAACTGNNTGACGTTNNNNCTNCANGACNGACCNAGNGTCTGGGAGCTNGGNGNTCNGGAGGTNNNGGTCAGCGGNAACTATCGAACGGACAGNAGCCTGGCGATNCGCCAGAGTNTNTTGAGGGGNGCCGGCGTTGGTTTNNTGCCNCGNTTNCTNGTNCANGNNGANATTGAAAAAGGCGCACTGNTNCCNCTGCTGCCNGACTTNCCGCCCAAACCCTACANTGTNTTTGCCCTGTTTCCNCCGGGGCGCAANCAACCCACNAAGGTTCGNCTGCTGCTTGACCATCTGGACCNNNATCTNGGNNAGAAACCCTANTGGGAATAGCGCTGNTNCCGNGGNTNTTCTNCTGGCTNTTTCCATTCTGGAAANTATGTAGTTCTATTCTGNCCGTTTTNCAGGGTCNNGNAGTTCCATAGAGTTGCTACCTCAACGCGAAGGAGACAACTNTATGAACATTCACGAAGCCCTGGACTGGCGTTACGCCGTCCGTGAATTTTCGCCCGAAAAGCTTGATGCCCATACGGTGGAAACGCTGGTTGATGCTGCCCGCAAGAGCGCCTCTTCCTATGGACTGCAGCCATATAAGATCCTGATTATAGGAAACAAGTCGGTTCGGAAGGATCTGTTGGCTTACTCCTTTGGCCAGCAAAAGGTCTTGGACTGCTCGCACCTGATTGTTTTTGCGGCGCAGACAGACATTGGTGATCATACCGTCGACAGGTATGTCGCACAGCTTGTGAAAACCCGAGGTGTGCCTGCAGACGATATTTCTAGCTATGTTAAGCACATGAAACAGGCGCTTGCAGCCAAATCCCGAGAAGAAAAACGGGTGTGGGCGCACCAGCAGGCCTATATTGCCCTGGGGACCCTGCTCACTGCTGCAGCTTCAATGCGAGTAGATAGCTGCCCGATGACCGGTTTCGATCACCAAGCCTACGATGACGTACTTGGACTGGCAAAACTGGGCCTTGAGACTACTGCCATCGTTGCTTTGGGTTACCGTAGTGCCCGTGACCGAACCTCCGGCTTACCGAAAGTGCGCTTTGATTACGGCGATATGGTGATCAGCGTGTAAGTGATACCCGGTCGATTTGGTGGTCTGGCTGGTGTTCCTTGTCTATAGGGTATAGGTTCGGAAGAACGGCAACACATTTTCGAGCTTACTGCCGTTCAAGAGGAGCACCAGCTCTATGAAGGTTTTTTCCAACCCGGTTGGTTCCGGAAATCTGTGGTTTGACAATCTCACCACGGCACAGGGCACACCGGTCGCGTACGATCCACAGGCCAGGTCTTTCGTTCCGATGCCGCCCTTTTGCGCGAACCGGGACATCATCGGCTGCAACTGGATTGCGCCTGAACAGGGGGCCTTCTGTCGTTCCTGCGCGATGACTGCTCTGGCGCCCGACCCCAATATTCCTAACGCCATGCCCAATTGGGCCGAGACAGAAGCCTCCAAGCGCTGGGTGCTGGACAACCTCGGCCGTTGGCACTGGTTTCGCCCTGAGGATCCGGGCACGCGCCCGGTTTTCCACATGTTGGCGGAAGGCCTGACCCCGGTTGCCATGGGGCACGCCAATGGTGTGGTAACGATCAGTGTTGCAGAAGCGGATCCAGTGGTTCGTGCCACCCGGAGGCAGGCCCTGGACGAACCCTATCGAACCATGGTCGGCCACATGCGCCATGAAATCGCTCATATGCTCTGGTGGCGCCTGAGTTTGCGTGAGGACTTTCTGGATGCGTTCCGGGAGATGTTTGGTGATGAACGCGCTGATTATCCGACAGCGCTTGAGCATCATTACCATAACGGTCCGCCGGAAGACTGGAGGCTTTTCTACCTGACCAGCTACGCCTCGGCACACCCTCACGAAGACTGGGCCGAGACGGCTGCACACCTGCTGCACCTGACAGACATCACTGACAGTCTTGTATCAGCCGGACTGACATCGCCCGAGGTGCCGAGGCAGGGTTGGGACCCTTACTCAGAGCCAGACACGGCAATGCTGATAAATGTCGCAGCGTCGCTGGCCATTCGGGTTAACCACGTGAACCGTTCCATGGGGCTGTCTGACCTTTATCCGTTTGTGCTCTCGGAAACGGCGCAACGCAAGCTTGCGTTCGTGCATGACTGGTTGCGCCGCGGAGCCCAGGGCCTTTAATCCGTTTGAGCGCCGGTCGTTCAGACCGGCGCTACGCCAAATAGCCACTGGTGGGCCCAGACCACCATGATCACGTACACCGCAAGGCCACCAATGACGGCGATGATGTCATTGGCTTTGGTGGCTGGCAGCGTTGGAATGGCCCGTTGGGTTCTGCGCTTCATGGAGATCCGGTCGGCCACGGCCCAGGCCAGGAAGGCGCCGAACAGCAGAATATCGTGGAGCATCCCGTTTGCGAGAAGGTGCGCAAGAGCCCAGAGTTTGACGGCAGCCAGCATGGGGTGCCCCAGTTTTTCCTTGATTTTCCCCGGGAAGTAAGTGGCGAAGAGCAACGGGAATACAGGTACCAGAAGCAGGAAGGACACATGCTTGAGCCAGCCGGGAGGCACGTAGATCACGGTGGGATCCATCCGGGCGGCGCCGTATCCCCAGACGATCAGAACCAGGCCTACAAGGGACACCACGGAATAGAGTCCTTTGAAGGCTCCCTCGCCCATGGACGCGTTCAGCCGGTTACGCAGCGGCTCGTTAATTATGGAAAGCGAGTGCACGCCGAGAAACAGTACCAGACCGACAATCAGTGTGGTCATTTGCAAAACTCCTTTTGGCTTAAGTGACAGGGTTGCCTGATTGGCAGGGCGCTTTGCGTCGAAAGCCCTTTTGTGTGAAATCCTGATTAGTATAGGAAACCGGGACAGCAGATGCCTGAGCGTTTATGATCGGCGATCTGATTCACCGGATTGAAAAGGCGCCCATGAAGTTTCCCAAGGTTACTGTTGTACTGGTATCTGCTGCCCTGCTGTTTGTTCTCTGGGAGCAGACCCGCGACCAACCCGATCCCATCGATGCAAGCCGCCTGACCAATTTGCGGGCCAATCCGGTTGAATTGAGTGCTGCAGTCGACTGGATTTTCACCCAGATTCCGGACTTCTGTTCCGACGCCGCGGGCGAAGGCAGTGGCACGAAGGTTCACGCTGATTGCGTCGAAAAAGCCGAGGCAAGAACCTCTACTTGCCGTCGGATGCTTTACGATCGATTCCCGAGCGTTGTTGCCTCAGAGGCGGTATTCCGGGACGTTTCGCTCACGGCCATGGAGTGTCTGGTGCCCCGGTCCGTTTTGGTAAAGTAGGCCATATCACAACGACCTTCCGCCAGGATAGGTGTCAGCATTCCGAAGTTATCTGGGTCACCGTGCATTCCGGGTCGCCGAAGGAATCGTACTCGACATAGCAACCCGGAAGACCTGGGGCCGATCCTGAAGGCACGGAGAATCCTGCGCGGGTGTACTGGTTGTTGACGAAAGTTTCGAGCGAGGAATCGTTGGCGTCCACCGAGATGTAATCCAGCATTGTTAGCGAATCCGCAGCCTCGGCTCGGCTTTCAGGGCAAAGGTTGCGCCAGTCCACCTCTGAACGGCCCGCTTCAGTTTCTATTACGTAGCCAGTCTGCTGATTTCCGCCAGGATTGGTTGCTGCAGGTGACAGACCCTGAGCATAGGCCTTGCTTCTTACAATTCCGATGGTGCTTTGCATCGTGCCTGCCAATGAGTCCAATGCGGCCAGGCGGGCATCGGTGGAGAGGTCCGAGAAGCGGGGGAGCGCAAACGCAGCCAATACCGCAAGTATCAGAATGACGAGAACCAGCTCTATCAGGGTGAATCCGTGTGAATCTGGGATGCTCTTATACGATAGAAACATGAATGACTTCGTTCGGCGGATTTGAAATTGCAGGCATTATCCCATTTGGCAGGGCATGAAGCCATGCCTTCTCTGACGGGGCCATCAGACCTGCATGTAGCTTCCTTCGAATCATTAGCGTTTGAAAAACCTCGGATTTCGTTCAATAAAAGAATCAATCCAGCGCTCCAGAAAGGAGCGTTTGTCAGGGTTCTTAAGATAGCGCCAGCCTAATACGGAAATGACCAGTGCCCCGGTCGCATCGACGATCAGGTCCCACATGGTATCCGTCAGCCCGGAAGGATCACCAAGCATGGGCTTTTGCATGTTCATGCCAAACAGGGAATCCATGGTGAACTCGAAAATTTCCCATAGTGCGCCCACGCCAAGTGCAAACATGAATGCGAAAAATGCAACAAAGCCGGGTTTCATGTGCACGTGAATGTTTTCAGTCTCGTTCATTATGTGCACCAGGAGAAAGCCGAGAATACCCAGCAGGAACCCCGACGTGGTGTGGAGCGCCATATCCCACCACCAGAACCGCGTGTAGTAATCACGGATCTCTCCGAGAAACAGGGAAGCAAACACAAACCCTATGGCGGCCAGTTGCAACTCCGGCGGAATGTGGATTCTGAAGCGGCGCTCAAACAGCAACGGGAAGAAGGTGATGGCGATAATCATGGCCGTCAGAAATGCGGTGAACCATCGTTGGCCCCATACTGCAAAGAGCGCTTCACCAAGCAGTATCAATTGCAGAGCAATGGTAATCCTTTGGTGCGTTACGCGAATGCGCATAGGTCTCCCAAGTGAGTGGTTAAACGGCACTTTTGCATGAGTTGTACGGCGTTGGTATAGGGATGTAGGATCAGTCTGGACGAGAGGCCGCCTCAAGAATCATCCATGGTTCAGCAGGATCTGACAAGTTTTGGTGCTGTCCTGGTTCTACTCTGACCCCCGATCAACCATTGTTCCCGATAGCTACAGGACCCCACTGGCATGCCCATCTCTGTTCACTATGGTTTGACAGTACTGATCTGGGGTCTCACCTGGACAGCGATTCGTCTGCAGGTTGAAGCGGCGCCGGTCGACATATCCGTGTTTTACCGATTCTTTATGGCTTCTGTCGTGACACTGGTGGTTCTTGCCATGGTGCGCAGGCTGGAGAAGTTGACCCTGAAACAGCACGGTTGGCTGGTGCTGCAGGGGGCAACCCTGTACAGCCTGAACTTTCTGCTGATTTATCGTGCTGCAGAATCGATGACAAGCGGACTGCTGGCGGTGGTGTTTTCGCTGGCCGCTCTGTTTAACGCTTTGAATGGCTGGCTCTGGTTACGGCTCCGGCCTACCGCCCGGCTTTATCCGGCGATCTCTCTGGGGATCACAGGTGTGGCACTGCTGTTCTGGCACGATCTGCAACTGGGGAATGCCACAGCCACCAGCATTCTTTTCGCCATTGGCGGCACCTTCTGGTTTTCCATGGGTAACCTGGTAAGCATCAAGGTGCGGATGTCTCAGGTGCCGCTGTTACTGGCCAATGCCTGGGCCATGGTTTACGGCGCGGTGATTCTTGGCATCTGGTGCCTGTTGCTTGGTGTTGAGTGGGTAGTCCCCACCTCAGCGACTTTCTGGGGCGCAACCGTCTTTCTGGCCGTTCCCGGCTCAATCATCGCTTTCTATTGCTACATCACGGTGATTCAGACGCTCGGCGCTGACAAAGCAGGCTACGCGACGGTACTTTTCCCCGTGGTTGCCCTGAGCGTTTCGACCTGGCTCGAGGGTTTTGAGTGGACAACAACGGCGGTACTGGGTGCCACGCTGGCACTGCTGGGAAATTACGTTTTGTTCCGACCGGCCAAAGCATAGCGCTTGTGAAGTTCGCGCAGGGCATCTGAGAGCGCAGGGAAAGGACCCTCAGTGGGGATACCCGGAACGACCTGGTTGATCGGAAGCGTTGCCACGGGTGGTGGCGCCGCGTGCAGTTCGTCCAGCCAGGCTGAAAGTTGCTCTGACGAGCTTGCATAGACGATTCGCCCAAGGCCAACCCAGCCGTGTGCAGCCGCGCACATCGGGCAGTGCTCGCCAGGGCGCCCACTGTTCGGCAAAGGCCAGTTGCTCTTCTTTTGTCGGTCGGGCATCCAGATTTTTGATGTCCTGTATTGCGGATGCCAGTGCCAGGTCGCCTTGGGGCCAGACATCCGGCCGTCGTAGCGCCATCATGTAATAGATGTCGACGGTCCAGGGCCCCAAACCGGGTACTTCTAAAAGGTGGCTTCGGCCCTGCACATCGTCAAGCTTTTCGACTTGCGCGAGGTCGAGTTTGCCGTCGGTTATGCGGTTGGCCAGCTCGACACAATACCTGGATTTCTGTCGGGTAAGCCCGACTCGTCTTAGCTCAGGCTCGCCAGCCCTCTGGACCAGTTCCGGGGTTACCGATCCAAGGTGGGACGCTAGCCGCTGGAACATCGTAGCTGCGGCTTTGAGCGAGACCTGTTGTTCAAGGATGATGTGGATCAATGATGCAAACCCCGGTTCGCGAGTCCAGATTGGAGGGTATCCCAGTCGGGCTCGCACCTCGTAAAGATCGGGATCTTTCTCAGCGAGGACGTCAACGCCCATTTTCAAGGTTTCGTCAGTGATCGTCTTTTGTTGCATAAAACCCTGTTCGGCTCTATGGGGATTATCAGATCAGTCGAGCAAACTGGACTGCTGCTTTGGAGACGACGCCTACGAGGTCTGTAAACATCATAAAAGTGTGTACGACACAGACCGTCTTTGGTTCTCAGGCCTGTCAGTCGGCGAAACACGACCGTCATTCCCATAGGGATATGCCCGTAGCTCCGAAAACAATCCTGATGTGAGTGGGGTGCGTAATTCCTAGTGCTTTTAAGGTCCGACCAATGAGGTGAAGTTACTATGAAATTAACTTTCAAGAATGGTTTAGCCGCAGTTGCACTGACCCTTGCGTCCAGCCTCGCTATGGCAGCAGAGCATGTCGTTGAAATGAAAAACTCTGGCGCTGACGGCGCAATGGTCTTTGAGCCAGGATTTGTGAAGGCTGAGCCCGGCGACCCGGTCAACTACGACGCTGCCAAAGCCGCGGTGGACAAGCTGACCGCTGCTGCCGCCACGAATAAGGATCGGCTGAAGGGTTACTTCGAGCAGGTTCAGTAATCTGGTTGAAGCCGTTTTTGCCGCGGCCTCCGGGGCGCGGCATTGTTTGTGAAACACAAAATCACCTATCCTGAATCCCGAACTTCCGGATACGCGCAGGAGAAGAGCGGATATGGCCAGACTCTCAGATCATGTGGATTGGCAATATGTGTTTCGGGAGTACTGGCACCTCTATAGATTTGGTTCTGCGGGTGGAAACCCGGTCATTCGTTCGCATCTCAAAGATGTCCGAAATCGACTTAACGCTGAACTTGAGTCCAATCCTGTTGTTGAGTTTGACCAACCTGTGCAGCTTCCAGTATGCGCATGGCTCGGGCGGGCTCTGGACCAGGGATTGAGTGAGCGGACCGCACCAGTTGTTAGAGTCCTGACGCGAGTCTCTGGCCAGCTTACGTGGCGCTATGGCTATGAAAGGATGCATAAAAGCCTGGCCCGTAAATACGCGTACGCTGAGCTGATGGGCCCGAACGGACCTGTGCTCAGCAAAAACGTCATACTGGGCCTGGTGCTATTCGGCCCAAAATGTACCTACCCGGAACACAGTCACGACGGCATCAGCGAGTCGTACATCTGTTTGAGTGGTTCGGTCTCTGACAGCAACTACAGCGTATTTACGCCGGGCTCCCTGTTCTTCAACCCGCCGGAAAAAGCCCACCGTATGACCACCGGGGACTTTGAGCCTACGCTCCTGGCCTACGCCTGGACGGGGACACCTGAAAAGCTCGCGAACCAGAGAATGAGCTTTGCGGGACGCAAGAGTTAAACGACCTGGTTCAGCCCTTTCAGAGGAGAGATTACCGCGCTGATCAGCGCGGCAACCGCTCCCAGATAGTTACTTCCGACAGGGTATGCTGGAACTTGTGCTGGGTTTCGCGGATAACGAAAGGCACCTTTCTCGGCTGACTGACTAGCCTGAAATGCTGTGAGAGGTGCTCTTTCAGGCCATCCAGCGTGGTGTGGTTCTCACCATCCTTTTTGAAACCGCCAATCCACTCTTCCTTCGGCGTGTGTTCCTCCAGCCAGGTGTAGGGTGAAGCAATAACCAACAGCCCACCGTCGTTGATTCGCTCGTGAATGCTGTCCAGAAAACGCCTTGGGCGGTAGAGGCGATCAATAAGGTTGGCCGCCAGAACAAGGTCGTAGCCCGAGTACTGCGGTTTCAGGTTACAGGCATCCCCCTGGTAGAAGCTCACGTTCTCAGAACATTCCTCGAGGCCAAGTTCTTTGAGCGTTCGGGTGTGATAGCTGACCAGTTCGCCTTCCTCTGCAAGTGCATAGCGAATGGAGCCTTGCTCGGCCATTTCCACGCCCAGCCTGATAAAGTTGGCTGAGAAATCGACGCCTTCCACCTGGTCAAAGCGCCTTGCCAGCTCGAAACTGGACCGGCCACAGGCGCAGCCCAGATCCACTGCTTTGCCGGTGGGCTTGCCATTCATGGCACCCAGGGCCAGATCCGCCAGGGCCTTCGGAAAGTTTTCCACGCCAAACCAGGTGTCACCGAAGTGGAGCTCCGCGTATTCAGTCAGCAACCGGTCGCTTTCGTAGTAGGCATTGGGTTGCACCGCTTCGCTTTCCGAGTCGATGTAGCGGAAGCCGGGCAGGAAGATGCTCCATGGTCCAGGTGCAGGTTGGCGTTGGCAGGGTCGTTGTCCACCTCTTTGATACCGGTTTCCTCCCGTTTCCACTCGCAAAAGGCTTTTGCTTCGTGGTAATTGACTTCCACCGGCCAGTCCCACGGCATCTCCACTTCCTCGGTCATCAGTCGCAGGTGCCACCCATTCTGCCAGCGCCAGAACGTTGGATGCCTGGCCTTGGCGAATTGGCGCCAGGCGCAACCTTCTTCACTCCAGAACCGGTCTTCCTGGTAACCGCCAGCTTCAACAAACGCCAGGAATTCCTGATTGCTGACCAGATACTGACTGGCCCTGAACTCATCGACCTCGGCTTCATGCTCGCCGTATTCATTGTCACAGCCGTAGTAGGCGTCATCGTAGGGTTTGCCGATTGAAACTGTGCCGGCTGGCACGGTGATCAGCTCGTTTTCCGGCGCTTCACCGGTTTCACGAATCGGGGCCCCTTCCGGCTGCGGGCGGACCATTGCCAGATCATGCTGGCGGATCAGTACAGACGGGGTCTCCAGATGGATACGCTCGTGCTCGACGCCCATGACGATGGGCCACCAGGGGCTCTCCCAATTGATTGGCAGGCTGAGCGGCAGTGTTTCGATCAACTCGAGAACGGTGGCCCGGACTTTGGCCCGGTAATCCATGACTTCGGCGACGGTAGGCCAGTCGTAATGGTCCTCGTCCAGATCGTCCCAACTCATCTCATCGACACCCACTGCAAAAATCGACTCCATGCGCGGATCGATGCGCTCGGGTAGCAGCTTGGCCAGAACCAGCTTGTTAACGAAGAATGGTGCGGTGTGGCCAAGGTAGAAAATGAGGGGGTGTCTCAGAGGGATCGACTTCTGGAAGTATCCGGCGTCCTCAGCAAACCTGTCGTGCGGCACGCCGCTCTGGATGAGAAGGCGGTTTCCGGTATTGGCACTGTCATTGTCGAACACGTCCTTTGTTTTTTTACCCACATGCATACGTTTCGATGGTCAGGGATGGTTCAATTCTCCCTGCAAACCGTTTAGAGCTTCCCTGTGGTCAAAATGTTACACGCCAGCTTCTTTCGCCAGGGCGACTGTCCGGGGCGCGCACTAGCTGCACCGAGGAGAATCGCCGTAGTAACGGACGGTTGATCAGGTTCAGGGCAGCCATGAACGCAATGTTGGCGGCGAATAGAATGGCAAACGTGCTGTTGGAGAGGCCAGACCATTCCTGGTAGATGAACGGGGAATGGGTGATGAACAACAGCATGGTGCTGAAACACAGAACCTGAATGCCGATAAAACGCATGGTGGTTTTATGTCTGAGCACCAGCAGGTAGTTGGTCACCAGGGACCGAATCGGTGTGGTGGTCGGGATTCGAGGCTGGAGCTTCGGGAAAAGCGCAACCTGCAGCGTCAGGACAAGAAACGCGGCATAGCCCGCCAGCATGAGAAGTATCCACTGCCACTCGCCAAGCGCCAACATGAGTGACCCCAGCGAGGGTGCTGCAGCGGGCGCTATGAACATGATCAGCCCAATGAGGCCGAACAGCCGGGCGGCGGTTTTCATCGGAGCATGCGTATTTTCAGAAATCCCCGTGCATGAACCGCTCACTTCCTGTAGCCTGCGCGGCTTTTTCTTCCAGAGGCAGACCTTATGACCGTGCAATCCGAATCTCTCCCGCGAGCCAGAAGTGGGCCGCTGACAGACAGCGATCCCGTTGTTCTGGTGCTCACTATCGGCTTCATACTTCTGTTCGTAGGGGCCTCAATATTCGACAGTAGCTACGTGGCGGAACTCATCGGTAGCGGGTTTGCGTGGACCGCCACCTATCTGGGCTCCTTTTTCCAGTTACTGCTGCTACTCACATTCTTCATCGCCATTGGAACAGCCCTGAGCCGGGCCGGCGCCGCTCGGATAGGCGGACTGGATCGACCAGAAATCGGCCGTTTCCGGTGGCTGTCGATGATCATGTGTACCTTGTTGGCCGGAGGCGGGGTGTTTTTTGCCGCTGGTGAACCGGTTTACCACTTTGTTGTTACGCCTCCGGCTTTTAATACCGAAGCTGGCTCCGCCGCAGCGGTCGCCCCCGCCATGGCCCAGTCGTTCACGCACTGGGGATTCCTGGCCTGGGCCGTGCTCGGCTCCCTGACAGCTCTGGTCCTGACCCGGGCCCACTACGGCCAGGGCAAACCTTTGCAACCAAGAACGCTGCTGTACCCGGTATTCGGGGAGAAAGTCATCCAGGGGCGCGTCGGCGGTGTCATCGATGCCTTCTGTGTGATTGCCGTGGTGGCCGGCACCGTCGGGCCCATCGGTTTTCTCGCCACCCAGATGAGCTTTGGGTTGCATGAGCTGTTCGGAGTCTCTGACGGATATGGCACCCAGTTGACCGTGCTGGTGGTGCTGGCTGGCGTTTACATGACCTCTGCCATGACCGGTCTGCACAAGGGCATTCAGTTGCTGAGCCGTTTCAACGTGATATTGGCACTGGTCATTGCCGGGGTAATCTTTGTCTTCGGCCCCACGCTGTTCCTGGCCAATACCTACACCCAATCGATGGGTGAATACGTCACCTCGTTCTTTGCCATGGCCACTATGACCGCGGAAACGGCTCCGGCCTGGTGGATGAAATGGTGGACGGTGTTTTTCTTTGCCTGGTTCATTGGTTATACGCCGTTGATGGCCGTGTTCGTTGCCAGAATTTCCCGGGGCCGGACCGTTCGTGAAATGGTTCTGGCGGTGGCCGTTCTGGCCCCCATCGCGACCACCATCTGGTTCACCCTGCTGGGAGGCTCCGGCATCTATCACCAGCTTGCCGGTACCTTCGATCTGACCGAAGCACTGAACAACTTCCGCTTTGATATTGCCACACTGACCGTGGCGCAGGCCCTGCCCGGCGGCACCTGGATGGCGGCTGCGATTCTGTTGCTGACAACCATTTTCGTGGCCACCACCGGCGACTCCATGAGCTATTCCATTGCCATGGTCGGGGCTGGCCATGACGAACCGAACCCATGGATCCGTGTGTTCTGGGGTGGTGCCATGGCATTGATGGCGGCCATTCTTCTGTACATGGGCGCCGGCCAGATTGGTGTGCTCCAGCAGTTCATTGTGCTGACAGCCATTCCGGTTTCACTGATTATCCTTCCCTCGCTCTGGACCGGGCCGAAAGCGGCCATGGCGATGGCACGGGAGCAGGGGCTGGTCTAGGCTTTTACGGGGCTGAGCGGAATACAGGGATGTGTTCGCCTGCCGACTTTTCTGATTGAAAGCTCGGGGAGGGCAGATGCTGGAATCGTTTGAAGCCGGTTTCAAGGCATGGTTGTGGCCGGGTTTTACGGCGATTCTCGCGGTTGCCGCGACCTATGTCGTGTACCGACTGGCTCTGGCAGTCTTTCGGCATTTTTCAGGGTCCAGGACGGTCATTCGCCTGTTCCTCGATGCGGCTGCCCGGGCGCTCGGTGTTGTTTTCTGTCTGCTCACCCTTGCAGGTTCGCTGGCGGCCGCACCACCGGATCTCCCGTTGATGGCGGCGATTCAGCAAATCACCACCCTTCTACTCATCCTTGCCATCACCTGGGCGGCCGTTCGACTGACATCGGCCATTGGCGAGGTCATTGTCGCGCTCAATCCAGTGCTGGAAGGGCATTGGAAGCGGGCGCGCAAGGTCGAGACCCAGACCCGATTCCTGGTCCGCGCACTTAATATTCTCATCGTGATCATCGGCCTGGGCGCTGCCCTGATGACCTTTGAATCGGTTCAGCACATGGGCGCCAGCCTTCTTGCCTCCGCGGGTGTCGGCGGCCTTATTCTCGGGTTCGCGGCCCGTCCTGTGTTGAGCAACCTGCTGGCCGGTATGCAGATCGCTCTGACCCAACCTTTCCGTATAGACGACGTGCTGTATGTGCAGGGCGAGTGGTGCTGGGTAGAGGAAGTGACAGCCACCTATGTGGTTTTGCGGGTCTGGGATCTGCGTCGCCTTGTAGTGCCACTGCAATGGTTTATCGAGAACCCGTTCCAGAACTGGTCCAGGAATACCGCAGAGTTGCTGGGAACAGTTTTTATCTGGGTCGACTACACCATGCCGGTTGAACCGCTCAGGCAGGAGTTCACTCGTTTGCTCAATGAATCGGGGCTCTGGGATGGCGAATTTTCCTCGGTGCAGGTGACCGATTCCAGTGATCAGGCCATTCAGGTGCGTTTTTTGATGAGCGCCGCCAATTCCAGCAAGAACTGGGACCTCAGATGTGCGATCCGGGAGGGCATGGTAACCTTCATTCAGGAACACTACCCGGCTCAGCTACCCAGGCTTCGAGCCCGAGTGGTTGAAAACTGAGCCTTGGTTGAGCGCTTGAAGGCCAGGCGAGATCAGAACTTATAATTTAGCCCCACCGCAAACAGGTACGAGGATTCATCGTAGAAGGTCAGGTTGGATTGGGTGTCGCCAAAGCCGGCAAAAGAAATAAACGACCAGTCCTTCCAGCCCATGAATTGCGGGTACTCGTAAGCTGCAAGCAGGCTGAGCTCATCATCAGAACGCTTTTATTGAACAACGTGCTGGCGCTGCCATCGACGTTAAAGTTGGACGTTGAAGAGATGATCCCCGCATTTAGCGAGACTTCACCACTGAATCCCTTTTGCGGAGGCGCCGGTTGGGCGAAGACAGGCAACGCGATGCACAGGATTGGGAGGGCGAGGTACTTCTTCATTCGGATGCTCCGATTTCTTTGGGGCAGGCGCGGTTTCGAGGTGTGACCTCAGTGATGCTCCTTTTACTTACGCGTGAATAGTGTCTTGCGGTTCAGCATGGTTCTGGCAGTCTTGATTTTCCACGCCATGATGAACTGCACCGGTGAGTGGTTGCAAATCTCCCCTGAAATGTATCCCTTTATGCTCTTAGGCAACCTGGCCCTTGCAGCGTTGCTGATAATGTTTTGGAAAAGCGGCCGCCAGTCTCCGCCAAATACGTGTTAGGCTCCGCCGAATACCGAAAAGCAAACGACTGGAGTGGCGTACCTGACATGAGCAGTGAAGACCTCAATCAAGTAATGGAAATGGATGGTGAAGAGCGGTACGACTACTTCCTGAGCCAGGTGGCCGAGGAACGGGAAATCTGGATCCTGGTTAACGGCCAGAGCCAATTCCTCAAGATCGCCTCGGACGATGGCGATGTGGAGTACCTGCCCGTGTGGCCGGCTCCGGCGTTTGCCGCCGAGTACGCCAACGGCGGCGATGAGCTGACGCCCCGCAGTATTTCACTGCCGGACTTCTTCCGGAAATGGGTCCCCGGTTTAACGAAGGATGGCCTCGATGTGGGTGTATTTCCCGGCCCTGATAAAACGGTATGGATCACCGAACCGGCAGAGCTCAAGCAGGATCTTCAGGACGTAATGTCTGATTTCTAGTACAGTTTTCATCGCCTGGCCGCTTTGGCGAGACGAGTAATATGAAGCGCTGCTTGATTTCGTCTGGTCTGCCCTGATCATTTATCTCAGTACACAATCTGAGGGCAATCAATCATGACTGATATCCGACACCTGGTCTGTCCCCACTGCCACAAGGTAAATCGCGTGCCTGCGGATAAATTGTCATCTGGCGGCAATTGCGGCGCCTGCAAACAGCCGTTGTGGCCGGATCAGGTTCTGGAACTTACAGACCAGAGCTTTGCTAATCATACCGGGCGCAGTGATCTGCCGGTGCTGGTGGACTTCTGGGCGAGCTGGTGTGGCCCCTGCAAAATGATGGCGCCTCAGTTCGAACAGGCCGCGAGAGACTGGCGGGGCAAGGTACGTTTTGCCAAGCTAAATACGGAACAGGCCCAAGGCCCGGCCAGCCAGTTTGGCATTCGCAGCATCCCTACCATGATCCTGTTCCAGAATGGCCGGGAAGTGGCCCGCCAGAGCGGCGCCATGAATCAGGCGCAGATCAGCCAATGGCTGCAGTCGAAGGGTATTCGCTAGCCTGATAAGGCTGTTTATTCGCTGGCCGGTCATTAAAACGCCACAATGGCTGAGGCCCTGCCATTGCAGGGCTGAAGACACCTATCCGAGCTGTTCCCACAAAGTTATCCACAGTTTTTGTGGGTAAAGCTGACTTTGCAGCGACATCGACTTTCCTATGGTATGTAGCCAGAATTCGAGCCAAACTGTCTGTAACTAGCAAGGCAGATTCGGGCAAGCGGCGGCCTTACCCGATTGATCACTCCAACGAGGGCCGAATGAGAGCAGTCCTGTTTATTATCATGGCATTCTGGTTCCTTCCAGTTTCGCCCCAAACGCTCAAGATTATGGGATCGGACGAGAGCTTTCTCCCGTTTTATTACGGCAGTAATCTCAGCGAGGGCATTCTGGTCGAGGTGATCAATGAATTCACCAAACAGACCGGTATCGCAGCCGATTTCGTCCCGATGGCGCGTAAACGCCAGGCCTGGGCTCTGGAACGAGGACTGGCCAACGCGGTTTTCGCCAACCCGCTATGGATGCCTTTGCCGGACCAAATGCACGCCGTAGGGCCGTTGTTAACCTGGCGTGACCGCGTGTTCGCGCAAACGGTGCGATTACATCGTCATGAACGAAACGGAGTTCCGGTTTCTTGCAGAGCTGGGGGACGTAGATCCGGAACCTTATAGCACGGAACTGATAGACGCCGAGTGGCCGGTCTATCTTGGGATACTTGAAAACGAGACAGCTTTAATTGAAGCGGCGGAAGCTTTTTTCTCTACCTACACGATTGACGTGGAGGCCATGCTACCCAGACTGCCATGGCCGGACCGTTGAAGAGATTGATGGTCGGTTTGTCGATACGCCAGGCATGCGAGCGGCTTTCCAGGCGTCGTACCAGAATGTCCGCTTTGCAATCTAGCCGCATCCAGGGCACTACTAAACAAAAGCGGACATTCGCGACTCTCCACTGCGAGCCGGTTTTTGATCCAGTCTTGAAGAACGATGAACCGCTTCAATGGTTCGGCAATGCAAAACCATTAACGAAAAGGCAGCCCCATTTGTTCATGAAAGCTGTTCATACGCAGTATTTGAGTATGAATCCGTGAACCGTTCTCGTTAGTTTGGTTGTAGGAAGCTCAGCCAAGCCTTCCAAGAACTGGAAACGTCGACAACATCCATGACGCGAATAGAGTCATCTGACCGGTGAGCACCAACACGCCCATGACAACGAGT
>PBED01000007.1:0-58155 GCA_002718255.1 Marinobacter sp. | reverse complement strand
GAGAACTGGAATACCTGGGTGTCATCACCCGGCTTGTCGTTCAGCGGCTTCGCCAGACTGAAGGCCAGCGGGCCAACAGCGGTAATCCACTGGAAGCCAATACCGGCGGACATTCTGATTTCGCTCAGTTCCGGATCGAAACCGCGCGCAGTGTCGAACACCTGACCTGCGTCCAGGAAAAACGCCGTTCTCATGGAGCGGGTATCACCGGCAAAGGGCGTGGGGAATATCAGCTCAACACCACCTTCAGTGAGCAGGTTACCGCCGAACGGATCCGGGCGTGAGAGGTCGTTGACGTTGTTCGTAGCAAGGAGACCCAAGGAGTTGGCCCGGTACCCCCGAACCGATCCGTAGCCCCCTGCATAGAAGTACTCGTAAAACGGCATCTGGGTCCGATCTCCGTAACCATCACCATAACCGATCTCTGAACGCGCCCGTAAGATCCAGCGATTATCGTCAGTCACCGGATAGTAGAAATCGGTCTTGTGTGTCACCTTGTAAAAGGTCAGATCGCTGCCCGGCACTGCTACGTCAAGCGACAACGACTGGCTATGGCCATCACTGGGCAGAACACCCCGGTTGAAAGTACTGCGGCGCCAGCTGCCGAAGAGGAAGAAGTTATTGAACGAATCCCCTTCCTCATCAATGAACTGAATGACCTCCTGTGAGGTGAACCGGCCTTCCTTAAGATTGGACTGGGTAAACCCGGCCCCAAAGTTCAAACGGGTGATATTGTCCGTGGGATAACCGAAGGTGATACGGCCGCCATATTCGTCCAGCAGGAAGGCGGAGATATACTCTTCCTCATAATCGGTTTGCCGGGCAAAAAGACTGTAGCCACGGCTTACGCCGTCAACCGTGTAGTAAGGGTCCAGGTAGGAGACGTTTGCGCTTTTGACAAAATTACTCACGTTGACACCGAAAGAGACGCGCTTCCCGGTACCGAAAAAATTATTCTCGGACACGTTGGCGCCAAGAATCACCCCGGACTGCTGCGAGAAACCGACGGAAGCGGAAAGACTGCCCGTCGGCTGTTCTGCCACGGAGTAGTTCACATCAACCAGATCGTCGGTGCCCGGAACTGGTACCGTCTCAACATTCACCATCTCGAAGAAGCCGAGACGCTCCAGTCTGGTCTTGGAGAAGTCGATACGATCCGAAGAAGCCACGCCCCTTTCCATCTGCGTCATTTCCTGGCGGAGAACGTCGTCACGAGTCGACACGTTGCCCTCGAAATTGATCCGTCGCACATAGGCCCGTTTGCCCGGCTCAACAAAGAAGGTGACGGCGGCTGTGTTGTTTTCTCCCGGCTCGGGGACGGCATTGACGTTGGCGAAGGCGTAGCCTTCCCTTCCGAGCCGGAATGCCAGGGATTCGGAAATTGCCGTCATGCGGGATCGGGAGAATACGTCGCCCTCCTCAACAGGAATCAGCGATCGCAGCTCCTCTTCACCCACGATCAGCTCACCACGAAGGTTAATCTCGGAAATGGTGTACTGAGGCCCCTCATTCAGGGCAATCGCGATGAAGACTTTTTGTTTGTCAGGCGAAATGGATACCTGGCTGGACTCGACGTTGAAATCCAGATAACCACGGTCAAGATAGAACGACCGCAGCGATTCAAGGTCGCCACTCAGGCGCTCTCTCGCGTACTTGTCCGAGTTTGTAATTGAGTTCCACCAGCTCGTGGTCTGCAGCTCGAACAGCTCTTGCAGTTCTTCGTCACTGAAGTCCTTGTTGCCGATCAGGTTGATATGGTGGATCGCAGCGACCGACCCCTCATTGATATCCAGGCGAATCGCAACGCGGTTTCTGGGCAGCTCCTCGGCCGTTGCCTTTACCCGGGCGTTGTAGCGCCCCTGGGCAATGTAAGAGCGCAGAATTTCCAGTTCCAGACGTTCAAGAGTCGCACGCCGGAATACCTGGCCTTCCTGAAGCCCGGCGCCAGCGAGGGCATCCATCAACATCTCGGTTTCAATGTTCTTGTTGCCCTCAATCTCGATATCGCTGATGGAGGGTCGTTCACGAACCGTCAGGATAAGCACACCGGCATCCCGGCTGGCCTCAATGTCGGTGAAAAGACCGGTCCGGAACAGCGACTTGATCGCATCAGCCAGCTCGGTCTCGTCCACCTGCTCGCCAATATTGACAGGGAACGCGGAAAAAACAGTACCCGCAGATACCCTCTGCAGGCCTTCCACCTCAATATCCGCAACAGTGAACTGATCAGCAAATGCTGGCTTCAGGCCGGACACGGCTACAGCGAGGCCAACGGCTACACCTAGAAGAGAACGTCTCATTCAAATATTTCGCCTGGTTAATGCGCGTAAGGAGCTCGCAATTCTCACAACCGCATCAGGTCGTTGTAAAGAGCAAACACCATTAATGTGAGGATCATTGCCATACCAATTCGTAATCCAAACGCCTGAGCCTGCTCGGAAAGCGGCTTCCCACGGAGAGCTTCGATGGTGTAGTAAACGATATGACCACCATCTAGCACCGGCACAGGCAGAAGGTTCAGAATGCCCAGGCTCACGCTCAGATAGGCAAGAAAACGCACGAAGTCTTCGAACCCGGAACTGACACTGGCTTCAGCAACCCGGGCAATGGTAATTGGTCCACTGAGGTTGGTGGGTGACAACAGGCCGGTGACCATCTTCTTGATGGCCACCAGTGTCAAGCGGGTATCCGCCCAGGTTTCGCTGAGGGCGACCGGAACGGCGGCGAATGGGCCGTAGCTGACATCACGCAGCACCTCTTCTGGCCATGAGATAGCTTCCACACCGGCACCGACAAAACCGATTGACTCACCACTTTCCTGAGTCTTCGCTTCCGGTGTCACGCTGACGGATTGTTCCGCACCATTACGCTCGATGGTTACCTGAAGTGTCTGCTCCGGGGCATTGCGAATAAACTCGACCAGCTCAAACCAGCTACTGATCGGCTCGCCGCCCACGGCCACAATGCGATCCCCGGGCTGCAGGCCGGCAGCCTGAGCGCGGCCACCATCGGAAATCTGCCCCAATACCGGCGGAACAGCCGGGCGCCATGGCGTAATGCCGAACTCGGCTAACGGATTGGGAGTATCGTCACTCAGGCCCCAACCGGAAAGCTCACCGCTGACTGTACCGCGGGCGCCATCTTCCGATACCTCCATGGAAATCAGACCGTGCTCGCCGGTCCGCTCCAGAATGCGCATATTCACATCGCGCCACGAACTGACGCGATGGCCATCCACAGCGTGAATCTCCATACCCTCCTGAAGACCTACCCGCTCGGCCACACTCTCGTCAGCGATCTGCCCGACAATGGGTGCAACATGGGTAACGCCAACCACACTCAGCAGCCAGTAAGCAAAAATGGCGAACAAGAAGTTGGCCACGGGACCGGCCGCCGCAATGGCAATACGCTGGCTCGGAGGCTTGGAGGTAAAGGCCTGATCTCTCAGCTCCTCAGGAACTGGCCCTTCCCGCTCATCCAGCATTTTTACATAGCCGCCCAGAGGAATGGCGGCGACGGCAAACTCGGTCCCATGCTTGTCGTACCAGGAAAACATCGGTTTCCCGAAACCCACGGAAAAGCGAAGTACTTTTACGCCACAACGCCGGGCAACCCAGAAATGACCGTATTCGTGAAGGGTCACCAGGATGCCCAGGGTAAGCGCAAGTGCGAGGACGGTTTCAATAATCTGCATAGCGTTCCTGATTGAATGGCTTCAGCCGGGCAGCATTCTGCTGCGACTATCAGACAGTTAACAGACCTATCTGTTCCCGTGCACAAGCCCGTGCTTCTTTATCCTTGGCGAAGATAACGTCAAAGTTGTCGGCGGGCTCAACGGCGGTCACAGCGAGCGTTCGCTCTATGATAACGGGGATATCCGAAAAACACAGGCTACCCTCAAGAAAAGCGGCAACAGCCACTTCATTGGCGGCATTAAGAACCGCCGGGGCAGTGCCGCCCGCCTCAAACGCTTCGGCAGCCAGGCGCAGGCAGGGGAAACGCACCAGATCTGGCCGCTCAAAGTGAAAGCGGCCGATCGCGAACAGGTCCAGAGGCGGGGCACCAGCGTCAATACGCTCCGGCCAGGCCAGGCCGTTGGCAATCGGTGTTCTCATATCGGGACTGCCAAGCTGGGCCAGAACGGAGCCATCGGCATATTCAACCATCGAGTGGATAATACTCTCAGGGTGGACATGCACCTCAACTTTCTGGGGCGTGGTGTTGAACAGCCAGCAGGCTTCAATGAGCTCGAGGCCCTTGTTCATCAGGGTGGCCGAGTCCACGGAAATCTTCTGCCCCATGGACCAATTCGGATGGGCACAGGCCTGGGCGGGCGTTACCGATCGAAGATCCTCGGCAGAATGTTCCCTGAACGGGCCCCCGGAGGCTGTCAGAAGTATACGAGTGATGCCGGCACCGGCAGGGTCCCGGACCTTGTCGGCCGGCATGCACTGGAAAATCGCGTTGTGCTCAGAGTCGATCGGCAGCAATTCTGCCCCCGCTTCGGCCACGGCATCCATAAACAGTTTGCCGGACATCACAAGCGCTTCTTTGTTGGCAAGCAACACCCGCTTTCCCGCCCGCACCGCCGACAGTGTTGGCGAAAGACCCGCTGCCCCGACGATAGCCGCCATCACAGTATCAACACCGGGGGTGGAGGCCACCTCGCACAACCCTTCCAGCCCGCCAAGCACGCGAGTTTCAGGCAGGTCTGCCAGCAATTTTGAGAGGACATCGGCCGCTTCAGGGTCAGCCATGACCGCCACTTTCGGACGGAATTCACGGCAGAGGACCGCGAGCTCTTCCGCACGGGTACTGGCCGTGAGCGCATAGACCGAGAAGCGGTCAGGGTGGCGCCGAACAACGTCCAGGGTACTGAGACCGATGGAGCCGGTCGCCCCGAGAACACTGATAGAGCGGGTTACCATAGTCACCAGTGCCCGGTTGTCAGCCAACCAAGTTGGGTAATAATCAATGCAAATACCGGAATGGCCGCCGTCAGGCTGTCGATCCGGTCCATGATGCCACCGTGACCGGGTAACAGCTGACTACTGTCCTTGATGCCACGGTGCCTTTTGAGCATGCTTTCCAGCAGATCGCCCAACACTGAAACAAGACCCGTGGCGAGGCTGGCAACAATTAGCAGCGAGGTCTGAACCGTCCCCGCCGAAGCCAGCCAGCTGACAACCAGGGCAAAAACCCCGACGGCCATCAGGCCGCCCCAAACGCCCGCCCATGATTTGCCAGGACTGACACGGGGCGCCAACTTTGCTTTACCAAACGCCCGACCGGCGAAGTAAGCACCGATATCGGCAACCCACACCACACAGAATACGTAGAGGATGAGCAGCAGGTTGTTGGTACTGTCACCAAACTGGAAACCGCCGGTTCGCAGGTGATTAAGGCCCACCCACGCCGGCACCAGA
The DNA here is from genome assembly GCA_002718255.1 of Marinobacter sp. GTDB lineage: Bacteria > Pseudomonadota > Gammaproteobacteria > Pseudomonadales > Oleiphilaceae > Marinobacter. The sequence continues at coordinate 52,729 of PBED01000007.1, read as the reverse complement.
ACGAACAGCCCCATGACGGCTCTTGCGGGGAGACTGCCCCATTTTTCGGAGCCGCCGGGATAACTGCGAACCAGAAGAAAGCACACGCCCCACCAGAGCAACGATAACCAGAGGACTGCCACAAACGGAACGTTCAGCAGACCGTAGAGAAGGATAGCGGTGGCCAGTGCGTAGCCAACCCGACCGGCAGGACTCTCAATACCGGACATATTCGCCCACTCCCAGGCGCCCAGGGTAATGATGGCGCCGGTAAAGAGCGCAAAACCCAGGGGCGGGAGGAAAAAGATCCCGCCAATGGCGATAGGAGCGAGGATCAGTGCGGTGATAATTCGGGTTTTTAACACGGTTGACGTCGCTATCGTTCGTTATTGTTGTACAGCCTTGGCCGCTATCTGATCATCCGTCTGGCCAAAGCGACGCTGTCGGCCGGCATAGGCCTGCAGGGCCTTGAGCATCTCTTCCTGCTGGAAGTCAGGCCAATACACCGGTGAAAAGTAAAGCTCTGTGTAAGCCAGGTGCCAAAGCATGAAATTGCTGATTCTTTGCTCGCCTGCGGTACGAATCATCAGGTCCGGCATTGGCAGGTCACCGATGCTGAGGTGCTGCTGAATCAGGTCATCGGTGATGTCAGAGGGTGCCAACTGCCCGGAACGGACCTGCTCGGCCACCTTGCGTGTGGCCTGCGTGATATCCCAGTGACCACCATAGTTGGCGGCAATTACCAGGGTCATCCGGGAGTTATTGCGGGTCAGCTCTTCAGCCGCCGCCATGTGTTCACGCAGTGAAGCGCTGAACGCTGACCGATCACCGATAATGCGCAGGCGGATATCGTTCCGGTGAAGTTTGCGAACCTCGCGCTCAAGGGCGAACAGGAACAGCTTCATGAGCGCGGACACTTCGTCCTTGGGCCGGCGCCAGTTCTCGCTGGAAAAGGCAAACAGCGTGAGCACTTCCACGCCTTCACGGGCACAGGTTTCCACCACTGCCCTGACCGCATCGACACCGGCCTTGTGCCCAGCCACTCCCTTGAGCCGACGGGCCTTGGCCCATCGATTGTTCCCGTCCATGATGATGGCCACATGCCGGGGCCGACTGTCTGCCGACACCGGAATCTCTGCGGATACAGTTCCCGTCATGAAATCCCCTGTGCGGCCGGAGCGCCTCGGTGCTTCGGCCTTTCAATTCGCTTGCAAGTAGGTCCGGACGGTTAAACCGCCATCAGGTCTTCTTCTTTGGCCTTGAGCATCTTCTCGACTTCTGCAATGTAGCGGTCGGTCAGCTTCTGGATATCGTCCTCGCCCTTGCGCTCGTCGTCTTCGGTGATTTCCTTTTCCTTGAGCAGATCCTTGATCATGCTGTTCGCGTCGCGACGCGCATTACGGATGGAAACACGACCGTGCTCGGCGTCTGCTTTTGCCTGCTTAACCATTTCCTTACGGGTTTCTTCTGTCAGCATGGGCATCGGGATACGGATGATATCGCCGCTGGTCGCCGGGTTCAGGCCAAGGTCTGATGCCATGATAGCTTTCTCGATGGTCGGCATCAGGTTTTTCTCCCAGGGAGAGACCGTCAGCGTGCGGTTATCCTCGACGTTGACGCTAGCCACCTGCTTCAGCGGCGTCTCCTGGCCGTAGTAGTTCACCATGACACTATCCAGGATAGAGGGGTGGGCACGGCCGGTGCGGATCTTGTTGAACGCGGAGTTAAGGGACTCCAGGCTCTTTTTCATTTTCTTTTCGGCTTCTGCTTTGATGTCGTTGATCACTTCAGCATCCTCAATTCGTTCGTCATGTCATTCTGTAATCTGGCGCCACGATCCTGTGGGGCCGGGACAGCGATTCATTCGATCAGTGTACCTTCTTTCTCGCCAGTTACGATGCGAGTAAGGGCGCCGGCACGGTTCATATCGAACACCCGCAGCGGCATGCCGTGGTCACGGGCGAGACAGATGGCTGTCAAATCCATCACACCCAGTTTCTTGTCCAGAACCTCATCATAGGTGAGGTAGTCGTATTTCTCTGCACTGCTGTCGAGGTGCGGATCCGCTGAGTATACGCCATCCACTTTCGTCGCCTTCAGCACCGCGTCGGCCTCGATCTCAATGCCACGCAGACATGCAGCGGAATCGGTCGTGAAGAAAGGGTTACCGGTACCGGCGCAGAAGATCACGACATCGCCATCCTTCAGATCCCGTACCGCGCGACGGCGGTCGTAATGCTCCACGATGCCGCTCATGGGGATCGCGGACATCACACGGGTCCGGATGTTCGAACGTTCCAGGGCATCACGCATGGCCAGACCGTTCATCACGGTGGCCAGCATGCCCATATGATCACCGGTAACCCGATCCATGCCGGCCGCATTCAGGGCTGCGCCACGGAACAGATTGCCGCCGCCAATCACCAGGCCAACCTGCACGCCGATGCCAATCAGCGCACCGATTTCCAGTGCCATGCGGTCAAGAACTTTGGGATCAATACCGAAATCGTGCTCTCCCATCAGGGCCTCGCCACTGAGTTTGAGCAGAACACGCTTGTATCTGGGCTGGGTTTTCGATGATGTCGGCATGATGATCCCCTTGTCGTCTGTTGGCTGCTATCCGGCGTGGTACCCTTTGCAGGCTTGTATCTGACATACTCCTCATAAAAAGGGGTATCTCAGATACAAGCCCGCCACGAGAGCCGGGAATTCCCGGCTAACGTGGCAGACTCAGGTGATACAGTGGCTCAAAGCCCGCTGCATCGAACGAAGGATCAGGCCTTGCCTGTGCCGGCTGCAGCAGCAACCTCGGCAGCAAAGTCCACTTCTTCCTTCTCAATGCCTTCACCCACTTCCAGGCGAACGAAGCCAACCAGCTCGCCGCCGTTGGACTTGATCAGCTCGCCCACGGTCTGGTCCGGGTTCTTGACGAAAGGCTGCTCAACAAGGCTGTTCTCCTTGAGGAACTTCTTGATGCGGCCACCCATCATCTTTTCGACGATCTCGGCAGGCTTGCCTTCCATATCCGGCTGGGCCTTGATCACATCCTTCTCTCTTTCGAGTTCTTCAGCCGGCATATCTTCCGGCTTGCCGACACGCGGGTTAACGGCAGCTGCGTGCATGGCGATGTCACGGGCAACTTCAGGATCACCGGCAGTCAGGGCGACAACCGAAGCGATCTTGTTGTTGCTGTGAACGTATCCACCAACAACCGGGCCTTCAACCTTGACGACACGACGAACAGTAATGTTCTCGCCGATTTTCTGAACCAGCGCTTCACGCTTGGATTCCAGATCGCCTTCCATCAGCTTGGCTACGTCGGTTTCGCCATTTTCAAACGCAACGTTCAGCACGTCGTTGGCAAAGTTCAGGAAGTTGTCATCGCGAGCAACAAAGTCGGTCTCGGAGTTCACTTCCAGAATAAAGGCAACGGTGTTGTCGTCAGAGATCTTGATCAGTGAAGCGCCTTCAGCGGCGGTACGGCCGGCTTTCTTGGCAGCTTTCAGACCGGATGACTTGCGCAGCTCTTCGATCGCAGCGTCAACGCTGCCTTCGGCTTCAACAAGTGCCTTCTTGCATTCCATCATGCCAAGGCCGGTACGCTCACGCAGCTCTTTGACCATTGCAGCGGTAATTGCAGCCATGTTCAATCCTCTCAACTGTTCCGAATTCGGTGGGGCGGTGTGCCTCGGAAAACACCAGGCACACCTTACATCTAAACCGTGAAGGTAAAACGTTACTCAGCGGCTGGAGCAGCGCCTTCAGCGTCTTCGCTGACTTCAACAAACTCGTCAGCACCGGCACCAGCAGACTGGGCTGCTTCCATGCAGGTATCAGCAACGGCTTTCACGTAAATCTGGATCGCACGGATAGCGTCATCGTTGCCCGGGATCACGTAATCGACACCGTCGGGATCACTGTTGGTATCAACAACACCGATGACAGGAATACCAAGCTTGTTGGCTTCCTTGATGGCGATACGCTCGTGGTCAACGTCAATCACGAACATCGCGTCCGGCAGGCCGCCCATGTCCTTGATACCACCAATGGAGCGCTCAAGGCGGTCCATTTCACGGGTACGATCCAGTGCTTCTTTCTTGGTCAGCTTGTCAAAAGTACCGTCCTGACTCTGGGTTTCCAGGTCACGGTAGCGACGGATAGACTGACGGATGGTCTTGTAGTTGGTCAGCATGCCACCGAGCCAGCGGTGGTTAACGAACGGCTGACCGGCACGCTCGGCTTCTTCCTTGATGATCTTGGCCGCGGCACGCTTGGTACCAACGAACAGGATCTTGTTCTTGTTCTCTGCCAGCTGCTGAACAAATTTCAGCGCGTCGTTCATGGCAGGAACAGTCTGCTCAAGGTTGATGATATGAATCTTGTTACGGGCGCCGAAGATGAACTTCGACATTTTCGGGTTCCAGTAGCGGGTCTGGTGACCGAAGTGAGCACCTGCCTTCAGCAGGTCACGCATATTTACCTGAGCCATGATAGTTACCTTTTTAGCTTCGGGTTAGTCCTCCACGTATCCGATTACCCCAACCTGACTCCTTTAAAAGCAGGACCAGGCACCCTGGGATAACGTGCCGACACGTGTGTGAATTTGCTGGATTCGTTTCCAGCGGGCGCGTTTATACCATATTCGGCCCGACAAACGCCATTATTTTTGACGGCGAGCTTCCTTGTACCCGGGCAGCAGGCCCCTTAAAATGCCGGTTTGGCACAAACAACGGGAAACCCAATGCAGGTATCGATCAAGACACCGGAAGAAATTGAAAAGATGCGCGTCGCTGGCCGCCTGGCGGCCGAAGTGCTCGAGATGATTGGCGATCACGTCAAGCCCGGCGTTTCCACCGAAGAGCTCGACCGGATTTGCCACGACTATATTGTAAACGAGCAAAAGTGCATTCCGGCACCACTCAACTACAAGGGGTTTCCGAAGTCCATCTGCACGTCGGTCAACCACGTTATCTGCCACGGCATTCCGTCTGAGAAGAAAATCCTCAAAGATGGAGACATCCTTAATATCGATGTCACCGTAATAAAGGATGGCTACCACGGCGACACCAGCAAGATGTGGATTGTCGGCAAGCCGAAACCTGGCACCGAGCGGCTGATCCAGATTACACAGGAGTGCCTCTATAAAGGTATTGAACTGGTCAAGCCGGGAACCCGTCTGGGCGATATCGGGCATGTGATTCAGCAGCACGCCGAGAAACACCGCTATTCCGTGGTTCGAGATTACTGTGGCCATGGCATCGGCGCAGTATTCCACGAGGAGCCTCAGGTAATGCATTACGGCAAACCCGGCACCGGTCTGGAGCTGCAGGAAGGTATGACGTTTACCATTGAGCCAATGATCAACCAGGGCAAGTACCAGACCAAGCTTCTGCCGGATGGCTGGACCGTCGTTACCAAGGATCACAAACTCTCTGCACAATGGGAGCACACCATCCTTGTGACGGCGGACGGTCATGAGGTCTTGACCAAGCGAAAGGAAGAGTCCTTCTAAGTGGACCAAAGCGAGCTGGAATCCCGCATCAGTAATGACCCATCTCCGGTTACGGCGGCCCGGGAGCTGTTAAAGGGCAGGTATGACGCCGATGCCGAGGCCTTTCGACAAGGCGCCGATGTGCGCGCCCTTGTCCGCTCCCGGGCTGACACGGTCGATACAGTTCTCAGATTGATCTGGAACCGCTACCCCTTTTCCGATTCACCGGACATTGCCCTGATCGCCGTCGGCGGCTATGGACGGGGTGAGCTGCACCCGCATTCGGACATCGACCTGCTCATTCTCACCCGTGCCGGCATCGAAGACAGTTGGCACGAAGACCTGGGCGCGTTCGTTACCCTGCTGTGGGATCTCAGGCTGGATATCGGCCACAGTGTTCGCAGCATCGAGGAAAGCAAGACAGCCGCCCGCGAAGATATCACCATACTGACCAACCTGCTGGAAACGCGCACGATTGCCGGCCCGGATGAACTCCGGTCAGATCTGAGCGAGCAAGTCTATTCCGATGATGTCAGCACCGACCGCGACTACTTTATTGCGAAGCGTGAGGAGCAGCAGCAACGGCATCAGAAATACGGCGATACCGAATACAACCTCGAACCAAACGTGAAGGGTTCCCCGGGCGCCTTGCGGGACATACAGACGATCGGCTGGATTACCAAGCGACATTTCGGACTGCAGAACATCGCTGACCTGACCCGCTTCAGCATTCTTACCGAGGAAGAGCATCAGATTCTGTTCCAGGGTGAAACCTTCCTCTGGCAACTGCGATACGGCCTGCAGCTGCTCGCTGACCGGAATGAAAACCGGCTGCTGTTCGATCATCAGCGAGCCCTGGCCCAGATGCTCGGCTATAGAGATGAAGGTAAGCGGCTCGGCGTCGAATTGATGATGCAGGCCTACTATCGCACCGTCCTGGCCCTCGCCGAACTGGCGGATGTGATTCTGCAGTATTACGACGAAGCGATTCTGGGTAGCCCATCGGAAGACGCCATCCAGCCCATCAACAAACGTTTCCAGATTCGTAACTACTATATTGAAGCGGTCAACAACCAGGTCTTCGCCTACGCGCCCTATGCCATCATGGAAATCTTCGTTCTGATGGCTCAGCACCCTGAGATAAAGGGCATCCGGGCCACGACGATCCGCTCGCTTCGGGCCCACCGGCATTTGATCGATGATGCGTTCCGATCTGATCTGGCAGTGACTACCCTGTTCATGGAGCTGCTCAGAACGCCCCATGCCCTGGATCAGACGCTGTCTGCCATGAAGAAGTACAACGTGCTCGGGCGCTATCTCCCGGAGTTTGGCCAGATCATTGGCCAGATGCAGCACGACCTTTTCCACATTTACACCGTGGATGCCCACACCATGCGGGTCATCCGCAACATGGTAAGGCTTGGCAGCGCGGAAGCCCGAACCGAGTATCCGCTGGCATCCCGCCTGATTCACCGGCTGCCGAAACTGGAAACCCTCTATATTGCCGGCATTTACCATGATGTGGCCAAAGGCCGGGGTGGCGATCACTCGGAACTGGGTGCCATCGATGCCGAAGCCTTCTGCCAGCGGCATCACCTGAGCGAACGGGACACCCAGCTGATTTCCTGGCTGGTGGAAAACCACCTGCTGATGTCCATGACAGCCCAGCGCAAAGACATCTCCGACCCGGACATTATCCACGGATTTGCCAGGGCAGTGCCGAGCCAGGCGCACCTGGATTACCTGTACGTTCTAACCGTATGCGACATCAGCGCTACCAATCCCAAGCTATGGAACACGTGGCGGGCCTCGCTGTTGCGCCAACTCTATATCGAGGCCAAACGGGCTTTGCGTCGGGGCACTGAAACGCCCATCGACCGACAGGAATGGGTTCGCGCTACCCAGTCGGAAGCCCGGGAAATCCTGCATGCCCAGAACATGACCGATGAACAGATCGACGCCATCTGGGACACCGTGGACGAAGACTATTTCCTCCAGGACTCGACCGTGGACATCGCCTGGCAGACTGCTGCCATCATCAGACACGGCGACAATACGGACCCGCTGGTGCTGATTCGAGACACGCGGGGCGGCCCGACGGACGGCTACTCCCAGATCATTATCTACATGAAGGACCGGGTTGCCCTGTTCGCTGCGACAACGGCGGTCCTCGAACAGCTGAACCTGAACATCGTGGACGCGCGCATCAGCTCAAGCGAGGGGCCCTACTCGATCAGTTCCTATGTGGTACTTGATGAGAAGGGACAGCCTCTGGGCATCGACCCTGCGAGAAAAGAACGGGTGCGTTTGCGCCTGATCGAAGAACTGGACGACCCGGATGACTATCCGGACATCATCCACCGGCGCACGCCACGCCAGCTCAAGCATTTCGCTTTCCCGACGGAAGTGACGTTCTCGAATGACACCATCAACCAGCGCACCGTAATGGAAGTGATCACGCCCGACCGCCCGGGGCTTCTGGCCCGCATCGGCCAGGTGCTGCTGGAGCACCGGGTACGCCTGAGCAACGCCAAGATTGCCACCCTGGGCGAGCGCGTGGAGGACGTTTTCTTCGTGACGGACGAACACGGCGAGCCCATCCGGGAGCCGGCGGTATGCCAGGCCCTGCAGCAAGATCTCTGTAAAATGCTGGACGACATTCAATGAATCCGAACCTCGACAGACTTCACCCCTACCCTTTTGAAAAGCTTGCCAAACTAAAGGCAGGCATCAGCGTGCCCGATCATCTCCGGCCGATTTCCCTGGGGATTGGAGAGCCGAAGCACCCGTCGCCCGATTTCGTCAAACAGGTCATTGCGAACAATCTGGACAAGCTTGCCAATTACCCCACCACCCGGGGTACGGATGAACTCCGCGAGGCCATCAGTGGCTGGGCAACCCGCCGATTCAATCTGAAGGCCGGCAGCCTCAGCGCGGCGAACAACATCGTGCCGGTAAACGGCACACGTGAAGCCATCTTTTCCCTGGTTCAGGCTGTCGTGGATGCCACCAAGCCTGCCACCGTAGTCAGCCCCAATCCGTTTTATCAGGTTTACGAGGGAGCCGCCCTCCTTGCAGGCGCGACGCCCGTATACCTCCCCTGCGATGGCTCAAATGGCTTCATTCCCGATTTTGATTCAGTGCCCGAATCCATCTGGCAAGAATGCCAGATACTGTTTCTGTGCTCCCCGGGCAATCCCAGTGGTGCTGTTATCTCCCGGGAGGCGCTGACCAAGGTGATAGCCCTGGCCGACAAACACGACTTTATCGTTGCTTCCGACGAATGCTACTCCGAACTCTATCCGGAGGAAGGCAACGCGCCGGAAGGCCTCCTGCAAACCTGCGCCGCCATTGGCCGGGATGACTACGCCCGCTGCGTGGTGTTCCACAGCCTGTCCAAACGCAGCAACCTGCCCGGCCTGCGATCGGGTTTCGTAGCCGGGGATGCCAGCATTCTTGACGGCTACCTGAAGTACCGCACCTATCACGGCTGCGCCATGCCCATCCACAATCAGCTGGCGAGCATCGCCGCCTGGAGCGACGAAGACCACGTTCGGGAGAATCGTGCAGCGTACCGCGCCAAATTTGAGGCAGTGGTCCCCATCCTCCGGGAAGTTATGGATGTTGATTTTCCGGATGCCGGGTTTTACCTGTGGCCGATAACTCCGATGGACGATGAAACGTTTGCCCGGGAGCTCTCGGCACAACAGAACGTGCACGTGTTGCCTGGGCGATATCTTTCCCGAACCGTGGATGGCCATAATCCCGGAGAAAACCGTGTCCGGATGGCCCTGGTCGCCCCGCTGGAAGAGTGCGTAGAGGCAGCGGAACGCATTGTTGAATTTGTTAAGGCGAACAAGCCATGAAACTGTACGGCATCAAAAACTGCGACACCGTAAAGAAGGCCCGGAAGTGGCTGGACGAACAAGGTATCGACTACGAATTCCACGACTTCAAGAAGGATGGCCTGCAGAGTGATTTGCTGTTCCGCTGGGAACACGCGGTCGGATGGGAAACCCTGCTGAACCGCCGTGGCACCACCTGGCGCAAACTTCCGGAGGACGTTCGTGATACCATTGACGCCCAAAGCGCTCACGAGATCATGCTGGAGAACCCATCCATTATTAAGCGTCCCGTTGTCGAAAACGGCGGTGATGTGCGCGTAGGTTTCAGTGCAGACGAATGGTCCGCATGGCTGGCCTGAATCTCGGGCAAACCAGATCCAAACTTTAATTTCAGGGGTCTTCAGGCATTGCCCTGGCCCCACATTCATAACAGGAGCAACCATCAGATGAGCTTTGCATTCGGTATCGGTATCGGCACCCAGAACAACCAGGGCGAGTGGCTGGAAGTGTTTTACCAGCAGCCGGTCATGACACCCGATAACACCCTGATGGACGTCATCTCCAACGCCCTTGATTACAAGGGTGGTAACCAGGCGATCAGCGCGACCGCCGAGCAGCTCAGCCAGCTCGCCAACGCCTTGCGTCAGATCGGCCAGACAGGCCAGGCATCACTGGCGGACAAAGCAGCCGCCAGCAAGCGCCCGGTGGTTGTCACAGTACTCGAAACAGATGACACCGCGTCCAGCACCCCGGAGGTTTACCTCAAGCTTCACCTGATTTCTCATCGCATGGCCAAACCTCACGGATTGAAGCTGGACGGCATTTTTGGCCTGCTGCCGAATCTGGCATGGACCAGCGAAGGCGCGATCGATCTGAACGAACTGTCCGACCGCCAGCTTCAGGCTCGCCTGGAAGGCCGCACACTGGAAGTCAAATCCGTGGATAAATTCCCGCAGATGACCGATTACGTGGTACCGAAAGGTGTCCGCATTGCCGATACCGCCCGGGTTCGCCTTGGCGCCTATGTGGGTGAAGGCACCACGGTCATGCACGAAGGGTTTATCAACTTCAACGCCGGCACCGAAGGCACCAGCATGATCGAGGGCCGTATTTCCGCCGGCGTCATGGTTGGCAAGGGGTCTGATCTGGGCGGTGGATGCTCCACCATGGGCACCCTTTCCGGTGGAGGCAACATCATCATTGCCGTTGGCGAGAACTGCCTGATCGGCGCCAACGCCGGTATCGGCATCCCGCTGGGCGACCGTTGCAAGGTCGAGGCCGGGCTGTACATCACAGCCGGCACCAAGGTTGCGCTGCTCGACGACAACAACGAGCTGGTTGAGGTGATCAAGGCCCGCGATCTGGCCAACCAGACAGACCTGCTTTTCCGCCGTAACAGCCAGACTGGCGCGGTGGAGTGCAAAACCAACAAGTCTGCCATCGAGCTGAATGAAGAGCTGCATGCAAACAACTGATTCCCCGACCCTCGAACTTGCCGTTGATCTGATCCGCCGGCAGTCTGTCACGCCAGACGATGCCGGCTGTCAGGAACTGATGATGTCGCGCCTTGCGCCTCTGGGCTTCACCGGCGAGAACCTGCGCTTTGGCGATACCGATAACCTCTGGGCCCGAAAGGGCTCCGAGGGGCCGGTGCTGGCCTTTGCCGGCCATACCGATGTGGTACCAACCGGGCCGGAAAAGAACTGGTCGCACCCACCCTTTGATCCCGTGATCAGGGATGGCTACCTCCTCGGCCGTGGCGCCGCGGACATGAAGGGCAGCCTGGCAGCCTTCGTAACCGCATGCGAGCGCTTCGTTGCAAGCTACCCGGACCATCGGGGTTCCATAGCCCTGCTGATTACCAGTGACGAAGAGGGGCCAGCCCAACACGGTACGGTCAAAGTGGTGGAAACTCTCGAAGCCAGGAACGAAAAGATCGACTGGTGTCTGATTGGCGAGCCGTCCAGCACCCGAGAAGTGGGTGATGTGATCAAGAATGGTCGACGGGGCTCTCTGCATGGTTACCTGACCGTGCATGGGGTTCAGGGCCACGTAGCCTATCCGCACCTGGCCGAGAACCCGGTTCACCTGGTTGCGCCTGCCCTGGATGCGCTGGCAAAGGAATTCTGGGATAACGGCAACGACTTTTTCCCGCCAACCACCTTCCAGATTACTAAGCTGGAGGCCGGTACGGGCAGCAACATTATTCCCGGTGAATGCCTGGTGCACTTCAACTTCCGCTACTGCACGGAAAACACTGCAGAAAGTCTGGAGGAACGGGTGGTAGCCATCCTGGACCGCCACAACCTGAAATACGATCTGCAGTGGCACCTCAGTGGCCGTCCGTTCCTGACGGACAAGGGCGCACTCGTGTCTGCCAGCCAGAGCGCCATTCGCACGGTGACAGGCCGGGAAACCGAACTTTCAACCTCCGGCGGCACCTCGGATGGTCGCTTCATTGCACCTACCGGCGCGCAGGTGGTCGAACTTGGCCCCATCAATGCGACGATTCACAAAGTGGATGAGTGCGTAAAGGCCGAAGATTTGAATACCCTGTCTGAAATCTACGAACAGATTCTGATCGAACTGCTGGCATAAAAGCAGGAGCCGGAATCCAACGAAAAGGGATCAGATGAAACCTTCATCTGATCCCTTTTTAATGCGCCACTTTCAATAATGAGGGGGAGGTGTTTCGTCCTGCTCTGACTTGATATTGGACGGTGAAACATCTTTCAACTGTTTGTGCAGCAGCCGCTTGGCCTCCCACAACTCACGGATATCCATTTCCTGCTTGGCAACCTGTTCGCTCAGGGTATTGATAACGTCGTCCTGAAAGGCCAGCCGCGTTTCCAGCTCGTCCAGTCGGGTTTCCAGATCGTTCTGGCTCATCGGGTATTGGTACTCCCCTGGGTAGTTCTCTCTAGAATGTGATTGATGACACTGCTTATTCCGTTGCTTGGTCAGCGCTCGGGATAATCTGGTATCATGCCGCTTTTGCCCGCCAGCACTCCCGTTTTTCGGGGTACTGTCGGTTTTCACCGGCCGGATGTGCGATTTTACCCGATATCCGGTTTTTATCGTTAGCGTTACAAGAATGGAGAAATTTCAGTCAATGCGTAATCCATCCAAAGCGATCCTTTTTTCTCTCCTGATCGCCATCCCCGCACCGCTGGTGCTTGCCCTGTTGCTGTCTTTTACACCAGAGCCTCTTCGCCTGATCGCTGCAGGTCAGCTTATTGAGGCCCTCGGTAGCACTCGTGGCATCGCAGCCTACATTATTACGCTGATCGTTTTCGGCATTGCGGGCTTCCTGGCCATTGCGCTTTCAGTCAAGAAACCGGCCGAACAGCAAAGCCCATCCCGGCCGAGCAACCGTGCCCCCAGCCAGAACCACAATGATGACGATGATGATGGCTATGACGAAAGCAGCCCTGAGGGTGATGAAGAAGGCACCGTAAAGTGGTTCAACGTCAAGAAAGGCTTCGGCTTTATCGTGCGTGACAGCGGTGACGAGGTATTTGTTCACTTCCGGGCGATTCGTGGCCGTGGGCGCCGGGTCCTGCGACAGGGTCAACTGGTCCGCTTCAATGTTGTGGAGGCAGACAAAGGCCTTCAGGCCGACAACGTATCCATCCTGAGCGATTGAATCGCCCACTGAAAACAAAGAGGCAGCCCAAGGGCTGCCTCTTTCAGTTCCAGACGACCTGTTGCTCGCCCCGGTGGTCCAGACGCCACCATTTCTCATCCTCTACTGGCTCGCCCTCTTTCCAGTCTCCCGGACTGCAGCGAATTTCGGTATCCATGGCCCGCCAGGCACTGCGCGCGCAGTCAAGGTCACTGTTCCAGGGCACCCTTGGCCCCTCGATGACCACTGAGGTGAAACGTTTGCCAAATGCCCCCGGATAAAGCGATATCCGCAGTCTCTCGCCCTCGAAGCGGGCAAAGCCCTTGATCACGCCTGTTACCTCAACGTCATCCAGTTCCAGTTCTTCAAGGTGGTTCTCAAGCCACCCGGAAACCGCCCCCGGCTCCAGATCACGAATGTAAATTTCCAGATCCTGCACCCGCTGAATCTCCATCCTGATTATTGCAATGCCGCACATAGTGAACCGGCCCGGGCCGCGCTGCAACCCAGCGTTCCAGTTCCTGCCGCAAATCTTCAGTGCTCAGCTGCCGGAGCTTGCCGGCGGCTTTACGCTCATGCCAGGCAACCTCTGCAGCCACACGATGAAGCTGAATTTCACCAAGCGAAGCCTCGATGTCGTCGATCGGCTCTTTCCGCGCCAAGGCAACCAGGGACTGACGCCTCAGAGTATCAGCCTGTCCAGCCAGGGCCACCGCCTCGGCCGGGCCTCTGCGGGCAACGAGGTTCAGCCGGGCGGCCGCCCGTTCCAGCCACTGCAGCATTCCGCCCGGCGTGCTCACGCACCGGCTCCGGCGAGAAGCAGCAAACCGGATCGCCGACCGAGGCACCTGCACATTCCACTGCTTCTCGATGGCGGCCTGGTGGGCTGTCAGAATGGCCTGACGCTGAACCACGCTTGAAACCGGCATATCAAAGGTGTCGAGGGTGCGGCCCAGACGATGCTGCAGCGCCAGGGCGGCACTGCTTTCGCGAGGCTCTTCAGGCCCCAGCAGAAGTATTGGACCTGCCCATTGAAGTACCAGCGCTGACGCCAGCCCATCAGGAAGATCCATCAGCGCAATCAGGTCCGCTGGCGAGATATTGTCCAGTACCAGTACCGGCCAGCGTGGCCCTTCCTCTCCCGGACCGCCCTCCGATGAAAGCGCCGGAAGAACCGGAAGATCACTGGCCATGATCTCCGCTTCACGCCTGAGATCCAACTCAACGTAATCCTGCTCCAGTACCGGAAGCAGCGATTGCAGCCAGGCGGTCTTGCCCGCTCCACGCTCGCCACGGACCCAGATCATGGCTGACGGCGACGCCGCCAGACCGATCGCGACATCCTCAGCCAGCTCAACCCATGCTGAATCCGTCACTACCACGGGCGCTCTCTGGAAGTTATCAATCGGCGCCGGCTCCCGCTCCCCGGACGAATCGGGCCAGCGTGGGACCAACTCAAAAACCGCCACATAGGCTTTTTCCTGCAGCCGCTCCGCGTGGCGAACCAGCGCCCCCAACAGTTGAGACCATCCGAGCCATGGCGAATCGTTGGTTTCCCGGGCCGCCGCGAACCAGTACATCAATTGGGAAGATAATTGCCCTTCGCCGCCCACTTCCGTCACGATCGGTTGTTCGCACTGAATGGTGCGGGTGAGTTCGTCCATATCCACGCCGCAGCCGCGCAGAAAGCGGGCTATAGCGGGTGCGGAGTCCAGCAGGGCAAGCAGGTAATCTTCAACGGTAATCACCGAGCCACCACGGCGTTCAACACTTTCCCGGGCTCGTAATAAAGCGGTCTGGCACTGGGGATCCAGGCATCCTTGCCAATCGTCCATCAAACTTCTCCATGTTCTGAATGCATCGTCCTGATGCGAAAGCTATGTTTCAGGTTGTTATTGTATCACGCTCAAGCCCCTTGCGGCGCCCCGCCTGCGGGCTTACCATGTGCCAGTGTTTTCCATGCTGGCCCAGGGTTCCTTCGGTGGCAGCGCCTCGCCTTTCTGCAGAAGCTCAATCGAGATGTTATCCGGCGTGCGGATAAAGGCCATATGGCCGTCACGGGGCGGACGGTTAATCGTTACCCCATTGGCTTTGAGGTGCTCACAAAGGGCATAAATGTCACCCACCCGGTAGGCCAGATGGCCAAAATTACGCCCGCCGGTATACTCTTCCGGATCCCAGTTGTAAGTGAGCTCGATCATCGGCGCCCGGTCTTCACGGGCACGGGCTTCGTCTTCCGGTGCAGCCAGAAACACCAGGGTGAATCGGCCTTTGTCGCTGCTCTTGCGATTGATCTCAACCATTCCCAGCAGATCGCAAAAGAAATGGAGTGTCTCGTCCAGGTTGCTCACCCGGATCATGGTGTGAAGATATTGCATGAAGCCTCCTTCAGAACTGTATTGATCATCGTGCCTTGCGGACAGTTTACGGTATTCTGGCCATATGGATGCAAAAACAACCCCCTACTCAACTCGACAACTGACCACGCCGGCGATCAGGCACCTTGCCTGGCTATGCCGGGCGCCCCAGCTGCTGCAGTCACCACTGACGTTTGAGCCGGCCAGTTATCTCCCTGACGGTATTACAGAACAACTTCAGGCCTGGGATGAAAAGCCGGAAATAGCGCCTGCGCTGCTCAGAGAGACACCCCAGAAGCGGCTCGGCTTCTATTTCGAGCAGCTTTACCGCGTATTACTGGAAGACCTTCTGGGCTGGGATGTTCTGCTTCAAAATCGACAAATCCAGTCCCACGGCCGAACCATGGGCGAGCTGGATTTCGTGGTGCATAATCGGTCAGAAGATCGAATCGAGCACCACGAAATTGCCATCAAATACTATCTGGGAGTTCCGGAGCAAAGCGGGAGAACTCTGTGGTATGGCCCGAATGCCAAAGACCGGCTCGATCTGAAAACAGACCGGATGCTGCGCATGCAAAGCCAGAGAACCGCGTTGCCCGAGGCCCGGGCGTTGCTGGCAGACGCTGGAATCGCAGAGCCTGTCATTCCCCGGATTTTCATGCCGGGGTACCTGTTTTACCCGGCAGGAACACAGGTGATCGCTCCTGAGTCCGTGCCAGCCAGTCACCTGCGCGGCCAGTGGCGCTATCTCTCACAGATTGAGACATCGGACCTCCCCGGCTGGGTGGTATTGAACAAACCCCACTGGATCGGCCCGTGGCGTCAAAGCGAGCCACCGGCCCCCAATGCAGTAACTGCTGCATTGAACACCATCGAGCGCTACAACATCCCGCTCCTGTTCGCGAAACTCGAGGAGGACTCCATCAGCGGCCTCTGGCAGGAAACCAACCGCTTTTTCGTGGTGCCGGACAGCTGGCCATAGCCGTCTTTCAGTTATCAATAAGGTCGGTTGCCCACTGAGGCAAGACCTCCTGACAGGTACGCCACTGCCCCGCCTCCCAGACCGCAATGCGCACGTAGGGTTGATCGAGACTGGAGTTATCAACGAGGTGCAGTTCGTCCGCCAGCCCGATACATTCGCGAAGATTGGCAAGGGTCCTTGGAATTCTGGACTCAACCTTGGCCTCGGGCACATGATGGCCGCCGGATCTTACCCGGGAAGCCACCCGAGCCTTGTTCAACGCAGCGAATTCGAGGTGGAAATAAAACAGCCGAATGCGAAATCCGGCAGCCTTGGCAGCCCCGACAAAATCCACCTTCGAGGAATGAGAAAAGACAGTTTCGAAACAGAAACTCTGGCGCTCCTTAAGCAGTCGGAACCGTTCCTGTTCAGCAATCAGCGCCGCCTCATAACTGTGTTTCTCGGGCGCGTCAGGCCACACACTGCGGGCGATGTTATCGGCATTCACCAGAGGAATCTTCCGGCGGGCCAGGAACCGCTCATAGAATGTGGTCTTGCCGGCACCGTTGCCGCCAACCAGCAGCCAGAGTTCAGGCTGCGTTGTCACGGTCACTCAGTGCTTCAAAACGCCCGTTGCGAAACTGACCGACTTCCCGAGTGCCATCCGGATAAATCGCCTCCAGATAGCCGGGCTTTTCTCCAGACGCCTGATACACCGTACGACCTCTGGCAATCGAGCGCCCCAGATTACCGCTTTCCCGGGCCTGATCTACTTCAGCCCAGAGGTCATCACTGGAAACAGACTCAGCCACCACCGGTTCAACCCGCACCTGGCGGATACCCTGCAGAATAGCAATCAGATCTTCCGCACTCACGTCCCCGGCAACGGCACGGCCTATCTCGGCCCAGTACTCAATCTGCTTGGGTGTCGAACGCCGATGAACCGCGCCCTCTGCGGCGGCGTGGCGGACCAGAGTGTCGTCGAGACGGACAGCGGTTGTCATGGTGGCCTCCTGAGGTATTGCTTAACGCTTGTAACAGGCTACCACATGCGTTGCATTATGCAACAATTGAGGTTTTGTTCATCAACCCGGCTTTAGATTGGCCACGCACCGGGCGGTCGCAGCTTCCGATACTCCTCCATCGAGATCTTGCCCAATTGCGGCGTAAGCTTGCAGGTTCGGCTTCCCCAAGGAAACCTGCTCTGGCGCTGGTGGACCTCTGTCCAGCCTTCCCCGTCCTTCCAGGATTCAAGATCCAGGTCCCGCCAATACCTCGGGTTCCGCCCGGTCTTTCTGTCATGCTCAGCTGTTACCGGGTCCAGATGACGGAAGGGCTCTAGTCGCGGTGTATCCGGCAGTGGCTGGGTCACATCCATGTAGCGTTGCAACATATCCCACAACGCCAACACTTCTGACTTTTCCGACTCAATGGTACTGAAGCCTGTTTTGTTAAAGGTTTTCTGAGTGTAACGGTGCACCAGCATCAACCGGTAAAAGATACCGCCGTGCTGGACAACACGTTCCACATAAGCATCAAACTCCGCGAAAGGCGCCTCGAAAAAACGCCCCCGACACAGGGCAATACGAACCTGACCATCAACGCGGTTGAATTCGCTACAGCCGTCTTCAAGGGTGGAATCCAGTCTTTTGTTAATGGTGTTTTCGAAGGGTTTGAGGAGGAAGCTTATTCCGGTGCTCATTATCCAGTTGGTTGAAGGGGGAATAATCCAGAATGAAAATAACAACCAAGCTGGTACCAACAAAAAAAGCAGCAACAAGTGAATGAATGAGGGAAGTCCATACTCAGTCGCGGCATCAAAATCCTTATTAGAGAGGCTGATCCGCATTTCCCGGGGAACGATGATCGGCTCTTTCTGCCCCTCCGGCACGAAACACACCTCGCGGCGTTGGCGGTTAAACGGGCGGGCGTTACGTTCTTTAATTTGGAATAAGCCTGCCAGCACGGAAGGGAGAGTGTGAACAAGCCCAAAGAGCCACCTAACGTCATTTGCCAACCGAACACCGATGTCGCCCCTGCCCAAAAAGTCCAGGTATCCGTCATTCACTTCCCCCACCGCATGGCCATGATCCACCGGCGGCAGGCCGGTTGGCAGGGGTTTGGGGGATAAAAGAGTCAGCCGGCCACTCGGGAAAGGCTCGGAACGCCCCGCGTGTAGAGGCTGTTCGAACTGAGTACTTTTTGAGTTCATGAGAGACCGTCCATCGTCTGGCATTGACTGCAGACTAGGGTTTCCGATCTTCCAAGCTGATCAAGCTCGGCTTGTGACAGCTGAATGACGCCATAAAGCCTGTGCGGTTTGCGTTTACAATGTTTGTCATCATTTCCTCCTTGAAATGGCTTTACTACTTCATCAATTGGTTGATGCCAGCGGCAGACGGTCCTCCTCGGCATACACTTCCGCAAAGACTTCATAGGGCAACCGCCCCGGACGGGCCTTTTGCTTCTCAAGAACCTTCTGGCTTAAGCGCTTGAAGGTCTCGCTGGGCTTGGCCCACTCGCTCTCAGATAACGGTTCAGACCACTCCGCCATGTCCCTGGGCAGCGTTTTTCGGGTCATGCGTTTGATCTTCCTGACTTCCCACTCCACCAGTCGGTTGGGCAGGGTCCAAAAGGTCATCAGGTGGTACAGGTACCAGCCGGTCAGGTAGTGCACTCCCCGTTTGCCTTCCCGGTATTCCTCATGAAGACGTTTGCGGGCATTGCGGAAAACATGGACGCCCTCCCAGGGCGGATCATCCGGGCCCTGAAGTTCCAATGGATCCTGGATCTCTTTCAGGGTGTGGACTTCGTACTCCATGTAGGCCCGGATGGCCTCCCAGTTGCTGATGGCCTGGGGCAAACCGTAAGTCTGGAATTCCAAGCTGTACTTCTCGCCGGTTTGTGGGTGGAGAAAGCCTACACCGAAGCCGTACTGGCGCTGTACACCGTACTCGGTCACCCCCTGGGCCTCGGTCACCCAGGCCACCAGTTCCTCCCAGGGTACGAAAATGGGCTCCCGGTGACCATTGGGCACGAAGCACACCTCGCGGCGCTGGCGGTTGAAGCGGGTGGGGATGACCTGGGATTTTTTCTTGAGTTCTATTACGGACGCAACTAGCCACCAAAGCATTAAACCTCCCCCTCCCCAAAAGCCAATCCAGAAGCTGATCTCTATCACTCCCCAAAAAGCATGAATGGCATCGGGCAGACCATTGCCGAGCCAGTAAAGCATTAAAAAGGCAATCGCCGGAAAAACCATGGCCACCATAACGAATAAGCCAAAAGGGCCGCCAAGAGTCACCTGCCAGCCAAACACCGAAGGCAACCCCACCCCGAAGTCCAGATAGCGTTCGTTCACCTCACCCACTGCGTGCCCGTGGTCCGTGGGCGGCAAACCAGTGGGCAGGGGCAACGGTGACAGGTACGTCACCGTTCCGCTGGGGAACTTGTCACTTCGCCCGGCCCTGGGGGCGTTCGCTATATCCGCCTTGGGCGTTTCCTGTGTCATTCGAAGATATCCAGTTCCATAAAGGGATTGCGTACCTGGTACCAGAAGGTCCTGCCTTCGTTATCCTGGGGAGGTTCCTGGACAGGCGTCACCGGCCAGTCACTGTCAGGCGTTACCTTGAGCATGTACACCTCCTGGGTGTAGCGGTCCTCCGAATGGTGGGTGTCCAGCCGGACCATCAGCGCCAGGTCACGGGTTTCGGGATACGGATCGCTCTTGCTGTGGTCCGGGGGCGAGAACGCCAGTTGCAGATGCCCGCCCCCTTCCCGGATGGCCAGGCTCGTCAGGATATCATGGGAACAGCGCACCCAGGTTTCCGGGGTGTCACGGAACCAGCCCGAGCGTTCTGGCCGGATGCGCCAGGCACTGAGCCACACTCGCCGGGGCGCCGGCTGGTCCAGGGGCTCTATCAACCCCGCCGCCGTCAGAGCATGGCAGTTCAGCACCAGTTGGTCCTTACCGTCTTGCTCTTCCGCCGGGACCTTCTCCAGGGACAGGCTGTTGCCGAGCTGGGCGAAGGCCTGCTCGTACTCCTCCAGCGATCCGTTGTGGATCTGGCCGGGTTCCCGCGACCAGGGGGTGGTCTGCAGCCACTGATCCCGCTCGCTCAAATTGTAGCGGTTGTACAGCCAGGTGCCCCCCAGCTCGAGCATGGTAAACGCCAGCCCGGCAATGTTCAGGCGGACGAACAGGCTGGACAGACGGGTGCCTGCGGTGGCCCAGGCACCTGCCTTGTCGGCGGCTCGCCATACCTCCATCGCAGCTATTCGTGTCTGGTTTAGGCCATATAGATTTGTCGCCGTCAGCCCGCCGCTGCCCACCATGCCAAGGGTCGCCCCCAATTGCGCCTGCGCATTACCGGTCCGTACGGCTTCCAGCCAGTTGCTGGCATGCTTGTAGGTGCCGATGGCGGCGCTGATAGCACCCGCGCCGTATGCAAATATTCCCAACCCAACATGCAAGCGGCCCATCTGGATATGGACCGACTGCACGGCGCTGCGCTGCCAAGAGTTTGCCAGGGTCTGGGCCCTGGAGGACAGAGCGGTGTCCGCCAGGCTTTGGGCGGCCAGGAAACCGGCGCCGGATGTAGCAGACAGACTTTCGATAAGTTTGCCATAGCTCCTGGCGTCTGGTGACTGAGCTTTAACTTCGGAAACAGCGTGAAAAAAGTTCACCAACTGCGCCGCAAACACCATCACACCCAGCCCATCCCCCAGCAGGTTCACCCGTGGCGCAGAGGTCAGGCCCTGGCGGAGGTGCCCCATCAGTGTGCCCATCTGCTGCTGGCCCGCGGCAGGCAGCAGCAGGGAGATACCCGCCCTGCCCGTGGTTGCGGGCTCGAGCCGCAGGCCGGTATTGGTTTCCTCCACCGGGCTGAGGGCGCCGGCCAGACGCCGGCCCAGGGCCCGCTGTTCCTCCCGGGTGGCCTTGAACTCGTTGACGATGCTTTGCGCCCGCTCGGATTTGTGGCCGTGGGTGGCCTTGGCCACGTCGTGGTCGTGGGCCAGGGATTCCAGCCGCTCGTTCAGCGACAGCAGTTGTTCCAGGTTCTGGCGGAAGGTGGCCAGCTCCGGTTCCGAGGCAACGCGGAACTCTACCTCACCGGCTTGGATGACCTTGAGCATCTTGCCCTTGAAAAAATACGGCAGGTCCCGGAACAGGTCGTCCAGGGGCGGTATCCGGTTTGCCTCAATGCCTTGGTAAAGCTGTTCCATAGCCCGGGCGATACCTTTTGACACCGCCGGTGCCAGGGTGTCGCCAATGGCGGCTGCCTTTGCCTGGATTTCATGGGAGCGTAACTCAAGGTCCGGCAGGTGTCCGGCCTCCGCCTCGGCCAGGCGCCGCGCCCACTCGGCGGCCCTGGTCACCAGGCTGTAGCCGGCCCCTGCGATACCAAAGTAGGTGGTCGATGGCTCTGCATCCGGCGCCTGGGCGGCCTTGGGCAAGGTGTGGAACAAGGGGTGACTGTACTGGGGATTCTCCTCCAGCCAGGCCAGTACCTTTTCCGCCGCCTCGTCGGTGCGGCAAAGATCCTTCACGCAGGCATAGTTCAGGTCCAGGGCCGCCTCCAGTTGCTTCTCATCCGCCACGTCGAAATACCAGGCGGCCTGGTGGAAGCGGGAATCACACAACAGGGTGGCCCGGTCATCGGTGATGTCCGCCAGCAACCCTTGCCACCGTGCCAGCTTGGCCCGCTGCGCCGCCATGAAGGCATCCATACGGGGGCGGTCGATCAGTTCATTGATGCCGCGCTGGCCCAGTTTGGCCCCGTTAAGCTGGTAATAGTTCTGCAGGTTGAGCTGATTGATGGTGTCCCGGTGCTGATCGTAGTTCGCCTGCCCCAGGGCATCAATCATGGCCAATTGTGCCCGGACCAGGGGATTATCCCCGTGGTGCTCGCGCAGGTAGGTTTCGGGGCCCATCGGTTGCGGGCCACGGTAATCCCTTCGCACCTCCAGGTAGTCGTAGATGGACTGGCGTTGTGCATCGTCGGTACTCTCGTACAGCGACTGGAAAGGTTCGCCTCCCGGTCTTTCGCCAGCCGTCTCCAGAGCGTGATCGTTGATCAGTGTCATGGACTCTATCCAAGCACCCAGCATATAGTCCCGCTCGGTGTGCCCCGGCTCGTCACCACCTTCCGCCCAGTCGCCGATCCAGCCCACCACATCATCCTGCTGCTGAGCCAGGTCCAGCATCACGCCCACGTCGTCCCTCAGCACCAGGCACAGGCAATTGTCCGAGTCTTCCACGGCCTGCTGCTTGATCAACTTGCCAAATCGGCTCTTGTGGTAATAGGGCTGATTCTCCCAGTGATAGGGCTCGCTTTCCTGGGCGTGGCCGTTTTCGGGGGCATCCGGCGTATAGTCTTCGCCAAATTCAGCCACCCATTGTTTGGCCTGTTCAGGCGTCAGCAGGTGCTCACCGCCGCTGACCGGCGAGGCACTGGCCAGGTCGATTTCCTGCATGAAGTGCGCACGCTCCTCCTGGCTGTCAAGTATCTGAGCTTTCTTGCGTTCGGTGAGGGGCACATCGGCGAAGCAAACGTAGAGGGTGTGCTGCTTCGGGTATTCCAGCTTGCCACCGTTGTGGCCCGTCAGTTCACCATTTTCATGCAGGTACTCGTGGAGCTCCCCGGTATCTGCGTCCAATACATAAAGATAGCCATACCTAAGAAGGCGGTAGCCAAGCGGGCGGGAGGTCAGTGAGTAGGGGTACCCCGGGTCTGTATCGGCGGGCGCAACTTCTACCCTGCCGTACCGAATAGGCAGCAGGTTCACGGTTCTCAGCAGCGGGCATGAAGCGGGTTCATCAATGGGGGTGCATGGTTGTTCCCAGCACAAAAGATCGTTGCTTGCCCGGTCGTCAGTGGGGCGTTGTATCCGTGTCATTGTTCATCCTTGATTCAATGGAGGCGCCGTTTCCGTCACGGCATTGCTATCGGCTTGTGGTGGCAAGGTTACGAACAGGAATTGCATAACCTCCCGCAAGTTGTTGCATCCGTTGCCAAGGGCCTCTTCCAGTATTCTGCCGAGTGCCGGGTAGGCATCCCTCAAATCAGGACCACCCAACTGGTTGCGCACCGACTCATGCAGGTTGTTCCATATGTGCAGTGCGCCTTTGCGCCGATTGAAGGCATCGAAAGCGCCCTTCAAGTCCCGCGAGGCCATCATTTTTTCGGGTTGGTCACCTATGTCGCCAGACTGAACAGCCGGGGGCTCGACAAGGTGCCACTGCTCGCTGATACAATCCGGAACAATCAACCGGTCCACGGCCCTGGTGGGGAAACGCGGCAAATTGCCCCCGATCACCGTGGCGGCCAGTGCCGGATGGGCAATCCGCACCAGTTCTTCACAGCCCGGCGCCACTTCTACCTGCAGGTGGGAGCGCATCCAACAGGCACAGCTAGCATGGTCTGTGGCCGAAATCAGCAGGTAACCCTGCTCTTGCCTGGGCCCCTGCTCCAGGAACCCTTCCAGCACCGGGTCTTCTGGCCCACTGAGCCATACAAGCCAGGGGGACAAGTCCGAAACCGCCTCCCAGCGGGTTGCAACGTACAGGCACTCTGCATTAATGGTTTGTCCGCCGGCCCACTGGTAGATTTGCTCACCGAGTTCGGGGATAGCAACACCATCCAGGACAAGCCCAACAGGTTGATGGCCAGGCCAGGGAACATGGGTAAAGGGCGACTCCCGCAACGACCAGGAATCCTGATTCATGAGTTTTGCTCCTCACAAACCGGGCAGGTTGCATTCCCCTTCCTGAGTGCCGCAACTTGGGATTCTACATTGATGGCCGGAGCGTTCTTCCGTTGTTCAACTTCCGCCAGTGCCTCCTGCTCGGGCTCGTGGGGCTGATCACCCTCAATAACCCTTGGCATTTGCGCCATCACCACGCTCTGTCCAGAACCGCTGCCTGGCGAACCACCAGAATTGATCTTGATGCCAGGCCCGGATAGCGTCACGCCGCTTGGGTCCAGTTTCAAAAAACTGCCACCCGCCGAAATGGTGATTTCAGCGCCGGCATCCAGCACCACTTTGGTTCCCGCCTTGTGGTGTACTTCAGTGCCCGCTTCGCTAAATGTTCCCTGGGAGGATTTCTGGTGGAATGTGCCGCCTATGTTCTGGCTGCAATCGCCTCCGATGGATTCCCGCTGTTCGCCATCGACTGTGCGATGCTCGTTGCCTTTCACATGACTGAAATCGTGGTTTTCCACAGTGCGATGACTGTAGTTCCGAATCACCTCCGTGCGGTTGTTCTCGGTAAGCAGGTCCAGATCTTTCTGGGCGTGTACGTAGATCTGTTCCTCATCGGCCTCATCTTCAAACCGCAGTTCGTTACTGCCCTCGCCCTTGTGGGTTTTCGTTTTCAGGGTGGTCCGGGTTTTGTGCTCGGGCAGCCCATAGGGTGGCGTGTTGGTCACGTGATGGGTTCGCTGCCGCCTTCCTCTTCCAGAGCCTGGGGCTGCGTTCCGGTGTGGATGATAGACGTTAGCAGCCACTCCCGATTGAGATTGTCACTATCGTGCTCGGTCAGTTCCACTTTCGCGCCGGGGCTGAAATCCGGGCGGTTGCTCTCGCCGGAGGCGGTGCTGGCGTCATTGCGAAGGGATTGCAGTCTGGCTTCGGTAAAAGGCTGGCCACTGGCGTCGGCCTTGAAGCGGCCGGGGTAGTCGTAGTGCTGGTAGTCTTCCCGGTGCTTCAGATCGCCAGAAGCATGCTCATGCATCAGGGCATAGGCGGGATTTCTGAAGGTGTAATCCTTCATTGCCACAGAGGCCACCCGCACCCGNTCTTCATACCGGAACCGATACACCGCCGGGCGCTGGGTGCTGCCGCCTGCTTTGGCGTTGTATGCTGCCGGCTCCAGTTTCGGAGCATCGCCATGATGGTCGGCGATTATAAGCGCCGACTGGGTGTCCCCGTCCACGCTCCCCTGTTCATAGCGGTAATGCCAACCCTCTTCAGCCGCGAGGCGTTCGAGAAAGGCCAGGTCGCTTTCCCGGTGCTGAACACAGTATTCCCGTTGCTCCGGCGTGCGCTTCAGATCGAAGATCGAATCGATAATGCCGCGCTCTTCCAGGAGAGTGCGCACAATGGTGTCGGTGCCCTGGGTTTGGAAAATCCGGCTGTTGTGCATCAGTCCAAGACGCCAGAGCGGCGGCTGGATAATCAGTTCATAGCGGGTACGCCGGTGGCCGGCATCGCCTCGGACGAATTCGTTGACCACCCCGGTAAACCGCCGAAGAGGCATGCTGTCCTGCCAGATAACGAGATCTACTGGTNNCTCCAGAATCTCTGCAGCCTGAATGGAGGGGTCGGTGCTGGCCAGCTCAAGGTGACCCTGAAACACCTCGGACAGGCGCTCGGTCAGTTTAAAGCCAACCACTGAAAATAAATCTGAGGGGAGTCCGCCAACACGGGCGGTAAACTGCAATCCACTTGCCTGGGGCATATCTTCATTCCTTGAAGAGCAATCGGTTTTTAAGCTCGTCCTGAGCAGGCCTCCGATTATAGCCATCAAGCCGTAGAATGAAACCCCGGGGCCAGTCTTGTGTNGGCATGATGAGAGGTTGACCNGAAATCCATTCTGCTGCACCCTAATCTGGTTTCATTATGCAACCGGAGAGAACAAGTGAGCGAATACAAGAACCGAGCCGTCGTGCTCAAACAACGCCCACAGGGCGAAATCCAACAAGGCGATCTCGTTTTGGAAGAGCGTCCTGTCCGTTCCCCTAACGAGGGAGAAGTTGTTGCTCAAGTGCTCTGGCTTTCACTNGACCCCTACATGCGTCCACGCATGAACGATGCCAAGGGTTACATGGACCCCATTGGCATCGATGAGCCNATCGTCGGCGAGAGTGTTGCACGTGTTGTTGAGTCCCGCTCGGACGACCTGAAAGTCGGNGACCTGGTTACCTGCTACTCCGGCTGGCAGGAATACGTCACCTTCCCGGCGGACGCGCCGATGGTCTACAAAATTCAGCAACGNGACAATGTGCCCCTTCAAACCTACCTTGGCGTTGCAGGCATGCCAGGGCGCACCGGTTATTGCGGCCTTATGTACGTCGGCAAACCNAAAGCCGGCGAAACCGTGGTTGTCTCGGCAGCCTCCGGCCCTGTCGGCACTGTNGTTGGCCAAACCGCAAAAACAGANGGTTGCCGGGTGGTTGGCGTTGCCGGTGGGCCTGAGAAGTGCGATTTCGTGGTCAATGAGCTGGGCTTCGACGCCTGCGTCGACTACAAGGCGGGGAACCTGGAAGCGGATCTCAAAGCGGCCTGCCCCGACGGCATCGACATCTACTTTGAAAACGTGGGTGGAGCCGTTACGCGCGNCGTTGCCCCATTGTTGAATGAGGGGGCCCGGGTGCCCATCTGCGGTTTTGTCTCTGCCTACAATGCAAAAGATATGGCCAGCGTGGAAACTCCCTTCCACGTGCTCGGGGCGCTTGATCCGGCGCCGGAGCATCGTTTTTTCCTCGTGACCGAATGGCAGGACCAGCATCAGGAAATCACGGACATNCTGGCCTCACGGGTTGCTTCCGGAGAACTGAAATACCGCGAAACCGTTGCCGAAGGGCTGGACAACGCCGTTGATGCCTTTAAGGGCATGCTCAAAGGCCAGAACTTCGGTAAACAGCTGGTTCACATTGCAGACTGACTGCAATACCTGAGACGCGTGTGGTCTGTGTGATTCAGTCCGAGATTTTCAGGAGCACCTTGCCGGTGTTCCTGTTCTCAGCCACATAGGCCATCGCCTCTTCCACCTCTTCTATCGGCCAGGTGCTATCGATCAGAGGTTCAATCTGGCCGGCTGCGAGCAGTGGCCAGACGTGCCNNTAGAGCGCCTGCATCACCTCGCCCTTATCCTCGACCGTGCGTGAACGGAGGGTGGAACCGATCAGGCGCTGGCGTTTGATCAGCATGATGCCCAGATCCACCTCGGCCATNCGGCCACCCATNAGNCCNATNAGCACNATGCGNCCATCNACNTTCAGAACCCGCTGATCTTCGGCAATATAATTGCCACCGACCGGATCCAGAACCATATCCACGCCACCCCACGCTGTAACAGCATCAACGAAGGAGCCTTCGTTCCGGTTCCAGACGCCACTGGCNCCCAGATTGCGACAAACCTCCAGTTTGGCCTTATCACCGGCGGTCGCAAAGACCGGATTGCCAAAGGCCGTTGCGAGCTGAATTACCGCGGTGCCAAGGCCGCTGGCACCCGCATGCAGGAGCACACGCTCGCCCGGTTTCAAGGCTGCTTCGTGATACAGATTCAACCAGGCGGTCGCAAAAACCTCGGGAATGGCCGCAGCTGTCTCCAGCGACACNCCTTTGGGAACGGGCAAAACCTGCACCGCGGGTACCACCACACGAGTCGCATAACCGCCNCCGGTCAGCAGGGCGCAGACTTCATCACCGGGTTTGAGATGGGTAACGCCAGATCCGACCGAAGCGATGCGACCACTNACCTCCAGCCCGAGAATATCGGATGCTCCCGGAGGCGGGGGATAGACGCCAGCGCGCTGCATGAGATCCGCACGATTGATGGCTGTCCAGACAACCTCGATTTCGACGTGGTCTGCGGGCGGTTCACCCGGTCCTTCCCAGGGCTCCCAGCTTAGATTGCCCCCGGTTACCTTGATTGCTTTGATCATGTATGACGTCTCGGCCTTGCTCATATGGGCACAGGATACCCCAAGTTTTCCGAGCATTGCACAAATGGCGCAAAGACAGGATCAGCCGGTAACTTCCAGGTTGGACAGCCAAACACTCTGATAAGGTTTCAGGGTGATCGAGCCAGACAGATCATCAATAGTCATCCCGGAAATCAGATCCAGCCAATGATCGGTGCCGATGAGATTGATGTCGCTCAGCGCTACCTGCTGCACCTCGTTACTGATGTTGTGAATGCAGAAGATGGACTGGTCCCGGCGCATACTCTGGCGCCAGAAACCAAACAGCTGCAGGCCNAGATGCAGGGTGAACTGGGTGGCGTTCGGGTGAAACGCNGGNTGTTTACGCCGGATGGNAATCAGCCGNTTCAGCTCCTNGAACGCCTTGCTGTGNTGGCTCAGGGGATCTGCGAGCTTCTGCTCCAGAGTATCCAGTTGCCACTGGCTGCGGTTAATGGATCGAAGCCGACCGGTGTGCTCCACCCGCTCCAGATCGTTCTCAGTCGCCAGCAGACTGTGAATGTAGAAGGCCGGAATCCCCTCAAGCGCCAGCATCACGGTGTGGGCGCAGACGAAGCGCTGCAACTGCCAGTGGTCCCGACCCGACTCCGCCGTGCCTTGCAGCGCATCGTACAGGGCGATGTTGATTTCGTAGGGCTGGTCGCGACCATCCGGCGTGCGCCGGTACGAGACCTTGCCGCCGAACGAGTCCATGGTGTTGATCAGTCGCTGCTTCTCTTCCTCCGTCAGCAGACCATCCGTTGGCCGCATACCCACACCATCGTGGGACGCAATAAAATTCAGATAGGTGGTGCCCATCTGCGCGGGCGGCATGCTCATCAGCCAGGTTTTCAGGTGCTTGCAGTCACCGGTAACCAGGGTATTGATCAGCAGGGGCGGCAGGGAAAAGTTATAGATTACATGGGCTTCGTTGGCGTTGCCGAAATAGGTGAGATTTTCGCGGTTGGGTACGTTGGTCTCGGTAATCACTACCGCATCCGGGCTGTGGTGCTCGATCAACAGGCGCAGGATCTTGATCAGCTCATGGGTTTGCTGCAGATGGATGCAGGGCGTACCCGGTTCCTTCCAGAGGAAGGCGACGGCATCGAGCCGGAANATGATNATGCCACGCTCCAGNTAGCGCCNGATGATNGCNGCNAACTCGATGAGCACCTTNGGGTTGGCAAAATTCAGGTCAACCTGATCCTCACTGAACGTACACCAGACATATCGCTCGCCATCGTCGGTCTGGACCGGGTTAAGGAGCGGCGAGGTACGGGGCCGCACAACGGCACTCAGATCATCCCTTGGATTGCCCTCGAAGAAATAATCCTTGCCCGGGTCTACCCNTTTGCGGAAATTCTCGAACCAGCGGCTGCGGGCCGACATATGGTTGATCACCAGGTCCGCCATCAGCTTGTAATCCCGGGCGATGCCCTCGATATCCTCCCAGTTTCCGTGGGACTCGTTGACGGCCAGATAATCCATGACCGAGAAACCGTCGTCGGAGCTGTAGGGGAAAAACGGCAGAATGTGCACTGAAGAAATTGAATCTGACAGGCAATCCGCGAGGAACCGATGCAATGTCTGCAGTGGTTTTTCTTCCGCCCGCTGAACCGTGTCGGCATAGGTAATCAGCACCACATCCGATTCATCCCAGTTATTCTGGTGCGCAGGCGGCGGCGCCTGGTTGGGCTCCAGACCCATAGTGGTCAGCAACTGTTCGGCCAGAAATTCACAGTCCAGCTCTGGATAGACGACATCCAGCATGGAAACCAGCTTCGCTTTCAGAGCCTGGGTCATGGCCGGAATTCCTCATTATCCAACTCCACGGCCTCCAGCAACTGCTCCTTGATGTCGGGAATCGCGCTTGTGACCCGGTTCCAGCTGGGAATAAAAGGTGTGTCCATCGGGTTATCGAGGAAATAGGCGCCCGCCCGCATCACGTTCTGGGCGAACAGCTCCACCGCNTTCTCTTCCTTGTGTCGATCAAACGTCAGGCCGTTGATAATGGCGTCGTTCTGATAGGTCTCCACAAAATCCAGTGCAATACGGAAGTACGTGGCCTTGATAGTACGGAATTTCTCATTGGAGAAAATCTCACCGTTGGTCGCCAATTTTCGGAACAGAGCCTTGGCGATATCCATGCTCATTTTGGACAGGCCCTTGCTGGCATCTTCCGGTGAGAGTTCCTGATGCTTGTGATCATAGACATCGGCAATATCCACCTGGCACAGGCGGTTGGTGGCGTAGTTACGCTTCATCTCCGACAGCACACCGATCTCCAGTCCCCAGTCGCTGGGAATACGCAGATCATTGATCACATCCGTGCGAAACGAGAACTCCCCGGCCAGTGGGTACCGGTAACTGTCCAGGTAATCCAGGAAATCGTTGGGGCCGCAGACCTTCTTCAGGGATCGGATCAACGGTGTTACCAACAGGCGACTGACCCTTCCGTTCATTGTTCCGTCCGCTACACGGGCGTAGTAGCCTTTGCAGAACATGTAGTTGAAGCCGGGGTTAGCCACAGGGTAGATCAGCCGGGCCACAAGATCCCGGGAATACGTAAGGATGTCGCAGTCGTGCAAGGCAACGGATTTGCTGACACCCGAGGCCAACACATAGCCAAAGCAATACCAGACGTTTCGCCCTTTACCCATTTCCGTTGGTGCCAGGTTCTGCTCCCGAAGCTTCAGGTCAATGTTCCTGAGTCGAGGCCCGTCGTTCCAGAGCACCTTGAAGTTCTGTGGTAGTTCGGAGAAGTACTCCAGAGCGTGGCGGTATTGTTCCTCGTTGGCTCGGTCCAGGCCAATGACCACCTGGTCCAGATAAGGCACCTTGCCCAGCTCATGCACGATATTTTTCAGGGCCGGCCCTTCCAGCTCCGAGTACAGGGAGGGCAACACCAGGGACATGGGCCGGGTCTTGCGAAAACTCATCAGCTCCGCTTCGAGTTCCTCTACCGGACGCCGAACCAGGTTATGAAGGGTTGTGATAATGCCATTCTGGTAAAAGTCGCCCATGGCGGCTCTCCTTTTTTATACCCACACTCGAACGGGTCAGTACCCGTACTCAAACAGGAGATTGAGCACGCACTCATTCCAGCCCTCGGGGCCGGGCTTGAGGGAGCGAATGGCGTGTTTTGCCGAAGGCAACCGAACCTCTTCGCTTTTTACGCCCCGGATCACCACCGGTATATCCGCCGATTCCAGCATCTGCTGATCGTTGGGGCTATCACCCAGGGCAATGGCCAACACTGGCCCATCGCCATACTGCTCCCGGTATTGCTCTTTGTATTTGTTTAGCAAGAACCGGGCCCCATCGGCTTTATCAAATATACCCATGGCATGGAGGAAACGTCCGCCTGCTACCAGGCGGAGATCCTCGGCACTCAGAGCCGCTTCAAACTCCGCCAGCTCCTGCTCCGAGCCCTGCCAGATCAATGGTTCGGTTCCCAGCCGCTCTTTGGCCCGCCCGGCCGCTGCCGGATCCAGGCCGGTCTGCGCTGCCAGTTCATCGGTAGACATGTCGGCAAAGCCCCTGAATCGCGCGCCCTTCTTCCGTTGCGNNCCCAGCACCTCAAGGACNCGTTCCCGGGTTGCACCAAAATTCACCACTTCTTCTTCCTCATTGCCCAGGGCGTGGGGCGGAATAACCACGGCTGCACCGTTTTCGACAATAAACGGATCGTTGTTTCCAAGTTCTTCCCTCAAAGCCCGGATCTCCGGCATGGTTTTGCTGGAGTTAAGCACCAGGGGAATATTGGCTGCCTTCAGCCTTTCCAGGGCGGGCCCCGCCGCGTGCCAGCGGTAGTCGTCGTGGTCCAGCAGGGTGCCGTCCAGATCCGAGAAGAGAATCAAATGGGGTCTGGCCATGGCCGGTCTCCGTTAGGCCTCGCGAAACTGCGGAAGGCCAAGGGAATGGTCCTCGGCCACGTTGATCAGAACATCAGCCCGCCCAGGCATTTCTGCGAGGCAGGCACGAGTAACCCGTTCATAGTGCATCACGAAGCGGCCGACTTCTTCGTCGGTCATAATGCGCAACTCCTGTGCACCATCATGGGGCNCGCCACTTTTTGGTGCATTNCGGATTTTATTTGCCAGCTTTTGNTCCTGNAGNCGACGCCACTCAAGAACACACNCCATGGAGGGAGCCTTCAACATGATCAGAAAATCGATTTCGTCAAAAAACTTCCGATATTCCCCTTTCAACTGATCATTAACATAGCTGCGCCAGACNCCGTCCGGGTCCTCGTTCTCCTCCAGAGGATTCATCGGCTGGGCAAGCGCACTGTCTTGCTCCGGTCGCGCATCAAGGCACCACCCCTCAAGAAGAATGACCTCCGCCCTTCCCCCGAAGACAGGCCACTGATCCCGGGGAACCCGGTCGTCCCGCGACTTGTCGAAGGCAGGAATCGGGGTGGCATCTTCAGGCGCTGCACTGCGCAAGCGGTTCAAGACCTGTTGCCCGAGCGCAACGTCGTGTGTTCCCGGCACGCCACGGGTTATAAACAACGGGTGCACCCGTTCGGCGAGGTCCTGGCGCTCACCCCTGGTAAGGTAAATATCATCCAGGGAAAAATTGGCCGCAGACCGGTTGCGGTGGCGCAGCAGAATTTCCCGTAAAAAGAGTGTCAACGTAGACTTACCCGTACCCTGGGCTCCGTGAATACCAACCACAATGGGTTGCTTTTCCGTATCATGGAGCGCACAGATTCGGTCTGCGAGCGGCAGAATGGTCTTTTCNACCGTTTCGGCGTAGGNNTCNGGCAGGCCTTCCTGCTNNATCAGGGCACTGANGGTTTGTTCNAGCGAGCGATCAGACACGTTGGNTTTCCNGTTNAATNGATNANTNAAGAGAGACGGCAGCAGAATTCATACCAATGGGAGTATAGGCGTTTTATGAGTGGCAACGATTTTCGAATAGAGCATCGCTACCTNGAGCTCCCGGACAGNTTTTATACNCGGGTTCAGCCCTCACCACTNAAANACGCAAAGATGGTGTGNTTCAACCACAAGCTNGCNGANCAGATGGGCTTTCGCGCCGATTCCGAATCNGANTGGACNGGCGTNGGNGCAGGNTCNGANTTACTNGAGGGCATGGANCCNGTGGCCATGAAATACACNGGCCACCAGTTCGGCGCCTACAATCCNGANCTNGGCGACGGCCGTGGNCTGCTNCTGTGGGAAACCGTTGGCCCCGATGGACGACGCTGGGACTGGCACCTNAAAGGCGCCGGCATGACTCCNTANTCNCGCTTNGGNGATGGCCGNGCCGTGCTTCGCTCCACCATTCGCGAATACCTGTGCAGCGAAGCCATGCATGGCCTTGGCATNCNNACCACCCGGGCACTGTTCATGGTGAGCGCCAAAGACCCGGTGCGCNGGGANTCCATCGAGACNGCNGCGGCACTGGTGCGNGTGGCNCANAGCCATATTCGCTTNGGACACTTCGAGTTCGCCGCNCACCACGAAGGGCCTGAAANCGTNAAGACNCTGCTNGANCANGTGATCTCGCTGCACTTCCCNCANCTGATCAACCTGCCNGATGANGANCGATACNNCCGNTGGTTCGANGAAGTNGTNGAACGNACGGCANGAACGATTGCNGACTGGCAGGCNGTNGGNTTCTGCCANGGCGTGATGAACAGCGACAACATGTCNATCATCGGCGACACCTTTGATTANGGCCCNTTCGCATTCCTTGANGATTTCGATGCCGGCTATATNAGCAANCANACCGACCAGGGCGGNCGCTACGCCTACAACCGTCANCCNCAAGTCGGNTTNGAGAATTGCCGNTACCTGGCCACNGCCCTGCTNCCGGTAATGGAGGANGACGACGTGCGCCGNGGGCTTCGCCGCTATGAAGTGGCNTACAACGAACGCTTNCTCCAGAACATGCGNGACAAGCTNGGNCTNNTCACTNGAGGATGAAGCGGACCTGAGCCTGATCATGGATACCTTCAGCATGATGCACGAGCACCATGTCGACTACACNGCNTTCTTCCGGGCNCTCTCNAATCTGCACAGCCATGGCCATGGGCCGGTGCGGGATCTGTTNGTNGATCGNAGNGTGGCNGACCAGTGGCTGGANCGNTATGAGGANAGACTCCTGAACGAAAGCCGCGCTCANGATGAGCGGGAATACGCCATGCGCCGCGTAAATCCGAAGTATGTGCTGAGGAACTACNTGGCCCAGCAGGTCATCCAGGAAGCTCAAAACGGGGATTACGAACCGATGAANGCNCTNNTGAANGTTCTCNAGCGCCCCTATGACGAGCAACCGGAAAGTGAGNCTTATGCTGCATTGCCGCCGGATTGGGGCAAGCACCTGAATATCAGCTGTTCAAGTTGAGGTAGCTNCGCCAGCCAACGAAAAAGGGCCGGACGATATACTCGTCCGGCCCTTTTGTTTTTTTCGGCNACCTACCGNNATCAGACCGCCTTGGCAGCAATGATCTTCTCGTGCCANTCNGCAGGACCTGTCTGNTGCACAGANGAGCCNCGNGAATCAACGGCAACTGTGACCGGCATGTCTTCGACCTCNAACTCGTAAATGGCTTCCATACCCAGTTCCGGGAAGGCAACCACTTCCGCATTCTTGATGGCCTTGGAGACCAGGTANGCGGANCCGCCNACGGCCATCAGGTAGACCGCNCCGAATTCCTTGATGGCGTCGATGGCCACCTGNCCGCGCTCNGCTTTACCGATCATGCCGGTAAGGCCGGTCTTNTCNAGCATGGTGTGGGTAAACTTGTCCATNCGGGTNGCAGTCGTCGGGCCTGCNGGACCAACGACCTCTTCNCGCACCGGATCAACNGGGCCNACGTANTAAATGAANCGNCCCTTCAGATCNACNGGCAGNTCCTCGCCTTTCTCGATCATGTCNACCATCTTCTTGTGGGCAGCNTCNCGGCCNGTCAGCATCTTGCCGGAGAGCAGNACGGTNTCGCCCGGCTGCCANTCCTTNACGTCTTCCGGGGTNACNGTATCNAGNTTCACNCGACGNACGTTNTCNCCNACTTCCCAGGTGATTTCCGGCCAGTCNTCCAGGCNCGGCGGCGTCTGCANGGANGGTCCGGTNCCATCCAGNGTGAAATGCGCGTGGCGAGTCGCAGCACAGTTCGGGATGATGGCCACCGGCTTATTGGCAGCGTGCGTTGGGTAATCCTTGACCTTAACGTCCAGAACGGTGGTCAGGCCACCCAGCCCCTGGGCACCGATACCCAGATCATTCACCTTGTCGAACAGCTCAAGACGCAGTTCCTCNGCTCTGTTNGACGCACCGCGCGCTTTCAGGTCGTGGATNTCGATCGGATCCAGCAGGGATTCCTTGGCCATTTCCATCGCCTTTTCGGCGGTACCGCCAATACCAATGCCCAGCATGCCAGGCGGGCACCAGCCAGCNCCCATCTGCGGNACCATNTTNAGAACCCANTCNACAACCGANTCGGACGGGTTCAGCATNGCNAANTTGGACTTGGCCTCNGAACCNCCNCCTTTGGCAGCNACGTGCACTTCAACNGTATCGCCCGGNACCATCTTGTAGTGGATGATNGCCGGCGTGTTATCACCGGTGTTCTTACGCTTGCCGTCCGGGTCATCCAGNATAGANGCGCGCAGCACGTTGTCNGGATGGGTNTAGGCGCGACGCACCCCTTCGTTGATCACATCATCCAGGGNNANCTCGCAGTCCCACTGAACGTTCATACCNATGTTGACGAATACCGTCACAATNCCAGTGTCCTGACACANGGGCCGATGCCCTTCCGCACACATGCGCGAGTTGATCAGGATCTGGGCCATNGCNTCCTTNGCCGCCTGGGANTCTTCCTTNTGGTANGCCTCATACACACCATCAATGAAATCTTTNGGATGGTAGTAGGAAATGAACTGCAGCGCGTCCGCTACGCTTTCAATCAGATCGTCCTGGCGGATTACGGTGGTCATAGGCGCCTCATCAGCTTGATATCGTTATGTCGTGTCATCAAAAATCGGGATGCGAAAGTTTACCAGAAAATCGCTTTGGCGAGTGATTCGACAGATGGCGAAGCAGTCATAAAAAGCCGTGAAAAACGGNACANGAAAAAGGTACCATCCTAACCAAACTAGAATAACACCGCAGGAGCCAACGTGACTGACCTCGTCCTTACCGAAATCAAAGCNAGAACTCTCATCGTTCGGCTGAACCGGCCAGAGCGCAAGAACGCCCTCACCCACGCCATGTACACCGCCATGGGCGATGCTCTGGAACAAGCCAGGGATGATACCAANATCCGGTGCGTACTCTTTACCGGCANCAGCGAGTGTTTCACCGCNGGCAACGACCTGGGCGANTTTGCCGCCGGCTTGCCCGGTGATTTCGAACAAACNCCCGTAGGCCGCTTTCTTNTGTTACTGGCCAGTGCAACCAAACCNGTGGTGGCGTCGGTNAATGGCGCGGCAGTCGGCATTGGNACCACCATGTTGCTGCACTGCGATCTNGTNTTCGCCGGCAACAACACNGCATTCCAGATGCCCTTTGCCAGCCTCGGCCTNTGCCCNGAAGGNGGCTCCAGCCTGCTNCTTCCCTCCTGGATTGGCCGGGTGCGCACCGCGGAGCTGCTGATGCTTGGTGGTGCCTTCTCNGCNGANGAAGCTCTTCGGCTTGGCCTGATCAACCGNGTTTGCGAACCTGAGCAGACCGAAGNCAATGCCTTNGAAGCCTGCCAGCGGCTCACTGAAAAAGCCCCGGCGGCGATTCGAGCCACCAANGCGCTTCTTAACAAGCCAACCCTGGAAGCACTCCGGGAAACCATGTTGGAAGAGGGACAGCTGTTTGCAGAGCGTCTGAAATCCCCGGAAGCCGCCGAAGCCTTCCNGGCCTTCATGGAAAAACGCGCACCGGATTTCTCGCGCTTCGAGTAAACCTCGACTGCGCCTCAATTTCCCNGTTGCCGGACCTCGACAAACCGTTATCCGGCAACTATTTTTCTCAAAGGCCGAACTCCAACTGTGCGGGGAGGATTCAATCCAGAAGAATCACACTTTTGGCTGATCAACACTTGCCATACTGTCGCTATAGTCAGAGATACAGAAATTGGCTTACAGCGCTGGCTACAATTTCAGACAACAGTTTAAGCAGAACAGGCCACTGACAACGGGCTTACCGGATCAGACCGGCCCCGTCAGCTGCCGAACATAACGACACAACAACAGGAAAAGGTTCCACCCATGTTCAAGAAAACTCTAATAAGTCTTGCCGTGGCGTCTTCCGTTGGACTTACAGGCTGCTTTGATAGCGGCGAGACGGGGGCGAATGCNAATCCGGATTATCAGATCAGTAATCCAGAGCTGGATGGCAAAACCTGGCCGCTCTTTAACCCGGTAACTGGTGCCCTGCCCCTGCCTAACGACCTGATTTTCAGGTCGGACAACCCAGCAACAGAAATCAATGAGGCGGATGGTTCCTTCCAGGTTGCAGATTCTGCACCCCCTGTTACGACTGCCCTAAATCAATTGAGCGGCGCCTCCTCCATCGCGCCGGCCGTTGTTCAGTTCAATGGGCAAATCGATGCTGACTCCGTGGACTCCAGAGCCTTTATTCTGGCAAACCCTGAAGATCCGAGCAGCGTGATNCCTAACCCCAATCAAAACGTTTTCCTGATTGAGCTTGAGTACGCAGGTGGTGATCCTGTCCGTGGCCTCGGGGCTGGAGAATCTCCAACTATTCCGCTAGCGATAACCGCGCAGGTTGCAGCTGGCGCAGTGCCGCAAGATTTGAGCGGCAGGACTCAGGCCGAAGCAGGCGCTTACCTTTATGGTCTTANTCAGTCGCCTGAGTACGTTGCGGAAGTAGTGTCTCTAGACGGTTCCTCAGCAATTCGGGTTAACCCGACTAAACCACTGAGTCCTTTCAAGCGTTACCTCGTGGTAGTCACGAACGAAGTGCTTGATGTGAATGGCGATCCCATCGTGCAAGATCCTCTTTACCGTGATGTCGCCGATCCTGATAGAGTGCTTGGCAACCCCACTGCTTTGGCACCAGTTCGTCAAATTGTCGATAAATTCTGGGAAAAAGTTGCAGCAAGCTTTTTTGGGGTACCGAATCAGGCTAGACCTGACGATGCTCTTACCGAAAGCGATATTGCAATATCCTATAGCTTTACGACGTCCAACGATCAACGCGTCCTCCAATACATTGCTGATCCCAAAGCATTTTTCAAAGAAACCATTCTTGGGTCTGTAAGGTTCGAGGCAGTGTCAGATGCACGAGAAGGAGGAGAGACCGACTTCTTTGCCCTCAACACCATCGGAAATAACGCAGTAGCAGCCGCAGATGCTACTGCTGACGGCCAGGCCGATCAGTTGGTAGGAGCATTTACAGCGGCAGACCTTCTGCCAACACCCACGGATCAGAGCTCCACGGCTAGCTTTGGCCAGCCGCAGGACGTAACCCAGGTATCCGCGATAGCAAGTCAGTTCGTAGACTTTGGGGAAGTGAACCTCGTTCAAGGCACCATTAGTCTTCCCTATTACCTCGGAATTCCCACAGGCTCATCCGACGCGGAAGGCTCCGTTATCAACACTCAAAGCTGGACTGCCAATGCGAGTCTCGCAGCCGCCGCAGGCGATCAGTTAGGCGTTCAGCTCGCCCAATCGGATTCGACTGTTAGCGAAGTGGTTAACTACAGGTTCCCGTTCCCTGCTGAAACCGGGGAAGTGGAAGTACCCATCATGGTCCTCTATCCTGCAAACTATGACGGAAGCGGGAATCTTGAGACTGTCATGTACATGCATGGCATTACCACAGACCGCAGTACTGCTCTGACGTTCGGCAGTGCCCTGGCGAATTCGTCGCAAGTCGCGGTGGTGGTTATTGATCAGCCTGTGCATGGTGTGACTCCATTTGGCCTTGAAGAGCAACAGGTTTTGGCGGAGCAGCTTTTGACTTCAGGTCAAGCCGGAGGACTCCCTGAGTCACTCGCACCCAACGAAACAAACATTAATGCTGTCATCAGCGGGGAAATTGCTGTTGGCTTTTTGACCCAGACACTTATTTCGTTTGGTCAAACACCTGAGAATGCCGCGGCAATCGCACCTGGAGCCGTTGATGCAATTGCTGGCGGAGCAAGTTCTGCGGACGTTCTTGGTTTAGCTGACCCTGTCCAAGCAGCACAGCTGGACGCAGCGGTTCGATCTCTTCGATCGTTCGAGAATACAGTGGCTAATGCTGGTTCGACCGTACCTGGTATCGCCAAGACCGAGAATGAACGCCACTTTGATTTCACTGCAAGCGCTGCAAACACGCCGACGGCAATGACGGAAACCTCAGGCGAGTCTGGCAGCCTCTTCATCAACCTGACCAACTTCACTAACTCTCGTGACAAGAACCGTCAGGCGGTCGTAGACCTCCTCAATGTTCGAGCTTCACTGGGCGGACTGGACTTTGACGGGACAGAGGGTGCTGACCTGGATTCAAGCAGTGTCTATTTTGTGGGTCATTCTCTGGGAACCATAGTTGGCGCTCCATTCGTTGCGGTAGCGAACGAAAGCAGCAATCCTGCGGATGACATTGTCGCAGCTCAGCTACTGACACCGGGAGCCGGGATTGTCCGACTACTCGAAAACTCTCCAGCCTTTGCCCCCTCAATTCTCGGCGGCCTCCAGGCTGCGGCGGGGCTTGAGCAGGGTGATGCAGACTTGGAAACGTTCTTCAACGTATTCCAGGCAGCTCTGGATTCAGCAGATCCAATCAACTTTGCAGACAGCCTGAACCAATCGGGATCGAAAGTGCTGCTGTCACAGGTCAATGGCGATCAAGTCATTCCCAACGATGCGCTCGAAAACCCACTGGGCGATGCGTTTGACGCGTACCTTTCCGGTACAGAGCCGTTCGCTGAGCTGCTGAACGCAGTTGCTGTTACAAATGCCAATGAAGTTGACTTAGGCACCGGTACCTTTGGTGTTCCGCTGGCTAATGCGGCTATTACTCGCTACACAGAGGGGACTCACAGCACTCCTGTCTTGCCCCAAGGCGGCCCTCTCGATGTGCGTGTATTTAGCGAAATGGTTCGTCAAACTGCCACAGTCAATGCAACCGGAGGAGCAGCCGTCATCCTGAACTTCATGGATCAAGACCCGGATATTACGGAGATTGTCCAGCAGGATTAAAATCTCAAGCACTGAGGTAAGACAGGGTGGTCGAAAGACCACCCAGATTGCTGACGAACCCCGGTTTTCCCGGGGTTCGTTGNGTTTGGACGTTTTAAATTAAGTTGGCGATGGATCTTGCCCAATATTCCCGACCGGGTTGCCAACACTTCAGATAAGCCAGTTTCGGGGCCCATTTCTGACTTTGGTTCTGCAAGCCAGGTATCCCAAGGAATTTGAGCCATAAAAGATGCCCCAGGATCTCCGCGATCTTTCTGATATTCTGGACAGCGATAGGCCACGTTGATCTGTATCTCCCGCACTGGCTGACGCTCGCTACGGATACCAAACGGAAACCCCAGAAACAACATCTTGAACAGCACCATCGGATCCAGTGCCGGACGATCGTTGTTCGAGTAGTACAGGGGACGACTATTTGAGCATCGGGCAGCCTCTGAAAAGTCCATGCCCCACTTACAACAAACCCCCGCCGTAATGGCGAGGGTTTGTCAGCAATCTGAGCCGGAGCCCAAGCTCCGGCTTCAATACAAGAACACGCTAACTCATTGGGTGATCGTCAACTCACCTTGCGAAATCAGGTTTGCTTCAATATCACTTTGCTTGAAGATAATCGGGCGATAGTTCTTCATGGAGTACATCTCTGGCTGGTCGTTAAAGAAGTCAGACGACGAATCCGTAGACTGTGAATAACTGATCAAGCCATAGGCTTCCGGTCCGTTATCCGTGAACTCCAGCCCGAAATGCCAACTCGCACCTCGAGCCATTCGCCACCCCTCTCCGGCTGTTGCAGACAAACCGGCGGTATCGTCTATCACTTCAGGAGAAACGCGGGGGAAGCGAGTGTCTTCCCAGAAGTTGTCCGTTACAACACCGATCGCGTTGAATGCACCATCAATGGAACCGTCTCCACCATGCCACGGGAAGGAAGCCCCAAGATCACGCGGGGTTCCACCAGCGAGACTGCCACCCGGCAAACCCGGCAATGCTCCTCCAGAGGGTTGGTAGTACTGAACCGACCCAAGCGTTGCATCGTAGGCGATATTGACCTGGTCCAGTGTATTCAACCCGACTGCCAATGCCTGAAGCATCGAATCATCCGCTGTACCAGCGTTGGCCGAGGAAGGGGTTGATGGTGTTGCTACCGGGTCTTCCGGATCAAACGCTACTGTCAGATCCGAATTGAAAGCCCCCCGATAGTTTGCAATGAACATACGATAAACGTGGGCTCCAACACTATCGACGTTGTAAAGGCCATCCCAGCTCTGAAGGACACCGCAAGCCTGATCCACGCTGCGTGATCCACTACCTGGCAGATTAACAGGATCCACGCCAATGGCAGTGCAACGGTCACGAAGCTCGGCAAGGAACTGATCCGTATACCACGCTCGGTTGTTGTAGATCACGTTAATTAAATCAACAGCTCCAAACTTACCGTCCTGTCCAGCAGGCGTTGGTGCGTCGGGCGATACAGGGCCAGTAGACATCGGATTCTGCAACATAGTAATCCCCAACCGAGTCCTTGGTCCCAAGGGCGACTCTTCTGGACCGAACAGCGGGGAATACCCTGTGAGGAACTGAGCCGGATTGGTTGACCAGTAACTGTCATTGGAGTTCTGAACCCAATCTGTTCTCAACAGCTTGGGTTTATCTTCGTAGGGCACCAAACCATTACATTCGCCCTCTACCCAGTCATCGCGGGACGTGTCGCCGTCGAGAAGCGTCAACCCTGCGTTAAACAGTTGGTTGTAATCACTGTTAACTTTACGTTTGAAGTCGATGACTGCAAGAGTCGCATCTGAAAGATTTGGCACCGAGCTGCTGTCTATGTAGAACGCGTTACCCTGATCATCGGCGTAGGTGGAGTTGGTCCAGAGG
Source organism: Marinobacter sp. (assembly GCA_002718255.1). Lineage (GTDB taxonomy): Bacteria > Pseudomonadota > Gammaproteobacteria > Pseudomonadales > Oleiphilaceae > Marinobacter. The sequence continues at coordinate 10,751 of PBED01000007.1, read as the reverse complement.
GTGCTACCACAATTCTTGAAAACACTCTGGAACTCCGCCAGGTTCTTGGCGCGACTCATCTGCAACCACGTATCGAGCAAACGGACCGTACTTGCGTTAGCGTCACGATAGGTATAAGCCGTTCCATTTTCGCCCCATTTCGGCAAACCGCCTCTTGTCACGGCATTAGCGGAGACCATTGGGCCATACTCTGAGTAGTAGAAAGTCTTCTCCAGAACTACTGGAGTGGGAGATCCATCAAACACCTCAATCTGGAAGGTTTCGGAGGTAATCGGCTTTTCCTTTCCGTCTTTGATATAGGTGAACTTGTCTCCTGGCTTTAAAGTCAACTCGTAAAGTGTGAAACGACGGCTGGTGGTCACGGTATGAGACCATCCAAGATTCTCATTGAAATTAATCAGTGGTATCGCAGTGCCCAGCAGACCGGCTCCCATGGTGTCCAGGTAACCGGGTACAGTCATTTGAGTCTGATAAAGGCGTCTATGCCCCGTATAGGGGAAGTGTGGATTGGCCAAGAGTGCGCCTTTGCCGCTCTCAGTCATGTCACCACCGATACCCCAGGCGTTACTGGCAAGCCCCATGTCCTGGAAGTTCTCGATCTTGCCAGCGCTCTTTCTGGCGTTTTCTGCAACGAGGCGGAATTTCTCGTCCTCCAAATCGCTTTTCGCAACTACCGGATCTGGCAATGGTGATTCATCGAATGGCACCGCCAGGAAAATTGCACCTGTTGCAAACTGCGCACCGCTTGCATACTGGCCAACTACGCGATAATGCGCGAGAAGATCAACAGGGGTAATGCTCTTAACCCAAGGCTGACTTTGACATTCCTCTGGAAGGTCTGCAGGCGGTGTTTCCGCCACATATTTGTTGTAACCCGCCGAAAACCCTTCAATCAGAGCTTTCGATTCGGGGCTCAAGGTGGGGAATTCAGCTTCCGCACCACTTAGTATTTTCTGTGCCTTGTAACTGAAATCATTGATGACGTTGATATCGTCAGGCCCGGGACCAAAATACTTTGCCCTCTCACTCCGAGCCTTAACAATCGCCTCAGCCAACACACAGACATTGTCTTGCGCCTGCGCATAGCCGTGCCCAAACGCGGCAGATTTCAAGTTACCTGCGGTTATATGCGGCACTCCCCCAGTTGTCCGGCGAATGGTCGCCTCTAGCTGACCATCTGAGGGAAAGAGATTGGGATCCACCTCAGCCTGAGAGGGTCCAGAAGAGTCATTGTCGCTATCAAAACAACCCGCCAGCAAAGTACTGCCAAGCAGGGCGACGGTGAGACTGAGGGCATGTCTGCCACTCGGGATTTTCCTGAAATTCATAGTGTTGTCCTTGTAATTGTTCACTACGTTTTCACCGTTTCCGGTGACATGTATAAAACTAGCAGAGCCCTCCTTTTCAACCAGATAAAACTGAATACTTATTCACGTTTATTTTCAACTAAAGAAACTGTTCGTTATCAGCCCCAAGCATCTTCCCGATCCGGGACGTTTCCGACGGCGTTTTTTCAAACTTGATCGGAAATCCGATCTGCGGCTGCAGGGTGTCATCTCCCCTGTCAACGCCAATCACCATATTCCTGGCCTTCAGCTGTGGATGCTCGGCGGCCTCCGAAATGGTCAGAACCGGCTCCACGCAGGCATCCTGGTTGGCGAAAATCTCCTGCCAATCGGCCAGCGGTTTCGCGGCAATTTTTTCCTTGATGGCGGATTTGAGTTGCTGGCGATGCTCGGGCTTCTGGCTCATGGCGAGGCTTTTCATGTCCGGAATCCCCAGGGTGTCGCAAAGGCGAGCGGAGAACTGGGGTTCGAGGCTTCCCACCGAGAGCCAGCGGCCGTCGCTGGTCTGGTAGTAGTCGTAGAATGAGCCGCCGTTGAGCAGCGCGCTCTCTGGCTTCTGCTCCTGGCCGCCGGCCAGGCACGCCGCCCCGGCCATGGCGTTCAGCGCAAAGGCCGCGTCGGTCATGCTGATATCGACAAACTGCCCTTCTCCGGTCTGCTGACGGTGTACCACCGCGGCCAGAATGCCCATAACCGCATGGTGGGAGCCGCCGGCCACATCCGCTATCTGGATACCCATGGGTGGCGGGCCGCCGTCGGCTCGGCCGCAGTGGCTGCTGACGCCTGCCAGGGAGAGATAATTGATGTCATGGCCTGCGCGGTCCTTGTAGGGGCCGGTCTGGCCATAACCGGTAATGGAGCAATAGATGAGGCGAGGGTTTACCGCCTTCAGGGCCTCATAGCCAATGCCAAGGCGGTCCATCACGCCCGGGCGAAACTGCTCAATAACAACGTCGTAGTCCTTGACCAGTTCCAGAACTTTCTCCCGGCTACCTTCCTCTTTGAGGTTGAGCCCGAGAGACTTCTTGCCGCGGTTCAGGAAACCGTGAGCGGTGCTCACGCCGGCATCGTGGGGTGGCATTACCCGGGTCAGGTCCACTCGGTCCGGTGCTTCCACACGCAACACATCTGCCCCCATGTCTGCCAGCAGCATGGTGGCGTAGGGGCCCGGCAACAAGGTACTGAAATCCAGAACTTTCAGCGAAGTCAGAGGACCCGCCATGATGATCTCCTTTTTATTATCAGAGTTGTCCGAATAGCGTTTGTTTTCTTCATGCTGCCCGGTTTTGCCAACGGGGCCAACTGCCGGTTCCGTCATTCCGATTGACCGTTTCTACCAGACCATCACAACGGCTTCGGTTGCATTGTTCTGCCGGGGTTTTATGATGGGTTTCGTTTTTATGGAATGGCGAGCGTAATGTCCGATCTGACGGTTTCGAAGCACTTTGTTCAGGCTGCCCTCGTGGGTGCCAAGAGACTTGGTTTTGATACCCGCGAAATGCTTCGGGAGGCAGGAATCTCTCCCGATCTGTTACGTATCGAGATGGCCCGGGTCAGCAGTGACCAGTTCAGCCATCTGATGCAGGTGCTGTGGAACCGGATGGGGGATGAGTTCATGGGGCTGGGGCCCAGACGGGCCCGAACAGGGACCTTCGCAACCATGTGTGCGCTGGTAATTGACTGCCCCAACCTGGAATCCGTGTATCGGCAAGCCTTCCAGTTCTCCCGTCTGTTCGAGCCCATGGTGTCGATGGAACTGGAGGTTGGCGAGGACAAGGCTCAGCTGGTTGCCCGAATGGAGGGCGAGATCAACGACCCCAGTTTTTTCCTCCGGGAGAGCATTCTGGTGATATGGCACCGCCTGGGTAGCTGGCTGATCGGCCAACCCATCGAGCTGGAGAAGGCCGAATTCGATTACCCCCGGCCGGCCCATGGCGACGAATACCGGCACATCTTTCACTGCCCCCTGGCGTTCGAGTCCGACAAAATCGCTCTGACCTTCGACAAGCGTTTCCTGTCGGCGCCGGTCATCCGGGACAAGCCGGAGATGCGGCAGTTCCTGAAGACCTCCCCGGCAGACCTGCTGTCCCGCCCAGACGAGAGTAACACCTTCACGGGACGCATCCGGGCACTGATCGGAAGGGATTTGTCGAAGCCGTTGCCGGATTTTGAATGGATTGCTGCGGAACTGCACACCAGCCCGCAGACACTGCGTCGCCGGCTGAAGCAGGAAAATACCTCGTTCCAGGAAATCAAGGATTTGTTGCGCCGGGATATGGCGATTTACTACCTGAGCCGACAGGAACTTCCCATTAACGACATCGCCGCCAAGGTCGGTTTCACCGAGCCATCAACCTTCCACCGTGCCTTCAAGAAGTGGACCGGGGTGACGCCCGGCGCATACCGGGAAGGCGAGCGCGGCGACCTCTCCGATTGACTCAGGAACCCGAGGGGGCCTGAAGCGAACGGATCAGTTGCCCCAGCGTCTCGGCGATTTCCTGGGCCCGTTCCCGGTTTTCGGCCAGTTGAAGCAGGCGGGAGCCATCTCTGGGATCGTAGACCCAGCAGGTGGAGACCGCCGCTTCGCAACGCCATTCAACCCTGGGGTTAATGCCAAAAACCGACATTTGCTCCGCACTGCGCAGTATCCGGCCATCCTCGGCTCGTCGAATTTCCTGAATCTGTATCTGGTCTTCCTGGGTACCGACTCGATACTCGACATCTGCCGGCCGGTCCAGCCGGACCACCGCCTGATCGCGACGCCAGCCGGCCAGCTCCAGCAGGCTGTTAATATGAAGCGTCAAAGCCTCGCGGTCTGAATCGGCGAGGTAAAGCTTGCGCAGGGACTCAATCCGGCCCTCTCCTGCCGGTTCAATGACGGCCACCTGCTCACTCTCACCGGCGTTCTGTGGTGCCAGAGCGTTCTGCTTGCGGGTCTTCTCAATTGAAGTAATCAGCTGCAGGGATTCCTGATAATGGGCTCCCTCAGTGCCAGCACGGCTTACATAGGTTTCCAGCGCCGACTGGGCCTCGTTCAGGTGGGTAGACTGCAACATAACCCGGCCCCGGTAAAAGAAATAGTCGGCCGGCTTTTCGCCTTCCAGCTGCTGCAACCGGTTCAGATACTCGGCAGCCTCCCCCCAGTTCTCGGCAACAACGGCCTCTTCGGTGGCCAGCATGAGCCTGCGGGTTTCGTGTTCAGGCGCCAGCGCCAGCGCCGGCCCCGCCAGGAGCACGGAAGCCAGAACGGCTCCCAGGGCAAAACAGCGGCCTGTTCCAAATGATACTGCCATGGCATCTACTCCTGCTCGTTATCTGCGCCAATCGCCTGTTTCTCTGAATCAGGCAGGTCGTTATCCCCGGTATCCCGGAATTCATCATCGTCGTCAACTTCAGCCTGATCCATGATTCCCTTTGGCAATTCCCTTTTGACCCGAACACCCAGCTCAACAAAACGATTGGCCTGCGAGATCAGATTACCGCGCCCCCGGGTCAACGTGTTCATGGCTGAATCGTAAGTGCCCTGGGCGGTATGCAACTGTGTGCCCAAACGCTCCATCGCCTCCACAAACACTCTGAGTTTGTCATAAACGGCGCCCGCCCGCTCGGCGATACGCCGGGCATTCTGGCTCTGGCGCTCGTAACGCCAGATATTCTCGATGGTTCGCAGTGTTGCCAGTAGCGTGGTTGGAGTTACCACAATAATCTTTCGCTCGAAGGCTTCTGCGAAAAGGTTCTCGTCCTGCTGAAATGCTGCCACAAAAGCGGGCTCTATAGGCATGAACAGCAGCACGAAATCCGGAGAATGCAGGCCATGGAGTTGGCTGTAGTCTTTTTCGCTGAGGGTACGGATGTGATTTCTCACAGCCTCCACATGCTGCTTAAGAGCCTCGTCCTTACCCCCGGAGTCTTCATCCTCCGTTACCCACCGCTGGTAGGCCACCAGCGAGACCTTGGAATCAATGATCAGGTTGCGACTGTCTGGCAGATGGACAATGACATCCGGTCGATAGAGCTGATTGTCGCTGTCCCGGTAGCTGCCCTGGGTGTCGTATTCCACGCCCTTTCGGAGCCCGGACTTTTCCAGTACCCGCTCCAGGATCAGCTCACCCCAGTTACCCTGAATCTTCTTGTCGCCCTTGAGAGCCCGGGTCAGATTGGATGCTTCTTCGGTAATCTGTCGGTTCAGGTCCTGCAATGATTTGATCTCACTGCGCAGGGCCTGTCGGTCCCGGGTTTCAGTGGTATACACGTCCTCAACCCGCTTGCGGAAGTCCTGCAACTGGTCCCGGAACGGATTGAGCAGGGTATCGAGACTGGTGCGGGTCTGCTGGCTGAAACGCTCGCTCTTCTGATCGAAAATCTTGTTGGCAAGGTTCTCGAATTCCTGCTTCAGGGCATCCCGGTTGCGCTCCAGCAGCTCCAGCTTTTCATTGGCGGATCGGCGCTCCTTATCGATGGTCACTTCCTTCTCGCGGAGCGCAACACGAGCCTCGCCCACTTCCCTGGAAAGCTCGTCCGACTTTGCCTGCAAGCTCTGGCGTTCACTTTCGAGCTGCTCCAGCCGCTGTTTTCGGCTCTCCAGATCCGATTCGAGCCCGGCCAGCCGGTTTTCGAGGCCTGCGGCGTGCTGTCGCCAGTACTCGACGTCCTGCTCAAGTCGACCACTCCTGCCCCAAAGCCCTTTCAGAATGACTAGAAGAATCAATACAACCATCAGTCCCGCCATCAGATCAGGTCGGGACAACATCAATTCCGTGATGGCTTCAGGCACCGGGCACTACTCCTGTTCAGGTTCTGTGTTTGCATGAACTGTGTCTGATGTTAAGCGTCAGGACAGTCTACCTCAGGAAAGGAACCTTTTGCCCGGGACGCCGTCAATCTGACTGGTGGCGCGGAGATCGACCACGACTGCTTGGCAATATTTGAAAGCGCAGGCATCCGACTCTGGACGCCCAACGTAATATCGTCTAAAAGGGTAAAATGTTCGCCAGGCAAAGGGTTATTACCTTTTATTAACTGCCAGGCCAGAACCGGATCAGAAATGGATAACCGATCATGCTGAAAGAATTGTGGCGAAAACTGGAGGCGGAGTTTCTCCACAATGACTGTCCCGGCCAGGAGAGCGACACAGGGTTGTTCGGCAAGCGTTCGACCGGCAACAACCAAGCATTCAGAATTCTGCCGCACATCACCCACACAGGCGAGCTTCATCTGGAGCGCCTGACCAACCTGTTGAAATCCCGGTATGGCAAGAGCTTCGGTGTACCCTCGAGCGAAGCCGAAAGCGACGAGGAGGTCCGGGAACTGATCAGTTTTGCCGCACGGATCCAGGACCAGGATGTCCAGCGAGAGCTGCTGCTTTTCTACCTCAATTGTTCCCCCGTTATCCAGGAATACCTGCGTGCCGAGACTGTTCTCGGTGAAGGACATTTTCTGTCGCGGTAAACACTACTGCCCCTTAACCATCTGTAAATCAACCACACAGGTTGGATGCTGTATACTCCTCCTTCTTATGTATATGGTTTCAAACGCACAGACCGTCACAGCCAACTCAATTCGGGCGTGACAGGCTGCCAGCTCAGGGGTTTTTCATGGGTTTGAAGTGTTTTCGGGCTGGACTGCCCAAGCTTTCCGTTACTGCCCTTGCAGGTATTCTTCTGCTAACGGGATGCTCAGCAGACCGCTATTTCATGGTTCCAAAAACGGACCTGAATGAGCTCGGAGCGTCGGTTAAGACTCAACGAGCCACCCTTGTGACCATGGAAGAAAACGCGGCCGTTCGGCACGAACAGGTCATCTCACAGAACCGTTCAGGCACGCAAACCATACTGGATGCCATTACCACCCAGGTTGAGAAACCCGAGTGCCCGCCGGTGCAGGCCCAGAAGCAATGCCCCACCACAGACGACTCGAAAGGCCGCGCAGATCGCCTCAAGGGCAAGGTAATTGTCGGTGAGGTAGAAAACTTCTATCTCGCTGGTCCAGGATTGATCTACAAGGCCCGGATTGATAGTGGCGCAGAAACTTCCTCTATCGACGCTCGCAACATCACGCGATTTGAACGGGACGGCAACAACTGGGTGCGGTTTGATGTGCCTGTTCCCGGAGCCGACAAGTTCGTAACGCTGGAAAAAGAGATCTCACGGCGCGTTCGCGTCATTCAGGCCAGTGCCGAAGAGGCAGAACGCCGCGTTGTCGTCGAGCTCCAGTTTTTTATTGGCGATCACCAGCAGGTGGCCGAGTTCACACTCGCCGACAGAACCAACCTGACCTACGAAGTTCTGATCGGTCGCAATATTCTGCGTGACGTAATGCTGGTCGATGTTGGCAAGGAGTACGCAACCGAATTACCCGAATCCATCCGCAACAGCAATGAGAACGAATCGTGACCACCCGCTCGCGCTTACCCTTCTACATTGCCGTTTTCCTGCTGATCTCGGCAGGTATTTCCCTGGCCGTCTGGCGACACATTGAGCTCGGCATTCCCTGGCTGACCGGCGAACAACGTCCGGTCTGGATGGTCGAGGCCCGGATTGATTTCGACGCAGGCGACGGCTCGGTGCTTGCCAGCCTCAACATTCCCGAGCAGCCACCGGGCTTTCGCATCCTGACCGAACAGGCGGCGTCACCTGGCTACGGCTTCTCAATCATCGACAGCTCCGGCAGCCGGCGCGCGGAATGGAGCAAGCGAGAAGTCTCGGGGCCGCAAACACTGTATTTCAAAGCCCAGTTTATTCCGGATCCGAACGCACAATCGGAAATTCCGGCTCGGAAACCGAAAACCCCGAATACGTTCTGGGAAGAGCCCGAGGCAACCGCTGTCCAGGAAATTCTGGAGCAGGCAAAGGCCCGCTCAAGCACGCCAGAGAGCATGACCCGCGAGCTGATCCGACTGATGCAGCCCGACACCCGGACCCAGAACACAACCCTTCTGGTCTCGGAAGATAACTACCTGAATCTTCTGGTCGATATGCTGAACCACAGTGGCATTGCCGCCAGAATTGCTGACGGTCTCAGGCTCGAGGATGCCCGTCGGCGGCAACAGCTGATGCCCTACCTGCAGATCTACAACGGGGAGCGATGGCTCACATTCAATCCCAAGACCGCCGAGCAGGGGGTGCCTGATGATCTCCTGCTGTGGCGTCAGGGCGCTACCTCATTGCTTGATGTGGTAGGCGGAGAGAACTCTGAAGTCAGCTTCTCCATGCTTCGGCAAACGGTGCCTGCCCTGCAATTGGCCACCATGGAATCTGCCTCCAACGGCCTGGGTTTTCTCAGCTTTTATGAGCTGCCCATCGAAGAGCAAAGCATGTTCCGAATGCTGTTGCTGCTGCCTCTGGGCGCGCTGATGGTCGCTTTCATGCGTATTGTCATCGGCATCCGCACCTCCGGCACCTTCATGCCCGTGCTTATTGCCGTGGCGTTCGTCCAGACGACCCTGATACCGGGATTGATCGCCTTCCTGTCAGTGGTGTCGATCGGCCTGCTCATGCGCGGCTATTTATCGAGCCTCAACCTGCTGCTGGTGTCGCGGATATCGGCGCTGATCATCCTCGTTATTTTCATCACTGCCGGCCTGAGCATCATTGGCTACCAGATGGGGTTCAACACCGGCATGACGGTGACCTTTTTCCCGATGGTAATCATTGCCTGGACCATTGAGCGCATGTCCATCCTCTGGGAAGAAGAAGGCGCGCACGAGGTCATGGTCCAGGGCGCCGGCAGTCTGTTTGTGGCCATCTGCGCCTATTTGCTGATGAGCGCACCCCTGGCCAGCCATCTCACCTTCAACTTCCCCGAGCTGCACCTTGTTATTCTGGGGCTGATCCTGTTGATGGGCCAATACACCGGCTACAAACTCAGCGAGCTGAGACGCTTTACGCCAATGAAGGCGTACGACTGACATGGACTGGATATCGCCGCGAGCACTCAAGAGGCTGGGAATGCTGAACATGAACCGGCGCAATGTGGACTACATTGCCCGGTACAATGAGCGATCCTCCTATCCTCTGGTAGACAACAAACTGAAGACCAAACTGGTGGTTGCCGAGTACGGCGTAAAAACCCCGAAACTGCTTCAGGTTGTGCACCAGCAGCATGAAATATCGCACTTCCGGGAAATGGCCGAGGACCTGGCGGGGTTTGCCATCAAACCGGCAAAAGGCTCCGGCGGCAAGGGCATTACCGTTATTACCGGGCGGGATGGCGAGGAGTACGTCAAGGCCTCTGGTTCGCGAGTGGATTCTTCCTTCCTAGAGCGCCACCTGACCAACATTCTGGCCGGGCTGTATTCGCTGGCGGGTACGCCGGATGTGGCTATTGTCGAAAATCTGGTGGAGTCGGCGCCATCACTGGCCAAATACTCCCATCAGGGTGTTCCCGACATCCGGATTATCGTTTTTCAGGGCTATCCCGTAATGGCCATGCTGAGACTGGCTACGACCGCATCGGACGGTAAGGCGAACCTCCACCAGGGGGCTGTGGGTGTTGGTCTGGATATCGGTTCCGGGAGGGGTCTGAATGCGGTTCAGTTCAATCGCCCCATTACCCTGCACCCGGACACCGGCCTGGCGCTGGAGAACATTCAGATTGAAGCGTGGGACGAGATGCTGGAAATGGCTTCACGATGCTACGAGGCAACGGGGCTCGGCTACATGGGAGTGGATCTGGTGGTGGATGCCAACGAGGGCCCGCTGCTGCTGGAGCTAAACGCCCGGCCAGGGCTGGCGATCCAGATGGCAAATGGTCGAGGCCTGCTGCCCCGCCTGCGGGCTATCGAATCTCTCAAGCGGCCTCACTTCACACCGCTGGAGCGCTCCCGGTTTGCCATGGAAACCTTTGCCAGCTCCTGAGATTCGATCAGGAACAAAAAAACCGGGGCCGAAACCCCGGTTTTTTTGGTTCTCAGCACGTCCTTACGTGAGCTCGCCCCTGGCAATCAGGAGTTGACGCTCGTGACTCAGGCCCTTGAGCAGGCCCCAGGTCATGATCAGTAGAACGACTGTAAACGGCAGACCTGCACTGATGGCTGTGGCCTTGATAGCACCCAGAGCGTCTTCGCCACCACCGAAGATCAGAGCCGCCGCGATAGCGCCCTCAGCAACTACCCAGAAAACACGCTGAGCGGTCGGCGCATCGGTCTTGCCACCGGCGGTAATGCTGTCGATAACCAGCGACCCGGAGTCTGAGGATGTTACGAAGAACACCAACACCAGAACGATACCCACGAATGACAGGATTCCGGTCAGCGGCAGGTTCGCAAACATCTGGAAGGTCGCGAGGGAAACCTCAGTCAGACCATTTTCAGCCAACTCACCAATACCTTGCTGGATCTGTTCGATAGCGGCACCACCGAAAGCACTAATCCAGACAACCGTGATAACGGTCGGAACAATCAACACT